>NZ_CAITNG010000065.1 GCF_903893715.1 uncultured Mucilaginibacter sp.
GCAGTTTTTGCGCCGCTTGCGCCGTGCGCTCCTTTAAATAAGCCTGAATCTTGGGCATCTCCATCAGCTGCCCGTTCATGGCCGTGGCCTGCGTATACCCCGCCCGCAAAGCCGCCCGGGTGGCGTTCATGTCCATCAAATACTCATCGCAAAAGCGTTGTTGTTTGGGTGTTAGTGTAAATGCATCAATCGTTTTCATATATTGTTTTATTTGGTTTTAATTACAGTATAAGGCACAGCCATGTTCAACCCCAAAAAAGGGCTCACAGGCACAAAAAGGTGTTTTATTGCAAATTATCTGCAATATACAAAGAAATATTTGTTATTACAAAAATTACATTTGTATTAATTAAATAAGAGGTTTCCTCCCACGTCAGCAGGACAGCTTCGGCCAAAAGCAGGCAGAACAATGGTGGCCTTGTGCGCAGGGAGGGGCATAGCAATTTTTGCCTGAAGCATGGGTAACAGCGCAAACGCGGCCAAAGGTTGCAGCCCGTGGTTCTGCCGGCTTGTGCGGTGTGGCTTTGAGCGAAAAGAAGCCTTCCTGCTAACTTGACTTTTTGTTACTTTTTGGTCAAGCAAAAAGTAAGAGGGTCCCCCGCCCATAGCGGCCTAAATTGTTTTTTATATCCTACCCTCGCTTTAGACAAACAAACTACAATATGCTCACCACTCATCCTATCAAACTCAAACAACCCTTCCCCCAAAAAATCACCATAAAAAAAAGAAATATCCCAACCTACGCATTTAAAGTACCCAACCAACTCGCAAAACCCTCAAAAAAATATGACAGCGAACATATTAGCTTGTCTTTATTCATCGCCCATAAACAAAATAGATAATATCGGGCATCCATAATTTTCATTATGGTAAAATCAATTCGGGTTTACATACCGTTTTTGAGCTTTTGGCAAATATCATAGCCCGCACCCCTTTATGATGCCCGTCATTTATAAGGGGCGGGCATTTCCATAGCATTGGGCACGGTTTAATAGTGTAAAAATACACTGCCTGTTTAGCCGCTAAACAGTACCCCAAAATCAGTATGCTATGGAAAAATCATTATTAAAAAAATTCATCCTTCCGGCAGAATTAAGGAACCTGCTCGAAAACAAAGAAGTGATACTCGCCGAAAGCAGGGAAGACCTGATCGACCTTTCCTTTGGCCGTTCGGCCGATAATATATACGAAGTTTCGTACGATACCCCGGGCTTTGGCAATATCGTTGAAGCCTCGGTAGTACGATGCAAAAACGGCGTATCGGTAAACTATACCGACCCATACCTGCGCCGCCGCGATCCCGATTGCATGGTGATAGGTGATAGCCGACCTACCGATAAACCTAAATTTAAAGATAAATATGGTGCTGAGTTTGATGCGCTGCGTACCGAAACCTTCGCCTGGTTTGCCGAACAGGATGAGCTCATCGTAGTGCCCTTTATGTCGGGCGGCGAAGAGAATGGTTACCCTTCATTACTGGTGGCGCCTGCCAACGCGGGCTTTTTTGCCACCTGCCTGGCCGATTTGCAGGGTTTTATCCCCCGCAGCAAAATACCATATTCCTTTAAGCCGCGCGCGGTTATTTATGTGGCACCGTCTTTCAGGCATACGCATTTTGGGGGCAAACAAGTGGTAGTACACAACCGCCTCGAAAAAATGCACGAGATGTTTGCCTATAACCTGTACCCTGGCCCAAGCGCAAAAAAAGGGGTGTACGGCGTACTGCTCAACATTGGCGAAGAAGAAGGCTGGACAACCCTGCACGCTTCGGCTGTGAAGGTAACCACGCCTTACGAGAACGATTTTGTCATCATGCACGAAGGTGCCAGCGGTGGCGGTAAAAGCGAAATGACCTCGGCCTCTCACCGCGAACTCGACGGGCGGTTGCTGCTGGGTACCAACCTCAAAAGCAACGAGAAGTATTATATCGAGATGAAGGATGAATCAACCCTGCAACCCATTACCGATGATATGGCTCTGGCTTTGCCCGCGCTGCAAAACGGTAAAAAGCTGGTGATTATAGATGCCGAGTATGGTTGGTTCCTTCGTATCAACCACATCACCCAATACGGCACCGACCCTGATATTGAACGGGCCACCATCCACCCAAAAGAGCCTTTGATGTTTTTGAGCATCAATGGCAAACCCGAGGCTACCTGTTTGATATGGGAACCATCAATGGACGCGCCGGGCAAACCTTGCCCTAACCCAAGGGTAATATTACCGCGCAGGCACGTAGAGAACACCATCGATGTACCGATGGAAATCGACATCCGCAGCTTTGGCATACGCACGCCGCCCTGCACGCGCGATAATCCTACTTATGGCATCATTGGCATCTTCCATATCCTGCCGCCGGCATTGGCCTGGTTGTGGCGCTTGGTTGCTCCTCGGGGCCACGCAAACCCAAGCGTTATCAGCACCGGTAAAGGCATGATAAGCGAAGGGGTGGGCTCGTACTGGCCCTTTGCCACAGGCTTAAAGGTGGTACAGGCCAATTTACTGCTGGAGCAGATATTGACCACACCGCTTACCCGCTATATATTGATACCTAACCAACACATCGGCGCTTACGAGGTTGGCTTTAGCGGACAGTGGATAGCGCGCGAGTACCTGTCGAGACGTGGTAACGTAAACTTTAAAAAAGAGCCACTGGCGCCATCGCGCTGCCCGCTATTGGGTTACGCCCTCGAATCATTAAAAATAGAAGGCCAAACCATACCAAAGCACTTTTTACAGGTCGATTTGCAAAAAGACAATGGCACCGAAGGTTATGATGCGGGCGCGCAAATACTCACCTCGTTCTTCAAAAAAGAATTGGAAGAATACCTCGTACCCGACCTGCACCCCTTGGGCCGAAAAATCATCGAAATGTGTTTAAACGATGGCAGCATACAGGATTATGTCGACCTGATACAACCCATGGAAAGTATCAAAGTGGAAACCGCTTTGAAAGAGAACATTGCCTAACCTTGTTCACTAATGCAAAAAGAGGCTGTCCTTAAAAAAGGCAGCCTCTTTTCATTAAAACGGATATCAAAGGTTTCGCTTTGCGCGATACCCTTTTATTGTTTTGCTTTAATCAATTTATCAACCAAAGCCTTTAACTCATCTATTTGTTTTTGTTGCGCTTCTATTTGTTTTTGTTGTTCTTGAATGGCCTTAGTTAAAACAGGGACTAAATTTCCATATGATAAGCCCAAAGTTTCTCCCTTGCTCAAATCGCCTTCCTTACCGCTCACTACTTCCGGAATTATTTTTTGTACATCCTGCGCAATAAAACCTACTTCGGGATGGTTGGTTTTATCAGATTTATAGAAATAGGTTACAGGTTTTAATTGCATTACTTGTGCTAAACCATATTTATGCAAAGGTAGGATATCTCTTTTTAAACGTGCGTCGGAGGCGTTTACCCAGGTAGTACCATCACAATAAGCACCTCCATTCAACGTAAGTAAATGAGATATTGATGATGTCCCTAAACCAAGATAACCTGAAGTATTCAATCTCATATATTCGAGATCGGATGTTCCATTATTATAATAGTATACCAGATCAGACAAAACCCCACTATTTTGTTGGACATTTAACTTCCAGGCGTTATTCCTAAAAGCCAATGCAAGGGTTCCGCCACCCAAAGTTCCGGCGCCATCGTCATATTTTAAACTAAAGTTACCACCTGAATTTGTAGAAACCTGAAATAAAGAAGTGGGGGCCCCGTTTGTTTTGATACCAAAAAAGCCATTCGAGTTAGAATAAGAAAGGCTACCATTGTCTACATTCAAATTTGTGAAAATGCCATTCGCCGCCGTTATATTACCGGTCACGTTCAAATTATTTGCAGCTGTAATATCGCCACCACCCGAAAGGGTTAAACAATCAACATCGGTTGTTCCATTGGTTTTTGAAAAAATAAGGTTATTGACCACCCCCGAACTATTGTCCGTCTTAAATTTCCATCCGGTTTGTCTATAACCAAGTTGTAGTGTATTAAAGCCATTAACTACTCCCCATTTATAATTTTCGGCACTGCCAGACCCATCAGTTCCGATCTGGAACCGTGCGGAAGGACTTGATGTTCCAATGCCAACATTTGTTCCATCATCATAGATCAAGCTGTTACCCAAAGCGCTTGCACCTGTAAACTTAGCCATATAATTAGTTGATCCGGTTGCCGAAGCTCCTGCCGCAGCAGCTTGCCAGGTAGGTGTACCGCTGCCATTGGTAGTTAACACATAGCCGCTTGTACCATCGGTATTTGGATAGGTAACCGCACCCGCGGTAAGGGTACCGCTGGTTTTTACATTGGTTATCGTTGTATTGCCCAATTGCATGGTATTGCTTGCAGCAACGCTGGCACCAGAGCCAATTGCTGTGGCGTTGTTCAACGTTGCCGAAGCCACGTCGGCATTAAAGCCTAATAAGGTATTATTCGCCCCCGATGTAACTGTACTTCCGGCGCTTGCACCTAAAGCTGTGTTTTGGCTATTGGTAACATTTAATAAAGCATGGTTACCAATTGCTGTGTTGCTTGAACCTGTCCCAACAGAAAGCATGGTTTCGCCGCCAACTGAAGTATTCGCGTTACCTGTAGTTAAGCCTACCATGTTAAAATAGCCCACACTGGTATTGTTATCAAAACTTGTTCCCACATAATTAAGCATGGCATCGTAACCAACAGCAGTGTTACGGGTACCGCTGCTGAGTGAACTTGATAAGGCATTCCCGCCAAGGGCTGTGTTTTGAGCATTTTGCCCTTTACCTAAACCTATGGTCAAACTATTCACTGTCAAATCATGCGCTCCCAAATTAACCGCGCCTGTGGCGCCTGAATAAGGCACACCCGAACTGGCAGCCGACGACCATGTAGTACCGTTTGAGGTTAGTATATTACCTGCTGTACCCGGGGCAACGGTTTGCAGATTACCCGTACCATTACCCAATAAAACACCATTGGCGGTTATGGTAGCTAAACCCGTACCACCTTTGGTAACCGGTACAATGTTGTTATATGATGTAACCGCTGTAGAGCTGATCGTTATATCGCCGGTAACCGTTTGTGCACCTTGCGGCGCAAAAGGAGTGGACCCTGTCAGATAAACTTGACCTGCCGCCGTACCATTAGCAAAACCAACGCCGGTAGCACCAGTACTTCCTGTAGTACCTGTTGACCCAGTAGAACCTGTAACACCAGTCGAGCCTGTAGCACCGGTAGCCCCCGTTGACCCCGTTGCACCAGTCGACCCAGTTGCGCCAGTAGAGCCTGTTACTCCAGTAGCTCCCGTTGCACCGGTAGAACCTGTTACACCAGTTGCTCCGATAGAGCCTGTTACTCCAGTAGCTCCCGTTGCCCCGGTAGAACCAGTTGCCCCAGTAGAACCCGTTACACCAGTTGCTCTGATGGAACCTGTAACACCAGTAGAACCCGTTACACCAGTTGCTCCGATGGAACCTGTAACACCGGTAGAACCCGTTACACCAGTTGCTCCGATAGAGCCTGTTACACCAGTAGCTCCCGTTGCACCGGTAGAACCCGTTAC
>NZ_CAITNG010000066.1 GCF_903893715.1 uncultured Mucilaginibacter sp.
GACCGATATCGACTAAGGGATAAAATCATTTATTTAAAACGATATGAAAACTTATAAGATACTGACAATCATTGGCTTATTAAGCCTAACAGCATTAACATTCAGCGCGTTCAGGACTCCGCGCAAAGCCAAGGCCGCTCCAAATAACGGCTTTGCTTTGGTAGAACTCTTTACTTCGGAAGGATGTTCGAGCTGCCCACCTGCCGATGAACTGGTGGCCAAAATAGTAAAGGAAGACAAAAATCTGCCCGTGTATGTGTTGGCTTATCATGTAGATTACTGGAACAGCCTGGGTTGGAAGGATCAGTTTAGCAGTGCGGAATACTCATCAAGACAAAGGCAGTATGCCGGCTGGTTGAAATTGGAGTCGGTTTACACCCCACAAATTGTGGTAAACGGCAAAACTGAGTTTGTAGGTTCAAACGAAAGCAGCCTGCGGAGCGCGATACAAAACGGCTTGCAAAAAGCCAATAACGACCAGCTGACCATTGACAACGCGAGTGTGAATGCCAATCAGCTTACTGTGCAATATGAAACCAAAGCCAGCAGCGCCAACCGAGACCTGCTGATAGCCTTCGTTCAAAAAGCCGGACATACCGACGTTAAACGCGGCGAGAACGGCGGCCGGGTACTAAACCATGTAAATATCGTACGCGAGATGAATAGTATCAGTCTTAAGCAACCAAACGGTACGGCCACTGTTAAGCTGCCACAAGGTTATAACGCTCAGGGCTGGGAAGTAATCGGCTTTGTACAGAATATTTCCAATGGTGAGATATTGTCTGCACAAAAAGTTGTACTTTCAGGCATCTAAACCATTAACCCCAATCAATGAAAAAAATCGTAGAAAAGCATTCGCTGGCCATGCGCTGGTTCCACTGGATCAACTTCCCGGTGTTGTTTTTGATGACATGGAGCGGCATGCTCATATATTGGGGCAACGATGTGTACAAGATAGTGATAGGCGGCAAAGTGCTGTTCAACTTTTTCCCGGAAGGTTTTTACAGGTTCTTTAACATCAGCCACCGTTTGTCGGAAGGTATGGCGCTGCACTTTTTGTTTATGTGGTTCTTTTTTGCCAACGGGGTGTTGTATGTACTCTATACCATCATTTCGGGCGAATGGCGCGAACTGGTACCTCAAAAAAAGTCGTTTAAAGAGGCTTGGTTAGTGGTGTTGCACGACCTGCATATCCGCAAAACAGCGCCGCCGCAAAACAAGTACAATGCCGCGCAGCGCATAGCCTATACCTCAATTATCGTGATGGGCTTTGGTTCGATAATTACGGGGCTGGCCATTTACAAACCCGTGCAGCTTAACTGGCTGTGCTTTATATGCGGAGGCTACCATTTTGCAAGGATTATACATTTCGCGCTTACACTGGGCTATGTGTTCTTTTTCCTGATACATATTTTCCAGGTGATCATGGCAGGATGGAAGAATTTCCAGTCGGTAATTACCGGTTTTGAAGTAATTGATGATAAGACGTTGAACGAATTAGCAAACGAAGAACATGGAAGAGCCAATTAACGATCCCGGACAAACACCGAAACCGAACGACACTTCGCCAAACCATAAAATTGAGGAACTGGATGCCGAAGCTTTGTTGGACAAGCAGATAAAACGGCGCAGGTTTATCGCATTTGGCAGCTTTATTGTGTTGCAGGCTGCCGCATTTGGTGGCTGGAAATGGCTTGCCAACAGTCCTGAAGAAGTTAAAACCGTAACGGCCGGTGCCAAAGCGCCATTGCGCAGGGCCTTAAACCAGACCGAGCTATTTTGCAGAAGGCTGTTTAGCGGTAACCACCTGGTAAAAACATATCCGAAAGAAATGGTGCCAAAAAACCTGCGCAGCAACAGCTACGTGGGCATGCCCGATAACTTTAACCCCGCAAACTGGAAAATGCAGGTAGTTAAAAGCCCTACAGAGACCTTGACCCTAACGATAGACGATATTAAGGCACTGCCCAAAACCGAGCTGATATACGACTTTAAATGCGTTGAAGGCTGGGACCAGATACAACATTGGGCAGGAGTAAAATTCAGTGATTTTGTAGCGCATTATAAGCTTGATAAACAAGCGGCCATGGAGTATGTAGGTTTTGCTACCGAAGACAAGCAGTATTATGTTGGGATTGATATGCCGAGTGCCCTGCACCCGCAAACGCTACTTGCGTACGAGGTTAATGATGGGCCCATCCCTATACAGAACGGTGCGCCGTTAAGGCTCATCATCCCTGTAAAATATGGTATCAAAAACCTGAAAAGGATTGCCACCATTAGTTTTAGCAACCAACGTCCGCCTGACTATTGGGCGGAGCAGGGTTACGATTATTATTCGGGCCTATAAGGTCTAATTGCCCGTATTGAAAGTCAACGCGCTCATTAAATCGTTGATATTGGCCCGTTTACGGTAGTCGGTATCAAAATGTGCGAAAATGATCTTCTCTTTTTTGTTGATGACGTAGGTTGCGGGTATGGGCAATACATGGTCCATATTGCCGTTGTTGGCGTCCATATCGATATGGTATTTATGCATCAGGTCGAGGTCGCTGGCACTCACCACATAATCGACCCTGTAGGCTTTCATTATTTTGTAGCCCTTGTCGTTGATAATGGGGAACGATGCCCCGGTTTTGGATATGGTGGTGTTGATGGCAAGTTCGGTTTCGGGGGTAACGCCTATTACAATAACTCCCTTCGAGGTAATCTTGGCCAAATTGTCTTGTATCTCTTTGATATACTTGTTACAATAAGGGCACCATTGCCCCCGGTAAAAGAACAGCACGATGGCATTGTTTTTTTTCAACAGGGCTTTTAAACTGTGCTTTTTGCCTAAATAATCGACCCCGTTGAAATCGGGGGCTTTAGAGCCGACCATCAGGGCCGTGGGTTGAGAAAGGGAAGCCTGCGCAGCTATGGGTGGAGTGGCCGGCGATGTTGGGGTTGTTGCCTGCTGGGCGTTTGCACCAACCGAAACCAAGAGGACAAAAACGACAAACATGTACTTTTTCATGGTATCACGGTTCTTTGAAATACTGCTGTTAAAGCTATAAAAACAAAACGGGACAGCAAAATTTTGCCGTCCCGAATGCTATTAAGGTTTGGTTTAGTTGTACTTTTAAAACACCTGCTCAAACAGGTTAATGGCATCCTTGCTTTCTAAAGCAGAATGGCCCATTAAAAACTCGTCTACCCTACGGGCACATTCACGGCCTTCGGATATTGCCCATACTACCAACGACTGGCCACGGCGCATATCGCCCGCGGCAAATACTTTACCTGTATTGGTACGATAAACACCCTCACGAGCCTTCACGTTTTTACGCTCATCAAGCTCAACACCTAACTGCTCCAACATACCAGTATGTTGCGGGTGTAAAAAGCCCATCGCCAAAAACACAGCCTGACAAGGCATTTCGCGTTCTGAACCTTCAACTTCAACAAATTTAACGGGCCGGTTCATGACATCGAGTTCCCAACTTACATCGGTTACGCGTAAAGCACGCAGGTTGCCGTCCGCATCACCTAAAAACTCCTTAGTATTAACTCCCCAATGGCGCACAGCACCTTCTTCGTGCGAGCTGGTTACTTTTAGCAACATTGGATAAGTTGGCCAAGGCATATGTTGTGTGCGTTGTTCGGGCGGTTTGCCCATCACTTCAAATTGGGTAACCGATTTGGCGCCTTGGCGGTTTGAGGTACCCACACAGTCGGAACCGGTATCACCACCACCAATTACCACTACATCTTTGCCTGTAGCTAAAATATCTTCAGCGTTAAAGCCTATTCCGCTTACGCGTTTATTCTGTTGTTTCAGAAAATCCATCGCGAAGTAAATGCCTTTTAAGTCGCGTCCCGGTATAGGCAAGTTTCGTGGAATAGTTGAACCGCCGGCCAGTATCACAGCATCGTTGCCACGAACAAGTTCTTCGGGCATAATATCCTTGCCAACTTCGGTGTTCAGTTTAAACACCACACCATCCTCTTCCATCAGTTTAACCCGACGTTCAACTACCCATTTCTCCAATTTAAAATCGGGGATGCCGAAACGTAACAAACCTCCGGGTTTATCATCGCGCTCGTAAACTGTTACCAAATGGCCGGCTTTTACCAGTTGGGCTGCAGCAGCCAAACCAGCAGGGCCCGACCCTACAACGGCCACTTTTTTACCGGTTTTAACCAAAGGCGCGGTAGGTTTTACAAGGTTTTTAGAATATGCTATCTCGATGATATGCTTCTCAATCTCTTCAATTGCTACAGGCGGTTTATTGATGCCCAATACGCAAGCGGCCTCGCATGGCGCAGGGCATATCCTGCCTGTAAACTCAGGAAAGTTATTAGTCGATGATAAGATGGTATACGCTTCCTCCCAATCTTTACGATAAACGGCGTCGTTAAATTCGGGGATGATATTGCCAAGCGGGCACCCGTTATGGCAAAAAGGCACACCGCAATTCATGCAGCGGGCACTTTGTTCGTTTAGCTTTTCGTCCGAATAGGGCTGTACAAATTCGTTATAGTTCGTAATGCGTTCTTTAGGGGTAATTTTTGACGGCAGTTCCCTGTCGAACTCTTTAAATCCGGTTGGTTTTCCCATTATAATAATTAGCTGATGGTTTGATATTGTGCCTGTTGTAAAACCTTTTTGTATTCTTTAGGGAATACCTTAACAAACTTGAGCAATGATTCTTCCCAGTTTTCCAACAAGGATTTGGCCACAGTGCTGCCCGTAATTTGTACGTGCTTGCGCAACAGGGTAACTATCTGTTCTTTGTCTTTTGCAGATAGTGGGTCAAGGTCCACCATCTCGGTATTGCAGTTTTCAGTGAAAGTATCTTCAGGATCGTAAACCCAGGCGATACCACCGCTCATACCTGCAGCAAAGTTACGGCCTGTTTTACCTAAGATGAGGGCTCGTCCACCAGTCATGTATTCGCAACCGTGATCGCCAACACCTTCTACAACCGCTGTAGCGCCCGAGTTACGCACGGCAAAACGTTCGCCCGCCATACCACGGATAAATACCTCACCCGATGTTGCGCCATAAAGAGCAACGTTACCAATCAGAATATTATCTTCAGGAACAAAAGTTGCATCTTTTGACGGGTAAATAGCCAACTGCGCACCTGAAAGACCCTTACCTACATAATCATTGGCTTCGCCTTCCAGTTCGAAGGATATGCCTTTTGCAGCAAAAGCTCCAAAACTTTGCCCTGCCGAACCTGTGAACTTGTAGTTGATGGTATTTTCCGGCAATCCAGTTGAACCATAACGTTTTGATATCTCGTTTGATAACAAAGTGCCTATAGTACGGTCTGTATTTTTCACATCGAAAGAGGCAAAAACCGGGCTTTGGTCTTCCAATGCGGGTTTCGCTTGCTCCAATAGCTTCCAATCAATTATTTCGTCCATGCCATGGTCCTGCTTTTCGCTATTGTAAAGCGTTGCTCCTTTAGCATTGTAAACCGGGTGTAAAATCCCCGAAAGGTCAATTTTGTTCAACTTCCAATGTTTTAAACCATCCCTTACTTTAAGGAATTGTACGCGGCCTACCATTTCGTTTATGGTGCGGAAACCTAATTCGGCCATGATTTCGCGCATTTCCTCTGCCAAAAAGCGAAACAGGTTAACAATATGTTCCGGCTTGCCGGTAAACAGCTTACGCAGTTCAGCGTCTTGTGTTGCTACGCCTACAGGGCAAGTGTTCAAATGGCATTTGCGCATCATGATACAGCCGCCTGCAACCAAAGCGGCCGTTGCAACGCCCCATTCCTCTGCTCCCATTAAGGCAGCAATGGCCAAATCGCGGCCGGTTTTCATCTGACCGTCGGCCTGTAACACCACACGACTGCGTAATTTATTGCGTACCAGGGTTTGGTGGGCTTCGGCTAAACCTAACTCCCACGGCAATCCTGCATGCTTTATCGAGCTTATAGGCGACGCTCCTGTACCACCATCGTAACCTGCTATCAGGATAACATCGGCATGTGCTTTGGCAACGCCTGCTGCAATGGTGCCAACGCCCGCTTTAGAAACCAACTTTACGTTGATACGTGCGGCGCGGTTGGCATTCTTCAAATCGAATATCAGCTGTGCCAAGTCTTCGATCGAATAAATATCGTGGTGTGGTGGCGGCGATATCAAACCTACACCAGGTGTGGCGTGGCGTGTTTTGGCTATCCATGCATCCACTTTATCACCCGGCAACTGGCCACCTTCTCCCGGCTTTGCGCCTTGGGCCATTTTTATCTGTAACTCGTCGGCATTGGTCAAATAGTTACTGGTAACCCCAAAACGTGCTGAGGCGACCTGTTTGATGGCAGAACGCATCGAGTCGCCGTTCGGCATTGGTATATAACGCATTTCGTCTTCACCACCTTCGCCGGTATTGCTTTTGGCACCTATACGGTTCATGGCAATAGCCAACGTGCTGTGCGCTTCGTGCGAGATAGAGCCAAAAGACATCGCACCTGTCGCGAAACGCTTCATGATGTTCTCAGCCGGTTCAACTTCGTCAATCGAAATAGACTCGCGGTGATGCGCAAAATCAAGTAATCCGCGAATGGTATAATGCTTCTCAGTTTGCTCGTTAATCAATTTAGCGTATCGCTTGTAAACGTTGTAGTCGTTGGTTTTTGTGGCATGCTGCAACAGGTGGATGGTATCCGGATTAAACAAGTGGGCCTCGCCCCTGCGTTTCCATTGGTAAATACCACCTTCGGGCAATAAATGTATCTCATTTTTCGCCTCACCGAAACCTATTTTGTGCTTACACAAGGCTTCGCGGGCTATATCGTCGGTGCTTAAACCACCTATGCGAGTTACCGCGCCGGTAAAGTAACGGTCAACCACCTCTTTATTCAGGCCCAAAATCTCAAACACCTGCGAACCATGGTATGATTGTAAGGTGGAGATACCCATTTTGGAGAATATCTTTAATAAACCATCGCTAACGGCCTTAATATAGTTCTTCGAAAGCGCTTTAAAATCAAGACCACTGTTTAATTTGCCGTCATTTTTATGGGTTTCTATACTTGCTAACGCGAGGTATGGATTAATGGCACTTGCGCCAAATGCCAATAAACAGGCAAAATGATGCACTTCCCAAACATCACCGGCCTCAACCACCAAACCTACCGAACCCCGGTTACCCTTCTTAATAAGATGGTGATGCACTGCCGAAACAGCCATTAAGGATGGAATTGGCGCGTGCTCAGAATCAATTGCCCGGTCGGACAGTATCAATACTTCAAAGCCGTCGTCAACAGCGTCATCGGCATATCGGCAAAGCCTGGCTATCCCCTTTTCGAGCGAACCGGGCTGACCATCAGCCTTAAAATAAGTCTGCAATGTTTTGGCATGGAACAGGCCTGTATCGATACTACGTAGCTTCTCCAGTTCGTAATTGTTCAGGATGGGATGTTTCAGCGTTACGCAATGGCAATGCATCTTATCTTCATCCAGCAAATTGCCATTGTTACCTATAAAGGTAGCCAGGCTCATTACCAAACGTTCGCGAATCGGGTCGATTGGCGGGTTGGTAACCTGTGCGAAAAACTGTTTAAAGTAACTTGAAAGGTGCTGTGGCCTATCCGACAATATTGCCAGCGGCACATCGGTACCCATCGAACCTATAGGCTCTTTACCATCAATAGCCATCGGCATGATGATGGTCTCGATATCCTCGCGCGAGTAACCGAACACTTGCTGATATTTAAAAACAGAATCTGAAGCCAAGCTCGAGAATGTTAATCGCGGCTCGGGCAGTTCTTCCAAGCGGATCTTATAATTTTCTAACCATCGACCATAAGGCTGAGCTCCGGCTATTTTACGTTTTATTTCATCATCGGTGATGATTTTACCTTGCTCGGTATCAATCAACAACATCTTACCAGGCTGTAAACGGCCTTTTCGTATTACGGTAGTTTCGTCTAATGCCAACACACCCGCTTCGGATGCTACGATAACGCGATTGTCGCTGGTGACCACGTAGCGCAAAGGGCGCAGGCCATTCCGGTCTAACAAAGCTCCAATCAATTTACCGTCAGTGAAAGTTAATGCGGCCGGACCATCCCATGGCTCCATTAACGTTGCATGATACTCGTAGAACGCCTTTTTTATAGGGTCCATTTGCTCATTGCCATCCCATGCCTCTGGTACCAGCATCATCATTACATGCGGTAGTGAGCGGCCGGAGTGAAGCAGTATCTCAACGATGTTATCCAAACATGCCGAATCGGACTGGTTATTGTCAATTACCGGTAGCAACATTTCCATCTCATCTTGCGTGAAATAAGGAGACACATATGATTTTAAACCGGAATAAAACCAGTTCAAATTGCCCGTTAAAGTATTGATTTCGCCATTGTGCGCCATCATACGAAAGGGCTGTGCCAAACGCCATGAGGGGAATGTATTAGTTGAAAACCGCGAGTGTATCATCCCAAAAGCTGATGCCATGCGCGGGTCTGAGAGGTCGTTAAAATATTGCCTAACCTGGTAAGTAGTTAACTGCCCTTTGTAGATAATGGTTTTACAACTTAACGAAGTAAAATAAAAATGCTCAGGTGCATCCTTTATCGATTCGCTAACGGTTTTGGTGATATAGCGGCGCAAAACATACAATTTGCGCTCAAAATCGTCAGGGTTGATAATATGGTGCGGCCGAGCAATAAATATCTGTTCGATATCCGGTTCTGCAGCAAGAGCTGTTTCGCCAACACATGAAGGATTTACAGGTACTTTGCGGTGGCCCAAAATATGCAAACCCAGTTTTTCAGCAGCATTTTTTATGATAGTGCGACTAGCCTTTTTCACTGCCGGATCCTTTGGTAAAAAGGTCATACCCACACCGTACTCGCCGGGCTCAGGAAGGCTGATCTCGAGACTGGTGCATTCTTCCATAAAAAACTCGTGTGGTATCTGAATCAGTATTCCAGCTCCGTCGCCCGACAAAGGGTCGCAGCCGCATGCGCCGCGGTGCTCCATATTTTCTAATATGGTCAGCGCATCAACAATAATCTGGTTTGATTTTTGACCGTGTATGTTTGTCAAAAAGCCGGTCCCGCATGAGTCGTGTTCAAATTCTGGCCTGTACAAGCCATGTTGGTTACAATCAGTTTGCTCCATTTTTATAAAAAGGTGTGATAACGAAGTTACGCAATATGATGAAAATTATAAAATGTTTAGTCTTTTTTTCACATTGTTTAATATTTATATGTTATTAATTACAATAAATGCAAAATTAGCAATTATCTGATAAAATAATTATGGAATTTAAAAAAAACAAATAGCTACACTTAGTTGTTAAGACTATATAAATTCTATAATATCAATAGGATTTGTTTGAAAAATTCGCGTTTTGTGTTTTTCAACTAAAAAAGATGGAAATTTATGAAAATCGGAATCATTGGTGCAGGTAATATTGGCGCCACACTTGCAAACCTTTTTATTAAAGCCGGACATGCTGTGGCCATTAGCAATTCGCGTGGACCTTCATCGTTAAAAGACCTGGTAAAAGCATTGGGCGATAATGCCATCGCTCTAAGCGTAAACGATGCGGCTGCATTTGGCGAAATGGTTATTTTGGCCGTTCCCTGGCGCAAGTTTGAAGCCCTGCCCGACCCGGTATTGTTAAAAGACAAAATTGTGGTAGATGCTATGAACCCTTATAAAGAAGGCGGGGGATTAATTGACCTTGGAGACTCAACTTCGAGCGAGGAGACAGCCAAGCATTTGCCCGGTGCCAATATAGTAAAGGCATTTAATACCATTTGGTTTAAGCATTTGGCCGAAAGCGGCCGCAGCGATTTGCCTCTAAAAGAACGCAGAGCAATTTTCATAGCCGGCGATAACGTGGAATGCAAAGCCAAAGTTTCCCATTTGATTGAAGAAATTGGTTTCGCGGCCATTGATACGGGAAACCTGCACGATGGCGGAAAACTACAGGAACCACAATCTGAACTGTACAACAAAGAGATTACCTGCGAAGAGGCACATGCTTTATTGAAAAACTGAAAGCCTTGTTTGCTATATTTGGGCCATTACACTTAATGGCCTGTTTATGTTAAAAAATAAAGCCTTACTGTTATCGATAGCACTGTTATCATCGCAGTTTTGCATCGCACAAAGTTTAAAAGTCGCTGTTGCAGCTAACCTTCAATCAGTAATCAAGGTATTAGATGCCGATTTTGCCCAGAAAACAGGTATAGTTGTCGAGCCTATTATTGGTTCGTCGGGCAACCTCGCCAACCAAATAAAAAACGGAGCACCTTTCGATATCTTCCTCTCTGCCGATATGGGTTTCCCGCAAGACTTGTACACCAGCGGCTTTGCGATTGATAAGGCCATTGTTTACGCATCCGGCAGCCTAATTGTATGCAGCACGCAAAATATCAACCTGAAAAATTGGCAAACCCTCATCCTTACAAATAATGTTGCAAAAGTAGCCGTAGCCAACCCTGCAATTGCGCCATACGGCAAAGCTGCTATAGAAGCTTTGGCACAATTGGGCTTGGCCGACAAAATAAAAACCAAATTAGTAACAGGCGAAAGCATAGCGCAAGTAAACACCTATATTACAACCGGAGTAGTAACCATGGGCTTCACCAGTCAGTCACTATTGATGGATGCAGGGCAAACCGTCAAGTTGTATTGGGTCCCCGTGGAGCCTAAATTATACGCCCCTATAGAACAGGGAATGGTTATTTTAAAACACGCCAAAGAGAATAATCTCCAACAAGCCGAAAAATTCTATCAATATCTGCTATCTTCATCCGCTAAAGCGATATTTATCCAATATGGCTATATCGTAAAACAATGAAGAACGAGTCAACTTTTATCTGATGGATTGGTCGCCCATTTGGTTAACTTTAAAACTGGCAGCCACAACAACAATTATATTGCTGTTGATTGGTCTCCCGTTGGCTTACTGGCTATCGAAAGGCCGTTCTTTCGTCAAAATCGTCCTCGATGCCTTGATCACTATGCCCCTTGTGTTGCCGCCTTCTGTTCTCGGCTTTTACCTGCTGCTGGCATTTAGTCCGCAACATGGTCTCGGGCACTGGCTGCAACAAACCTTCAGTCTGCAGTTGGTATTCTCATTCCCCGGGTTGGTACTGGCATCGGTTATCTATAGTTTGCCTTTTATGATTGGACCTATTAAATCAGCTTTACAACAATTGCCACTATCTCTATCGCAGGCGTCTTACACCTTGGGTAAAACCGAATATCAAACCTTTCGAAAGATATTGCTGCCAAATATCAGGCCATCATTACTTACTGCCGTTGTGCTGACCTTTGCGCATACCTTAGGCGAGTTTGGTGTCGTGTTGATGATAGGCGGTAATATCCCAAACGTAACCCGCGTAGCCTCCATCGCCATTTACGATTCGGTCGAAAATATGGACTATGCCAGTGCCAATACTTATTCCCTCATCCTGTTCTCGCTTACATTCGCCATTGTTATGGCTGTATTCATTTTCAATAAACATACCGCCAAAAGCCCATTAGAATGATAGTTATTGACATTGAAAAGAAAATGCGTACCTATCAGGGGCCACAAATACTCCGGGTGGATAGCTGGATAGCCGCGCATACCATCACCAAGATATCCGGGCCATCCGGCTCGGGTAAAACAACCCTGCTCAAGGCCATAGCAGGACTTGTTACCCCCGAAAAAGGCCGCATCTCCTTTGAAGGCAAACTATGGCTCGATACCAAACAAAACTTTAACCTGCCTCCACAAAAGCGTAAAGTTGGCTTTGTATTTCAAAACTATGCCCTCTTTCCACATATGACGGTAATGCAGCACATGGAATACGCCACTACCGACCGCGATTGGATAAACAGCCTGCTCCATTTTGCCAAATTGGATACGCTGGTAACTCACAGGCCCGAATACCTTTCGGGAGGGCAACAACAGCGGCTTGCAATTATACGGGCATTAGCTACAAAACCCGAACTGCTGCTGATGGATGAGCCCTTTTCGGCTTTAGATTATGACATGAGGCGGGACACGGTTAACCAATTGGTTTATATTATAAATGAAATTGGGGCTACCTGCATTATTGTGAGCCACAACCCCAACGAGATAGACCATATCGCCACCAACTATCTTAAAATAGGATAAGGCCCGTTTGGGTATTCCTGTTTCCTTTTGTACCTTTCGCCATCAAACCCGGTTCACCAATTATCATGGCTATCCATAAGCGTATTAGCATCTTATTGCTGTTTATCATGTCGGCGATGTTCGCATCGGCGCAAAGTCTGTTGCCTGCAAAGCCCGAAACTGTTGGCCTGTCTTCTTCCCGCTTATCGCGGATTGATACCGTAATGAACGAATCTATCATGAGCGGCAAAATGCCTGGTATGGTAGCCCTAATCGCAAGGCATGGCAAGGTAGCTTACTATAAGTCTTTCGGGATGTTGGATATCGAAGCCCATAAACCCATGCCCAAAAACGCCGAGTTCCGCATTGCCTCCATGACCAAAGCCATCACGTCAGTAGCGTTGATGACCCTTTACGAACAAGGCAAATTCTTGCTTACCGATCCCATATCTAAATACATCCCCCAATTTAAAAGCCCCAAAGTAGTAGTGAAAGCCCCTACCGGCGATAGCACCATGCTTATTCCCGCCAAAAGCGAAATCACCATCCGCGAATTACTTAACCATACCTCCGGCATTACTTATGGCGATGCGCTCCAAAAGAAATACTATGAGCCGGCAGGCATGACCGTAGGCCTGTTACCCACCGAAGGCACTATTGGCGATAAGATAAAAGCCCTTGCCAAACTCCCCCTTATATCACAACCCGGCGAAGAGTTCCACTACGGCATGTCCGTCGACGTGCTCGGTTATCTCATCGAAGTATTAAGCCATCAGCCTTTGGACGAATACATACGTCAACATATTTTAGAACCTCTAAAAATGCCCGATACCTATTTCAGCCTGCCCGAAAGCAAGTTCCCGCGTTTGGCCAGCCTGTATGTTTTAGGCAAAGATGGCAAGGTCAATAAGGTGACCAAGTACTTCCCCTACCCTAAAAAGCAGACCTACTTTGCGGGTGGCGCGGGTTTGGTATCAACCGCTGCCGACTACTCCCACTTTGCCCAAATGCTGCTCAACAAGGGGCAACTGAACGGCACCCGCATTTTGAGCCGCAAAACCATCGAACTGATGACGGCCAATTCCATCGGCGATATCTTTATCTATACCTCATTTGCCCACAACGGCATCATGGGCGATAAATTTGGCCTCGGCTTCGGCATCCGCACCCAGAACGGCCATTTCGACGAGTTGGAAAGCCTCGGCAGTTTTGGTTGGGACGGTGCCTTTTATACCCGTTTCTGGGTCGACCCGAAGGAAGACCTGTTCGGCATCTTTATGTCGCAGGTAGATAGCAATTGGGACGAGACCCTCATCGGCAAATACAAAAACCTGGTCTATCAGGCAATTATTGATTAAGCACTATTGTATTGAAATTGTTGCATCAATCATTTGTAAATAAGCCATATAACAGCACCTTTGCATAAGTGTTCTGCACACAATTAACCAACCAATTAAAGCCATTCTCATGAAAACATCATCACTGTTTGCCATTGCCTTATACGCTGCCGTCGCTTTTTCCCTGAATGCCAACGCCCAGATAGGCCGCCGCTGGCCATCCGAAAAAAAGCTGGTGAAAGACCCGGTTACAGGCACCATGCTCACCTTTTTGACCAGCACCCCTGCCGGCGATTCCAAAATATATCAAACCCACCCGCAATGGACGTCCGACGGGCAATGGCTCGTGTTCCGCTCAAACCGTGCCCGTAACGAGGCAATGGCCGTAAACGAGACCACGGGCGATATCGTCCAAATAACCGAAGGCGGCTATACCGGCATGCTTTGCCTGGCCCGCAAGTCGATGAACCTATACTTTTTGCGCAACATAAACCCCAATGCCGAATCAACACCCAGCGGCACACCCGGGCAAACTCCCGCTGCTCCCGGTGCCCCACGTCGCGCCCCTACCGGGCTACAGATATGGGTAGTGAACCTGGCCAAAGTTTTTGCAGACAGCAAAGCCGGCACCATGAAACCCGCTTCCGAATACCAGCGCCTTTGCGGCACGCTACCTGCAGCCATGAACCCCGGCAACGATATGGCCCTCGATGCCGATGAACAAGTGGTTTACTGCCGTGTAGGGCACGATGAAGCCATGAAACACATCGCCCCCAATACCAAAATTGAACCTGCCTTTGGCCCCCGCAACATGGGTGCCGGCCCCTCGGGCTTGCTTAGCGTGAATGTTAACAGCGGCGAAATCAAGTACATCG
Organism: uncultured Mucilaginibacter sp.; assembly: GCF_903893715.1. Taxonomy (GTDB): domain Bacteria; phylum Bacteroidota; class Bacteroidia; order Sphingobacteriales; family Sphingobacteriaceae; genus Mucilaginibacter. The sequence continues at coordinate 14,325 of NZ_CAITNG010000066.1, forward strand.
TATCTGTTCCGTTCCAGATCGGCCACATACAGGTGAACCCATGGGTACCCGGCGAGATCGTTTTCTGCTGGGAAACCGGTGGCAAATCGCCGCAGCGCACCTGGACCGTGATGGCCGATGGCACAGGCTTAAGGCCACTATACCCCGAAGCACCTTACGAATGGGTAACGCACGAAGCAGTCATCACCAAAGACGAAGTGGCTATCGCCATTATGGGGCACCGTCCGGTTACCAAAACGGTATATACCCCTGCAACAACCGGAACCGAGTTTCGTGATGTAACCAACCCCGTAAACCCGGGCCAGGAGGCTGGATGGGGCAACTCGGGCACCCGCGAAAAACCTACCGGCCTGGGCATTGTTAACCTGCGCACCCGCGAAATGGTTATCATAGGCCAAACACCGAGTGGCAGCGGCCTTTGGCACGTAAACGGCTCGGCCGATGGCCGTTGGGCTGTGGGCGACGACTTCTCACGCACCATCTACCTCATCGACCGCCACACCCGCGAAATGATAGCCTTGTCTACAGGCCATAAACCTACCGCGCAGGACCACCCCCACCCAACCTTCAGCCCCGACGGTACGCGTATCGAGATCGAGTCGGCCATGCTCTCGGCTGATAACAAGTCAATGAACATCTGTATCATCCCAGTGCCCGATAGCTGGCTGAAAAGGCATTACGATAACTAAGTCGATTAAAAGTCAAATATCTATTATACAGGCAATTGCGAAAGTGATTGCCTTTTTTGTTGCTCGACGGAGGGGGGGGGGGGGGGGGGGGTAAAAATAATAAATTTTAATACAAAAAATAAAACAGATAGGAATAGCAAA
>NZ_CAITNG010000067.1 GCF_903893715.1 uncultured Mucilaginibacter sp.
AATTAAGAATCGAGAACCAGGAATCAAGACGAAAAGGTAAACGTGTAGAATACCCATATTTACCCATGTGTTTTGGGATAACTAGGGTCAGGAAAAAAGAAAATTCGCAATTGAAAATGCGACATCTGAAATCAAAAACACCCATAAATACCCATATTTGTCCGTCAAATTCATTGGTGAAAGCTACAATAAGTGCATAAAAGCTAAATCAGTAAATGCTGTTTGTTATTTGTACATTGCATAATAATATATTTCAATAATGACATATTTAGAGGACGTATTTAAGACATCGGGTATTCCTACATATACATTTGTTAAACCAAGTGAATACAATAAATTAATAGTTTCTTTAAGAACGCAAGGAAGATGCTTGGTTATTGAAGGCCCGTCAGGTATTGGCAAAACAACAAGTATTACCAAGGCAATTGAAGAATTAGGTCTGAATAGGAATGTTTACAAACTTTCTGCAAGAAAGAAAGAAGACCGAGACATGATTCAAATTCTTCCTGAATTTAAAGATATAGGAACAGTTATTATAGATGATTTTCACACTTTAGACGACGAATATAAACTGGCCTTGTCTGATTATATGAAGACCCTTGCTGATGAGGAAAGAGAAACAAGTAAATTAATTTTAATTGGTATAAACAAGGCTGGCGATTCTTTAGTGAAATTTGCATCTGATTTGAATAATAGAATCGACACAATTAAGTTTGAAATTAACACAGATGAGCGTGTAGAAGAATTAATTGAAAAAGGAGAGGATGCTTTAGGAATAAAAATAAACACGAAAAAGGAAATTATTGAATTATCCAGAGGGAGTTTTCACATAACACAAATGCTTTGTAAGGAAACTTGTATTTATGATAATGTGCTTGAAAATGAAGACACTTTAAAAAACGTTACAGTAAGCATTGAAATTATTAAAGAGAAGGTACTTGAAGAATTTTCAAGAACTTTTTATTCTAAAGCAAGAGATTTCTCGGTTGGTTCAAAATTACGAAGAGAAGGAAGAGCTCCTTACTTACACCTTTTGTTTTGGTTGTCTCAAAGTAACGATTGGACAATTCAAATGGATGATGTTATGAGTGCTCACCCCGCATTGAAATTAAGTGTTAATCAAATTGTTGAAAAAGGATATTTAGAAAAACTTATTGCAGAAAATAAAAATTTGAATGACGTGATTCACTATGATTCTAATTCGAAAATTTTATCTATCGAAGATCCTAAATTCTATTTCTATATAAGGAATATCTTGTGGAATAAATTTGCTTCACAGATTGGATTTATTAGCATAAAATTTGATAAGAATTATGATTTTGCATTATCTTTTGCAGGAGAAAATCGTGAATTAGCCGCATATATAAGCGATCTATTGCTTGAAAAACAATTGGCTGTTTTTTATGATAAAAACGAGCAATACAGAATTTTAGCAGAGAACGTGGAAGACTATCTTGCGCCAATTTATAATAGTGAAGCACAATATGTTGTTGTCTTATTAAGTAATGATTATCCTAAAAAAATATGGACGAAATTTGAGTCAGACAACTTTAAGAAACGATTTGGTGATAATTCAATTATTCCCATTTGGTATTCTAATGCGACACCTGGGTTATTTGATGAGACTACTAAATATGGTGGAATAACCTTCAATGTTGACGATGATTTGGAATCACAAGCAATCCAAATAGTTGATAATTTGATTCTTAAAATCACGGAAGAAAGAGTGAAAATTAAACAAGAAGAAGAAGAGTTAGCTATTATAGAACAAAAGCTGGAAAGCGAATAAAGATTAATTTACCCGCACAGTTCCCAAAGCTGAACAGCTTCGGCGGCTTCTTTTACATCGTGTACGCGAAGGATATTGGCGCCTTTGGTGAGGGCAATGGTGTTGAGTACGGTGGTTCCATTGAGGGCATCGGCGGCGGTACCTCCGGTAAGCTGGTATATCATCCGCTTGCGCGATATGCCAACGAGCAGGGGCAGGCCAAGGATGTTGAAATCGCTGAGGTGGCGCATCAGTTCATAACTTTGGTCGTGGGTTTTGGCAAAACCGAAACCCGGGTCGATGATGATATCTTTTACGCCTAAGGCATGTAGCTTTTGGCAACGTTCTTTTAAATAATCGTATACCTCGGTAACTACATTGGTATAATGTGCCTGTTGTACCATGTTTTGCGGTGAGCCTTTCATGTGCATCAAAATATAGGGCACCTGCAGTTTTGCAACGGTGGCAAACATTTGGAGGTCTAATTCCCCGCCGGAAATATCGTTGATGATATGCGCACCGGCATTGATGGCAGCTTCGGCAATAGCAGCGCGGAAGGTATCGACAGATAAAACCGCATCGGGATATGCTTTAGCAATGGCTTCGATAACGGGCAACAGACGGTCGGTTTCTTCCTGCACCGAAATATCGGTGGCGCCTGGCCGCGAGGAATAGGCACCGATGTCGAGGATGGCAGCACCATCGGCAAGCATTTTACCAGCCTGCGTTACGGCAGCGTCAACGTTTTGGTGGCGGCTGCCGACATAAAATGAATCGGGCGTGATGTTGATGATGCCCATTACTTTTGGCCGGCTCAAATCGATGAGTTTACCGCGCAGGTTTAGGGTCAAGTTTTTGGGAAAAAATGTATCTTTAGCCATTGTTGGCGAAGGTAAAATTACATCGCTCAACAAATATCGCATAAAAATAGAAATACAGCGTTTTGGCAAATACAGCAGCAGAATACGAAGGGGTTATTAAAGTTTGCAGGGAGCTTTTTGTAAAAAAAACCCGCGATTACGGTACGGCATGGCGCATACTGCGCCCGGAATCCATCACCGACCAGATTTTTATCAAAGCGCAGCGCATCCGCACGCTCGAAGAGAAAAAGGTATCGAAAGTTGGGGATGATATCATTGGCGAATATATCGGTATCATCAACTATTGCGTTTTAGCCATTTTGCAGTTGGAACTACCGTCGGACGCGCCGATGGAAATGCCTGTTGATGACGTAAGCAGCCTGTTTGATGACAAGGTGCATGAAGCGATGGAACTGATGTTCGCAAAAAACCATGACTATGGCGAGGCTTGGCGGGACATGCGCATCAGCTCGTTCACCGACCTGATATTGATGAAGATATTGCGGGTTAAACAGATAGAAGACAACAAGGGCCAAACCCTGGCATCGGAAGGGGTAAAGGCTAATTACCAGGATATGCTGAATTATGCGGTGTTCGCGCTGATAAAAAGTCCCGGGTTTTTAGCCATATCATAAAACAGAAATGACAACTACTAAGAAAATACACGAAGGGCCCATAGTACTTTGGATATGCCGCATTTTTGTGGGTGTACTCTTCATATTCTCTGGCCTTATTAAGGCCAACGACCCATTAGGTTTCTCTTACAAACTGGAGGAGTACTTTGGGGTGTTCCATATGCAATTTTTAAACAACTTGTCGGTAGCCCTCGCCATATTTTTATGCGCGCTCGAAATGTTTTTTGGCTTTGCCCTGCTGATAGGCACACGGGGCAAGCAGGTGGCCTGGGGTTTGTTGCTGCTTATTATTTTCTTTTCGTTTCTTACGTTTTACTCTGCGGCGTTTAAGGTGGTGCAAACCTGCGGCTGCTTTGGCGATGCCATTGTGCTGACACCATGGCAATCGTTCGGTAAAGACATGGTTTTGCTGTTGCTGATATTGGTCATCTTTAAAAAGCGGGCAGAAATACAGCCGCTGTTTAAGCCGCTTGCCGAAAAACGGATAACTTACATTGCTATTATCTTGTCCTTTGGTGTCGGCATTTATACCTATAATTTTTTGCCGGTTATCGACTTTTTGCCTTATAAGGTTGGGGCTAACATTTTGGACGAGATGAAAACCCCGCCCGGCGCACAACCCGATCAGTTTGAAATCACCTATCATTTGAAGAACTCAAAGACCGGTGAAGAAAAGGTAATGAATGATAAGGATTACATAAAAAGCGGCATTTGGAAAGACAACAGCTGGAAGATAGTTGGCGACCCTGAAAATAAGCTGATAAAGAAGGGTTTTAGCCCCAAGATAGTGGACCTGGCCATTAACGATGCATCGGGCAGTAATTATACCAATGAGTTGCTAAGCAACCCTTTTTATAACCTGATGATTGTGGCTTACGACCTGGATAAAACAGACGCTAAAGCCATGGGCCGATTGAATGCTATTGCGCTCGACCTGGCACAGAATTATAATATCCGCACGGTGATACTTACCTCCAATTCGGCTAAAGATGCTGATGCCTATAGTAAGGCCAACCATTTGTTTAGCGAGGTATTTTATGCCGATGAAGTGCCGTTGAAAAGTATGGTACGCGCTAACCCGGGTGTGTTGCTGTTGAAGAACGGCACCATCATCAACAAATGGCATTACCATACCATGCCCGATTACGACGTGCTGGTGAAACAATACCTGCAACAACCCTGATTTATACCATGCCGGCAGATAACGAACAACAAGGCTTGGGCCTGATATTTTTGGTAGGCTTTATGGGCTGCGGCAAAACCACCTGGGCGCGTAAGCTGGCCGCTAAACTGGGCTGCGATTTTATGGACCTGGATCATGTGCTGGAGGCGAAGGTGGGCATGACCATCCCGGAATATTTTACCATGCATGGCGAGGAAAAGTTCCGCGAACTCGAATCGGAGGTATTGAAGCTGACGGAATATCCCGTGCATGCGGTGATATCAACCGGTGGCGGATTACCTTGCTTTTTCGACCATATGGATTGGATGAACAGCCACGGCAAAAGCATTTATATCAAGCTATCGCCCAAAACACTGGCCGACAGGCTCGAAAACGCCAAAACCGTAAGGCCAGTGCTTCAAGGCAAAAAAGGGGATGAACTGGTTACTTTTATTGAGGGCAAACTGGCTGAGCGCGAAGCATATTACTTACAGGCGACCTTTGTTGTAGAAGGAATTGATATGAGTGTGGAGAAGTTGGAAGAGGCGATAGCCAAATAACTACCTCAAATAAACCGCGTCCTCCTCACCTTTTTCATCCAGAATCACATCCACGTGTTCTTTTAGTACGGTTGAGAGTGCCAGGCCGGCATAATCAGTGGATATAGGGAAGCTTTTGTGGTTACGGTCGACCAACACCACAGTGCTTATTTTTTTGAGGTGCACATCGAGGAAAACGCCCATGCCGTAGGCCAGGGTTTTACCGCTGTTCAACACGTCGTCTACCAGAATGATGACCTTATCGGTGCAGTCGTTCACATCAAAATTGATGTTGGCCTTTAGCGATGAACTGTTTTTGTCGAGGTCGATACTTAACAGCGTGCTTTTGAAAGGGGCGATCTTGTCCAATACAGCCTTTAAGCGCTCGGCCACCAGATTACCGCGTGGTAAGATACCGGCAATGATGATTTCCTTTTCATCCAGGTTATCTTCCAAAACCTGGTAAGCCATACGGTCAATTTTTTGCTGTATCTGCTGTTGGTTAAGTACCAGTATTTTTTTATCAGGCATGGCGCTGCTTTTCTTTGCGTACTAAGGTAGTAACAGTATTTCGATTATTAAAGGCTAAATCTCAACTCTTCACGTAAGGATAAAACACAAAATTGGCACCCTCTGGCACGATAACGAATATGCACATAAAGTCTTCGGGCTTTTTGTACGTCTTCAAAAACTTCTCCTGTAGTTGCTTTTTGATGATGCCAATCTCAACAAACTCTTCCAATGTTGACGCATTGATTGTCCAGTTGGTATTCAGTTCGTATCGGTCGAGTATTACCTCGCCCAGTTTTACCTCATGCTGGTGTGCAATGAAGATAGGGTATAGCGAAATACCTTCTACCATGATCTCAATAGCCACTTCCTTTATGGAAGCATTATATAGTTTTAAGTCTGCCTCGAGGCTTTTTAGCGGGCTTTCCTTTTGGGCTTCGCCCTCTTTATCGTTTAGTAGTTCTTCAGGTTCCATGTTTAGCAAAGTGCATAGCGCAGGGCGCAAAGCGTTTCCTTGTTTATTTTTCTTTATTTATCTCCATCCGCTTAGCGCAGTCTTAACAACACTACATTTTCCACATGCTGTGTATGTGGAAACATATCCACCGGCTGTATATCCAACACCTCATATTTCTCTTTTAAAACCAGCAAATCGCGGGCTTGGGTGGCAGCGTTACAGCTCACATATACAATCTTTTCGGCTTCAATTTCCATCAGGCGGTTCACTACATCGGGGTGCATGCCGGCGCGTGGCGGGTCGGTGATGATGACATCTGGTTTGCCGTGTTCGGCAACAAATTCGGGTGTAAGTACATCCTTCATATCGCCTGCAAAGAATTTTGTATTACTGATGTTGTTGATGGCGGAGTTTACCTTGGCGTCTTCAATGGCCTGGGGCACATATTCTACGCCGATAACCTGTTTCACTTGGCCGGCCACAAAATTGGCAATGGTACCGGCACCGGTATATAAATCGTACACCAGCTCGTCGCCACTAAACCTTCCAAAATTACGGGCTATTTGGTAAAGGCGCAGCGCCTGCTTCGAGTTGGTTTGGTAAAACGATTTTGGCCCTATCCTAAACTGTATCACGCCTGTGCCATCGTCATTAGTAGGCATGGCTTCGTAAATATAATCCCGACCGCTGTAAGTGATTACTTCCTGGTCGAAAATGGTGTCGTTCATTTTTTGGTTCACGATATACGACAGCGAAGTGATTTCGGGGAACCCATCTGCAATAAAGGCCATTAAGCCATCTATATCATCTTGGGCGGTGTGGGCAAATACCACAATCACCATCAATTCCCCTGTAGAGGATGTACGGATGATAAGGTTACGCAAAGCACCTGTATGGGCTTTGATATCGTAAAAGCTGATGTTATGTAACAAGGCATATTCGCGCACCCGGTTACGTATCGGGTTCGATGGGTCGGCCTGCAGATAGCAATGTTCAATATCCAATATCTTGTCAAACCGTCCCGGGACGTGGAAACCCAGCGCATTCAATTCCATGTCCTCGCTAATTACTTCGCCATCAGTGAGCCATCGCTTGTTCGAAAAAGTGTATTCCAGCTTATTGCGGTAATAACTGGTTTGTTCTGATGGTAGGATGGGGTGTACGAGGCCGGTAAGGTCTAACTTGGCAATGCGTTGCAAAGCATCAGTAACCGATTTTTGTTTATAAACCAATTGTGCATCATATAGCATATGCTGCCATTTGCAGCCCCCGCAAACACCGAAATGACTGCAAAATGCCTCTGTACGAAAATCCGAAGGTTTTTTTAGTTCGATTATCTTTGCTTCAGCAAAATTCTTCTTCTTGCGATACACTTCTACATCTACCACATCGCCAGGAATGGCTTTTTCAATAAACACTACTAATTCGTCTGTTTTGCCAACACCTTTCCCCTCTTCGGCAATATCAATAACAGTAATGTTTTGTAGGATGGTATTTGGTTTTCTTGCTGGTCTCATTGGGTTCAAAGTTAACCCGAAATATGGAATTTGCTAAAAGCGGTGATACGAAAATACCATACATCCCTTCAAATAGGACGTTCCTGATGAGCGTTAGATAATCTTCAGATAAACCAACTAATGATTAAGTCCATTATACTTTCTTCTTCGTTGGTATCCGCCAATTCAAAGCGTTCATCAATCATGTTCGAAAACTCTTTTAGCTCGGTACTCATGCCAATGTTATTTATAATATGCAAAAATAATATATTTATACCAAAAACCAAAACGGTATTATGGAATTTTTATTAAGTTTTTTAGATAATCAATCCCGTGGATATTTTAAAGGGATTATGGCAATAGCTGAGTTGCTCGGTAATCTTTTAAACAAGTTTTTTCAATTATAGCCAATCAGGAATGCATACCGATTTCTTCAGTTTTCTTCACAATTTCATGTATAATTATATCGAAGGAATCGGCGGCAGCTTTCAGCATCGATAGTATCTCGGCATTTACAGGATCCTGCGGATTATCGAATTTAAACAGGCTAAACAAACCCATGATATGGGCAATAGGCACCCGTACAACATGCGATTGCATTAAAGCGATCTCACGCAGTTTTGCGTTTTGTACCTTCAATTCCTCATCAATAATTCTTTTTTCTTTGTGTTCTTTAGCTTCTTTTAACGCCCGCTCGATTTTGGGAATCAGCGTAAAAAGTTTATCTTTTAATACATAATCTGTTACACCGCTTTTAATCATTTCTACGGCAGTTTCTTCGCCAATGGTGCCAGATATCATAATAAATGGAATATCAGGGCATTTTCTTTGTGCGAAATGAAATGCAGAAAGCCCGTCGAATAATGGCAACGAATAATCAGATAGGATGATATTAGGCTCAAAATCCTCAATAGCGGCCTCAAATGCCTGACGCGTTTCAACCAGCTTCGAAGTAAAGCCAAGACCGTTTTTTTTCAGTTCGCGAACAACCAGGTCAGCATCGCTGTGATTATCCTCAACGATAAGTATTTTATGATGTGTTGTTAACATGGCATTTAACTTTGTATACGTATTGCGGTCAATAGGTTATTTAAATTTACCGCAATCGGTATTTGTTATGGTTTTATTTAGTCGGGCAATTGGCTTATTACCATCCAGTACAGACCTATTTCTTTTATCACGTTAAAAAAGTTATCGCTTTCTACAGGTTTTGCAATATAGCTGTTTGCCCCCAGCGCGTAACATTTTTGTATATCAGGATCTTCTTTCGAAGAAGTAAGGATAACCACAGGGATAGATTTGAAGTCGTCATCCCCTTTTATTTTTTCTAACACTTCCATGCCCGACATTTTGGGCATTTTTAGGTCCAATAAAATCAATTTTGGTTTTTCCTGACAATTTCTGGCGGCGTACCGGCCATTGCAATATAAAAACTCGAGTGCTTCGGCACCATCTTTAACATGGTGCACCTTATTGATAAAACCGCTTTTTTTGAGGGCACGCATGGTTAGCATGGCATCGTCTTCACTGTCTTCGGCAAATAAAATTTCTATATCGTTCATGATTATCATTGGTTTATGTATTAATGGTGGGTAGGCTAAAATAAAAAGTTGTTTCCTGGTTTAGTTTTGATTCGGCCCAAACCGTGCCGCCATGCCTGCTTACAATTTTTTGCACAATGGCCAGGCCAATACCGGTTCCCTCAAATTCTTCCTGCGAATGCAGGCGCTGAAACACCCCGAAAAGCTTGTCATAATATTGCATATCGAAACCGGCGCCATTATCTTTGACATAGTAAACAACCTTGTCGTCCTTTTCATTTGCGCCTATTTCTATATGACTTTCAGGTTTATGTTTTGAATACTTGATGGCATTGGAGATTAAATTGATCCATACCTGTTTAATAAGCGACTGGTCGCCTTTTGCAGGAAGTAGTATTTTAATGTCGAGGATTATCTTCGAGTCATCAACGTCCGATAAAAGGTCGTCCTTTACCGAGTTGACCAGCGCGGCCATATTGATATCTGCAACGGTAACCTGTTTCCGCCCTAACTTCGAAAACGCAAGCAGGTCATCTATCAATTGCCCCATGCGTTTAGAATTGTGTATAATGGAATGGAGGACTTTTTTCCCGTCTTCGTCCAATTTTTCACCGTAGTCTTCTTCCAATATCCTTGAGTACCCGTTAATAGCCCTGATGGGTGCACGCAAATCATGCGAAACAGAATAAGAGAACGATCCGAGCTCTTTATTTGCCGCCTCCAATTGCTCTGTACGTTCAATCACCTTTTGTTCCAGCTCCTCGTTAAACTTTCTGATTTCTTCCTCCGCCTTTTTTAACTCGGTATTGGCTATCAGTAATTCGGCAGCACGTTTTTCTTTCTCTTCATTTTGGAAAGCCAGTTCGATATTGGCAATCAGCAACTCGGCGGCGCGTTTCTCTTTTTCTTCGTTTTGAAAAGCAAGTTCTTTATTGGCGATAATCAGTTCAGCTGCACGGTCCTCTTTTTCGTGGTTTTGAAAAGCAAGCTCTTTATTGGCCACGATCAGTTCGGCAGCACGATCTTCCTTCTCCTGATTTTGAAAAGCAAGCTCTTTATTAGCAATAATTAGCTCGGCTGCCCGGTGCTCTTTTTCATCGTTCTGAAAAGCAAGCTCTTTGTTAGCCACAATCAATTCATCAGCACGTTTTTCCTTTTCGTCGTTTTGAAAGGCAAGTTCCTTATTGGCCACTATTAGTTCAGCAGCTCTGTTCTCTTTTTCGTCATTCTGAAAAGCCAATTCCCTGTTCGCTACAATCAACTCAGCTGCGCGGTGTTCTTTCTCATCATTTTGAAAAGCAAGCTCTTTATTAGCAATGATCAGTTCAGCAGCACGGCTCTCTTTCTCATCGTTTTGAAAAGCTAACTCTTTGTTGGCAATGATTAGCTCGGCGGCGCGGCTTTCTTTTTCATCATTCTGAAAGGCCAATTCAACATTGGCGATGATCAACTCATCTGCTCTTTTTTCTTTTTCGTCGTTCTGAAAAGCCAATTCTTTATTCGCTATCACCAACTCGGCAGCTCGCTTGCCTTTTTCCTTTTTTTGAAAGGCCAGCTCTTTATCAGCTATTACCAATTCATCCGCCCGCTTTTCTTTTTCATCGTTCTGATAGGCCAGTTCTTTGTTGGCGATAATCAGCTCGGCGGCGCGTTTTTCCTTCTCCTCGTTTTGAAGGGCAAGTTTTTGATTGGCAATGATCAGGTCTTCCGAGGTTCTTTTTAAGTCCATTTTTTGTGTCAGGTTGGTTTTAATACTATGCTGAACGAAACAGAAAATAGGTTTCATTAATTTTGAAACCAGGCAATAACAGTGGTGCTGGTAGTGTTTGCTGTAAAATCCGGATAGGGACCCGATTGTGCATAAAGCAGCCCGGCCATCTAAAAGGAGGTAAGTTGGGACACTATTTTAGCATCCTTTTTTACAGTAAGTGCCAATACAGGCCAATTGTTTCAACTAAATACAGATTTTTGCCAAAATATTATATAGGGAATTTTTATTAACTATAGATATATTAAATATTCATAATAGTTAAGAGTTGAGTGGCCCAGGGGGGGGGATTTTGTAAGACTTATTCTTAGGTATCTGCATTCAGTTTTTAATGACAACCATTTCAATGACTTAATGCCTCAATAACCAATTACTTTGCCAAGGGGGAAAAAGTAAGACTTTTTAAACAGTCTTGCTTTCCCTGCAACTCTTAACTGCAACTACCACTCAAAACAAAGGGGGGAAAAGTAAGACTTTTTTCAGGCCGCTCGCCCTTACGCTTTGTGCTAAGTCGCATGCGCTTCGTTCATACAAAAATACAGAAATTTGATGAGAATAGTGGTGGAGGAGTTTGACACTAACTTTGCCGGATTTGACAACTTTTTAAAAGTTGTCAAATCGTTGACGGTATAACTTCTTAAGTCTTAATTCTTGATTCTCACCTCTTGATTCTAAAACCTACTCCTTCATCGCTGCCTTCACCAAATAAGGCAATATCTCTTTTTGAAAGCTCACAAAGTTCTTCCGCACATCCGAATCGCTTACCGAGGTAAAAGCGAAGCTAAACACAATGCTCTTGCTCGATTTGATGAGGAACCGCAGGCGCTGCGGGTAAGTATCATCGCGACGTAGATCGCCGAGTTTGGTAAACGAGCTGATGAGCAGTTCTTCCAATTCGTTGCTTAAGCTCTTCAAAAAATCCTGCGAGTTGGTGCTTTCGCGGATAAAATCCCAGCCAATAAATTCGTTGCAAATGGTGTATGATAAACGGCTGGTTTTCATAATGAGGTTGGTGAGGTGGGTTTCCTCGTCCATGGTCGCGTTATGGTTGTTTATCAGGTCGTCAACGCTCAGGCGGATGTAATCCATCAGCAGGGCGTGCAGCACATCTTCCTTGCTCTCAAAATATTTGTATATGGTAGCTTTGGCTATTTTGGCTTTCCGCGCAATTTCGTTTACACTGGTTTTATGGTAACCAAACTTGCGGAACAGTTCCTGCGCGGCACGCTTTATGCTTTCTTTTATTTTATCAACTTCCATTTCTAATTGGATACAAATATTGCGTTATAACTTATGGTAACACTATACATCTTTAACGACCGCGTAGCCGGCGCCTTTACCGGAGAACCGTCGCTCAACGAAAACTTCGATCCGCTGCAAGGGTCGGTAGCAGTGAACGTTGGGCTGTCAAGCGTAACCGCGCATTTGTTTTGAGGCAAATAACTGCTGCAACGATCATACGCCAAATAATTGCCGCTGGGGTCATGGTACAATATCAACCCGCAAACGCCGTAACCGTTTATCAAAACCGCCCCACCTGCAACGCTGAGGTTGCTTAAACGCGGGTCCGACAGTGCATCTTGAAAACTCACCGGCACATCGGGTATATAACTGCTGTCGGTTTTACCGCAGCCCGCAAATGCAATTATTGTCAGTACCAGGCAAACCCCGCTTATCCAACCCTTCATCCTATGTTTGCCTTTGCCCATTTACGTTTTATTTTTTTAGGCGGATTTTTATATTATTTCAGTCTTAAACTGCTCTAAAAACCGCACGTCGTTTTCCGAGAACAGGCGCAAATCGCGTATCACATATTTTAAATTGGTAATACGCTCAATACCCATCCCGAAAGCGAACCCTGTATATTTTTTACTATCGATGCCGCAATTCTCCAAAACGTTCGGGTCCACCATGCCGCAGCCTAATATTTCCACCCAGCCGCTGTATTTGCACATGTTACAGCCCGCACCTTTACAAATGGTGCACGATACGTCCATCTCGGCCGATGGCTCAGTGAAAGGGAAGTAGGAGGGTCGGAAACGGACTTTTGTACCCTCGCCATACAGCTCCTGCACAAAATGATAAAGCGTTTGTTTCAGGTCGGCGAAGGATACATTCTCGTCAATATATAAACCTTCCACCTGGTGAAAAAAGCAATGCGCCCGTGCCGATATGGCCTCGTTACGGTAAACCCTGCCCGGCATGATGGCGCGAAACGGCGGTTTGCCATTCTCCATCATGCGAACCTGCACACTCGAGGTATGCGTGCGCAATGCGATATCATCCGTTCCCGAATTTTTCTTGATGAAGAAAGTGTCCTGCATATCGCGTGCCGGGTGCTCCTCGGGGAAGTTCAACGCCGAAAAGTTATGCCAGTCGTCCTCTATATCCGGACCCTCTGCAACAACAAAACCCAAACGCTTGAAAATATCAATGATCTCGTTCCGCACCAGCGACAAAGGGTGCCTCGAGCCAGCCGTAACACCTTCGCCCGGTAAAGTCAGGTCAAGCTTAGTTTCCTCGGTAGTAACCGTCGAATCGATGCTGTCTTTCAGTTCATTGTATCTTGCTTCCGCGAATTGCTTAAACTCGTTCAATACTTTGCCAAACACGCGTTTCTCTTCAGTGCCAACGGTTTTAAATTGTTCAAACAGCTCTTTTATTAAACCCTTTGTCCCTAAGTATTTAATACGGAAAGCTTCAAGCTCATCGGCTTTCGCCGACGTAAAAGCCTTTATTTCGGCGGTGTATTGGTCAATCTTGTCTTGCATTGGTATCCTGGTTGTATCTGTCAACAATTTTATCAATTGTTTCGTAACTGTATATTTCTTTGTTAATGTCTTCCACTAAGGCGGGGTCGTCGTTAAACACTCTTACCATCATTCTTTTAAAGTCTCTTTTTACTTTGGGCACTTGCACCGGCTGATAGTCGCTGCCGCGCTTTAAATAAAACGCGATGGTTTGATAACTGGACCCTGTGCTCCGGTAACCACCATACATCATGTCATTCGGCATAGTAAACGATTCGAAAGCTTTGTACAAGCTTATTTTTGGCCCATATATCAACAACTTGGCAAAAAAGGGTTCTATCACCAAACTCCTGTCGATAAAGCCAAAACGGCGGTATTGCATTTCAACTGTATCCGTTACTACGGCAAAGGTATCGGCAGCTAAATAACCCTTCGGCCCGCGGGCAAAAAAATAAGTGGGATGCCCTTTTAAATTAGGGTGTATGCCGCTGGTAAAACCATTGGCGGCGGCACTGTCGTCAGCTTCTACGGTATCGGTAACAGTGGCTACAAAGCCTTTTATTTGCCTGGCGTCATACCGTTTAATTTTTTGTGAAAGCGTATCGCGTAAAATAACGGTGGTCCCGTTAAAGCGCAACATACCTCCCAGCTCTTCATCGTTACTAAAAACAATATAGCCGTTCACAAATTTATCAATGTTGTAGTACGGACCTTCCGCAACTTTAACGGTATCATTGCCTGCAGTCGCTTTGGTGCCGTAAACATCATCCTCTATCACCTTCTTTTTTTGTGCAAAGCCCGACTGTCCAATTGCAAACACAAAAAGTAACATCAAAAATATAGAGCGGCAGATGGTCATGTATTTGGCAGGACTGGATTTTGGCTCAAATATAAAAAAACAATATGGGTATTTTGGGTTCACGGGTTCAAAAACTGCCCGTAGATTCATTTTTACACTATAATCACACATGAGTAAAACCTTTTGTTAACAAATCACTTATTATATCTACAACGTTTGTATGATTAAAAAGGTATTGTTATTTGCGCTATTCAACCTGACTGCTTTGTTTGCAACAGCGCAGCAATTCATGTTATCCGGTCGGGTAACCGACTTTGCCGGCAACCCGGTGCCCTTTACTTCGGTTTATGTAAAAGGCACTTCGCAGGGTACGGCATCAAATGCCAACGGCATCTATCGCATCCAACTCAAATCGGGCAAATACCAGTTGAACTTCAGGACAATAGGCTTTACGCAACAAACCGAAGCTATCGAGATAGCCGGGAACAACCTTTCGCACAATGTCAGTCTCCACGTCGAAAATTATGCGTTGGGCGATAAGTCTGCTACAGCAGATGATATCATCAAACAAGCCATCACCCAAAGAGAATCTCATTTAACCGAATTGAAAGCCTACCGCTGCAATGTTTACATCAAAGGCGTGCAAAAATTATTGCATGCGCCTGGTAACCTCTTCAGTGTGGCTGTTTCGCACGAATTGCAGGTTGACACAGGCCAAAACAATATCCTATACATGTCCGAATCTGAGTCAGGCTTCAGCTTCAAGCAGCCCGGTAAAACAAAGGAAGTGATGATTTCGTCCAAAATAGTCGGTAGCAACAATGCCTTCAACTTTAACCGCGTTGCCGCCCTGCAGGTCAATTTTTATCAAAACCTGTTCGACGTTGAGGGCATAAACCCACGCGGCTTTGTTTCGCCTATTGCCGATAACGCACCCGACTATTACCGCTATAAACTATTGGGTTGTGCAACGGAAAACGGTAAACTGATTTACAAAATCCAGGTCATCCCCATCCGCGAGCACGACCCGGTTTTCACCGGCAACATATACATCGTTTCCGGCGACTGGCGTATTTACGCGGCCCACCTGTTTGTAACCCAAAATGCCGGTTTAAACTTTGTGGATACCCTGAACATCAACCAGCAATACATCTCCCTTACCGGCGATACCTGGCAGCCGGCGTCGGTTTCGTTTACCTACAGCGGCAATGTATTGGGCTTTAAGTACAGTGGGTATATATTGGGTGTTTACAGCAACTATGAGCTTGCCCCAAATTTTCCGCCGCGCTTTTTTAATGGCGAAAACATCCGCATAACCCAACAAAGCCTCAGCCGCGATTCTGTATATTGGGCCCAAAACCGCCCAGTGCCGCTAACACCGGACGAGCGACGCAATTATCACAGGCAGGACAGTATCGCCAAAAAACACAATTCGCCTGCCTACCTAGATTCGCTGGAGCGGGCCAACAACAAATTCAGCCCCATAGGCTATGTTTTTTCCGGCGATTCGATTGCCCATCGGGCCAATAAAACAGCACTTGTTTTCCCGCCCCTGTATCGCACGGTTTATTTTAACACAGTCGAAGGCCTGGTGCTTTACCCCACGGTCGATTATACCAAAAAGCTCGATTCGGGCAAGCAATATACCATCACCCCCAAGTTAAGGTATGGCTTTTCTGACAGGCAGTTTAATGCCAATATAGGGTTTAGCTACAGTTACAACCCCCATCAGCGCGGTATAGTATATGGTCGTTTTGGCTCCGATGTGTTCGACTTGAACAGCGAGGGCTCATCCAGCCTGTTTATAAATACCTTGGGAACGCTTTTTTTTTGGAATAAGGTGTTGAAACTGTATCGCTCAAATTTTGCCCGGTTAGGTTTGCAGCGCAACGTAGCACGTGGTTTATTGCTGGATGGTTCGCTGGAATACGCCCGCCGGAATGCCATGCAAAATACCACCTATTTTAAACTGTTAGATAGTAAGGATAAAGAATTTACCTCAAACAACCCGCTCAAACCCAACTTGCCCGATACCACCTTGCTGTTTACCCCAAACAATGCCCTCACCCTCCGGCTATCGGCAACCTACACCTTCGACGAGGAATACACCTCTACACCCGATGGTATAGTGTACGATACCAACAAATACCCCAAAATTAAACTGAGTTACCGCAAAGGCATCCACACCCTGCTCGGCTCTAATGTAGACTATGATTATGCCGACGTGCAGGTGTTTCAAAGCCACATTAAGCTTGGTTTGTTCGGTTATTCATCTTTCGTGGTAAAGGCAGGCAAGTTTTTTAACAGCGATGCACTCATCTATCCCGACTACAAGCAATTTAAAGGCAACGAAGGCATCACTTTCGACCCGGCCATAGGCAGTTTCCATTTCCTGCCGTATTATACCTATAGCAACACCGCCTTTTTCGAAGCCCATTATGAGCACGATTTTTCAGGGTTCCTCTTCAATAAAATACCCGGCCTGCGTACCCTCAAACTCGAAGAAATTGCCGGCACCAACTACCTCGCCCAGCAAAGCCAACCGGGTTACAGCGAGTTCTATATAGGCATCCAACGCTATTTCTTCCGCCTCGATTACGGCCTGGCCTACACCGGCAACAACAGGGTAAACCAGGGTTTCGCGTTTTATTATGGGTTTTAGAGAATGTGCAAATATGCAGATGAGCAAATGTGCGAATGAGAAAAGTTAGGATGATATCATTCACCAAAATCTATTCCATCTAATGCTTTAGCACTAACCACAACGTTCATCTGTTTACTGCACAAATCATTAATCATATCTTTCCAATCGTTTTTCCCTAAGCTCCCGGCTTTAAAGACCATTGACTTTTTATTCCCTCTTAAAATTCTCAAGCAAGCCATAGCCGTTGTCCCTCTATTATTGGAATCTTGAGCCCTGATTTCTGTGATGTCATTTAGTTTATATTTTCTTCTAACAAATTGTAAGATGTAATTAAAAATTAGGTAACTATATATCAGTTGGGACAAGGGGCTATTTAAGGTTGCAACCACTCACTATGTGGACAAACTATTAATCTTGCATTGTTATATGCCATTCCTATGGTTAAACAAGTTCTTGCGCTATAGGTCATATCATTTATTTTCTCAACAACTAAGGCTAAATCGGGTTGTTTGCTATCAATTAAATATAATGGCAAAAGAAGTTGAAATTTGCCATCGTAAAATTGGGGAATAGCAATTTTATAGTTTATTCGTACCCTTTTAGAAATGTCATCGATAGCACCTATTAACCGAGACCTAACCTCTCTGTCTGGTGCTGTTTTTAGTGGATCTGGAAATCTTTTTTTGTTATCTTGAATAATATGGTCAATATCTGGTATTAACTCTAATTTAGGGTTAAATAGCAATAAATCTGGCTGGTCAAAGTAGTTTGCCGACTGCGGTTGATTTTGTGAAAAATGAGTTAAAAAATCAACATCGCTTTTTTTAATAAAGGCTTTAAAGAAATACGGTGCTCTTGCATTAGAAAACTTATTCTTTTCAAACAAAGCAAAAATCTCTTCTAAATTTGGCGTTACTAAACCAGTATTAAAACATGCAAATATGTTATCGCTTGTATAAGCTATTTTATTTTCAGACTTTATCTTCCTAAAAGTGTGTTCAAGATAGTTTCTTAAAATAGGCAATGGAAAACTTGCCGCATTGTTGCCCTCTGATAATTCTTTTTGTGGATTAGAATATTCCCAAAGTTCGTTTAAAGCAAGTCTTTTAGCTAAAAAAGTTAAGCTATCTTCATATTTAAGAAATTGACCAAAAGTAAAAAGTTCCATAATGTTTGTTTTTTAAACTCAAAAAAATAGCCACCCTATTTGTGGGTGGCTATTCTTATTATCTTTCTAAAACGTTAATGTCGTAAATCTAAATCTTGGTAGTTGTTTTGGTGTTGGAAGTACTAAATATGGGTTGAATTTTTCAATTCTATTGTTTAAATATGATACAAATGTACGTATTAAACGACAAATACAAAAAAAAGTTTAAAATAATCTGTTTTAAATTACAAATCGATTATAATTACTTTACCTGTTTTCTTTCTTTTTAGGGGGTTTACCCAAAAATGAAGCCCAACAACTTCCAAATTTATTTGAAAATAATTTAGATGTTTAGTTAAATATCTAAATGAAATTCGTATATTTATATAGATAAAACGAACGTTAAACTATATATTTGTTAAGCCATGATAAAGTTTTCAATAAAAATAGATGATGAAGCACATTCTTTAACCAAAGAAGATGGCATCCCTATAAATAAAATTGGCGAATTACTACAAAAACTATTGGCTGCCATTGATAACGGCACTGGCAATAAGGTTACATTGGGTCAGGTGCGTGGCAACTGCTATGCTTTAGATTTTTATACACAAGATATTGGACTTCACAATAATTTCATTACCGTACATAAAAACATTGAACAGGTTGAAATAGATGATTTGCCACACGAACAAAAGCAATATGCAGCAGCCCTTAAAGTTGTGCTTGGTGGTAGATACTATCTAAAAGCCTATGACGATGAGGGTACAGAAATAGCCGCAATTAACGACATTGGAAGGAAGCAATTAACAAGCTATTACTACTCGACCGACACGGTATATGGTATTTTATCCGAACTGGGTAGTGCAAATTTATCCACAGCAAAAAAGCATATTTTTTTAGATGGCGTTCCCTATAGGATATACATCTCAAAAGATCAGGATTTAGAATTAAAGCCATATTATGGGACGGATAAATTAAGAGTTGAGTTGAGGCAAAGAAAATCATCTATAGACGGGCATATTGTCAATTCAGACTTGCTATCATTCGCAAAAGTGGGTAAGGGGAATTTGATTGATAACATCAATAATTCAGAAGATTTTGATTTGCCGATCTTAAGGGGCGTACACACAATTGAGGATATCTTAAACAGTATTTATGCAAATAGGTAACAAGCCGGTAAGAGATTGGAAAAACATACTTCTTGATACCGGGGTAATTTTAGCGTTATTGGTTAAGCAATCGGATGACGAGGGAATACTTTTCATTAAAAAGTTGGTTGGGTTTTATGCAAAAATAAAACTGGGGCATCTGAAAATAGGAATATCTACATATCTACAATTAGCTTAGGGGAAATCATAACTTCAGAAAGCGGTCAAGACAAAATCAAACGTGTTTTAAAAGCTATAGATAGTGAAAACGTTGAGTTTTTAAGTTTTGATACTAACACGGCTTTAGAATTTAACATTAAATTACAACCCTATATCGAAAGGGATACATTGCACGAAAAAGCAAGGGAATTGGGCTTTAAAAGTCAAGATTTGGGAATGGCGAGACAGTGGATATCAAAAGACTACATGATTGCAATGACTGGCTTTGTCAAGGGCGTTGATGTAATTTTAACCGTTGATAAAAATACTTTTTACCCTATCTGCAACGACTTTAAAACATCTACTTGTATATTGTCTTACCCTGAATTGTTCGAGCATTCTGAACAGTTTATTTTATCGTACCATTACGATAAAGCAGAGTCTTTTTCAAAAGCCCCAAAAGTGACCGTTCAAAACAAGAAAGCGCCAACCAAAGTAGATAGGACTATGCGGATTGTTGAAAGTGCAGAAGCGACCGCACCAAACGACGAGTCGCCTTCTTAACCCTTGTCCCAAGTTGTATATAGTTACCAAATTTAAAGTCCAACAAATCCAAATCAGCGACATCTCAACTTTACAACATTTCAACCTTCCAACAAAAACCCTTACCTTTGCCCTCACATTAAACGCTGTTTGCAACAGTATCAATGCATTATGGAAAAATATCAAACACTGCTTTACTATCGTTATTCAACAATAGCCCATGCGGAGCAATTTGCTGCCGATCATCTCAAATTTTGTAAACAGCTTAACCTGGTGGGCCGCATTATTGTTGCCGACGAAGGCTTGAACGGTACCGTATCCGGCACAACCGAATCGTGCAAAACCTATATGGACACCCTGCACGCTGACCCGCGTTTTGCCGGTATCGATTTTAAGGTTGATGATGTTACCGAACCATCTTTTGTGAAGATGCACGTGCGCTATAAATCAGAGATCGTACACTCCGGCCTGCGCGACCCTGGCATAATCAATCCCCAACAAAAAACCGGCAAACACCTCGACCCAAAAGACTTTTTGGAAATGAAGGACCGCGACGATGTGGTGATTCTGGACGTACGCTCAAACTACGAACATTCCGTTGGCCGTTTTAAAAACGCCGTAACGCTCGATATCGAAAACTTCCGCGATTTTCCTGCCAAAATAAACGAACTGGCGCAGTATAAAGACAAAAAAATACTCACCTATTGCACCGGCGGCATCAAATGCGAAAAGGCATCGGCCCTGCTATTGCACGAAGGTTTTACCGATGTTTACCAACTGCATGGCGGCATCATCAAATACGGAAAAGAAGCAGGCGGCCAGGATTTTGAAGGCAAATGTTATGTATTTGATAACCGCTTGACGGTTGACGTGAACGCTGTTAACCCCGTGGTTATCTCCACCTGTTACAACTGCGGTACAACCACGGCCAAAATGATAAACTGTGCCAACCCCGAGTGCAACGAACACTTTACCCAATGCGACGAGTGTGGTACCAAACTGGATGGCTGCTGCTCGGTGGAGTGTCAACAACATCCGCGCAAACGCATTTACGATGGCACTGGTTATTATGTAAAAGTACCTCAGCCTGTAAATTCAAATAAAAAACATCAAAAAACTTCTTTATCTTCGATTGATTAAAAACTTTGATTAAACCCTTTGCCAAAATTGGAGTCGTACTAACCGTACGAAACAATAATTTGCGTGAGGTTTTTTGCGCAATAATGTTTTAGTTTCAACTCCCTGCAATTTGAACGATAACCCAACGGAAAAAAAAAGTAAGCTCGGGTCTTTATTAGTAAAGGTCCGTTCGCTATTCCCGTCCGCGCCAACAAGTCGCGATTTCAATTTGTACAAAAAAGGTACCTACAGGCATAACCGCGACCTCCTAAACTACCGCATATTATTCCCTGGGCATTTCGACCCTCTAAAAAAATATCCGCTCGTCTTTATTTTGCACGGCTCCGGCGAGCGTGGCAGTGATAATAACGCTCAACTGACCAATGGCGCGTCTTTATTTTTGGAAGAAAAGAATAGGGTTGCCTTTCCGGCTATTGTCGTGTTCCCGCAATGTTCAAAAGACGGCTTTTGGTCAAACGTTCACATCACCAACGAAGCTAATGGGAAAGAGCTGCACACTTTCCAGATAGCAGGCGAACATACCCGCGATATGGGTTTGTTGTTTGATGCTGTGAATGACTTTTTGACTAAACCATACGTAGATAAAAATCGCGTTTACATAGGCGGATTGTCGATGGGTGGGATGGGTGTTTTCGAATTGCTACGCCGCAAGCCCGACACATTTGCAGCGGCATTTTCAATTTGCGGTGGCGATAATACTGTTAATGCCAAAGCCTACGCCAAAAAAGTGCCATTATGGATATTTCACGGCGAAAATGACACCATCGTTCCTGCCGAACATTCTGAGGCTATGGTATCTGCCATCCGTGCACTTGGCGGCGAACCTAAATTTACCCTCTACAAAAACGTTGGTCATAACAGTTGGGACAACGCCTTCGCCGAACCCGACCTCTTGCCTTGGTTGTTCTCGCACAGCAAACATTCCGATAGTTAATTATTCCCCTTCTTCCTTTTGCTTCGGCGGACTTGCTGCCTTAAACTTCGGCTTAAAGCCTAATTTTGGCGCGGGGGCTGTTTCAGTCGGCTCAACAGGTTTTTCTGTTTCAGGTGGGATAGGAGTGCTTTCTGTTACTACTGGAGCGGGTGCTTTAAATTTCGGCTTAAAACCCAACTTTGGCGCTGGTGCAGTTTCAGTAGCGTCAATAGTTTTATCTACTTCGGCTAGGACTGGGGTAGGGTTCGCTGCTACCTGAGCAGGCGCTTTAAACTTCGGTTTAAAACCAAGCTTCGGTGCAGGCACAGCAGATACACCTTCTCCGAGCGACTCAATAACCGTTTGTTCGGCTATCGGGTTTTCAATCACCACTTTTTCAACTTTCGCTTCTTCTGGTGTATGGTATTTAAGCCTCAGCTGGTTAAACCAGTATTTTTTGGTGTGGTCGAAACTTTTTTCGCCCATGGCGGCGTAGTGTGCTTCAAATTCGGCAAATAGCACGGGCTCGGCTTTGGCAAGCTGCGCCAGGTCTATCTTTTTCTTTTTGAAGAACTCTTCGAAGGTCATCATAAGGCGTTAAAGTCCGGCAACGGTAATATCTTCGTTCAGTTTGTTCCAGTGGATGCCGGTGGGGGTGAGCACCCAATCGGCACGCTCCTCATCGTTGGCATTTAGCAACTTTGGCAACCAAGCCAGCGGGAAAGCCTGTGGTTTACCGCCCGTCCACTCCACATACAGCATCCCGTTATCAAAAGTGAGTTTGATATCTTTTTTCTGCTTACGTGTAGTGAAAACTGCCATGCCCCCTCTAAATCTCCCCCGGTAGGGGAGACTTTTTGATTTTAAGTTTCTTTAAAGCCCTCCCTACCGGGGAGGGTTTGGGTGGGGCAGATTACTCTTCCATATTGTGATACACCGCCTGTACATCATCATCCTCTTCCAAACGGTCTATCAGTTTCATCACATCAGCTGCCTGCTCCTCGGTAACTTTGGTATGCGATAACGCTATACGTTCCAGTTTAGCCGATTTTACCTCAATATGCCTTTCTTCCAACGCCTTTTGCATCGTGCCAAAATCTTCAAAAGCGGTTTGTGCTACGGCAATATCGTGGCCGTTTTCATCGGGCTCAAGGTACAGTTCTTCCAGTCCGGCATCTATCAGTTCAAATTCCAGTTCTTCCAGGTCGCGGTCGGCAGGTTCAAAACGGAATATCGCTTTACGTACAAATACAAAATCCAACGACCCCGTTTTACCCAAGTTGCCACCTGTTTTGGTAAAATAACTGCGCACATTGGCCACCGTGCGGTTGGTATTATCGGTAGCGGTTTCCACCAACACCGGTACGCCATGTGGCGCGTAACCCTCGTAAACCAGCTCTTCGTAGTTTGATTCATCTTTGTTCGATGCGCGTTTAATGGCCGCCTCAACCCTGTCTTTAGGCATGTTTACCGCCTTCGAGTTTTGGATGATGGTACGCAACCACGAGTTGGTCTCCGGGTTTGGCCCGCCGGCTTTAACGGCCATTACAATTTCTTTCCCCAAACGGGTAAATTGCACCGCCATTTTGGCCCAGCGCTTAAATTTTCTCTCTTTACGGAACTCAAATGCTCTTCCCATATTGTTCTTAGTTCATTTCGATGGTTCATAGTTCATTGTGAAGAACCATCCCTGAGGGCAAAGTTAAAAAAATGGCGGTAATGGTGTAAATTTTTCAAAGGGCTTAAATTAACCTTCGTGGGATATGCTTTCTTCTCAGTGTCCTCTGTGTTTTCCCTCTCTGTGCGACTCTGTGGTTAACCTTTTTACCACAGAGGCCACGGAGTATTGCACGGAGTTTCACAGAGAGATTAAAAGCATTACTATACTGTTTTAGTAGGAATTGTTTAGGATATTTCTGAAACGCAAAAAAAGATCGTATTTTTGCCGACTGTTTAATTAACAATAATTTACAAAACAAATCAAAAAATGAAAGTCGCAGTTGTAGGTGCCACCGGCTTGGTGGGCACTAAAATGTTGCAGGTTCTGGCAGAACGCAACTTCCCGGTTACCGAATTGATACCCGTAGCATCCGAAAAAAGTGTTGGTAAGGAAATTACATATAAGGGTAAGCAGTTCAAGGTGGTTTCCGTGGATACAGCTATCGGCATGAAGCCCGACTTAGCCTTATTTTCCGCTGGTGGCAGCACTTCTTTACGGGATGCTCCACGCTTTGCCGAGGTAGGTACCACTGTAGTGGATAACTCATCGGCCTGGCGAATGGATCCCACCAAAAAATTGGTAGTGCCCGAAGTGAATGCTGATGTTTTAACAGCAGAGGATAAAATCATTGCCAACCCAAATTGTTCCACCATACAAATGGTAGTGGCCCTAAAACCCCTGCACGATAAATACCAGATCAAACGCGTTGTGGTATCAACCTACCAGTCGGTAACAGGTACAGGCGTAAAAGCGGTCGACCAGTTAATGGACGAGCGTAAAGGCATCGAAGGTGTAAAAGCTTATCCGTACAAAATCGACCTGAATGTAATACCGCAAATCGATGTGTTTTTGGCGAACGGTTACACCAAAGA
Organism: uncultured Mucilaginibacter sp.; assembly: GCF_903893715.1. Taxonomy (GTDB): domain Bacteria; phylum Bacteroidota; class Bacteroidia; order Sphingobacteriales; family Sphingobacteriaceae; genus Mucilaginibacter. The sequence goes on from NZ_CAITNG010000067.1 coordinate 24,572, forward strand.
AGAGATGAAAATGGTGCTCGAAACCAAAAAAATTATGGGCGACGATAGTATCCGTGTTACCGCTACCACCGTGCGTATCCCTGTAATGGGCGGCCACTCCGAGTCGGTAAATATCGAGTTCGCGCACGATTTTGATGTGGAAGAAGTAAAAGCGCTGTTGGCAAAAGCACCAGGTGTTATCGTTACCGACGATATTGCCAACCTGAAATACCCGATGCCGTTAGACGCGCACGACAAGGACGAGGTTTTTGTAGGCCGCATTCGCCGCGATGAGACCCAGCCAAATACCCTGAACTGCTGGATAGTAAGCGACAACCTGCGCAAAGGCGCCGCTACCAATGCCGTGCAAATTGCCGAGTATCTGGTTGCCAAACACCTGATAGGCGAACCGGCGGTAGCTTAACAAGGATATTTTTTTAGATAAATGAATAGGGATGATCGAAAGGTTATCCCTATTTTTATTTGATGCAAATCCTCATAGCCACCCCAGCCGATATCCCCGAACTCGCCCGGGTCGAAGTTGAAAGCAAACTGCAATCCTTCGCCAATCCCGAGCCTTACAGTATCGATATTGCCGCAAGGCTTAACCAATGGCAAACCTATTTCGCTGCAACCTCGCCAGCCAGTTCAAGGCCCGAAAGGATAATATATAAAGCTGTCGAAAATGACGCCATTATCGGCTACATAGCCGGGCACCTCACCGCACGCTACGACAAAGATGCCGAGATACAAAACTTTTATATCCTCAAACCCTACCAGCGGCAAGGCATTGGGTCGCAATTGCTGTTGCACTTACTGGTTTGGTTAAAACAACATCATGCCCAAAGCTTGTGCGTCGGCACCGATCAAAACAACCCCTATCAAGCTTTTTACACCAAACATGGCGGCAGCTACATTAACCCGCATTGGATTTGTTGGGATGACCTGGATGTGCTGACCGCAAACCTACTGCTTTAAGCTTTAAGCTTTTTGCTTTCAGCTTCCCCCTCCAAAACCTATATTTGACCCTCAATATGAAATACCTCATCGTTGGTTTAGGCAATATAGGGCCCGAGTATGCCGATACCCGGCACAACATCGGCTTTATGATACTGGACAAACTGGCCAAAGAAGAGAACTGCCAGTTTTTTAATTTACGATTGGGTTATTACACCGATTTTAAATTGAAAGGCCGGCAGGTCATCCTCATCAAACCCACCACCTTCATGAACCTGAGTGGCAAGGCTTTGGTATACTGGATGAAAGAGGAACATATCCCCATCGAAAACGTATTGGTATTGGTGGACGACCTCGCCCTGCCCTTTGGTACCCTGCGCCTCAAACCCAAAGGCAGTGCCGCGGGCCATAATGGTTTAAAGCATATCGAACTTACGCTTGGCAACAGCGACTATGCACGCCTGCGCTTTGGCATTAGCGATAATTTCCCAAAAGGGCGCCAGGTTGACTATGTACTCGATGGTTTTGATAAGGATGAACTGCCCGAATTACCCGCGCTGATAGACCGCGCCATCGAAATGATAAAGAGTTTTGTTACCATAGGTACCGAGCTCACCATGACGAGATATAACAAATAACAGGCAACCCGCCGGCCAAAAGCTGCGTTATTAAGTAATTTGACTTAGTTGTTTCTTTTCGTATAAATACTATTCGTAAATTAGAAATGAAATTCATTTTAGTTAAAATCTTATAAAATAAGTATATTGTACCTGAATTTTTATCAAAAGTAAGCCACCGTTTTTAACAGATGGACCCAACCCTAACAGAAGATTACATCAGTCAGGTAAATTCGCTCTTGGGCGAAGCTTATGCCAGCAGGGTAAATAGTTTAAACCGGAGCATCGAACTGGCCAATAAAGCGCTCGCCATCAGCCGGCAAAACAACGATAAAGCTTTGATAGGCCATAGCCTCAACAGGCTTTCGCTTTTTTTTATGATAAAAGGCCAATACAAAGAATGTATAGCCGCAGCCGAAGAAGCGATTACCTATTTCAAAGAATTGAATGATGATAAGGGCATTGCCGATGCAAAATATAGCATCGCGGGCGTTTATTACAAAACAGATAACTACCATTTGGGGCTCATCCACCTTATCAACTGTTTGGCTACCTATCGCAAGTATCACGACTATCATAACCAATCGCGCGTTCACAAAACTTTGGGCACCATTTACGAGTATTTTGGCGACCAGAAAAACGCCATTGCGTCTTATGAGAGTGCGGTAGAACAGTCAAAAAAAGCGGGTGATATCAACCTCGAGTCGAACGCTTACAACCCGCTTTCGGGCATCTTCCTCAAACGGAACGATATTAAAAAAGCATACACGCTTATTGAGCGTGCAATTGCCATGAAAGAATCTACAGGCGACATTCGGGGCCTGGCTTTCTCCATTTACGGCAGGGGCAAGGTGTACACCAAAATGAAACGCTTTGAAGAGGCCGAAGCCGATTTTAAAAAAGCGCTCGATATCCACATCGAAATGGGTGAGCATCTGGGTACCGGTATGGCGTATCAAAAACTGGGCGCGCTTTATGTGCAAATGGGCCGTAACGATGACGCTAAAACTATTTTGAACACAGCCCTCGAATTTGCCACCGAACATAACATCATCATCATCATCAAGTTTAAGTGCAGCTACCTGTTGTACCTTATTTATAAAGGTGAGCGTGATATGCCAAATGCGTTACAGCATCTTGAACAATACCTCACTACCAAGGAGGCGGTGATCAACACGCAAACCTTGAAAATAATCGAGAATTACGAGATGATCACCAAAATGGAGTCGCTCGAAAAAGAGTCGATGCTGCAAAAGGAAAAGGCCGAGATCATAGAGAAAAAAGATTTGGCCGAACAATCGGCCAAAGTAAAGCAGGACTTCCTCTCTACCATGAGCCACGAGATCCGCACCCCTTTAAATGCGGTAATAACCATCATCTCGTTGTTAAAGGATAAAACCGATGAAGAAGACCAGCAATTGCTCAACTCGTTAAAGTTTGCCTCCAATAATTTACTGCTTATCATCAACGATATATTGGATTTTAATAAGCTTGATACCGGCAAGGTTATCCTCGAAGCACGGCCGGTTAACCTGATTGCCCTGCTCGATAACATCCATCGTACTTATGATGCACTGGCCCGCGAAAAAGGGCTTAAATTAAACCTTACGGTTGATAAAGAACTATCCGAAAACTACGAGCTGGACGAGACCAAAATATCGCAGATTTTAGGTAACCTGATCAGCAATGCCATTAAGTATACAGACTTTGGTAAAGTAGATACTACCGTTATAAAAACATGCGATGATGACGATTACGATTGCCTTCAGTTTAAAATAGCCGACACTGGTCCCGGTATCCCCGAAAGTTATTTTGCTGAAATGTTCGAAAGTTTTTCTCAACCTAAGTCCATCACAACGCGCAAACATGGCGGTTCTGGATTAGGGCTGGCCATTGTAAAGAAACTCGTCGAGTTGTATGGGAGCGAAATACAGTTCAGCAGTGCAATCAATAAAGGCACCGAATTTCATTTCGACCTGAAATTGAAACGATCGGGAGCACCCGTTAAACCCCCTGCACGGCGGTCCGACGAGTTGAAAGACAAAATTATCCTGTTGGCCGAAGACAATATGATCAACGCTATGGTTGCACGCAAGCTCCTGAGCAATTGGGGTGTTGTAACCGAGCACGCCAAAAACGGCATCGAAGCTGTTGAGAAAGCAAATTCAAAACCGTTCGATTTTATATTGATGGATATCCACATGCCCGAAATGAATGGCTACGATGCAACTGCCCAAATACGCCAAAAACCCAACCCCAATAAACAAACCCCTATTTTTGCCCTTACGGCCGATATTACCGCCGAATACGAGAAAGAGTACAGCACCCAATTTAATGGTTTTTTGCGCAAGCCGATAGAAATAGACAAACTCTACGAAGCATTGACCAGGGTATACGAGGTTAACCCCTGATTCTGTCAAGTCTTGTATTTCTTTTTGTAATGATTTTTTTACATCGAATGAATAGGCAGGAAATTGCTTAGAAAGCAGGCTAATGTTAAATATTGTACGATTGAGTTAAGAAATGTTAATTACACAGGGGTTCGTGGTGTAACGTATTACCTTTGCTTGTGTCTTTTAAAGAAGCAAATCACCATTTCTGTTTATGAAACATTTTTTACCCGCGTTTATACTCATCTTTTTTTATCTTAATGTTTTTAGTCAAGCCCAATTGCCTAAGTACGGTATTAAAGGTACTGTGCTCGATTCGGCAAACAATCAACCCATGGGTTTTGCCACCGTTGCTTTAAAGGATGCCAAAACTAACCAGCCGGTAAAAACTGCACTAACCAAAGACGATGGCACCTTTACATTTGCCAACCTTGCCCATAAGGACTATACCATTACCTTGATTTATGTTAGCTATGCAGCAAAAACGGTTAAAGTGCCTGCATTTGTTACCGAAGGCAAGGTGGTTGATATGGGTAAATTGATGATGCGGGCCGCAGGCAAACTGCTAAAAGAAGTTTCAATTACTGAAGCCAAGCCCCTCATCAAACAAGAGGTCGACAGGATAGCCTACGATGTGCAGGCCGATCCTGAGGTCACCGCGCAAAGCGTGTTGGACATGATACGCAAAGTACCCTTGTTGTCTGTCGATGCAAACGATAATATCCTGCTAAAAGGTAACGGTAACTACAAGATACTCATTAATGGTAAAGAATCGGCGCTGATGGCTAAAAGCCCTTCTGATGTATTGAAAGCTATGCCAGCTACCAACATAGAGCGGATAGAGGTGATCACTACACCACCAGCTAAATATGATGCTGAAGGCCTGGCAGGTATCATCAATATCATCACCAAACGTAACCTGGCCCAAGGCTATAACGGGAGTGTAAACGGACGAGCCAACAGTGTTTTTGGCCCTGGCATAAACTTGAACATGAACGTTAAAGAAGGCAAGCTTGGTTTATCCGGCTTTGTGGGTTATGGTGGTTCGGGTAAAAACCCAACCTATAATGGTAGCACGCAAACCTTTGTCGATGGCTCTGTTGTATCACAAAATGGCTCCAGCAGTTTTAATGGCTATAATGCATATGGCAATGCCGAATTGAGTTACGAAATTGATACCCTGAATTTGATTACTGCTTCATATCAAAGTTTTGGAGGCAGTAACGACCAATTGGGCAGCCAGTTTTCAAACTCGTTTAGCGGCAATAACAAGTTGACGCAGCAATACACGCTAAACAATGGCAGCCATAATAGTTTCAATGGGTTAGATGCAAGCCTTAACTACGAATTAGGCTTTAAACATAATAAAGATCAATTATTAACTTTATCATATAAATACAGCTATTCGCCAAACACGCAAATTAATGATAATACCATAGCCAACGCCTTCGATTTCAGCCAACCCGACTATCAACAAAATAACAATTCGGGTAGTAAAGAGCAAACTGTACAGTTGGATTATGTTCAGCCGTTCAACAAAATGGTCAATATAGAAGCGGGCGGTAAAGCCATTCTACGCAATAATTACAGCGATTTTGAAAGCGATACATTGAACAGCAAGTCAAATCAATATGACATTAACCAGAGCCAGACCAATAACTTTAATTATCATCAGGATGTCTACAGCTTCTATAACTCGTACCAGTTAAAGTTCGAAAAATGGACGGCCAAAGCAGGCCTTCGCATCGAACGTACTGATATTAACGCCAATTTTACTTCAGTTGGCAGCTCAATAACACAGGATTATAATGACCTTATCCCGTCCATATCGTTACAGCACAATTTGAACAAAGGCAGCATCACGTTTGGTTATACCCAACGCATACAGCGCCCCGGCATATACCAGTTAAACCCCTTTGTCGATATTTCGAACCCCAAATTTATCAATACAGGCAACCCGAACCTGAAGCCCGAACTGAACAATACATTCGAGCTCAATTACAGCAATTTTTCGCATGGGTCGATTAACCTGGGTCTGAGTTACGCTTTCTCTAATAACTCTATACAAAACGTAACTAATATCAGCACCCAAACCATTAACAACATTACCGATACCATTACCACCACCACCTATCAAAACCTGGGCAGCAATAAAACATTGGGTTTGAACATCAACACCAACCTTACCTTTATAAAGAGCCTCAATGTGAGTATTAACGGCCAGCTAACGCATTTGTGGTTAAGTGGTACTTACAATGGTGCTTTATACAGCAATGCCGGTCTTGGCGGTAATGTATTTGCCAACATAGGCTATAAAACAAAAAATGGCTATCGCTTGGGCTTTAACGGGGGGTATTTTTATGGCAATGTAACTTTACAGGGTCGTAACGGCGATTTCCTGTACAACTCCTACGTACTAGGTAAAGATTTCCTGAAAGACAGGAAAGCAACCGTATCCTTAGTGGCAAATAACCCGTACAGCAGGTATCATACACAAAACTCGTACACCAGCACATCTACTTTCTATCAGTCGCAATACAATCAAAACCCTTACGCCAGTTTCGCGGTGCGCTTCAATTATTGCTTTGGTAAGCTCAATAGCGACATTAAGAAAAATCAGCGCGGCATAAATAACGATGATACCAAAGGCGGCGGTAGCAAAAGCAGCGGAAATTGATAAATTTGCTGTATGAAAGTATACGGCATCACTAACTGCAATACGGTACAAAAAGCGCTCGATTGGTTTAAGCAAAACCAAATCAGTTACGAGTTTCACGATTTTAAAAAACTGGGCATCAGCCTTGAGAAACTAAACGAATGGGATACGAAAGCCGGTTACGAAAAGTTCATGAACAAGCAGGGACTCACCTGGAAACAACTTGACCCATCTGTAAAAGAAAGCATCACTGGCAAACAACCGGCTCTCGAACTGTTAGGGCAAAAAACCAGCATGATAAAACGCCCTGTAATTGAAGATGGCAGCTTCCTGTTTTTTGGTTTCGATGAAGCTGTTTACAAGCAGCATTTCAACAAGTAATAAGATTATTGTACGCTTCAATTGTAATATTAGTGTTTCATAAATTTTGAGCATTAATTTTTTTTAGTTTTGTTAGTTAAACACTTAACTTAAACATTAACTGATGAAATTGAAGATCGCAGCCGGAGTAGCTCTGGCTTTTTTGGCAGGTGTGCAAATTGCCGGAGCACAAACCACTCCGCCTGCAACAACAGCTCCAACAACAACCCCCGCCCGAAACGCTGCTCCCCGTGGTCGGCGAGGTGGATCCACGGTCCCTTTTACCGAGCCTCACGCGCCCGCTACAAATTATGACTATCATGAACTGTGGAAACCGTTCTTCTATACAAAAAACGGTACAGAATATCGTGCTGCCGATGGGCAACCCGGGCCAAAATACTGGCAAAACCGTGCCGACTATCAACTGACAGCAAAGCTGGATGACGATAAAAACCAGGTTACCGGTTCCGAAATACTAACCTATACCAACAATAGCCCGCAAAAGTTAGGTTTTTTGTGGATGCAATTGGACCAAAACCTGTTCAAGCTCGATTCGCGCGGTAACAAACAGGTGCCTTTGGTTATGGATACGCTTACTAAGGCTATTTCTCAATCGAGCCGTAACTGGGGCCAGGGACAGGTGTTCGATGCCGGCTATCATATCACCTCGGTTAAGCTATTGAGCACTGCTGCAGGCAGCAAGGCTGTAACCGAAACCGATGCCAAATACCTTATCAACGATACCCGCATGCAAATATTCCTGCCAACAGAATTGGCAGCAAACGGCGGACAGGTAAAGGTAAAAATCGAATACTCCTTCATATCGCCCGACTACGGTTCCGATCGTATGGGCATCATTTTGCAAGGTACAGGCCCCGGTCAATCAAAAAATGGCAAGATATTTCAGGTTGCCCAATGGTATCCACGTATGTGCGTGTACGATGACCTGCAAGGTTGGAACACATTGCCTTATACCGGCGAAAGTGAGTTTTACCTGGAATACGGCGATTTTGATATCAATATCACTGCTCCCGCTAAAGACATCGTAGTATGTTCGGGCCAATTGCTTAACCCGCAAGATGTATACACCCCTGAACAGCAAAAACGCTGGGCTTTAGCCGCTCAAAGCGACAAAACAGTAGCAATCCGCTCGGCCGACGAAGTGACCAACCCGGCATCTCGCCCAAGCGGTAAAGCCGACCTCACTTGGCACTTCCAGATAAAGAACGCCCGCGATGCTTCGTGGGCTGCATCGGCCGCGTTTATCATCGATGCTGCCAAACTGAATTTCCCAAGTGGCCGTAAAGCCATGGCTATTTCTGCTTACCCGGTTGAAAGCAATGGCGTACAACCCCCTCCACCCGGAGCACCGGCACAAGGCGGTTTTGGCCAACGCGGCGGTCAATGGAACCGCGGTACCGAAATGATCAAAGCATCATTGGAGTATAACTCTAAAAAATGGTTCGAATATCCTTATCCTAACGCAGTTGGTGTTGCCGGTAAAGCTGGCGGTATGGAATATCCGGGCATCGTATTCTGTAGCTTAGGCGGCGGATGGGGTGTTATTGACCATGAATTTGGCCATACCTGGTTCCCGATGATCGTTGGCTCAAACGAGCGCTTATACGGCTGGATGGACGAAGGCTTCAATACCTTCATCAACACGCTGTCAACAGCTTACTCGTTAAACGGAGAGTTTGCGCGCCCGGCCCCAACCGGCCCACGCGCCGTAGCACAATGGAATGGTTTTACCACCCCAACGCTTGAGCCGATTTTGAGCAACCCCGACAACCTGAAAGAAGCCAATAATGGCACGCTGTTGTACAGCAAGCCAAGTGCAGGCTTGGTAATGCTGCGTGAGCAGATATTAGGCCCTGAGCGTTTCGACTATGCTTTTAAAACCTATATCCAACGCTGGGCTTATAAACACCCTTCGCCTGATGACTTTTTCCGTACCATCGAGGCAGCATCCGGCGAAAGCTTGCAATGGTTCTGGAGAGGTTGGTTTGAACATACCTGGCGTTTAGACGTAGCCGTACGTAATGTACGCTATATTGATAACGACCCAACCAAAGGCTCGGTTATCACCATCGATAACCTCGAAAAAATGGCCATGCCGGTTGTTTTGGAAATCAAAACCGTGAGCGGCAAAACCGACCGTGTAAACTTTAGCGCCGAAATTTGGGAACGTAATGTAACCTGGTCGTTTAAATACCCGTCAACCGAGGCTATCGAGTCGGTTACCTACAACCCCGACGGTACTCTGCCCGATTATAACCCTTCAAACAACGTTTGGACAGCAAAAAAATAAGTCATTCCCCATAATGTTAAATCGCCCCGAAAATGTCGACATTTTTCGGGGCGATTTTTTTGTTTATATTGGCATCCTTATTTATAAAAACGTCACATGCTTTCAGTTGCTCATCAGGTTTTTTTTGCGGTCGCATCCAATCTTAGCTTCTCAAAAGCGGCGCAGGTGCTGTTTATTACGCAGCCTGCCGTAAGCAAGCACATCAAAGTGCTCGAAGACCAATATAAAGTGCCCTTATTCGAACGCAAAGGCGCTTCCATATCGCTTACAGAAGCCGGCAACATCCTGTTCGCACACCTGTTAAAGGCCCAGGAAATACAACGCAGCATCGAGTACGATCTTTCTACCATCAGCAATGTGTCGGGCGCCTCAGGCCATTTGCGGCTGGGTGCCAGTACAACTATCGCACTGTATATTTTGCCATCCATCCTTTCAAACTTTCAGCGCAAGTTCGAAAATGTCGATATTCAGTTGGTCAACCGTAACTCCGAATATATACTGAACGCCCTACTCAACCACGAGGTCGACTTGGGCATCATCGAAGTGGAGAACAAGCTCACAACCGTATCGTACCTACCTTTTATGAGCGACGAGGTGATACCCGTTTGCTCATCAAAAAGCCCATTGGCAGTTAAAAGCTTAACGCTGCAAGAGTTGCTGGTAACCCCCGTTGCTTTGCGCGAAAGGGGCTCGGGTACCTTGAACGCCCTCATCAAATCATTGGCTGAGCATGAAATTAAACCTGGCGACCTGTCCGTTAAAATCCGCCTTGGCGGTACCGAGGCGTTAAAAAACTTCCTGCTGGCCGATCAATGCCTCGGCTTTATGCCAGGGCCTTCCATTGTGCGCGAACTGGCCGAAGGCGACCTGGTAATGGTGCCTGTAGAAGGCCTCAAAATCAAACGCGACTTCTTCTTCATTCGCCGCAAAGGCACCGAAGATGACGGCCTGACCGGTAATTTCATCCAGTTTGCCGTTGGCGGCGCATAGCCTGTAGCAAACGGTCGGCCTTGCACTACTTTCATCGTAAATTATATCACCATGCCCCAACCCAAAGCCATTATAATCGGTGCCGGTATAGCCGGTATAGCCACCGCCATCCGATTGGCTGTAAAGGGTTACACGATTGAAGTTTTTGAGGAGAACAATTATCCCGGTGGCAAACTGTCCGAAATTAACCTGAACGGTTACCGCTTTGACGCCGGCCCAAGCCTGTTTACCATGCCGCAATATGTGGATGCGTTGTTTACCCTTGCTGGGAAAACCCCTGCCCAAGAGTTCAGTTATCAAAAACTCGACGTGGTTTGCCAATACTTCTATCCCGATGGCAGCAGTTTCAAAGCCTTTACCGACGAAGAACAATTTGTCAAAGAACTTGCGGATAAAGTACCCGCCGACGCGGCAGCCATTAAAGCCTATTTTAAAAACAGCGCCCGCATCTACGCCATCACCAACCATGTCTTTTTAGAGCGCTCACTGCACCGTCTCAAAACCTTTTTGCGGTGGGACACCATCCGCTCCATTTTACGCTTACCGCGGATAGATGCCTTCCGAAACATGCACCGTGCCAACCAAAGTTTTTTTGCCGATAAACGCATGGTGCAATTTGCCGACCGCTACGCTACTTATAACGGTTCAAACCCCTACCGGGCACCCGCAACCCTCAATGTAATACCACACCTCGAACAGCACTTTGGTGCCTACTTTCCAACCGAAGGTATGTACAGCATCACCACCAGCCTGGTAAAATTGGCCGAAAGCCTGGGTGTGCAATTCCGCTATAACTCGCCCGTTGAGGAAATTGTGCTTGATGGGCAAAAGGCTAAAGGCATCAAGTTGAAAGGCCAGCTTATCCCCGCCGATATCGTCATTTCCAACATGGATGTATGGTTCACCTACAAAAGGCTTTTGTCATCACACCCAAAACTGCAGCCCAAACGCATATTGCAGCAGGAGCGGAGCAGTTCGGCACTTATATTTTACTGGGGCATCAAAAAGCAATTTCCCCAACTCGACCTCCACAATATCTTCTTCAGCGCAAACTATGAGCAGGAGTTCAGCGCCATCTGGCAACAAAAAACTATTAGTGCCGACCCAACCGTGTACCTCAACATCAGCTCCAAGCTCAAACCTGATGACGCCCCCGAAGGCTGCGAAAACTGGTTCGTGATGATCAACGTGCCCTCCAATACCGGTCAGGATTGGGACACATTAATCGCCGAAGCCCGCGCACATATCATTACCAAACTCTGCAGTATGCTGGGCGAAGACATCGCACCACTCATCACCTTCGAAAGTATCCTCGACCCGCGCAGCATCGAATCCAAAACCTCATCCTACCAGGGTTCTTTATACGGCAACAGTTCAAACAACCAAATGGCAGCATTTTTACGCCATGCCAACCGCTCATCAAAAGTGGGCAACCTCTATTTCTGCGGCGGCAGTGTGCACCCCGGCGGCGGCATCCCACTTGCCCTGCTCTCTGCCAAAATCGTCAGCGACTGGATCGGGTAGGGGGCAAGGTATTTCGAATTTCGTATGTTCAATTTTGTCACGTCCTGAAAAAAGTTGACTGATTTGGTGATACAATTATTGTTAATTAAGTTGACTATTTATTAAAGGTTTTACTTCTCTTTTATAAGTTTTTATTTTGATGTTTTTTTGCATGTGCATTTGTTTAGGTGTA
>NZ_CAITNG010000068.1 GCF_903893715.1 uncultured Mucilaginibacter sp.
GTTATCAAAGCGTTGGATTTAGGCAAGAAGTTAGGGTGCAAAACAATAGGCCTCTCTGGTCGGGACGGGGGCAAAATGAATGATCATTGTGACATAAACTTAGTGGTTCCATCACAAACTACCGCTCGTATACAAGAAATGCATATACTCATTGGCCATATTATTTGTGGAGCGGTTGATAGCCTATTTTAAAAAAAAAGGAAAAGAGGTTGAAGCCGGTCCGATTTTTTGGTTACACCGTACCCATTTTTCTAACATTTTAGTTTAACAACATAGGTTTGTTAAAGAATCATTTGGTGCTTAAAAAGAATTTAAAGTTTAGACTTGACTTTTTTGGAAAATCAAGTCTAAAAATTTCGGAACGGTTATTGGTTCTATTTATTTCAAAAAGTAAAATTTAGGTTTCAATAATTTTCATTTTTATTTAATATAAGGCTTTTATTGTTACTTTTACATTGTTAAGTTAGGTAGGGAAAATTTACAAGTCATCTATGTCTACACGTTACTCAAAATACCTTCCTGGTTTTGTTTTTCTTTGCGACCTGTTTTTATTGAATATCGCGGGTTACAGCGCAAATTATATTGAATTTAGTACATACCGTCCAGAGAATGCGTCAGCCCTATTTATTCTTGTAGTTAATGCTGTATGGATATTCACTTCTTTTTTATCACAAAGTTTTAAAGTTAGGCGTCCGCTTCTGTTAAAAGATAATTTTAACAGGTTTATGCTTACCTTAATCTATCACCTGCTAATCGTTTTTGGATTTTTATATTTCTTTAAGTTATATGAAGTATCGCGGGTAATGCTCATTGTTACTTATATTATCTTTTTTGGTCTGGTTGTTATCCATCGTTCGCTTTTATTTATATCCCTCGATTTTATCAGGAAGAAAGGGTATAACCACCGTAAGATTATTATTGTTGGCGACGAAAAGATTGCAAAACGGTTGATTCACTCTTTTTCAGACCATCCTGAATATGGGTATGATTTGGCTGATTTTATATCAGAAGACCAAATTTTAAAAATGACCGAGAATGAAATAGTAGATGTTTTGTTTTCAAAACGGCCCGACGAAATATTTATTTGCTACAAGCAACTAAACGATGACCTTTTAAAAAACCTGATCAGGTTAGGTGATATTCATTTTATTAAAATAAAGGTTGTATCTGATTTGATGCTGAGCAATAGCTTCGCCACATTGGTAAACTACCACAATGTGCCGGCGTTACATTTGACATCTAATCAGGAACTGCCGTTGAAGATTAGGGTATTGAAAAGAGGGTTCGATATTATTTTTTCATCGCTTGTGCTAATCGGTGGCTTTCCTGTTTTTATGATACTTTACCTTATTACAAAAACTACTTCCAAAGGGCCTGCTTTTTATAAACAGGAACGCATAGGTCTAAACGAAAAACCATTTTACATCTACAAATTTAGAAGTATGTGGATAGATGCAGAAAAGCATGGGCCACAATTATCTTCCGATCATGACCCTCGAATTACACCTTGGGGGCGCATTATGCGGAAATCGCGGTTGGATGAGTTACCGCAATTTTGGAATGTATTTAAAGGCGACATGTCAATAGTAGGCCCACGCCCCGAAAGGCAATATTTTATCGAACGTATTCTGGAACATACACCAACATACCGTAAGCTTTTACGTGTGAAACCGGGTATTACTTCGATAGGCCAGGTTCATTATGGATATGCCGAAAATGTTGACCAAATGCGTGAACGTATGCGTTACGATTTGGTATACCTGCAAAACGTGAGTTTAAATTCCGATTTGAATATTATTCTCAAAACCCTTCGCGTAATTGTACAGGGGAAAGGCAAATAGAATTTTGCTTTGAAGCGCATCATGCCTATACCCCAAATTAGTTATAATGTAAGCTAAACTTATACCTTTGTTTTCATGAAAAAATTATTGGTAGCTAATCGCGGTGAAATTGCCCTTAGGGTAATGCGTTCGGCCCGCGAAATGGGCATCAAAACAGTCGCTGTTTACTCTGATGCCGATGTGCACGCACTTCACGTCCGCTATGCTGA
>NZ_CAITNG010000069.1 GCF_903893715.1 uncultured Mucilaginibacter sp.
AATTGAAGATATTACCTTTTTTTCTTTTTACAAGCTTCGCTGCAATATTGTACTTCGTCCCAACTTCGGCTCCATTTTTTTCGCCAGGTAAACGGACGGTTGCAGGTTTTGCATATTTTGGCAGGCAGGTTCTGTTTTTTTATTTGGTTCACTTCAAAATTTTTCTGAATGTAAGGTTGATTCTCGGAGAATTAACTTTTAATGATTTTGGCAACGCATGTAACCAATTCTGTTGAATTGGACCTTTCATTTCGAGCAGGGATCCGTTTTCAAGCAAAACAGAAACCGTTTCTTTAGCGTATTTTTGTTTAAAGGAAAATTTCCTTTCGGCGCCCAAGCTCAACGACGCGATAGAACTACCGGGCGCGATCTCTTTTTCGTTATCGCTATGCCAGCCCATGCCTTCGTTTCCGTTATGGTATAAGTTCAATAAACAGGCATTATAGGTTGTTTCGGTATGCTCTTCAATTTTTTTCCTGATGTCCAATAAAAGGGTCGGCATAGCCAATCCTTTTTTGGTTTTTTGCGAATAGGTGTAGGCAATTTCGTCATCGGCGTAAAAGGCTACCTTTCTGGCGGTTGTTATCAGTTTACCAAACATGATAATTTCTTCATTTTGCCATTCGATAGTTTTTAGCAAATCATCAAAATACTGTTTTGCCAATCCTTCTTCAAATATCGCCCCGTAGTACACAGCCTGACCATTAGTATTTATTATCGTTTTGGGTTGGTAAAACATGCCCTAAACTTAGGGAAAGGCAGCCGGATGCAAATTTATTTAATGTAAATTTTTGATTTGTTGAGGCAATGGTCATGGTTCATCTACATTAAGCTGCATCTAACTATTTGTTAATTATACACCATAAAAGCGTTTTACGTCATTTAACAACAGTTTAGCTTATTATTGTTTATATTGCGATGGGTTATCATACAAAACCATACACTATTTATATCCTGCCTAAACCAATTATTTGTCATGACTGCACCATCGCCATTAGCTATTGCCGACCCGCTACCTTCCTTTGCCGTTATTATCAATGGGAAACCGATAAACGATGCGTACCGGGTACTATCGTTAAACATCGCGCATAGCGTAAACTCAATTTCGGAGGCGGCAATCGTGTTCGCCGACGGCGACCCTTCATCAGGCACTTTTCCTTTAAGCGACAGTTCGGATTTTATACCCGGCAATATCATCGAAATAAAGGCGGGCTATGGTGGCGAGCCGGGTGTTTCCATATTTACAGGCTACATTGTAAAAAGCGCGTTGGAGATAAATACTAATTCGGGCCCCAGCTTAACTGTTACCTGTAAGCATAAAGCGGTGCAAATGACTTTTAATCGAAAGGATAGCGTATTTTCCAATACGTTGGATAGTGATATCATCAAAAAAATAATTAACGGCTATGGCCTGTCGTGCATAGTAACAGATACAACTTTTAAACACGAAGCCGTTTTTCAAAAACAGGCGACTGATTGGGATTTTATCCTGTCAAGGGCCGACCTGTTGGGGTACATTGTTACCTTTAAGGGGGACGCTGTTAACGTAGGTGCGCCCAAAACAGATGCCAATGCTGTTTTACGGGTAGCATACAGTGAATCAATATTGGCATTTAGCGCAGAACTTAGTGCCGAAGCGCAAGCTACAAGTATTACAGCATCGGGTTGGGATATTAAAAACCAGGCATTGTTAACCGCCAACGCCACCGAACCAAGTATAAATAAACAAGGTAATATATCCGCCAAAAACTTGTCGGGCGCATTGAACCAAACTTCCCGGGAACTGTTATCGGGCACGCCCACCGCGAAGGATGAATTGAAAACCTGGGCTGACGGTAATTTATTGAAAATGCGGATGAGCGCGCTGAAAGGCGAAGTGAGTTTTATAGGCAATGGCAGTGTTTGGCCCGGCTCCATTATCGAATTGGATGGTGTGGGCGCACGCTTCAACGGCAATGCTTTTGTTGCCTCGGTAAGCCACGAAATTAAAGATGGCAACTGGACAACAACAGTTAAATTTGGGCTCGAAAATACGATTACGGCCAATAAACCAGATTTTGCCTACCCGGAAGCAGCAGGGATATTGCCCCCGATACATGGTTTGCAAATAGCCACGGTGAAACAACTTTTTGGCGATGAGGCCGGCCAGTACAGGATATTGGTGAGCATTGTTTCGAATGCCGGTAATGGAAGCGAAATTTGGGCGAGGTTATCTAATTTTTACGCCACATCGGGGGCAGGGGCGGGTTTTGTTCCCGAAGTTGGCGACGAGGTTGTGGTTGGATTTCTTGAAAATAATCCCGGATATCCCGTGATCATTGGTTCGTTGTATAGCACTGCTCATAAGCCGATTACCGAGGCCACCAGTAACAACAATGATATTAAATCTATTGTAACCAAAAGTCAGCTGAAGATATCGTTTGATGACGCTAAGAAAATTATGCTTTTACAAACCCCCGGGGGTAATAGCTTTATGCTGAATGATGACGCAAAATCGGTCGAAATTGCGGACCAAAACGGAAATTCCATAAAGATGACCTCGTCGGGTATAAACATCATCAGCGCAAAGGATATTACATTGAAGGCGACCGGCAACATAAACCTGGATGCAACCGGAGGGGTAAGTTTAAAGGCTGTGCAAGAGGTTGCGATTTCGGGAATGAATGTAAGCAACACCGCTCAAATGGCCTTTACGGCTAAAGGCAACGCCTCCGCCGAGCTATCTTCATCGGGGCAAACCACCGTGAAAGGTGGAATGGTAATGATCAACTAAGTAAATTGAATAATATGGGAATGATGGCCGCTAGATTAACAGATATGCATACTTGCCCGATGGTTACACCGGGTGTACCACCAATACCACATGTCGGCGGACCGATAATAGGCCCGGGTGCTCCAACCGTGCTGATAGGTAAAATGCCTGCGGCCGTATTAGGGGATAGTCTGGTGTGTGTAGGCCCGCCCGATACGATTGTTAAAGGGTCGGCAACGGTTATGATTTGTGGCAAACCCGCCGCCCGTATGGGTGATGCGACCGCGCATGGTGGCACTATTGTAATGGGTTGCCCAACGGTAATGATAGGTGGTTAAATCCAGGACTCTGCTGATATTGGTTGATGAGGACAAGGAGACGCCCGCTCAACGCCAGCGTTCTGCAAAAGCAGCAAACTCATCGCGGTACTGGTCGGATACGGGGAACATGGATTTGTCCATGTATACTGCGTTTTTTGTAACCGCAGTTACTTTGTCCAGCGAAACAAT
Source organism: uncultured Mucilaginibacter sp. (assembly GCF_903893715.1). Classification (GTDB taxonomy): domain Bacteria; phylum Bacteroidota; class Bacteroidia; order Sphingobacteriales; family Sphingobacteriaceae; genus Mucilaginibacter. The sequence continues at coordinate 3,262 of NZ_CAITNG010000069.1, forward strand.
GGTGGATTTATGTATGCGCATAAATTTATCCTTTGGCAGTTTTTCTTCCAGCGCTTTCAGTGTTATGAGCGAAAGGATGGTCCTGTCGGGGTTCACCAAATGTATCTTGGCGTAATCCTTCAGGCCTTCTATAAAGCTGATATCGGCGCAGGCAATCTTTACCGTTTGAAACTCCACCTTCAGGTAAATGTATTCTTCTTCTTTGGCAGCGGGTTCGGCAGGTACCTGGGGCGCTTTTCGCGATGCCATGTTCAATGCTTTGTTGGCCCCTCTTAAAAAGTCCTGGTAGCCAAAAGGTTTTAACAGGTAATCTATCACATCCAGCTTATAGCCTTCCAAAGCAAATTGGTCGAACGCGGTGGTGAAAATAATGGATGGCGTATGCCCCATATTTCTCCCTGAAAGGATGCGTGCCAGGTCGATACCGCTTAAGTCGGGCATTTGTATGTCCGAAAAAATAAGGTCTACCTCGTTTTCGCTGATAAAGCGTAAACTTTCGATGGCGTTCGAAAAACTGCCCTCCAGTTTTAAAAAAGGGGTTTGCCCGATAAACCTGCACAACAAGTCGAGTGCAGGTGGTTCATCGTCGATGGCGATACAGGTCAATATCATAATACCAGTTTTAATTTAACCTCGTATTCGGTTTCGTTAATCATCCCGGCGGTCAGCGTATACTTGCCGGGGTACAGCAGATCGAGCCTGCGGGTGGTGTTGTTAATGCCGATGCCATTGCTCTCATCCTCACTTGCACGTCTGCTCTCGTAAACGGTGTTCTTCACGATAAGTTCGACTTCGCCGACGCTTTGGATGATCCAAATGCTGATATAACCCTCATCAATGCCGCTTATGCCATGTTTAAAGGCATTTTCTACGAAAGGTAAAAACAACATAGGCGCAATCATTACATCACCAGATGTTTCCTGTACTTGTAATAATACCTTGGTTTTGCTGCTTATCCGCAGCTTCATCAATTCGGTATACTCGCTGATAAAAGCAATTTCTTTGCTCAGCGGTGTTTGCAACCCTGCGGCATCATACAACACATACCGCATCATTTTCGAAAGGTTGGTTATGGCGGCACGGGCGATATCACCGTCGGATAGTGTATATGAATAAATCGTATTCAACGTATTGAAAAAGAAGTGCGGGTTGATTTGCGCCTTCAATAAAGTCAGTTCGGTAGCTATTTTTTCCTGTTCCAATTGTTGGCGAAGGCTGACTTCCTGCTGCCATTTTTGGATAAAGCTGATGGTAATACCCAGGCCTATCATCAACAGGTTCATCCCGGGTACAAAGTTATCAAAATGGCTGCGGCGATCGGGATGCCCGCCCGGGCCACCCGGACCACCATGCGGCGGGCGGGGATGGTTAAATACAAATGGCGTTAAGTTAAATGTGGAGTTGATAAAGCTGTTTAAAAGCGTAACGCTCACCAATAACGCTATCACCACCGCAATATAGATAATTACCTTACGACGGATCAACAGCCGAGGTATAAGCACATAATAATTGAAATAGAAAACAGCCATTAAAATAATGAGCAGGTCGGTTTGCCTGATCCAGAAGCCATTGGTAACGGTAATGTCGAGTCCGGTAGGGTGCGTGTACAGTACACCAACCGCCAGGATGAGCCAGCAGAAAAAGTGTACCAAAATAAATATGTTGTTCTTGTTCAGGATCTTCATTTTCTTGTTTTTCCGTCAATGATAAAGATACAAAATCGATTGTAAAGTACTGATCGTCCAAAACCCATTCCCTGTCGACCATTTACCGCTTTTAACCGATGAGGGGAAAAATACTCTTCATTAAAGTGTTTTTTTTGTGATTTATGGCCACTAGTCGATTACTTTTTAGTAATGGTCTATCGTGTTTTTCGGCGCCGCAAATACACCTTTTCTTTGAGCCGTATTAATTTTTAAGCAACTCAAAATACAAAGGTCATGTTCAGGAAACTCTTATTTATCGCAATCCTTTTTATAGGGCACAGCAGCTTCGCGCAGCAAACTTATACCGTTAACGGTATGGTTAAAGATACCACCAACCAAACTGTACCCGGAGCTACAGTTACTATTTTGGCCGGAAAAGACAGCTTGTCCATGAGCACCGGTATCGACGGCATCTTTATTTTTAAAAGTATGCAGCAGTCTGTTTTTAGCATCAAGATATCGGCTATCGGTTATGCATCTTACCACAAAACATTTGTTGGCGCTAATAAGGCCGGGGCATTTTCGTTAGGTGTCATCACATTAAAAAACGAGGTAAGGCAACTCGATGCGGTAAACGTTGTTGGTATTATATCGGTAAAACTGAAAGAAGATACGATAGAGTTTAATGCAGCTGCCTATAAAGTGCAGGATGGTGCCCCGGTTGAAGATATGCTGAAAAAACTGCCCGGTGTAGATGTGGATAAAGATGGCAACGTAACAGCTATGGGCAAAAGCATCACCAAAGTGCGTGTAAACGGAAAAGACTTTTTTGGCGGAGACCTGAAAACAGCCACCCAGAACCTGCCCGCCAATATTGTACAAAACCTGCAGATAATTGACGACTATGGCGACCAGGCTAACATTACCGGCGTTAAAACAGGCGACCCTGAAAAAATACTGAACATTACCATCAGGCCGGATAAGAACTACGGTTATTTTGGACAGCTTAATTTGGGCGATGGTGCCGACCAGCAAACTTCATTAGTCGGTAAAAACGAAGATGACAGGTATCTCGGTTCGGGCAGCTTGTTTAAATTTAATGGCGACCAGCAAATAGCAGGCCTGGCCAACCTGAACAACACCAATGCCAACCTGTTTACATTTGGCGGCGGCGGCCCGCGTGGTGGTGGCCCGGGCGGCGGTGGCGGCAGCAGTTCGTCAAGCAGTAACGGTATTACTACCACCAAGTCGGCGGGGTTAAACTATCGCGACCAGTGGGGCAAAAAAATATCAGTATATGGCAGCTATAGTTTTTCGGACAATAGCGTGAACACCATCAGCTCTACCATACAAAACAATACATCTTTAACATCGCCGAGCACCAATAATTACAGCAGCAACCAGGTTGATGAAAAGATAAACCATCGTTTTAATTTGAACATCGAGTACAAAATTGATACCCTGAACTACCTGAAAGTTACACCAACCATCACTTACGCCGGGATAAATACGCTACAATCGCAAAACAGCGTGCTTAATCAAAACGGTGCGCTTGTGAGCGATTATAACCTAAACTCGACACTGAACTCATCGGCGCCAAATTTTGGTACCAATATTTTATACAACCATAAGTTTATAACGAAGGGCCGCAATTTGAGCATCAATGTAAGCGCAGGCTCAACCGCCTTAACCCAGACTCAGAACCCGGTTTACAATTATCTTGCAGGTGCGGCTAATGCACCCGCGAACCAATTGATCAGCACCAATGTGAAACTGGATAGCGTCGGCGCTAACCTGTCGTACCTGGAACCATTGGGCAAACGCTCGTTTATGGAACTGAATTATGCTTATCATGATGCACATACTACTTCGAACAAAGAAAATGATACTTTGGCCACTACAGGCAACCGCAACGAATACAGCCTGTTGAGCAACGATTACGCTTTCGACTTTATTACCAACCGAGTAGGCTTGAACTACCGTTTTATCGAACAGAAATATAACTATACACTGGGCCTTGCCGCGCAACCGGCTTTATTAAGTGGTTACTCGCAACTGACAGGAGTGAATACCCGCGTTACCACGTTTAACTTTGCGCCAACTGCACGCTTTGTGTACAATGTATCGCGTAGCCAGGCATTCAACTTTAATTATAGTGGTTCGAGCAACCAGCCCACCTATAGCGAATTGCAGCCTGTAACCGATTTTTCGAACAGCTTATATCCCATACAAGGTAACCCCGATTTGAAGCCTGAGTTTAACAACAGCATTTCGGTACGTTACAATAAGTTCGATTTCCAGACAGGCAACATACTTTTCGCAGGCTTGCAGTTTACCCAAACTGACGATAAGATAGTGGCCAATACTATATCATACCCGCAAACATATACACCTAACAGTAAGTTGGCAGGTACAATACTTACCCAATACCAAAACGCGGGTGGTTTTTATATGGCATCGGGTAACTATACCTACTCCAAACCATGGCAGGAACGTAAATACACGCTGACTTTTAATGGTAACATCAGCTACAGCAATAATATTTCGTACATCAGCAATGTAGCGCCTACAACTTATGCCTTAACCAGCGAAGAGAACTTTGCCAAGAGTATTAATGTTACGCAGGGTCTTAAATTCCGCACCAGCATACAGAATGTTATTGATGCCGAAGCCAGCGGCAGCTACGGCGTTACCAGTACCGACAACTCGCTGACGCAAAACAACCTGAACAATAAGTTCCGCACCATGAACCTGGGCCTGAACGGCAAAAATTATTTTGATAAGACCTGGACCCTGAGCTATGATTATACAAAAACTATATACTACGGCTATACCGGTGCTACCAACCCCAATATATTAAATGCTTATGTGGAGAAGAAGTTTTTGAAACAGAATGTAGGCGCATTACGCTTATCGGCCTTCGATATTTTTAACCAGAACACGGGCTTTACCACAACGCAAAACGGAAGCTATATCAGCCAGACACAGAGCAACCGTTTGGGCAGGTATTTCCTGCTGACATTCACGCTGCGCCTTCAAAACTTTGCCGGCGGCACACGCCCGGGTCCACCTGATGGCGGTCCGCGCGATGGTGGCCCTCGTGGTGGCTTTGGCGGCCCCGGTGGTCCAAGCGGCGAGTAATTGTTTCACCGTTTCCTAATTAATAGAAATATAGATGAACCTTAAAAGCCCTACGAAAGTAATTAATGGTCATCATCTTCCAGCAAAACCCGGCCGCGCTGAAAGCTGTAGATGAGGTAAAAAAGTGCAGGCAGGATAAACAAGCTGCCGGCCAGTAAGGCTATGCCCAAAGTGAGCATGGTTTTATCGCTGCCGCCGCCATCCATGAGCGACAGATAGCCTCCGTTTTTTAGGGTTACGATGTTGGGATAGTGTTTCCAGGTGGTGGTAATAAAAATCATGGTTACCTGGAAGCCGGCTAGCAGGCGGATGATTTTGCGTTTGCCTTTGCCGATGAGGTACCACAATATCACGAGGGAAATAGTAGCGGCGGTTACGGCTGTGATGCCTACGGCATTCCCGAAAACCCAATCGGCGAGAGGGATATGCTCGGACAGGGCAGCCACAAAAACATTGGCGCCAAATATTACCGCGGCAATATTCATGGCTTTAGCTTTGTTTATAAAGCTACGCCTGCGCTCGTCTTCTTCGGCTTCGCCGATCAAAAATATCGCCGCAAGGAAACCACAAAGCGCGATGGTGAATAACCCGATGGATACCGAAAACCAGTTTAGCCAGGAGTAAACGTAGGCCGACATAAAATCGTGCGCGCCGGTATCAATACGGCCCGAAACTGTGCTGCCCGCGATGATGCCCAAAAACAGGGGCGTAATAAAGCTGGAGTAGATGAATATACGGTTATATAGCCGCTGCATATCATCGTGCACGGCGTCGTAATTACGGAAAGCGAAGGCCGTTCCGCGGGCGATGATGCCCATCAGCATGATGAGGAGCGGGATATGCAGGTAGGTGGATACCGTGGTGTAGATGACAGGGAAACCCACAAACAAGATCACGATGGCGATGATGAGCCACATGTGGTTGGCCTCCCAAATGGGGCCTATGGCATGGTACATAATTTTGCGGTTGCGCGCACGGTTAGCACGCGAAGAAAACAGTTCGAGGATGCCCGCGCCAAAATCGGCACCGCCCATGACCAGGTACAGCAGCAGCGCGAGCCATAAGAAACCGATGATGACGTAAATCATGATTTGGAATATTGAATATCGATAGCCTGGTTGTATATTTTGGGCACCATTTTTATCTGGCGGTAAAGCATAAAAACAACGATGCAGCTTAGCGACAGGTAAACCGCTGTAAACAACGAAAAAGAATAGGTGATGCCGGGCATGGGCGTAACGGCATCGGCGGTGCGCATAATGCCTTGTATGATCCAGGGTTGGCGGCCGGTTTCGGTAACCGTCCAGCCGGCCTCCACGGCAATGAAGCCGATGGGTGTTGCCCAGGCAAACAGTTTTAAAAACCAGTTGGCATCAAACCAGCTACGTTTTTTGAACAGGGCGATAAAGTAGAGCAACCCCAAAGCCATCATCAACATGCCCAGCCCAACCATAGTTTGGAAGGCATAATGGGTGATGGGTACGGGTGGCTGGTCCTTCTCGGGAATTTGGTCGAGGCCTTTTACCGGGTGTTTAAAATCATCGTACACCATAAAACTGAGCAGGCCGGGTATTTCGATATCGTAGTTTACTTTTTTGGCCTTCATATCAGGCACACCGCCAATAATGAGCGGCGACCAGGGTTCTGTTTTAAAATGGGCCTCCATTGCGGCCAGTTTAGCAGGCTGGCGTTGGGCTACGTCGCGGGCGGACAGGTCGCCGCTGAAAGGCTGCAAAATACTCGCGGTAACGCCAAATACCGCCGCGATACGGAAGGCTTTTTTATGAAAAGCAACACTTTGCTTGCGTACGATCATGAGGGCATGTACGCCTGCGACGGCAAGCCCCGTGGCTGCGAAGGCCGCTATGGACATGTGCAAGGCTTGCTCAAACCAGGCCGCGTTAAACATGGCTTTGATAGGGTCGATGTTAAGGTATTGCTTGTTAATATAGTCGAACCCTGATGGGCTGTTCATCCAACTGTTGGCGGCTACCACCAGGATACCCGATATGATACCGCTGATGCCTACCACTACGCCCGTTAGCCAGTGGAACCAAGGGTTAAACTTATCCCATCCGTAAAGAAAAAAGCCTAATGCGATGGCCTCGATAAAGAAAGCGGTGCCTTCCAATGAAAACGGCATGCCGAAGATGGGGCCGGCGTGTTTCATAAATTCGGGCCAAAGGAGGCCGAGTTCGAAGGATAATACCGTCCCGGAAACGGCACCTGTGGCGAAAAAGATGGCTACGCCTTTGCTCCACGCTTTGGTGATGTTTTTGTAGACCGGGTCTTTTGTTTTGAGCCAGAGCAAATGTGATATGGCCATAAAAAAAGGCATTACCATACCGATACACGAAAATATGATATGAAAGCCTAACGATAAGGCCATTTGCGAGCGGGCGGCAACGAGGTTATCCATAGGCGTTTTGTTGACCTTGTAAAGTTCTGCTATTTTAAAAGAAGTAGTAGAGTTAATAGTTATTTTTATTGAATATAAATTGCAGAAAATGTTGGAGATCAATCAATAATTTTTAAAGCTTATTTTTCTCCAAACCATTTTTTCCCTTAGTGGTTATGCTTTTATGGACACTAACCGATTATCAGCAACACTCGAAAAGGCTTTAAACGCCCAGATGACCAACGAGGCGCATAATGCGCAAATATACCTCGCTTATGCCTCTTGGGCCAGCGAAAAGGGATATGATGGCATCGCTAACTTTTTGTTTCGCCACGCGAACGAGGAGCGCACCCACATGATGAAATTTTTGGAGTACATTTTAAAACGTGGCGGTAAGGTCACCGTCACGGCCATACCCGGCCCGGGCGATAACCCCAAAAGCGTTAACGACTGCTTTGAAAAGGTGTATACATCCGAAGTGGAGAATACCCGCCGCATTTACGCCCTTGTTGATGCCAGCATGGCCGAAAAAGATTGGGCCACTTATAATTTTATGCAATGGTTTGTTAACGAACAAATTGAAGAGGAAACTTTGGCCATGGACCTGCTTTCGAAAATCAAGGTTGCCGGTGGCGCAGATGCCAAAGATACCGCCTTATACGCGTTGGATGCCGATTTGGGCAAAAAACCCGATGACGCGCAATTAGCGCAGGATGCTACGGTGGAAAATCCGTGATTGAGAATCAAGAGTCGAGAATCAAGAATCAAGAAAAATGGGGATATCTGTAGCCCATGCTATCATTTGCACATACGCACATTTGCCCATCTGCTCATTGAAAACCCTACATCGTCACCTTCACCTTGATTTGCCCGGTTGACAGGGTGCGGATGATGAGCTTGTCGGTAGTGGGGAAGATGGATTGGATGTCGAGGTCCTGTATGCTCACGTCGGAACGCACGCCGTTGCCCATATCGCGGCTCATTTGGCTTTGAATTTTGGCTTTGCTGTCGGCTATAAACGGGGTAAAGTTATAGGTTGCTTTTTGGCGTATGGCCTCGGTTATTTTATTGCTGAACATCCAATTGGCGGCTTTTAGTATCCAGGCCTTGGTTTGCAGGTCGAACGTCAGGTCGGGGAAAGACAGTTCGTGCGTGGCGGTATTATAAACCGGGGTGCCCACCAGGTATATGGTGCCGTTATTCGTGCCGCTAAAATCGACCTGAATGGCTACTTGTTTGCCGGTACCGGTTACTTTGATATTGTCCACAATGAACACCCTACCTGCTACGTTGGTAGTTTGCCCTTTGGCTTGTTGGTTTACCATATTGGTGAGGTGGTCGTAATTCTCAACTAAATCCAGGTAAATATTGAAACCGCTGGCGGGGGTATATGTGCTCAAGTTGGGCAGTGGGGTAGCGGTTTGCGGTGTGCTAACGGTAGTTACCACAGGTTTTGCCGAAAGGCCAACGGAAAAATTGAGTACCGAACCGCTGAGGTTAAAATTGCTCAACCGTACCGATTGCGGGTTGATGTACAAAAAGCCCACATCGCCCATTTTCGTTTCGCTATCCAAATTTTGCCATAACTGGGCTATCATCGGCTTTACATTGTATGCCGCTACTTTGGCATCAACCTGTTTTCCAAGGTCGTTAAGTTGTGGGGTAATGTATTGGATGAGCTTGTCGGTAACGTCGATGTTCCCGAAGAATACGTTGCAGCGGTCGATAGGTTTTGGTGCCGGGTAGAGTACGGTTTTGGACTTGAGGTGGAAATCGGGCGTAACGCTGATGGTAGACTGATAGGAAATTTCCATGCGGCGCGGCGGCTCGTTGCCCCAACCGCACTGAGCAGACAATACAGGAACGATGCATTGTGGCCCCGAGCCTAAAAGACCCGAACATTTAGCGCAATACGATGCCACGAAACCATAATTACCGGTAAACTTAAGGTTTACAACGTTATTGCTGCCGGTAATAACAAAGGGGCTTCGGGTAAAGGTGTAGGTATATCTTAAACCTTCGCAAGGTTGCTGGTTATCGCCAAATTTATTGGGGACTGAGTTTTCGGCCTGTAAGAAGTACTTGTTGAGGTCGACACTAACAGGCATTTCGATGTTGGAAAGCGGTTGTACAAGTTTAGGGATATCAACTGCTGTATTTGCAGGCGCCAACGGTTTCACGGTTGCACAGCTGTAAAACAGCAACGGTAATATAAAGAGCGCTAAAAAGGGCTTGCGGGTCGATTTCATATTTAAATATTGAGTCCGTAAAAATAATAAAGCTTTCGGGTTTTTAGTTTCAATTTTTAGGTTTTGGTGAAAATACTGCGACTACTGAGGGTTAAAGTATTTTGATAATAAACAGAAGGGTTTGTGACCGAAGTCATTTTTGATAGGCTAAATTTTTGGCAATTTTATAGAACATCTTCTTCAAATTCTCGCGAAAATGAAAACTATCCTTGTTATAAACGATGATTCATTTGAAGCCGAGCACGCCGCAAAATTCGCGCTGGTAATTGCACAAAAAGTGCAGGCCGACATTTTGCTGGCCAACCGCCAAAGCGAAACCCGCAAGATTATTGAAAAGGTAGTTGCAGGCAACGCGCAAAAGAATACGGGTATTGAAAAGGGCCCGCACATACTGCACGAACACCTGTCGCTGCTTAACGACCTTTCGGTGGGGTATTTGCCATCGATAAAAGAGGTTGATATTACCGACCTTAATGAAACCGATTTGGCTGAGGTAATCAACCGTAATCAGATATGGCTGGTAGTTAAGGGGATGGCCGATATATTGCCCGAAGAACTGCAAAAAAAACAGGTTAATATTGATACTGTGTTGAAAAGAGTTTTGTGCCCTGTTCTGTTGATTCCGTATGCATGGTCGATAAGGAACATCGAACGATTGGTTTATATTGCCGATTTACGCTACTGCCGCATGCATATTGTAAAATATCTGGTAGAGTTTGCCAAACTGTGGCCGGCCGATTTGTCCATCGCGCATTTATCGGCGAAAGGCCTCCCTAATATGGAGGAAAGTTATGCTCAGGGTATTTTTAGTCAGGAGATATGTAACAATGTGGACTACGACCGTATGTTTTTCAACAACATAAAAGAGCGTAATATGGCCACCGCGGTTGACGTGATGATTAACGGAATGCACAATGATATATTGGCGCTGATAAACCACCGTTTTCATTTCGAGGAGATTATTGGTAATTACATTACTGAAAGATTGCCCTCCGCTATTACCATTCCATTGCTTATCTTTCCTTCGTAGCAAATAACTTGTGAAATTTAATCCTGCCAAAATTATTGATGATGACAATCAAATATGTATCTGACGGGCGTCATGCATTTTTGCAGTAATTGTGGCGAACTTTACTTGATAAACTAATCTTTTTCAATCATGTCAACATTAGTAAAGTCAAATGGGACTTCGTCATTAAAGTCGATGATGGAGGATTTTTGGAACGCCGACAAATTTTTTAACAAGCCGTTTTTTAATCCCGAAAAACTACCGGCGGTAAATGTGCGCGAAACAAAAAATCGTTATGAATTGGAACTTGCTGTACCTGGCTTTAAAAAAGATGATTTTAAAGTAACCACAGAGAATGGATTTTTGACCATTTCGGCAGAAATTAAAGAAGAAAAAAATGAGGAAAAGGAAAACTTTACCCGCAAAGAATTTTCGTACTCATCGTTCAGCCGTACTTTTAATTTGCCCGAAGATGTGGTGGAAGACGACGTGAATGCAAGCTACCACAATGGTATACTTTCAGTCGAACTAAAAAAATCGGGCAAGCAGCTTACCTCCAAAAAAGAGGTAAAAATAAGTTAGCTTTTATACAGTTTCGTTTTCCAATAAATAACAATCAAAAGCAGGGCGCGCGTAATAACATACGCGCGCTTTATTTATGCTTAGCTCTAAAGTGCTTTAAGTCTGTTTGATATATGACGACAGGCATTTCTTTTACCCGCACTTAGGTCGAAATTTACTATACTAAACCCGAAGGAGATGGAAAAGACATATAAACTGTCCCGGTTTTTAAAGTCGAATGCCGAGAGTATGGTGTTAGTATTGATGTTTATGATTTTATTGCTGTTGGTGTTTTGTTTCAGCGCCACTGCATCAAAAAGCAGAACCTATAAGGTCATATCAAATGAGTTGGCAGATACTTCGGTCTCCGCTCAAATCCAGCAACAGCTGAGCAACAACCGTTTCGAATCCGCTTTGTATTTCCCTGTTTCGGTAAGCGGTTTTTATAATGCAAACAACTTTACTCCCGTGTGGACGAAATTTCAAAACGGAACAGGCAAAGGCTGGGAAGCAATGCTGATGTTGGATTGCGTTTTGCAATTCGGGCTTTTATACGAGGATTTTCACCCGCATGAGCTTCTATATGGCACATTGCATGATATGCTGGAAAAGCCCGCCTCTGTCAGTAATTATCAAAAAGCAAGATTTGATATATTGCTTACCGATGCGATGATTGAGTTTATCAACAACCTGCATTTTGGTAAACTTAACCCTGATTACCCCACTGCAAAAATCGATATTGGTAATACAAACGGGTTTAGCGCGATAACCGTTTTAGCCAGCGCTTTACGCCAAACCGATTTTATGGGCACCATAACTGCCGTGCAGCCAAAAGCAAAGGAATACGTTTATCTGCAACACTATCTGCGGGTAGCGGCAGGCCAGGATGCGCAAGACTGTTATGCGTTGCCTGAAGGGGTATTAAAAAAGATAGCCGTCAACATGGAGCGTTTGCGTTGGGCCGCTATAAACAACGATACTTACATCCATATCAACATACCTTCGTTTACGCTTAAATTCCACCAGCCGGATACTACATATCTGTTTAAAGTAGTTGTGGGTAAGCCCAATAACCCTACACCTACGTTGCAAAGCGCCATTGGCTATTTCACAACAGCGCCCGAGTGGAAAGTGCCTGATAAGATTTTTGTAAAAGAAATACTTCCGAGGGCACTGGCCAATATCGATTATCTGGAAAACAACCACTACACTATTTATAATGACAGAGGCGGATGGATAGAACCCAGCAGGGCAAATCTGGCCGTGATAAAGCAAAACAAAAGTAAATATCATGCTACCCAATCATCAGGGTGTGATAATGCCCTGGGGTTGGTTGTATTCCGTTTCCCTAATATTTACGAGGTATACCTGCATGATACTCCTGAGCAGCAATTGTTCAAAAAAGATGTGCGCGATTTTAGCCATGGCTGCATCAGGGTAGAGCAGGCCGAAAAACTTGCGGGGCTTGTATTGAAAAACGACAATTCTGCCGATAAAATTGCCGCGGCGCATCAAGCCATAGTGAAGCGGAAGACAGAAACCTTTACGCTGAAAAAAGTATTACCCATAAACGTAACCTACCTCACTTGCGAAGTAGATAACGGAGTACTGACCATCTATCCGGACATATACGATCTGGACAATCGTTTGGAATGGGCATTATTTGGTATACCGCCAGCCATTTTATAGCGGTACGACAGGGACGATGAAATTTTATTAAAAACATTAAAGTCATGCAAACTATAAGTTTTAAACCAGTGACCGATACCACCAACTATTGGTGGTTGCTGCTTTTTTCGGGTATTGTTTTGATAGGGATGGGGGTTGCAGCAATTATCTACCCTTTGCAATCCTACATGGCACTTTGTACACTTTTTGCCGTCGGCATCATTACAACAGGCTTTTTAGAGGTGCTGTTCTCGATAAACAACCATAGGCATTATCATGGTTGGATATGGATAACCATATTAGGCCTGCTCGATATAGGTTTTGGGGTATACCTTATCAATTTCCCTCAATTAAGCATGAATTTTTTGCCCGTGATAGCCGGTTGCTGGATGCTTTTTAAAGGTTTTACCGCTATGAAAAACGGGCTGGATATGCGCAACTATGGTTTTTTTGAGTGGGGTTGGATATTTTTGACCGGGATAATGTTGATTATATTGGCGGTAATGATGATTGCTGAGCCGGCTTATGGCGCTTTTAACATTATTTTATGGACATCATTTGCCATTATTTTCACTGGGATTTCGAGGATTTACATGTCTATCAAGTTGAAGAAATATAAGAACAACCTATCATAGTTCGTCTGCGGGATCAATAGATGTCATTGTTTGACAGCACAAATTTTGTTGCTCCTGTTTGATGACGCTTATCACATTCTGCCATGAGCGTTATCACAGGCAAATGCTTTTTATCATGTTAATTTTATATCAATCAACAGACTGATGTAATGGCCCCTTTTTCGCAAACTAAAAAGTTTTTAGATGATACCGGAAGCATATCCAGGTTTGCGGGCCACTTCTTCAGCATTGGGATAAAGCCGCGGTACGAAATCAAGGAGTTATTGGCGCAATGCTATATCATAGGCTATAAATCGTTGCCGTTGATAGGACTGACCGGCTTTATCATGGGTCTGGTACTTACTATGCAATTGCGTCCTTCGCTTATTATTTATGGGGTTGAATCGAAACTGCCGGTAATGATCGGGATAGCCATTGTGCGCGAAATCGGACCTGTGATTACCGCTTTGATATTTGCCGGGAAAATTGGAAGCAGCATTGGTGCTGAATTGGGTTCGATGAAGGTAACCGAACAGATAGACGCGATGGAAGTGAGCGGCACTAACCCGTTTAAATACCTTGTTGCTACAAGGATATTGGCTGCCACCTTGATGCTCCCCGTTTTAACACTTTTGGGCGATGCCATCTCGTTATTTGGAGCTTACCTGGGCGTAAATATCCATACAGTAACCAACTATCATTTGTTTTTTACGCAGGTTTTTCAAAGCCTCAGTTTCGGCGATGTTTTGCCGGCATTTATCAAGACATTTTTCTTTGGTTTTGCTGTAGGGGTTATTGGTTGTTATAAAGGCTATTTTTCGAGCAAAGGGACACGTGGGGTGGGTAATTCGGCAAACTCGGCAGTGGTGTTGGCATCGGTAATGATTTTTGTTATCGATTTGTTGGCCGTGCAAATTACAGATGTATTGGGCTTAAATTGATGTAACATGGAAACCGAAAAAGATGATGTGTTGACCAAGCCCGGTACACCCTTAAAAGAGCCGGTTATTGTGATAGAACATCTTTACAAAAGCTTTGGCGACAATGCAGTGCTGAAAGATTTTAACCTCATCATAAACGAAGAAGAGAATGTAGTGGTATTGGGCAAATCGGGCTCAGGCAAATCGGTACTCATCAAATGTATCATCGGGCTGTTAAAACCCGATAGCGGGAACATATTTGTGTTTGGTGAGAATGTACCTGACATGGCGCATGAAGAATTAGATAGGATAAGGACCAAAATGGGATTCCTTTTTCAAGGCAATGCTTTGTACGATTCGATGACCGTCCGCGAAAACCTCGAATTTCCGCTGCGCCGGCACTGGATAGGTTTTTCGCAAGCAAAGGTGGATGGACTGGTGATGGAAGCGCTGGGCAATGTGGGTTTAAAACACGCTGTTGATATGATGCCGGCCGAATTATCGGGCGGAATGCTTAAACGTGTGGCGTTGGCCCGTACCATGATACTGCAGCCAGACATCATTTTATACGATGAGCCAACAACAGGGTTAGACCCGGTAACCGCGCGCGAAATAGATACGCTTATTATAACGCTGCAACGTAAATATCATACATCGTCAATCATCATATCGCACGATATGAACTGTGTTAAAAATACCGCCGACAGGGTGGTGCTGCTGCTGGATGGCAAATGCTATACCGAAGGCACTTACCTCGATTTTGAAAAATCGACGGATGAAAATATCAGGCAGTTTTTTGAATAAAAGGAAATGGCAAACCAGGTAGAAAACAATACCAAACTCGGCATATTCGTACTATCAGGATTGATGGTGCTGATGATTGCATTTTATATGATAGGGAAGAACCACACTTTGTTTGGAAACAACTTCAATTTAAAGGTGCGTTTTGCAAACCTGAACGGATTAACCGAAGGGAGCAATGTGATGTTCGCGGGTTTACAGGCGGGTACAGTTAAAAACATTCAACTGATCAACGACACCAGCATTGAAGTAACGCTATTGATAGATGATAAGATAAAAGATTTTGTTCGTAAAAACGCTTTGGCATCCATCGGAACCGATGGATTGATGGGCAATAAAGTGGTTAACATTGTGCCGGTTAACCAGCCGATGGGCAAAGTTGAAAATGGTGATATGCTAATGGCCAAAAAAGCCGTTAACATGGATCAGATGCTGCAAACGCTATCGAAAACCAATAGCAACGTTGCCGATATATCCGAAGGGCTTAAAACAACGGTACTCAGCATCAACAAAAGTTCGGTTATGGGTATCTTAAATGATAAAAATATCGGCAGCAGTTTGAGTTCATCGTTAAAAAACATCAATAAGGCTACTTTAAATGCCAATCAAATAACAGCGAGTATAAACGAGATGATGTTGCAGGCAAAAAGCGGCAAAGGCACATTGGGCATATTGCTTACAGATACGGCCACGGCCGAAAATTTAAGGGAGGCCATTGCCAAGATAAGGATGGCGGGCGATAACGTGAACCACATGACTTCCGATTTGAATAAAATGGTATTGGACATCAATCATAACCTTACCAGCGGTAAAGGCACGTTAAATACTTTGCTGCGCGATACCACAATAGCCAAAAACCTAAAGGCCAGTATGGACAATATCCAAAAAGGTACTGATGCTTTTAATCAGGATATGGAGGCCTTGAAACACAATTTTCTGTTTAGCGGATATTTTAAAAAGCTGGAAAAACAGCAGGCAAAAGACAAGAAATAACAGGAACCGAGTCCAAACCGTCGGAGCGTTAATACGAGTGTTCAAAAAACCAAAAATGCCGCTAAGTCACCCATTTACATGACTGCCGTCATTTCATGTGAACTCTTTACTACAGAGATTTATAGTTTATAACAGTTTCAAGACTTTCCTGAAGCTGAACGTTCTTTTAATCCATATCATCATGAAAACATTAACTCTTTATCTGACAGGTATTTGTTTGATGTGTTTTTTCACCGATGTTAAAGCGCAGAGCCTTTATTTGGGTGTAAGGGGAGGCCTGAGTATCCCTAACCTAACAGCCGGCAGCGGTTACCAGAACCCGTTAAACACAGGCTATAGTTCGCGCCTTGGCCCCGATGCGGGTATTTTTGCAGAATATAAAATATCGAAGCTTTTTTCATTCGAAACCATGTTGCAATACTCATCGCAAGGGGGTAAAAAGAATGGCTTCCAGGCTTTTACGACACCTACAGAAATGGTGGTTATGTTCCCGCCCGATCAAGCTCCTGCTTATTTGTATGCAGATTATAAAAGCGAGGCTAAAATGAACTACCTGATGTTGCCTATTCTGGCAAAATTCGGTTGGAACATAAGCCGTACACCTTTGCACCTTTATGTTGGTGTCGGTCCATTTACCAGTTATTTAATAAATGCAAGCCAGGTTACCAGCGGGCAAAGCCAGTTTTTTGTGGACGCAGCAGGACAGCAGCCATTGCCCGGCGGCGCACAATCGTTTGATGCTACTACCGATATCAAAGACCAACTACATAGGTTTAATGTTGGTATTGAAGGCAACTTGGGCTTTAGTTACCGAATTGGCGCAGGCAATATCTTTATAGAAGGCGGTGGCAATTACGGGTTGCTCAATATCCAAAAGAACGCGGTGGATGGCAAAAACAATACAGGTGCCGCTACCATTGATGTTGGGTACAGTTTTCTGTTTGGCAAATAATATGTTCCGTGTTTTTTGATTACGACCCCGTTTTAATATTGATTGGTTATGATAAAATGTTTAGCCCGTGAATTATTCTTGACGCTAATTTCTATCGGGGGCTGCGTTTTTCAGTCGACAGGTCAGATGTTACTTTATAACAACAGCAATACCATGCAGTACAGCGCAGTAAAATTGACGAACCCTAGTTTGACCGAAAAAAAAAGGTTTGGCCGGGCAACACTGTTTTTTGGCTTGGGCGAGGCAGTGCCATGGTCGTTTGATAAGTATATCGCAAAAGCAGATTTTGCCAATATCAGTTTCCAAACTTTGGGCTATAACATTAACCCCGGTAGCTGGTCGTGGGATTCGGATGATTTTATTACCAATCAATTGGCGCATCCTGCGCATGGCAATATATTTTTCAATGCTTACCGGTCTAATGGTTACACTTTTTGGCAATCTGTACCTGCGGTATTTGTTGGGAGTTATATTTGGGAAACTGCAGGAGAAACACAGGCCCCGTCAATCAACGATTTTATCAATACAAGCTTTGGCGGCGTAATATTGGGCGAGATGACCCACCGGCTGGCCAATAAGATCATCAATAACCATACCCGTGGGGTTAAACGCCAGCTTAGCGAAATATTTGCCTGTATGATAAACCCGGTAAACGGTCTCACCCGGATAACCAATGGCCAGTGGGGAAAGGTATCGGACAATTCAAAAGAACGCGACTCATCGCTGGTAGCCACGGAGTTTGATGCCGGCATGCGCCGGTTTAGCGCAAACGGTCAGCAGGGGAAGTTTGGTTGGTACGCGCATATCAAACTGATGTATGGTACACCTTTCGAGCAATATAGAACGCCGTTCAGTTATATAGAGGTGAATACCGAGTTTGGGCAAGACAAAACCTCTATTGCCAACGTGGTTACCGTGTCCGGGTCGTTGACCGGGTTTTCCGTCCAATCGTCAGATCAAGTAAAGCATGTTGGGTTGCTCACCGTAAACTACGATTATATCAATAACGAAGCGTTTTTTTACAGTGCGCAAAACATCAGGTTTAACTTGTTTTCGGAATTTAAACTGAACAAAAAACTTAAAGTCAATACCTCGGCAGGAGCGGGCGCAATTGTTCTGGCAGCTGTACCTGATCCTTATTTGTACGCAGGCCGGCCGTATGATTTTTGTTCGGGTGTAGGGTTCATCGGCTCTGCAGGGGTTGATGCCGGCGAAAAATTCTTTTTAAACATCCGATACCGTGGTGGTTGGGTTACAACATTAAGCGGTAATTCATCCAGTTATTTTATCCATACTGTTACAGGCGAAGCAAGATACGCTTTTACCGACAGGGTTTCGATTTGTGCCGAACCGGGCTATTTTACATTAAGGGGCGACTATAAATTTTATGAAAACATCAATAAAACTTATCCTTATTTCAGAGCATCGGTAAGGTATGCTGTCGATTTTAGGTGATATGAAGTCAGCAGCATCTGCTATTAAATTAAAGATAAAGCCATGGAAAACATTAGCGATTTAAGCAAAAAAATAGCAGCAGGTAAGCCTGTTGAGTACCCGATACCTGGAAAACAGCCCGAGATAAAACCATCTGTTGTGCCCGAACATGCGCCAATGCCGGGCGAAAAGCCGGAGGTTGTGCCGAAGGAGGAACCTTTTGAAGGCCCGCCGCCCGAAATACCGCAGCCGGAACAAGGGCAATAAAAATAACTTTCAACCGGGCTAATACAATGTAAAACCTTTTTTAATTAGTGTATCATGAAACAACCATTAAAAATGAAATATCCTAACAGCAGGCTAAACCCTTATATCGTATTGCTCCTTTTGCTATTGTTGCTTTTTATATTGTTTACTGCGGTGGTTTTTTTGATAAAAAATCCTGCTTTTTAGTGTCGGCGAGGTAATGTTAGACAGCGTTTATTTCTTTTAAATTAAAGATTATGTTAGGGAAACTAAGTGAAAAACAAATCGAGGATTTGTTGACACGACGGGTAACCGGAAGGATAGGTTGCCACGCCGATGGGGCGACCTATGTTGTCCCCATTAATTACGTTTACCGCAGCCCGAACATTTTTGCCCATTCAACGAGTGGAAAAAAAATTGAGATGATGCGCAAGAACCCGGAAGTGTGTTTTCAGGTAGATGAAATACAGGATATATTTAACTGGCAAAGCGTGATAGCCTGGGGCAAGTTCGAAGAAATAAAAGATGAGAACGAAAAGCACCGGGCAATGCAGGGTATCATACATCAATTGATGCCCTTGGTTAACAAGCCTTCAGGCCATGCGTCGCACGGTATTGCTGATAGGGAAAAGGATATCGGCACGTCGGTTGAGCTGATTGTATACAAAATAGTGTTGCGCGAAAAGACAGGTCGTTTTGAGTCGGAATATTAAGGAGCTTATTCATTGTTTAAACCACTGTAAAAAACAGGGATGATTTGATGCAAAAGTTAAAAGACGAAACGCCGCAGATCCACGAATTGTTCGACCAGTTAAAACTATCGTACCGGAACCTTAATGCCGCCTTTAAACGGGAAAAGGAAACCAATAAAATGAAAAGCCATTTTTTTGCCATGGCCTCTCATGAATTTCGCTCGCCATTAACCAGTATCCAGCTTTCAGCTTCGTTGGTTGAGCGATATTACGATAAGATGGATGAACAAAAAAGGACATTCCACTTAAGAAAAATACAAACGGCGGTTACCGATATGACTGCCATTTTAAATGATTTTTTATCGGCAGAAGGCTTGGAAAATGGAAACATGGCGCCCGTTTTTCAGGAATTTGACTTAGTAACGTTTTGCGAAGATGCTGCTCAGGAAATGCAATGGGCTGCAAAACCACAACAAAAAATATTGTACCGGCATATGGGTAAAATTACCCGCGTTTTGCTCGATAAAAACTTCCTTAAACACTGTATCGTGAATTTGATTTCGAATGCCATCAAATACTCACACGAAACCGGCATCATCTGGATTGAAACCGCGATGAGCGAAAGGTCGTGTGTGATTAGGATAAGGGACAAGGGAATTGGCATCCCCAAAGAATGTCAAGACCATATTTTCACACCCTTTTTTCGGGCGACCAACACCGCCGACATATCGGGCACGGGCCTGGGATTGAATATTGTTAAGCATTATGTGAATTTAATGAACGGGAAAATTCGCTTTACCAGTGCTATTAATACGGGTACCACCTTTACCATTGTTTTCCGAGTGTAAATCCGTAGTCAATATTTTATTACAGGGAAGGTTATTGATCATTTCCGAACTGATGTAACCGTTTGATTACAATCAATATAACACATGTCCAGTGTCATTTAATTTAGTGTTGTTGAGGGGTAACTTTATGTATTATTTTATTAACCTAAAATTTTAAGATTATGAAAACTGACATTCAAATTCAGAAAGACGTGATGGAAGAGCTGAAATGGGATCCGTTTCTGGTGTCGTCCGAAATTGGTGTAGCAGTAAAAAACGGTATTGTAACCTTGTCGGGAATTGTTGATACCTATTCGAAAAAGCTAAGTGCCGAATTGGCTGCCAAAAGGGTAGCGGGGTTAAAGGCTGTAGCTGAAGACATACAAGTGGGCGTATCGTCAAAATATATGAAAACCGACGCCGAAATTGCGGATGCCGTTTACTCGGTTTTAAAATGGCACTCGGCCGTACAGGAAGACAAGATAAAGATAACCGTGGAAGACGGCACCGTTAAATTGGAAGGAGTTGTTGATTGGGAGTACCAGCGCAACAATGCGCGGACAGCAATTGAAAACCTGGTGGGCATCCACTCGATCATCAACCTGATTACAGTAAAACCAAGGGTTGAAACCACTGATCTGGAAAAAAAGATCAAAGCCGCTTTCCATAGGAGTGCAACTATTGATTCGGGTAAAATCCATCTCACTGTTTATGGTAGCAAAGTTACACTGCGTGGCAAGGTACGTTCGTTTGCCGAAGTTGAAGAGGCCGAAAACGCTGTGTGGGCAGCACCCGGGGTGCTTACCGTTGATAACCAATTAGAACTAGACGAACCCGAATATGCTTTTTAAGGTAGCTGGCTGCTTCGCTTGAAATAACAACCGCCAGTCCATTATGAAAAAGGCTATCTTAACAAATGAAGTTGAGATAGCCTTTTTGTTGATAAGTATCATTTTACCCATTGACGGCAGTCATGCAAAAGCAGATATTTTGCAGGTAACTTGTATAGCTTATTAACAAAGGCAACAGGCTATGAAAAAGATTATAAACCTGGGTATCGGCTTACTGATGATGGTTGGCTGTACCTCGTCGAGGATTACCACGTCGTGGAAAGTGCCGGGCATTGTACCACAACAATATCATAAAATAATGGTGTTAGGCCTTGTACACGATAAAAACCGGGCATTGCAGGAAGATATGGAGAACCACATGGTTGGCGATTTGCGCGACCTTGGATATCAGGCGGTTTCATCGTTGCAGGAATACGGACCAAAGGCTTTTGACAAATTGGACGAAGCGACAGCCATCGCACAATTAAAAACAAGCGGGGTGGATGCCGTTGTTACCATCGTACTGCTCGATAAGCAACGCGAGCACGATTACGTGCCCGGTCAAATCTTCTACTCTCCCTATGGTGGCTACTATCACGACGCGTTTTGGGGTTACCGGACTGTTTTATACAGCCGTATTTACGAGCCAGGTTACTACGTGGTGAATACCAGGTTTTTTTGGGAAAGCAATTTGTATGATATGAGTACGCAAAAACTGATTTATTCTGTTCAAACTGAGTCGTTCGATCCCGCTAATTCAGAGACTATGGCCCATGAGTATGGAAAGATGATCATAAAAAACATGGTGCAGCAAAGCGTATTGAAAGATAATGGTGCAGTGCTTGTTAAATAAACGGTGCAAACGTTAAATCGATATTTATAGCGTACATTTATTCCATTCGTTCGTTCCCAGAACAGCTTTCAAACCGGGGCCTAGTTACAAGCCCCGGTTTGACGTTTTTTGCTCTTTTGGTTTTTATCATCCATTAAAATCAAAAGGGTAAACTATGTGTTTTTCGGCAAGTGCAAGTTTTGGGGCAGGGGCTGTTCTGTTGGCTATGGGCGTTACATCGCTCAAAAAGTGTAGTAAGCCATCGCAAATACTGTTTGCAAGCATTCCATTGTTTTTTGCGCTACAACAAATTACCGAAGGCTTTTTATGGGTGAGTTTGTTGCACCCTTCATTTGCTTTGTGTCGATGGCCGGCTACCTATCTCTTTTTGTTGTTTGCTCAAATCATTTGGCCTGTTTGGGTACCACTTTCAATCCGGTTGCTTGAGAAGGATCCAAACAGGAAAAAGTGGCTGAATATGGCGTTGGGGACGGGCTTATTGGTGTCCGTTTATCTGGCATTCAGAATGGTAACCCAACATGTTGGAGCCAGCATAATCGGCTGGCATGTGGTGTACGATATCGGTGAGCCTGATCCGGTTTTACATTCATCAACCGTGCTATATTTTATTGCAACGGTGGCGCCATCATTCATTTCATCGGTAAAAAAAATGTGGATATTCGGCATTTCAGCTACCTTGGCATACATTATTTCGTACATATTTTTTGAGCATTATCTAATATCGGTATGGTGTTTCCTTGCCGCTATCATGAGCAGCGCGGTGATTACCATTATGTTTGATTTGTACAAAAATGTTTTAGAGGATAACAACGCTCCCAAACCAAGTGTGGAAAGCGATGGGGGTAAATAGACCACACTTTCAAAATAAAAAAAACAGGTAAAACCTTTTGCTTTACCTGTTTGGGCATTATGATAGGTTTGAAGGTTGCCTGACCTAATTTTGCAACGCCGATGGGACGATTAGCAATGGTATTTTTTGATTGATCAATACTTTTTTGGCAACACTTTGATGCAACATTCGGATAAAAAAAGTGTGCGGATAGTAGATAACGCTCAAAACATCCGAAGCGGTATCATCGCACAGGCGGTTCAGCCTTTTTACAATGTCTTTTCCTTTAATAGCTGTATATGTGAGGTTTGTATAGTTTAAACTCTCCACCATGCTTTTAAACCCGGCTTCTCTTTCGTCTTCTGCAGCGCCTTTTTTGTCTAAAGGATCTACATGCACTATTTCGAGATGAGCGTTGAATACCTTTCCGAGTTTAACCAGATAACGTATCGCGTTCAAATCGGCCCCATTAAAATCAGTGGCCAGTGTGATCTTCGAAAAGTTTTTGAAGCTGGTGTTGGGTGGTATAACCAATATCGGCCTGTCGGAATGGTCTATTACTTTCGATGTGTCGCTTCCGTTTAAAATATGGTCTATGGTGCTATCGGTACTGGCGCCCATTACAATAAGTTCGATATTGTTTTCGTGTACCACGGTACGGACATTTTGCCCCAGTTCACCTTCCCCGCACTGGTGGGTGATGACGGGTTTATAATGTTGCGCATCTAAGTGTTTTACATAAAGGGTCAGTTTATCCGCAACTTTTGCTAATTTTTCCTTTCTTTCTGAACCATGTTCCATCGGGTCGTCGGGCACCCATGGGCCGGCCCCGTAATATGATGTAACCGGTAAAGCAACATGGTTATTGAACAACAGCAAGTTGGCGTGGAGTTTTGAACAAAGTTTTATTGCCGACAGTGCGGCGTGGTTGGCGTTTTCTGAAAAATCTGTGAGTAGAAGTATGGTTTTCATGACAAGTATAGTTGGTTTATTGGCCTACGAATGGTTTTAACTGGTTAATGAAAACCAATTAATGATTTTATATATAAAGTTTGTTTTTGGGGGTGTTGAGTTCCTGTTCTTTTGCAGCTTCAAAAACAAAGCCCATCCGGCTTCATCAACTGCTTTTTTGTTAACACGGATACGTGTTTTCATACGATATGTGCCATGTGATTTGACAATTCAAATTTGTGGATACACCACTCCTAAAAGAATGACGGGCATCATTTAAATTATTGATAGTCAACAAAAAGCCCTTTATAGCCCGGAATGAGAGGAAGCTGTCGCTTACGGTGGAGAAGAGATGTTTTACGAATTGATTTTTTGCAGGTCTGCTTTCAATTCGGCAAGCTTAAAGCCGTTTGGTGCTGCCTTTTTTCCCACAAAATCGGTGCTGATGATGGCATAGGCCTCTTCAAAATAGGTTTCGTAGAATGACCATGTCATTTTTTTGGCTTCGCCCCAGGTAACAGCGGTCAATCCTTCATGATCATAGCCTATAACGGCCATGGCATGCCCGCCCCAGGTACCGGGCAAACCATCGCCAACAGGACCACCCGGCAATACAGACCAAATGTTTTGCATCTGAGCCGAAAAAGGGAGGTTTAGCCCAATCATACAACCACCAAAAAGGTAAACAGCTTGTTTTACATGATGATGGTTTTTGGGTTCGAGCGCGATATAAGCCAGAATTTTGTGACCTGAAACGCCGTTGTTGCGCCAATAGTTTAGCGTAAGTTTTTCGTCGGCGCCGGTATCGTTTTGGCCGGTAGCAGGGTCGTAACCGGTAATGGTGCTATACAGGTTAATGATATCCTGATCGGCAAGGGTAACCATGTTCCCATTATCATCAGTCCATTCCATGATGAGGTGCCCGGCCGCGGCGCATGTACAGTTGTTTATATTGTGATTACCCATCATGCCCCAGCTATCGGGGGCAATATTGCCGGCATACATATGTTTTTGGGGCACAAGAGGAAGAAGGTCATGATGGAGGTAATCGGCAAAGTTCAATGTCCTCGGGTCATGAACAGGAGTCTTTTTGCCTAATTTCATCATACTATAGTCGGTTTGGGCTGATTTCATCTATGTAAAATTTATACACTCTATAAAAATGTATTGCTTCTATATGCTTGCAAAATACAAATATTCTTTCGACATTGTGTAAAATTTTAAGTTGTGGATAATTTACCTTTGCTGTCCATATTCCATACTTTCGTTGCCGTACTGGCCATTTTAATGGCATTTTATGGTTTATTCCGCAGCGGCCGTATCAACCCAACGAGCGATGTTGGCAGGTTGTATACGCTTTTTACAGTTGTATCCTGCTTATCGTCTCTTCCCATCATGAAAACCGGACATCCGGGTGCAGGTCATGCTATTGCTGTTGTTATTTTGATATTGTTACCAATTGGCGTACAGGCACGTTCAATAAAGTTTTTTCGCAAGAACGCTATATATATACAGACCATTTGTATGTCGGCAACGGTTTATTTATCGCTCATACCGGCGATTACAGAAACACTGACAAGAGTGCCACCCTTTGACCCCTTAGCCAGCAGCCCCAAAGCGCCCATAATACAAGTATCGATATTTATTTTGACAATTGCTTTTGTGTTTGGCGTATCGTATCAGCTAAACAAATTCCGCCCGCGCAAACGATCTGTAAAAGCAGAGACCCGCGAGCTTGTTTAAGTTAAGGTTTCTTTAACGTTTCATCGAACAGCTTTAAAATACGGCAATACTCATCTGTCCAGCTGCTGGGTTCAACAAAGCCATGATCTTCCACCGGGAAAACCGCGAGTTCCCAATTCTGTTTATGTAGTTCGATGAGTTTTTGGCTTAGTTTCACAATATCCTGGAAGTTCACGTTTTGGTCAACCATGCCGTGGCACATCAACAAGCGTCCCTTTAATCCATTAGCGAAATAAATAGGTGAGCTGATTTTGTAGGCATTAGGGTCGTTAAATGGTTCGTTCAAAATATTGGCAGTGTAGCCATGGTTATAGTTTGCCCAGTCGGTAACGCTTCGTAATCCTGCACCTGCGGCAAAAACATCGGGTGTGGTAAACATGGCCATCAGGGTTAAAAACCCACCATATGAGCCACCGTAAAGACCCACGTGTGCGGGGTTTACACCATAATGGTCCACCAGGTATTTTACCCCATCAACCTGATCGGTCAAATCTTTGCCACCCATGTGGCGGTAAATGCCGGTGCGCATATCGCGACCATAGCCTGCGCTGCCCGTATAGTCGATATCGAGCACGGTATAGCCGTTATCGGCCAAAAGGTTGTTGAACATGTATTCTCGGAAGTATGAGCTCCACCAGTAATGTACATTTTGGAGGTAACCGGCACCATGCACAAATACCACTGCCGGTTTTGCCGGATCCGGGTTTTTAGCAGGATACACGCGCGCGTAAATATCAGTGCCGTAGCGGTTTTTAAAGGTGATGACTTCCGGGTCGCGCCAGGGGTAGCCGTTAAACTCCTCCGTGGTCGATTTGGTTACCTGTACAGCTTGCGCGCCGGGTTTATTTGGCTGCAGGTATAGTTCCCAAGGCTTGTTGGAGTAGGAATAGTGTATGGCCAGCCATTTTTCATCCGGCGAAAGTTCAACTTCATTGCCACCTTTCATGCTGGTTATTTTAACAGGTGTGCCGCCCGTTACCGGGATCCGGTAAAAGTGAGTAATACCCGGATGTTCGATGTTGGCTGTAAAGTAAAAGTCTTTTTTGTCATTGGATAGCTTGAGTGTCGATACTTCGTATTTACCGCTGGTGATCTGCTTTTTATCGCCCGAGATAATATCCAACACATAAATATGCGAGTAGCCGGTCGCTTCGCTTTGGTAATAGAAATGGGTATTATCCACCCAGCCTGTGCTACCGCCACCAAAACTGCTAATGCCGGGGCCGCCTATCCATGCATTGTCGTGCTGGCGGTCTAGGAGGAGTAATTCGCCTGTTTCTAAATCTACTTTCATTATCCAGCGGTCCTTGTAATCCTGCGCGGTGAGTATCACTACAGCGTTTTTACCATCGTCGCTCCAGTTTAAGCCGCTAATGTTGATTTTACGGTCAGCGTTTTTGGCGGTGCGGTCGGCCAGTTGGTCGGGGTAATCTTTTACATAATCGGGCAGGTCTTTTATGCCCGGTATTTTTTTAGAGATGGTATAGACCGAATCGCGCTGGGTATCGAAAATATAACTTTCGGAAGTAGCCTGGGGTGCACCCACTTTTAACCGGTTCGGTATTTCTTCGGTAAAACCCGACGCGGTTACATAATCAGGGACGTTGGCTATACGGCCCGGAGCAGCGGGCTGCGTAGTCAAACGATAAGTGATATAGCGCTCATCGGGACTTAACTGTATATTGCTGATCTGTTTATCGGCCAGCGGTATCTCTTTTAGCTTTTCGGGTGTTTGCATGGCCCTGCGGTCGGCAGCATCCAAACGGGCATCTTTGGCTTTCTTTTTAATGATATCGAAAAGCTCCAACTGCTCATTTTTTAGATAGGTATCCTGTGGGTTGGCAGAAGCATCGGCTCCGCCGGCACCACGGCCACCCGCGGCACCTCCTCCGCCGGTACCGCCACGACGGGCACCAACGCCACCTCCGGCCAAACCGGCTGCGGGGGCAACCCCGGCAGGTGCAGCTGCGGCACGGGTAAAGTTGGTGAGTTGTACAATTTCGCCGCCGTTTAGTTTTACCGAGTATAGGTTTTCGGCACGTACGAACAGTACTTTGGTTTCATCTGCATTAAAAACGGGGTTACTTTCGCGCTCCACGGTGCGGGTGAGCGCTATAGATACGCCTGTTTTCAGGTCGTAAAAATATATATCGCCGTTTTTCTCGTAAACTTTTAAGGTGTGCTTTTTGTTCCAGGTACCGTTGCCTATCATGGATTTGCGTTCTTCAATGCCTACGGTAACAGGTTTCAGATTGACTGGGGTGATGGAGTATAAGGAATCGCGCCCTGTATTTTTAGCATTCCAGGTAAAATAAATTTTTTTGCTGTCGTCGCTCCAACTAATGTTTGATGGTGAAGTGCCCATCCATTGCGGGTCGCGCATAATTTTTTCGACGGTCAGCTTTTCGAGTTTCTGCCCGAAGCAGCAGGCAGCGCAAAGTAACAGAGCGAGGGTAAGTATTTTTTTCATAGTACAGATAATGAGGCCGGGTTATTATCCGCAATTTAGTATTTATACCGTAAATGAAAAATTTGTGGCAAAGAATTGTTACAAAGGGGGTGGGTAATAGATATAAGTATAGCTTCAAACAATGAAGTAACCACTTGTGGAGATAAGTAGATGATTTTCTACCTCTGCAAGCTTGTTTTTGATTGGCTTAAGTAATGCTAAAACATCATTATAGCGATTAGTTTTGGAATTGATATTTACGATGCAGACACTTAATGAGCTGATTCTTTGTTGATAGTATAAGTTTTTATCATTGGTGTGAAGCACGTTAAATCCATTATTTTTCATCAAACGTAAGAGGTCGCCATTCTTTTTACCAAGCCATTCCATATCCCGGACGGTTGAAATTTGGTACGTTGTATCGGTAAATCTGTATTTAAGTTTTGTAGGTAATTGCTCGTCAATTAATATTTTCATGAATTTGAGCGTCTATCAATAACTTTTCAGACAATTTTAATACAGCGAGGCAATGCTCTTTTGGGATATAATCGAAGTCGCTTAAAAAGTCGTTCAATGAATCGCCTGCTTCCAAATAGTCGAAAAGATTTTTCACTGGCACCCGTGTCCCTTTAAAAACTGGTGTGCCGCCCAAGATATCCTTATCAACCAATATAACTTCACTTGCTTTCATATTCAAATATAAGCATAATTGAAATACAAAATGAAAAGGCCGCTTAGGGCTTGATCTTCACCACACCACCATCGCGTATTTCATCGTTAGCGGCTTGTATAATATTATCGCCAATATTCAGGTCGCCGTAAACCTCTACCTTGCCATCGCTTTCGCGGCCTTTTTTTACGTCGACCCATTGGGCTTTGCCGTCGACAACACGTATGACGAACACCTTTTCGGTTGATTGTACAAGCGCTGTTTTTGGTATGATATACGTGCTGTCTTTAGCCGGAAGTTGTAAGTTGACTTCGGCATACATACCGGGGAGCAATTTTTTGTCATCATTCTCCACATCCATTTCCAATCTTTCAGAACGTAAGCGTTCATCCAAAGCACCCGCGAGGCGCTTCACATTGGCGGTAAACTTGCGACCGGGAAAGGGGCGAACGTTGAAAGTAACTTTGTCATTCTCTTTCAATATTCCCGAATAACTTTCGGGAACTGATACCACCAGCCGTAATTTCTTTTGTTGCTGCAAGGTAAATAAGGGCATATCGGAGCCTTTGCCCGAAGGGCCTACGTATGCGCCTGGGTTGGTATTGCGCGCACTGATAACGCCTGAAAATGGCGCGCGAATCTCCAGATAAGCTAAATTTGCAGCAACACCATTATATGCTGATTTAGCAGCTTCAACCTGTGCCTCGTCAGAGCTTTTACGGGCAGCGGCCTGATCAATATCGTTGCTTGCAATGGTTCCTGGCGTTTTGGCGGTTTCCACCAGGCGGTCGTAGTTGGCTTTGCTGGCCAAAAAAACCGCTTGTGCCGATTTAAGTTTTGATTGAGCTTCGGCCAGTTGCGAGTTGATCTCGGGTGCTTCCATGGTAACCAATAGCTGGCCTTCGCTTACTTCGGAACCTACATCGACATAAACTTTTTTTACGAAGCTGCTTATTTTGGCATAAACATCAACCGTTTGGTAGGGTATTAACTCGCCCGGTATGTGCAGGTCGGACGATAGGATACCTTTTTGCAGAGGGGCCACCTGCACCAAGGGTGTTGGGTCGGCCGGGGCATGTTCTTCCTCGGGCGCTTTATCTTTCGTTCCGCAGCCGTAAAAGGTACATATGGCTACAAGGATGGCACAAAAAATAGCCAGTCCCTTTTTTAATTTTATATTCATCAGCGTATGTTGCTTTATGTTCATTGTTCAAATATTTTAATTGCCGCCAAATGCCGGTTGATCTGTTTGCTGATCGCCAAACGGGATATAATGGATACTATCTTTATCGTCGGGATCCAACGACACCGATTGTGTGCTTGTTTTACCCTGCACCCATGCAAAAACCAACGGCAGTACAAATAAGGCTGCAATTGTAGACATAAACAGCCCGCCGATAACGGCGCGGCCCAATGGCGATGCCTGGTCGCCGCCTTCGCCTAATCCCGAAGCCATCGGTATCATACCCACGATCATGGCCAAACTGGTCATTAAAATAGGGCGCATACGTAAGGCCACAGCTTCTTTGGCAGCTTCGAGCGCGTTGCCGCTGTGCATGCGCAGTTGTTCGGCATTGGTAATCAGCAATACCGAGTTAGATATAGATACACCTACCGACATGATCATCCCCATGTATGATTGCAGGTTGAGCGTAGCGCCGGTCAATCGCAATAAAACCAAAGAACCCAATATTACCGCCGGGACAGTGGACAATACCACCAGCGACACTTTAAAGGATTGGAAGTTAGCCGTCAGCATCAAAAATATCACGATGATGGCTACCAATAAACCACTTTGTAAACTGTCGAGCGTATCAATTAAGGTAGATGTTAGACCTTTGGTTTCGATATTTAACCCTCGCGGCAATTTGCTGATGAATTTGATGGCTTTTTGAACATCAGCATTGGCGGTACCCAGATCCATGTGGGTGAGATTGGCCGTTACCGATAAGATGGGTAAGGCACCGAGGTTATCATTTTCGCCATTGGTGGTATCGCGTTTAATATCGGCCACATCGCGCAGTACCGGGCGAACATTGTTTGGGGATACCGATATTTCCCCGATATCGTTTATACTGCTCATGTTATATTCCGGCACTTCCACCTGCACGCCGTAGGTGAGGCCTGCTTTTTGATCCATCCATATGTTCTTTTCGGTATATCTGGATGACGAGGTCGATGCCAATAAGGATCGCGATATATCATCGACACCCACGCCCAATTGGGCGGCACGGGTACGGTCGATATTGATATCGATAGCAGGATAGTGGATGGCCTGGGCTAATTGTACATCGCGCAGGTAGGGTATTTTGTTCAGTTTGGCAATAACTGTGTCGGAATATTGCGCCAGTTGTTTTTTGTTTTTGCCCGAAATTTGTACTTCGATAGGGGTTGGGGAGCCCTGGCTCAATATTTTATCGGTCAGTTCTATCGGTTCGAAGGATAGTTTTACATCGGGCAAATCCTGGTATACTGCTTTGCGGAACTTTTCCTTCAGGTCGTCGAGGTTTATCCGGTAATCTTCTGTTAAATTTACTTGTAAAACAGCTTCCTGCGGTCCCGCCATAAACAGGTAAATGGGGCTGGTTGAAAACTGGCCGGGGTGCTGCCCGATAAAGGCCGATGTTACGGCGATATGATTTGGCCCGACAAGTTTTTCCAAAACATGCAGCATTTTTATCATGTCCAATTCGGTACGCTCCATTCGGGTGCCGTCGGGGGCGCGCATACGCACCTGAAATTGGCCGCCATTAACTTTTGGCAATACATCGCGCCCGATAGTCAACAATAAAAGTACCGCAAATGCTGATATGCCAATAATATAGATGGTTACAATGCTTTTACGGAAATTCATTATCCGGTCGATAAACGAAAGATAACGTTCGCGCAACCTTTCAAACCTCGATTTTTTTGTTTCGGGTTCATGTTCGGCCTTGATGAGCGAAGCGAGTTTTTGTTCGCTGCTATCCAGCTCGTCATGGCGTTTATAGTCTTTTTCGGCATGGCCCTTACCTACGTTATGATCTTTCATTATCCAGTTGGCCAATACAGGCACAAAGGTTTGCGAAAGCAAGTATGACGTAATCATGGAAAAACCAATAGCCAGCGAAAGCGGTAAGAACAAAGCGCCCGGTATGCCTTTCATGGTAAGTGCCGGTGCGAACACAGCCAGGATACAGAATAGAATCAATAATTTGGGGAAAGCAATCTCTTTACAGGCATCCCAAATGGCCAAAGCCTTGGGTTTACCCATATCCATGTGTTGGTGTATGTTCTCGATCGTGACCGTGGACTCGTCGACTAGAATACCGATAGCCAGCGAAAGACCACTCAGCGTCATGATATTGATGGTTTGGTGGAACAGGGTCAAGAACAACACCCCCGAAATGATACAGGTTGGGATGGTGAGGATAACGATGATCGCACCGCGCCAATCGCCGAGGAACAGCAGCACCATTAAACCTGTCAGTATCGCACCGATAGCACCCTCAGTAATCAAGCTTTTAACCGAGTTGATCACATATACCGATTGGTCGAACTCGTACGAAAGCTTTACATCTTCGGGTAATAAACTTTGAAAACGGGGTAAGGCTTTTTTGAGGTTTTGTACTACTTCCCAGGTTGAGGCATCGGCCGATTTGGTGATGGGCAAGTAAACCGAACGTTTTCCGTTTACCAAAGCGTAACTGGTAGTCACATCAGCGCCATCTTCAATGGTGGCCACATCCCTTAAAAACAAGGTTTGCACACCGCCTTTAAACAGGGGGATATCGCCAAAATCTTTAATGTTTTTAATGGTGGTATTACTTGGCGTGAAGTAGTTCAAGTCGCCAACGCGAACGTTGCCTGCCGGCGATGTTTGGTTATTGACGCGCAAAGCAGCAACCACCTGGTCGGGCGTTAGGTTGTGGGCACGCAGCAGTTCGGGATCAACCTTGATCAGTATGGTGCGCACGTTGCCACCAAAGGGTGCCGGCGCCACCAAACCCGGGATGGATGTAAACCCGGAGCGAACGTATACGTTGGCCAGGTCGAGCAATTCGTTATTGGTACGCTTATTACTGCTCAGCACCAACTGACCGACGGGGAGAGTAGAAGCATCGAACCTTAAAATAAAGGGCGGGTTTGAGCCATTGGGAAATATCGCCTGCGCCCGGTTTGAAAATGCCGTGACCTCCGCCGCGGCCTGGGCCATATTGGTGCCCTCGTAAAAAGTTAATTTTATGAGGGTGAGGCCTTGTATGTTTTTGGTCTCTATACTTTTAACACCTGACACATAGAGCAGCAAGTTTACATATTGCTTGCCAAAATAAGCCTCCATTTGGTTTGGCGAATAACCGCCGTAAGGGTGCGAAAGGTAAATAACGGGCAGATTCAGGTCTGGGAAAATATCGATCTTGATGTTGCGAACAGCGTTGATACCAAAGAAAAACAAACCCGCCACGATAACCAGCACGGTAATTGGTTTTCTTAATGCACTTTTTATTAAGCCCATGTTTTATCTATATAAACGGCCAAAAGCCGGTATTAAAATTCGTTAATAAAGGTAGTAAAATCGCCACTTGAGGCCGATTTGAGCAATAGCGCCTGCCAAACATTATTGTAGGCGATATAGCTGTCGGTTTCGGCCCGGTTAAGGGCGTATAGCGCCTGGGTTACGTCAACAATGGTTGCCAGACCGTTTTTGTACAATACCGTTTTTTGCAAATAAGCATCGGACGCGGCTTTTAGGCCGATTGGTGCCTCACGGTAGTTTTTCAACGCATTTTGAATGCGGGTTTCGGCCAGGATCGCCTGGTTCTTCAGGTTTTGGTCCACTACCTCATATTCGTTCTGTAAACCTAATGAGTTGAAGTGTTGTGCTTCTATTTGTTGTTTTACACGCAGCGGGGTAGATAAATTCCAGAAAAGGCCTATCCCGATAAGGTAATTGCCACGGGTAGGATCGACACCGGGGCCATAGCTTTGTGTAAAAGCGCCGGGGTTAGCCAAACCGTAAGCCGAGTTAAAACCGCTGCCCCGTTCCTGAAAGGTACTGAAGAACGAGAACGTTGGGTAATAAAAACTTTTGTAGTATTTGATCAACTCATCGCTATAGCCGATGCGGCTTTGGTAAAACTTAAGCAGCGGGTGGTTATCGGTATTCACCACGGTTTGCGGGTCGATGGTTTTTGGGATGGTGGTTACAAACAAGGTATCCAATACAAAATCCTTTTGAACAACGCCCATAAACTGCGCCAACTGGTTGGCCTGCACTTGTACAAAATCCTGTGCGTTGGTCAAGGCTATGCGGGCACTTGATACCTCGGCATTGGCAAGCGACGAATCGACACCGGGGTTGAGGCCGCCTTTTACGCGCGCCAAAACCACATCGCGCAAAGCGATGGCCCTGTCGAGGTTTTTTTGCTGTGTGGTACTTAATTGCTGCGCGGCCAGCAGGTTAAGGTAGGCGCTAGATACACGAACTTCGTCTTCAAATTGTTCCTGGGCTAGGTCGGTAGTGTTTTCTGCGAGGATGGACCGGGATACTTTTACTTTTTCTTTGGCTTTGCCGAAGGAGAAGAAATCCCAACTGATGTTAGCTAAGTACAAAGAACCAAAAGCGGCCGTCCAGTTTTGGTTGGGCAGGGTGGGCCCCGATGATGCTACGCTAAAGCCTTTGTAACCATACGAAGGGCCGAACTGACCGTTAACGGTACCATAGTCCTGCTGGCCGGATATATTAAAATCGGGCAATTGTTCGCGTTGGCTTTCTTTAACATTGGCCGTTGCCGATTTGACATAATTTGCTTTGGCCTTTATGATGCCGTAATTATTGAGCGCGCTTTGTATGGCGTCTTTAAGTGTAAGCGGTTTTTGAGCACTTGCGGTGTACGAACAAAAGACAAGTAAAATAAAGAAACAGGTGTTACGGGTGTTTAACATGTATATTTATCTGGATCAGCCTGACAAATGTACATCGGGTTTAGCTATGAAAAAAATGTGTAACGCGCGGTAGACCTATAATTAGTACATAAAATTAATGTTGCAACACCCTTGTTTCTACTGTTTTTTTAATAAAAGTGCCTTTAAATGGCTGCTAAGGAACTTTTTTACACGTTTGTAGCAAAAAAAATTAACTTTTATAAAAAAAGACTTATTTGTCAGGAAATGTACATGATTTTTACAAAAAATTGATTTAGGAATTGACAATCCCGCAAAGGATTGTCAATTCTGTTAATGGATTGTTACTTTTTAGCGGGAGGCAGTGTTTCTACTACTTTGGAGCAATTGTCCATTCCCATGTAAGGGTCAATACCCGAAGAAGTATTGCTTAGAAAGTATCTCTTGGTCATGCTGCAGTATTGGCGGTACAATACCGAATTGTTTACTTTTAAGGCTTTTAAAACCGCATATAAATTGTTAGAGAGACTTGCAAAGTGCTCGCGCTGGTGGGGGATGAGGGTTACTTCGCTGATATGGCGGCTATCAAACTCGAGTTTTGGTTCGTATTTGGTCCATGTCGTCGCCTGATCGCTGCTCATGCCTTTTACCGACACATTGCTTATGGAGGCCAATAATATTTTGGCTTTGCCCGCGGCCGTGGTGCCATCATTTTTTGCGAGGGCATCTTTTAAGGCCAGGTAATTGGCAATAACGCTATTGATGGCTTCGTTTGCCTGTGCGTTTGCTGTTAGATTGATGGTAAATGCCATCAGTGCTGCCAGAATGGTAATTTTCAATGCTTTCATATTTTTTTTAAGTTTAATTATTTTTTTGCTGCATCCTGATGAACTGCACCCCCAAAAGGAAATACCAGTTTAAAACTTACGTTTTGGCCCATGTTGTACACCCCCTGGTTTTGTTGGGTTACCGTAACAGGTGTGCCATTGATGCCATAAAAGTATTGAGCCAGATTCAGGTGGTCGGCATAAGCTACGTTGGTGAGGTTGGTGCAATTTACGTATAATGAACAAATAGTTTTCCCTGTTTTGGGGTTAACAAAATTGGTACCCAGGCCGGCATTAAATAGGGTGTATTGTGCCGATGGGAGTTCGGTGTAAAAGGCACTGTACACGTTGTTTTGCGCCCAATCGTGCTGTAGGCCAAACTTTAAATAGGTGCCTTTTAAAATGGAATTGCGGCCATTGTTCAACCTTAATTTAACTTCGGAATGCAAGTGCGGTGCAGGCATATAAGGGAGATGCTGCGTTGAATCGGGCGAATTGGCGATGTGAGAATAAATATAAGTGAACCCGTTATCTATTTCCAGCCATTTGGCGGTGGCGGGGTGAATATTTAAGAAACCGGAAACCCCTTCGATAATTGCCGTATTAGTAGAAACGTATTGATAAATTGGGAAACCGCCGGAAAGCGAATCCGTACGACCCGAAAATATGAAGTTGTTGATACGGTTATAAAAACCATCAGCTTCCAGGCTCACATCTTTACCATCATATCCGTAGGCAAAATCAACCTGATAGCCTTCTTCAGCTTTTAAATGAATGTTACCTAGTTCTACCAAATTGGAACCAATGTTGAGCCCATTACTGGTCAGTTCATTAATGGCGGGCGCGCGATAGCTCTTTGAAATGTTCAATTTTACGTAATTATCGGTTGGCAATTGATAGAATGCGCCGATACTGCCAGATGGACCAGAGTAGGTATTATTGAAACCGGTAAACTGAACGGTAGAACCCGGCGTACCGACAGGCACGATATTGCCATCGCTGTTTAATGACATGGGGTCGCCTACAAAATTTGTCCGGTCGAAACGCAGTCCGCCGCTAAGCGTTAGATTTTTGTAGTTCTTTTCGATAATTACATACCCGCCACTCTCAAAGTTGGTGTAGTTTGGAATAGAGTAGTTTGGTGTATAAGGCGCCGGCGGCGCTTCCCCATTGCGATGAAATTCATACATTCCATTGACACCTGTAGTTAGTTTCAGGCCGGATTTTTCGCCGGCTATCTGGTATTTGAGGTTGAAAGGGATGTCGCCTAATAATAAATTGCTCGAACCCACTGTCCCGGTGTCAATATCGTGGTGAACACTGCGGGCAAAGCCAATATCAAAACCAATTCGTCCTTTACCCGCATTGATGCTATTTTGCCACCAGGTTTGATATTCTTCTAAAATCTTATCGCTGGCAATATCAGCGGAATAAGATTGAAAATCAGAAGTGTTGGGATACACTCTGCCATCATGCCGAGTATCAAACAAAAAGCGGCCGGTACTGTCGCGGTTACCATCGGGCAGTTCAATCCTGCGGTGTAAGGCGCTTAATGTGAGCCTTGAATATCCCCAATTACGGTTAATACCAAGCGTTAGCCGTGCGTTTGCCTGGTTCCAGGCAGTTCCCCAAACATAGCCGTCTTTAGGGTTGGAGTAACTGTGCGCTGCTTCGCCGCTGGCTTGCAGGCCCCAAACAAAACCATTGCGGTTGCCAGCAATATTCAGCGAGGTACCCAGGTAACCATCATTGGTATGGTACTCGGTTAGCACGCTGCCTGCAACGGTGCCGTTTTGCGGCAACGGTGCAGATTTAAAAATGATGACGCCCGCTTCGGCACTGGCACCGTATTGTAGCGAGGCGGGGCCGCGGATGATCTCCGCATCATGCACGGCATAGGGGTCTATCAATATGCCGTGGTCATCGCCCCATTGAAAGTCTTCCTGCGGAACGCCATCCATGAGTGTTAATACGCGGTCGAAACCGAGGCCGTTGATTTGCGGCTTGGTGGTGCCCGAACCTTCTGTCGTCTCGTTAACACCCGGTTGTGAGGCTACCAGGTCGATAGCCGTATTGGCGGAGTTTTCCTGAATCATTTTTTGGGTGACCACGGTAATGGGTATGGTTGCGCGCTTGCGGGTGGTGGTATTGCCCAAGGCGGTTATCACCACGTCGGACAATTCGTAGTTGGAGGCTGACAGTTTAAAATCAACCGAAGCTGTACTGCCCAAATCCACCAATTTGGTGATACTGGCATAACCGATGGCCGTAACCTGAATAAGGTATTCGCCTTTGGGCAATTGTTGTATCAAATAAGTACCATTGGCATCGGTGCTTGCACTTATTTTTAAATCGGGAATGGAAATGGTTGCACCTGCAACCGGCTGGCCCGTAGTTTTATCGGTTATTTTGCCGGTTATTTTATGGGTGCGCGCGGGTATTTTAGCTGCGTTTGCGGCACTAACCCACAGCAAAATTGATATATAAAGCAGTTTGATAAAAGCTCTTTGAGGTTTCATAGCATGTATTAAAAAATAGAAAAATAAGACGGTGCACTCCTTTTTAGGAAGCGCGTTTGATAAAAAAAGAAAATAGGAGTTTTAACCCACCTGTGGAGGGCGGAAAATAGCGCTCAATGATGCCGATGGGGCAGGCGCATGATAGGGCGTACTGATGGTGCGCAATAAAAAGGTATGGAACTTAACGGTTTTAACAGCCTCGCAAAAAGTTTCCTGGAAGCCGTTTTTTTGGTTTTGGCGTTCTTCGGCTTTTTCTTTTTCGTTGGCTTGCTGGATTTTTTTCATGAGGTAGCAACGCCCGTTACAGTGCAGCCAGGGCTTGTTGCGGTTTACGCAGAGGTTGGCGGCGATATAATTTTGGTTGAGCTTAAAACCGGCGTACACAAACAGGTAGGAGTAGTTAGCGGAAAGAACCGTAACAATTAAAAGCCATCCTGTGAAACGTTTTAACATGCGGTGCGAAAATAGGGAATAATATAAAATTTAAAGAGGAATTTTGATATTTCGTTTAATGGATTAGATGTTAACGTGATAGAATACCTGCGTTGATATTATCGATAAGTTTAGCTACGAATGCTCAATTGATGGCGTATTTTTTTGCAAATCCAGATAAAATTCGTAACTTGTAGGGTTTAGAACAAGGAATAACGGGTAAAGATCAATGAGAAAAAGAAGTCGAAATATTTCTTACTTTTTCCCCCCTTACTGGAGAGAGTCAAGAATCAAGAGCCGAGAATCAAGAGTTAAATATGGTCGAAAAAGTTCTTACTTTTTCCCCCCTGCTAATGATTGAAGGATGGATTATCTGAATGATTGAATGGAAAGATATGGTCGAAAATATTCCTACTTTTTCCCCCCTTTGGAAAGTCATTGGTCATTGGGTCATCCCGATAGCTATCGGGAAGTCAGTGGGATAGAAGAGGATGATTGAGTGTATGAAAAGTTCTTACTTTTAC
>NZ_CAITNG010000070.1 GCF_903893715.1 uncultured Mucilaginibacter sp.
CAGACTTCAACTTTCATTTTCTATGGCTACCGAATCGCCCGGCCGCCGCTTTTTCTTTTCACTTAACATTGCGCTAAGCTCCTTTTCTATTCCAAAATCTTTTCAGATTTTTCGCCCCTTTCTTTTGGGACTGCAAAGGTAACAACCTTTTTTCTGTTTCAAAATTTATTTGATAATAAATTTTTCCGCTCTGTTTTTCAATCTTTCCCTCTTTTCGTTCCCCCGTTGCGGGCTGCAAAGGTATCAATTTTATCAGTACAGGCAAATAAATATTTATATTTTTTTTCGACCTGTATATTAACCTTGATAATTTCAAAAAACGTACCGCTCTTTCACAAACGGGTTACAAATATACACAGAAAATGGCATTCGTACCAAAATTAATTTGCATTTTAAACGACACCAATGGCTAACCAACTGTGCCTTAGTAGCGCTACGCCTCAATGTTTTTTCGAATCAATATTGTCCTGTGGCCAACATCACCAGGGTACATGCCTCTAAGGTTTCAATTCCTTGTTCATTTGCCATCTGTTCAAGTTCGGGATTTTCGGAACCCGGATTAAAAATTATCCGTTTTGGGCGGGTTTGGAGTATGTAATTGTATAACGATGGCTGATTTTGCGCACCTATATATAAAGTAAGCGTATCCACATCGGGATGTATTGTTTCCGGTTTTTCTATCGCCACGCCTGCCACCTCTCCTTCTTTAGCGCCTACATTAATTATAGGATGCCCTTTGCCAACTAATCTGTTGGCGGCCAAATACGCGTAACGGCCAGGGTTGGTGGTTGCGCCTAATACCAGTGTTTTCTTTGTCTCCATTTTATACCTATATATATGGTATAGCTTTTATACCATTTTGAATGCCGCGCTTGCGCAATTAATCCCATCAATAGCAGCAGAAATTATGCCACCGGCGTAACCCGCTCCCTCGCCGCAAGGAAATAAGCCTGAAATTTGGGGGTGCTGCAATGTTTCTTTATCACGTGGTACCTTTACCGGCGATGAGGTACGCGACTCGACCCCCACCAAAATAGCCTCGTTGGTGTAATAACCGCGCATTTTTCGCCCAAAGGCCGGCAATGCCTTTTTTAAGCGTTGACTGATGCGCGTTGGTAATACATTTGTCAAATCTGTACTGGTGGTACCCGGCAGGTACGAATTGACAGGCAAATTGGCAGAAACACGCCCTTCACAAAAGTCGACCATACGTTGAGCCGGGGCTACCAGCTTACCACCACCTGCTTTATAGGTAGCTTTTTCGATATCGTGCTGGTAATTGAGCATCCTGAAGGGGTCATCGGGTTTACCCGGAACATCTTCGAGATTAATTTGAACCACCGTGCCCGAATTGGCAAAGGGGTTATTGCGTTTTGACGGACTCCAACCATTGACCACAATCTCATCAAAATCTGTAGCGCATGGAGCGATGATGCCGCCGGGGCACATACAAAACGAAAACACACCACGGTCATCCACCTGTTCTACCAGGTTATAGTGTGATGGGGGCAAAAACGGGTCGCGCACGTCGCAATGGTATTGGGCTTTGTCGATAATTTCCTGCGGATGTTCGATACGGACACCGAGGGCGAAGGCTTTGGGTTCGATAAGGATACCCTGATGGTGCAGCATTTCGAAAACATCACGAGCCGAATGACCGGTTGCCAAAATAACGGCGCTGCCGCTGATATCGTTACCTGCCGCCGTCCTCACCCCTATTATCTTACCAAAAGAAATATTGAGCGCGGTTACTTTGGTATCGAAATATATTTCGCCGCCTGCATTTTGGATGGTCTCGCGGATAGCTGTGATAATTTGCGGTAGTTTATTGGTGCCTATGTGCGGACGGGCGTCAACAAGTATATCCCCATCGGCACCATGGGCAACAAAAATTTGGAGCACCTCATTCACATCGCCGCGCTTGGTAGAGCGTGTGTACAGCTTCCCATCCGAATAGGTTCCGGCACCGCCCTCGCCAAAACAATAGTTAGATTCGGGATTAATGATGCCTTCCTTATTGATAGCCGCCAAATCGCGACGGCGTTGTTTCACATCTTTACCACGCTCCAATATCACCGGCCTTAAGCCGAGTTTAATACATTGCAAAGCGGCAAACATCCCGGCCGGACCAGCTCCTATAATAATGACCTGCTTTGCCGAACTGACATTTTGATAGTTAAAACTAAAAACATCTGCCACGGCAGGCTCATCGATAAAAACTTTTATTTGGAGGCGGTAAATGACCTTTCGGCCACGGGCATCGATAGAACGTTTGAGTATTTTGATGCCCGATATTCGGTTTAAAGCCAAATTAAGGCTTGTTGCTGCTATTTTTGTTAAAGCTGCCTCATCGGCATGCTCATGCGGGAGGCATGTTATTTCAATTTCTTTGACCATTTTATGCCGGGTTTTTATCCCGGATGAAACAAAGGTAGCGATTGACCGCTGATTTGTTTTGATTTTTTTGATGCCGCTGATTGTTTGGTTGGGTATTTGATACTGTGTTATTAAGCTATTATGCGGTAAAAAAGCCGTATTTTTGTATAAAGCAAAGCGCATGGAGCGTAGCGCAAAGCGTGGGTAAGGTTGGTATTTACACTTTTTTTAAACACCCATATTTACCCATGAGCAGAATGACCGGTAGCAGAAACCGGAGTTAGAAGGAAATTATAAATTTGATAAATATCGCAGAAAAAGCAATTGAAAAATACCCATATTTACCCATGTTTTCTAAGGTTTTGGGATAAGTAATTATAAATCCCATAAAAAATAACAAGTGGGGCAACAGTGCCCGAGGAACATAAAAACCATTATTGTAACATTACAACTTTAATAAAATCTAAAAACAAAACATAAAATTTAAAAATCGACATGAAAAAAATATTCTCAGCATTAATGATTGTTGTGGCGGCTATGTCGCTAAGTTCATGCAGTTATAACAGCATGGTACAAATGGACGAAAATGTAAAATCGAAATGGGGACAGGTGCAAAACGACTACCAGCGCCGTTCGGATTTGATACCCAACCTTGTTGCCACCGTAAAAGGCGTGGCGAATTTTGAAAAAAGCACCTTGACCGACGTAATAAACGCCCGTGCAAAGGCTACACAGATAACCGTTGACCCTACAAAGCTGACCCCTGAAACCATCCAAAAATATCAGGCCGCACAAGGGCAGTTGAGTACCGCGTTGGGCAAACTGATGAGCATTACCGAAAATTATCCTACCCTGAAAAGTAATGAAAGCTTTATGGCGCTGCAGGCTCAGTTAGAAGGAACAGAAAACCGTATTACCGTTGCCCGTATGGACTTTAACAACGCCGTACAGGAATATAACAGCAAGATACGTTCGTTCCCGGCCAATATTACGGCGAAGATGTTTGGCTTTACCGAAAAAGGGTATTTCCAGGCTGAAGCCGGTGCCGCAACCGCGCCGAAGGTACAGTTCTAATATGTTTGAGTGATTGATTTATTAATTGGCTGATTTTGAAATGATTCAAAACAATCAACAAGTCATTCATTCAATAAATCAAAAATATAAAGATGGCATTATTTAACGACGAAGAACAACAGCAAATACGTAAGGCTATTGAAGAGGCTGAGAAGCATACTTCGGGCGAGATACGGGTTTGTGTTGAAAAAAACTGCAGCGAAGACGTTTTGCACCGCGCTGCCAAATACTTTCATAAACTGGGCATGCACCATGCCCGGCATAGGCATGGCGTTTTGATTTACCTGTCTACCGTTGACCGCAAGTTTGCCATTATTGGCGACCATGGGATAGACAAGGTTGTGCCGACCAACTTTTGGGACTCGACCAAAGAAGTGATGTTGCAGCATTTTAAACAGGGCGATTTGGTAGGCGGCTTAAGTACCGGTTTATGCCTTGCCGGCGAACAACTGGAAAAGTACTTTCCGCATGATGAAAACAAAAGGACGGTAGACAAGCCCGACAACATCACTTTTATGGATGGCAAATAAACCTAAACACATGTTCAAAAAAATTATATTATTCAGTTTGTTGATCCTTTCGTGTGGTATCATCAATGCGCAGGATCTCCCTGCAAAATCGGCTACCTTGGTTACCGATTATACAAACACGCTTAGTCCGGGCGACAAAACTACCCTCGAAAACAAACTGGTAGCCTTTAACGATTCGACCTCGACACAGATTGCGGTGGTGATAATGAAGTCTGTTGGCAGTTATGATATTGGCCAATATGGTGTGTCGTTAGGCCGCGCCTGGGGCATCGGCAGCAAGGGAAAAAACAATGGTATTTTGGTTTTGGTGGCCATTGATGACCATAAAGTTACCATACAAACCGGGTATGGCGCAGAAGCAGCAGTGCCAGACGCGATAACGAGCCAGATTATACAGGAAGATATAAAACCCAACTTTAAACAAGGGAATTATTACGCCGGGCTTGATGCCGCTACAACTTCGCTGATGAAATATATGAAGGGCGAGTACAAAGCCGATGCTCAGGATGTACAAAACCATGGCCGCGGCGGCGGCGGAAGCATAGGCACGCTGGTTTTTATCGTCATTGTAGTGCTGATATTGATATTCAGGAATATTGGTGGCGGCGGCGGACAGGTTATTGGCAACCGTGGCAGCGCAAGTCCGTTTTGGTGGTTGCTGATGGGCTCGGCCTTGGGCGGTGGCTTTGGTGGCGGA
Organism: uncultured Mucilaginibacter sp.; assembly: GCF_903893715.1. Classification (GTDB taxonomy): domain Bacteria; phylum Bacteroidota; class Bacteroidia; order Sphingobacteriales; family Sphingobacteriaceae; genus Mucilaginibacter. The sequence goes on from NZ_CAITNG010000070.1 coordinate 4,678, forward strand.
GGTCGTGAAGGTGGGGGCTTTGGCGGTGGTGATGGCGGAGGCGGTGGCGGCTTCGGCGGATTTGGCGGCGGCAGTTTTGGCGGCGGCGGATCGAGCGGGAGTTGGTAGTTCATTAGTCATTAGTCATTAGTCATTAGTCATTAGTCATTAGTCATTAGGTTGGATGGCGTGATTGGCTTGGTTTAGTTTCAATAATTTTATTTTTATATGAGGGATCTTACCTGGAAGGTGCTTTATTCCGAATATGTACATAGAGGCGCCTGGGCGACCCTGAGGCACGACCGTTGCGAAATGCCCGATGGCCGGATAAAAGACCCCTATTTTGTGCTGGAATACCCTAATTGGTGCAACGCTGTTGCTATAACCGATGAGGGTAAGATTATTATGGTGCGGCAGTATAGGCACGCGGCCAAGATCGTTTCGTTGGAACTACCGGGCGGCGTAATTGAAAAAGGTGAGCAAGCTGAAGAGGGCATCAAACGCGAGTTACTCGAAGAAACCGGATACCTGTTTGATGATTTTGAGCTGCTTTGCGTTGTTTACGGCAATCCGGCTACAGCCGATAACCACACTTACTGTTACTTAGCCAAAAACGGTAAAAAAGTTCAGGAACAGACTTTGGATGAACACGAGGAAATTATTGTTGAGGAGTATAACATTGCCGAGGTAAAGCAATTACTGGCCGACAATAAGATAGCGCAGGCTTTGCACTGTACCAATTTGTTTTATGCTTTGATGAAGTTGGGGGAGTTGTAGGGAGCAAACTATTTTAATTTTTAATGTTTTATAGTTAAATTAGCTTTTATAATGAAAAATATACTCGACATACCACGTACCGCTATGGAGGTATTTAACATGCTTCCGGAGGGAACCAGGTGCGAGGTTATTGATAATACATTATTTATGTCCCCATCACCAACTTCTGACCACCAGGACTTACTTGGTGATATCTTTTTTCAGATAAAACAATCCGTTCGCCAAAACCAAACAGGCAAAGTTTTTATATCGCCGTTGGACGTGTATTTGGATAACGAGCTGAATGTGGTTCAACCTGATATCATTTTTATAAAGGCAGAGAACCTGCACATTGTTGAAAGAAAAGGGATAGTTGGGTCGCCAGATTTGGTTATCGAAGTATTATCTTCGAACAAGGACTACGATATCCGTAAGAAATTTGACCTGTATCAAAAAAACGGCATCCCGGAATATGTTATCATCAATCCGGAAAGTAAAGAGGTATCGCATTATTTGCTGAACAACGGCAAATATGAAGCCATTGCATCCGAAAATGGCAAACTGGATTTAAGGGCGATCAATATCCAAATCAGGTTCTAATACTATAATACTAAGAGATTACCCCAAAGCACAAAAAACCCGATCTGCAAATGCAAACCGGGTCCTTCTATCAGTTCTTTGAAATGTTATGACATTTTCAGCTTTTTCTGAATATCGGCTACGTAGCCTTTGAATTTCTTGTCGGTGTCTATCAGGTCTTCAACGGTTTGGCAGGCATAAATCACGGTGGAGTGATCGCGGCCACCAAAGAAGCTGCCGATTGATTTGAGCGAACTTTTGGTATGCGCTTTGGCCAGGTACATGGATATTTGACGGGCCTGAACAATTTCGCGTTTGCGGGTTTGAGATTTCACCATTTCGATTGGTACTTCAAAATACTCGCACACCAGGTTTTGTATATACTCCATCGAAATCTCTTTGGTTGAGTTCTTGATGAAATTCTTTAACATCTGTTTGGCCAGGTTAAGGTCGATCTCTTTGCGGTTCAATGTTGATTGTGCCAAGAGAGACACCATAGCGCCTTCCAATTCGCGCACGTTGTTATCGATGTTATGGGCCACATATTCAATTACCTCGTTAGGTAGTTCAATGCCGTCCTGATAGATTTTGGTTTTGAGGATCGCCATACGGGTTTCCAAATCGGGTACCTGTAAATCAGCTGAAAGCCCCCATTTAAAACGCGACAGCAAACGCTCTTCTAAACCGGCCAAGTCTTTTGGTGCTTTGTCGGATGTAATAATCAGTTGCTTGCCAGATTGGTGCAGGTGGTTGAAGATATGGAAGAAGAAATCCTGTGTTTTTTCTTTACCGGCAAAGTTGTGCACATCGTCCATGATGAGCACATCAATGGCTTGATAGAAGTTCACAAAATCGTTGATGTTGTTATGCTTCAGCGCGTCGACAAATTGTTGCGTAAATTTCTCGCAGGATACGTACAGTACCAACTTATCGGGCAGGGTGCGTTTTATCTCGTTACCGATGGCTTGCGCTAAGTGGGTTTTACCTAAACCAACACCACCGTAAATCATTAAGGGGTTAAATGATGTGCCGCCCGGTTTAGCTGCTACGGCATAACCTGCCGAACGTGCCAAACGGTTACAATCACCCTCGATGAAACTATCGAAAGTATAATTTTGGTTTAGTTGCGGATCCACCTGCAGCTTTTTAAGGCCCGGTATAACAAAAGGGTTCTTGATGTCTTTGTTGATGGAAATCGGGATGGGCATCGATTGGTTTTTACCCTCGGCGCCGTTGCCGTTAGATGGCATGTTAGTGGTGTAAGGTTTGCTCGATGAAGATTGCTCAACAACGATATTATACTCCAAACGGCCGTCTTCGCCCAATTGTTTTTTGATGGTTTTGCGAAGCAAGCCTACATAGTGCTCTTCGAGCCATTCGAAAAAGAACAAACTTGGTACCTGTATCGTTAGTACACTACCTTCAATCCTCAAGGCCTTTATAGGCTCGAACCATGTTTTAAAACTTTGGGCCTGTATGTTATCCTTGATGATGAGCAGGCAGCTATTCCAAACGTTAGTACAAGTTTTTTCCATTGACATTATCTTAATTTATTGATTTACAAACCCCAGCATAACCTTTTGTTGGGGCGGCTTCGGAACATCGAATATTGAAAAAATAACCTGATTAAAAAATATTATTTTCACTTTTCGACGAACTTTTTATAACAAACTCACACCTATAATGTTAACAACATTTTATTTTCCGACAGGCATTAATTGGCCCATCGCAGTAAAATCTGTTAACTAACACGCAACACAACAAATACAACATTACCGCACTAAGTGTGGTATAGGGGAGACTGCTTTTAAAACTCAAAAACCTATTCTATGGATAGAAAAGAGGTTCAAACTGCAGGTATTCTAAAGGACTAAAAGTAAGAAAAAATCGACACTGTGGAGAGCGTTTGCAACTTTTTTTAAAAAAATTTTAATCGCCTGTATATGTGCTATTTTAACAATGTTGAAAACATTTTTTTTCAATATTCGCCAAATACACTGCGCATTGCGTCGGCAATTTCGCCGAGCGTAGCATAGTTCTCAACAGAATTTAAGATAAAAGGCATCAGATTTTGAGTGCCCCTGGCAGCGCTTTCCAAAGCGGTTAACGACCGTTGAACGCTATCATTGTCGCGTTCTTTTTTCAGCTTGTTTAGCTTTTCAATTTGATGCTGCCGGATGGAATCGTCGACCCGGAAAACCTCTATGCCTTTACCTTCATCTTCGGTAAACCGGTTAACGCCTACCAAAACTTGTTCTCCGTTCTCAATCTGTGATTGGTACTCATAAGCCGAGCGTGCTATCTCTTGTTGTATGTAATCCTGCTCGATAGCTTTTACCGAGCCCCCCATTGCATCTATCTTATCAATATACAACTGAGCGGCTTGCTCCATTTCAGTAGTTAGGGTCTCAACAAAGTACGAGCCGGCCAGCGGGTCGACAGTATCGGTAACACCGCTTTCGAAAGCGATAATTTGCTGGGTTCGCAGGGCTATTTTTGCGGCGGCTTCGGTTGGCAACGATAGCGCCTCGTCATAACCATTGGTATGCAGCGATTGTGTACCACCTAACACGGCTGCCATGGCTTGACTGGTAACACGCACAATATTGTTCATAGGTTGTTGCGCAGTTAATGTTGAGCCACCTGTTTGTGTATGGAAGCGCAGTTTTTGAGCTGCCGGGTCGGTTGCGCCCAATTCTTTGGTGATATGCGCCCACATGCACCTTGCCGCACGGAACTTACATATCTCCTCGAAAAAATTATTGTGGCAGTTGAAAAAGAAGGAAAGCCTTTTGGCGAACACATTAATGTCGAGCCCCTTTTCCTGCGCGGCTTTTAAGTATGCTTTGCCATTGGCAAGGGTAAAAGCCAGTTCCTGCACGGCAGTAGAGCCTGCCTCGCGAATATGATAGCCGGAAATGGATATGGTATTCCATTTTGGCAGTTCGGTACTGCAATACTCAAACACATCGGTTATGATGCGCATGGATTGTTGCGGCGGATAGATATAGGTACCCCGCGCAGCGTACTCCTTTAATATGTCGTTTTGTATGGTGCCCGATAATTGCTTCAAATCGGCACCTTGTTTTTTTGCCAAAGCGATGTACATAGCCAATAAGGTTGAAGCGGTGGCATTGATGGTCATTGAGGTGGTGATCTTTTGCAACTCGATACCATCGAACAAGGCTTCCATGTCTTTAAGCGAATCAATGGCCACCCCTACCTTGCCGACTTCACCTTCGGATAGTTCATGATCCGAATCGTAACCTATTTGCGTGGGGAGATCGAAAGCGACCGAAAGGCCCATAGTGCCCTGGCTCAATAAATAATGGTAACGCTTGTTCGATTCCTCCGCAGTTGAAAAACCCGCGTATTGCCGCATGGTCCAGGGGCGGCCACGGTACATGTCCTTTTGTATGCCACGGGTAAAGGGGAACTCGCCGGGCAACTCGTTCATGGGTTGTGCCGATCGTGTGTAAAGCTCTCTTATCTCAATCCCTGAGGACGTGGTGATTTTCTTCCCGGGCATAAAACGCGATTAAAAAAGGTTTTCAAGGTCCTGCCTGATCAACGTGGTGGCAATATCGTATGGGTTTTCTTCCAACGTGCCCAAATGTTTCAATACGGTACGACTCAGATCTAAACCCGAGGCATCTTCGGGCAAGCCTTTCACTGCATTGGTAACAATGCTCATGGTATCATCTTTAACACGACGTACAACGCTCCAGGCTTTAGCGCTTACATATATTTGTTGAGTAACATTGTGCTGGTACTCATTTCTTATTTCGGCAACTACGAGGCTATGCAGTTCGGCAGCGCTATAAGAGGTAGCGTTTAACCGGATGAGCATATTGGCAGGGTTTACCCTTTCGATGAAAAGCACTACCCGTTCATAAGCCTGTAAGCGCAAGGGCAGGGTTTGGTTACTGCTTGCCTTTTTAAGTTCGAGCAACTGGATCCGTTCGGAACGGTCGATATAGGGTTTGATAAGGTACATGGCAACGCTTACGGTACCTACGCCTGCCAATGTGTATTTTAAAATATCGAGTAAATAGTGGTAAATGTCCATTTTTATAAAAAGTGTTAGGTCGGTGTCATAAACAAACACCGGGAAACAAAAATCCACATTTTGCCGTATATTTGCGTATTAAATTAAAAATAACATGAATACTGTTGTTGAAACTGCCGCTGCACCTGTTTCCTTTACTTCAGGGGCGGTAAAAGAGTTACATAAATTGAAAGACCAGCAAGAGCTGAACGACGATTTTGGTTTGCGGGTTGGTGTTGAAGGCGGTGGCTGTTCGGGCATGACCTATGTTTTAGGTTTTGACCAGAAGAAAGACGGCGACCAGGAGTACAGCATTGACGGCATACGTGTTTTTATGCACAAGGCGCATGGCTTGTACCTTGTTGGCATGCAGATAGATTTTCAGGATGGGTTGAATGCCCGTGGTTTTACCTTTAATAACCCCAACGCTGCCAGCACCTGTGGTTGCGGTACTTCGTTTTCGGTTTAATTAAAATTAAATGATATAAAAAGCATCGCGACGATTGTCGGGATGCTTTTTTGTTTCTGTTCTATTGTAACAATTGAAGGTCTGTTGCTGTCTTACCAAATAAATCAGCTATTTTTATACGATGTCGGTACAAATGAGTTTTAGGGAGAATGTTGCCGTTGCTTTGCAATCGATAGGCGGCAACAGGTTACGTACGGCATTAACGGCATTGATCATTGCCATCGGCATTATGGCTCTGGTGGGTATATTGACAGCTGTTGAGGGCATCAAACAATGGACCAGTGATGCTTTTTCGAGCATGGGTGCCAACTCATTCACCATCCGCAACCGGGGCTCCGGTATTAAATTTGGTGGCGGGCGCAGGCGGACGTATCAATCGATAAAATACGAAGAGGCCGACCATTTCAAGAAAACATTTAAGGTACCGGCTTTGATTTCGGTAAATACCAATGCGTCGAACGGTGCAACGGCAAAATTTAACGACCAAAAAACCAACCCTAACATTACGGTGTTGGGAGCTGACGAGAACTATTTGCAGACGGGGGGCTATAAATTGGCCGCAGGCCGAAATTTTTCAGAGTCGGAACTGGAACATGGCGCGAACGTGGTGATTATTGGCGATGAAATAAAGACCAAGCTGTTTAAAAACCAAAATCCTATTGACCAAATTTTGACCATTGGGGCAAATAAATTCCGTATTATCGGCCTCACCGCAACCAAAGGCGCCAGCGCCGGTTTAGGTGGTGATAAGGTTTGCATTATCCCGGTTTTTAAGGCAAAACAAATCAACACCAGTTCGAGCCCATCATATACCATCAGTGTAATGGTGAGCCAAGCATCGGCGCTGGATGAGACTTCCGGCGAGGCCACCGCATTGTTCCGCAACATCAGGAGGTTGCCCATTGGGCGGGAAGATAATTTTGAAATTACACGCAGCGACTCGGTTCAGCAACAACTTTCAACCCAAATGAGCATGATGACGGCAGCGGGCATGTTGATAGGCTTTATAACTTTACTTGGTGCATCTATCGGTTTGATGAACATTATGTTGGTATCGGTAACCGAACGGACGCGTGAGATTGGTATAAGAAAGGCCATTGGCGCTACGCCAGGCGTTATAAGGAAACAGTTTTTGATTGAGTCTATCGTGATTTGTCTGATCGGGGGTGTAGTTGGGATAGTTTTGGGGATGTTGATTGGCAATATTATAGCTTTACAGGGCAACGGTGCGTTTGTTATACCATGGACATGGATAACATTAGCGGTTGTTGTGTGTACGGTAATAGGATTAGGATCTGGTTTTTACCCGGCCAACAAAGCTTCGAAACTGGACCCTGTTGAAGCCTTAAGGTACGAATAATTACAGCAACGAAGTGTTTTGGAGCAAGGGGTACTCGGTGAGCAACCGGCGTACGTAAGGAAGGCTCAAAGCATCTTTAAACGCTTCAGCATGTTTAAGGTGGTGCATATCGCTGGATATAAAATCGACCACCAGTTCGTCAATCAACTCTTCGGCAAATTTTTTCACTTCTTTGCCGTGATACCCGGTGAGCGACGTGGTGTTTACCTGCATTAAACAGCCGGAGTCTCGCAATTCAGCACATTTTTCAACGGTAAAATAGCCATAACGTTCGGGGTGAGCCAAAATGGGCTGATAACCGGCATCACGCATTTTGCGCAAGGTATGGTTAAAATCGGGCGGCATGGTCATAAAGGAAAACTCGAACAACAAATAATCCTCTTCGCCAAAGCTCAACAACTTTTCCTTATCTAATTTGGCAACAAAAGACTCATCGCAAAAGTATTCGGCAGCAGCCTGAACCGGGATATTGATACCTTGTTTTACCAACTCATCCTTTAAAACCGCAAGGGCATTATTGATGGTTTCAGGCGTATTACGATAGTAGTCGGCCATAATGTGTGGCGTGGCAATAATTTTACGTATGCCTACATCCATCATGGCCCTAATGAGTTCGATGGACTGGGAAACATCCTGCGCGCCATCATCGATGCCCGGTAATACGTGCGAGTGCATGTCAACTCCTATCACATCAAAGCTTAATCCGGCATTGCTTGCCCCCTTTTTTTTGAACAGGCCAAACATATTATCGGTTTGCGTATTGCTCGTTATAGTAATCTTTATAATGGCCCGATGTAACGTTATTAAGCCATTCTTCGTTGGCCAGGTACCAATCGACAGTTTTTTCGAGGCCCTGCTCAAAGGTGATGCTTGGTGTCCAACCTAATTCGTTTTTCAGTTTGGTGGCATCAATGGCATAACGCAGGTCATGTCCTGCCCTATCGGTAACAAAGGTGATGAGCTTTTCAGATTCGCCGGCGGAACGGCCTAATTTTTTGTCCAATATCCTGCAAAGCAAACGGATAAGGTCGATATTTTTCCACTCGTTATGGCCTCCTATATTATAGGTCGTACCTGAAGCGGCCTTATGAAAGATGACATCGATGGCACGGGCATGATCTTCTACCCAAAGCCAGTCGCGTATATTCTCGCCTTTGCCATAAACCGGGATTGGCTTCATTTGCTGGATATTGTGGATAGCCAGCGGTATCAGTTTTTCGGGAAAATGGAATGAGCCGTAATTGTTGGAGCAATTGGATATCACCGCATTTAAACCATAGGTATCCTGATAGGCGCGTACAAAATGGTCGGAACTGGCTTTTGATGCCGAGTATGGCGAATGCGGATCGTAAGCGGTGGTTTCGGTAAACATACCTTCATCGCCTAAAGTGCCATACACTTCATCGGTAGAAACGTGGTAAAAACGGCATTCCTCATAACGGCCTTTCCAATTTTCGCGCGCGGCATTCAGCAGGTTTACAGTGCCGATGACGTTGGTCATCACAAACTCCAGCGGATTAGTTATAGAACGGTCGACATGCGATTCGGCTGCCAGATGAATTACCGCGTCGGGTTGTTCGGCTTTAAAAAGTGCATCGATAAAAGCGGCATCAACAATATCGCCTTTTACAAATCGGTAATTGGGCAGGTGCTCAATATCCGTAAGGTTAGCCAGGTTACCTGCGTAGGTTAATTTATCGAGGTTAACAATTTGATATTGAGGGTATGTAGTTACAAAACGACGCACCACGTGCGAGCCGATGAAACCTGCGCCGCCTGTAATAATAATCTTTTTCATTTTTGAATGAATTGAGCAATAACAAAGGTAGGCTAAAATATTAAAATGGGTTTGCCGCCAGGTACTTTTCCCAAGCCCAAGCCGAAGCCATCATATCGCTAATATCAAGTTCGGCCGTCCACTTCAAAACATTGGTCGATTTGGTCACATCGCCCCAAACTTTTTCAACGTCGCCGGGACGGCGCGGACCTATAACATAGTTCAGCTTTTCGCCTGTGCTTATCTCAAATGCTTTAATTACCTCCAACACGGTATTGCCGTTGCCTGTGCCGAGGTTAAATACATCATAAACTTTATCGTAACCTTCGCTTTCCATCAATTTTAAGGCGGCAACGTGAGCCTTGCCTAAATCGACTACGTGGATATAATCGCGTACGCAACTACCGTCCACAGTATTATAGTCATCGCCGAAAACAGTTAATTTTTCGCGTTTGCCTATTGCGGTTTGTGTGATGAATGGCACCAGATTTTGTGGCACACCGATGGGCAACTCGCCAATCAAAGCGCTGTCATGGGCACCAACCGGGTTAAAATAGCGTAGCGAAATTACTTTACAAGTACTGCCGGCGGCTGTTGTCTCGCGTAAAATCTCTTCGGCCACCTGTTTGGTATTGCCGTATGGCGATTCGGCAGGTTTTATAGGTGCATCTTCGGTTACGGGTAAAACATCCGGCTGACCATAAACCGTACAGCTGGACGAGAACACAAAATTAACCTTGCTGCTATAATAGGTTTCGAGGAGGTTAATGAGCGAATAAAAGTTGTTGTGGTAGTATTTTAATGGTTTGGCAACCGACTCGCCCACTGCTTTATAGGCAGCGAAATGGATAACGCCGGCGATATCAGGTTCGGCGTCTACCAGTTTTTTAACCGACGCTGTATCGCACAGGTCAAATTGGTAAAATGGCGGTTTAAAACCTATGATTTTAGTTAGCTGGTCTAATATTTTTACGTTGGAGTTAGACAGGTTATCGACAATAACGGGCTCGTAACCTGCTTTAACCAATTCGACAACTGTATGCGAACCGATATAACCCAACCCTCCAGTAACTAAAATTTTTGACATGGTTATTTGTTGTAGTAAGTGAAATCTTTGTGATGAATCTCTTTATCGGGCAAAGATTTGAAGTATTCGTAAGTTATTTTCAAACCTTCGCTGCGCGATACCTTTGGCTCCCATCCTAATATAGCCTTTGCCTTGGTAATATCAGGGCGGCGTTGTTTAGGGTCGTCAACAGGCAAATCCTTACAAACCAATTCCTGGTCGGTACCGGTAAGCTTGATGATCTCCTCGCCAAATTGGCGGATGGTAATTTCGTCGGGGTTGCCGATATTCATCGGTTGCGCATACTCGCTGAAAAGGAGGCGATAGATACCTTCCACTAAATCGTCAACGTAGCAAAACGAGCGGGTTTGTGAGCCATCGCCAAAAACAGTTAAAGGTTCGCCGCGCAAAGCCTGGCCGATGAAGGCTGGCAAAACACGCCCGTCATTTAAACGCATACGTGGCCCGTAGGTATTGAAAATACGTACAATACGCGTCTCCAACCCATGAAAAGTATGGTAAGCCATAGTGATAGCTTCCTGGAAGCGTTTGGCTTCATCGTAAACGCCGCGCGGACCTACCGGGTTAACATTGCCCCAATATTCTTCGGGTTGTGGGTTAACTGCGGGGTCGCCATATACTTCGGATGTTGATGCAATTAGCATACGCGCACCTTTAGCTCGGGCTAAGCCTAATAAATTGTGCGTGCCCAATGAGCCAACTTTTAGGGTTTGGATTGGGATTTTCAGGTAATCAATCGGACTTGCCGGAGATGCAAAGTGCAGGATATAGTGCAAATCGCCGGGTACATATACAAATTTGGAAACATCGTGATTATAAAACTCGAAGTTTTCTAGTTTAAACAAATGTTCAATATTCCGCAGGTCGCCGGTTATCAGGTTATCCATGCCGATAACGTGAAAATCTTCTTTAATAAACCTGTCGCACAGGTGCGAACCAAGGAAACCAGCAGCACCGGTTATCAATATACGTTTTCTGTCAGCCATGTTATTTCTCGATTATTTTACGCCCGATACTGTTATAGTAAAAGCCCAATTCCTGCATTTTTGAAAGGTCGTATAGGTTACGTCCGTCAAAAATAACCTTTGTTGGCAATAATTCCACCAATTGTTCGAAATCGGGGTTACGGAACAGTGACCATTCGGTAACAATCAATAACGCGTCGGCATCATGTAAAGCGCTATAATGATCGGCTGCGTAGCTTATTTTGTTACCGATAAGGTTACGAACGTTGGCCATAGCTTCCGGGTCGAAAGCAGTAACGCTTGCACCTGCTTTTAACAATTCGTCGATAATGTACAGCGAGGGTGCTTCACGGATATCGTCAGTTTCCGGCTTAAATGCCAGGCCCCAAAGCGCGAATTTTTTTCCGGCCAGGTCGCCTTTATAGTATTGTTTTACTTTTTTGAAAAGTATCCTCTTTTGTGTCTCGTTCACTTCGATGACCGAATTCAAAATCTTGAAATCGTATTTGTGCTCATCGGCCGATTTAACAAGTGCCTGCACATCCTTAGGGAAACAGCTGCCTCCATACCCCACGCCGGGGAACAGGAAACGGCGGCCAATCCTATCATCAGAACCGATACCGCGGCGCACCATATCCACATCGGCACCCACCAACTCGCACATGTTGGCTACTTCGTTCATAAAAGTAATCTTGGTTGCCAGGAACGAGTTGGCGGCATATTTCGTCAGTTCAGACGAGCGCTCGTCCATAAATATAACAGGATTGCCCTGCCTTACATAAGGCGCGTAAAGTTCGCCCATCAGTTTGCGGGCGCGCTCGCTTTTTGTACCGATAACCACACGGTCGGGTTTCATAAAATCTTCAACAGCAACACCCTCGCGTAAAAACTCCGGGTTTGAAACCACATCAAATTCCACATCCGTTTGGCTACTTACGGCAGCCCTAACCTTATCGGCAGTACCTACGGGCACTGTTGATTTTGTTACGATGACCTTATATTCTTTTATCAATTTGCCTATATCTTTAGCTGCACCAAGCACGTAGCTTAAATCGGCAGAGCCATCGCCTCCGGGCGGGGTTGGCAAGGCTAAAAAGATGATCTTTGCTTCTTCGATAGCCTCGGCAAGGTTAGTGGTAAAATGCAACCGGTTTTGGTCGATATTCCGGTTGAATAGCAGGTCGAGGCCTGGCTCATATATCGGCATTTTGCCGTTTTGCATCATTTTTACTTTGTCGGCGTTGATATCGACGCAAATAACGTCGTTGCCCGTTTCGGCCAAACACGTCCCAGTAACAAGGCCTACATACCCTGTTCCTACTACTGCTATTTTCATAATTTGATTTTATCCTGCTTTTTTTGATTTATCTTCGACGACGAAGTTAGTAATTTCAGCTTTAAAATGTTATTCATTTACAACCTGTCTGTCCGAATTTATTATAATTTAATATTCATTTCGTCATTTTTTAATAAAAAAGCAAAACTTTGGCTTAATGGACGAAAAAATGATAATTTGTTATACGTTAAACGGAGCGTTTGGTTTCATTTTGCGTCGTTAGGCGAGTTTGAACAGGGCCGGCCTGTGTTAGAAGCCTTTAGGGCGAAAAAGCCTGAAAGTATTATCGTCATCACCTTTTTTTCGCCATCGGGTTATGAAGTGCGGAAGAACACCCCACTTGCCGACCACACATATTATTTACCCTTAGATACGAAGAAAAACGCTGCCAGGTTTATCCAAACCATCAACCCCGAAATAGCCATTTTTACCAAATATGAGTATTGGTACCATTATTTTGATGAGCTGCACAAACGCGATATCCCGTTGTATGTTATCTCGGGGATATTCAGACCGGGGCAGGTGTTTTTTAAATGGTATGGCGGTTTGCACCGCAGGATGCTGGGGTTTGTTACCCGCTTTTTTGTGCAGGACGAGGCATCGCAAACGCTTTTAAAGACCATCGGGATAAGCAATGTTTCCGTAAGCGGGGATACCCGGTTCGATAGGGTTTGGCAAAATGCGTCATCACCAAAAAAATTAGAATTTGTTGAACAGTTTAAAGCGGGCAAACCCATATTTATAGGCGGCAGTACCTGGCCGGAGGATGAGGTGCTGATTGCGCAACTTATCCCCCTTTACCCTGAATGGAAATTCATTTTCGCGCCGCACGAAATTGAAGAAGGGAAGATAGCAAGGTTATTAAAATTGTTGCCCGGAGAAGAAACCGTCCGCTGTTCGCAAATTGAAAACCTTGATGGAGGGATTGCCGGTTTTAGCGTTTTGGTGATTGATAACATCGGTATGTTATCGTCTTTATACCAGTATGGGGACATGGCTTTTATCGGAGGCGGCTTTGGTATTGGGATACATAATACGTTGGAAGCCGCGGCTTTTGGATTGCCGATGATATTCGGGCCGAACTATGAGCGGTTTAAAGAAGCCCGCGATTTAGTTAATTTGCAGCTTGGTTTTAGCATTGAAACTGAAGTGCAGTTAACGGCTGTTGTGGATAAAATGATTCGGCATAGCGAATATCGCACGGAAAAAGGTGTGGCCATCAGGACTTACGTTAAGGAACACACTGGGGCTACTGAGTTGATAATGCAGGCCATTAGTTAGCCAGCGTTATTTTGTTTGTTGCGTATGCGCCAGGCAATAGCTAACTTTACGTTATGTTAGACAAGTTGCTGAGATTGTATAATGACGAGTTTTTGGCTTTGTGCAAAACGCACAAGGTTAAATACTTGTATGCTTTCGGCTCGTCTATTACCGACCACTATACCCCTACAAGCGACGTTGACCTGGTTGTTGAACTCGACGAACCAGACCCATTGAACCGCGGCGAACTGCTGCTTTCTTTTTGGATGGAATTGGAAGCACTATTTCAAAAAAGAGTTGACCTTTTAACTTTCGACAGTATTAGAAACCATCATTTGGAGGAACATATTGAGAATACGAAGAAATTAATATACGATGGATCGAAAGAAGAAATTGTATAATGATATTTTAAATGCGCTGACTTTAATAGAAGAGTTTACCATTACCGTAAACTTGTTCGAAGAATATATTTCTGATAGTAAAACCAAGAGTGCCGTTGAACGTCAATTATCAATTGTTGGAGAGGCTTTAACGCAACTTAGGAAATTGGATGCAGAAGAGCTTGCGCATACCAAACAAATTATTGGTTTAAGAAATATGATTGTTCATGCTTATGATACCATCGATGATTCAATCATTTGGTCTATCGTGAAAAGACATATTGCCCCGTTAAAGCAAGAAGTAGTTGAAAAATTAATGAATGATTAGTTTTAACCAACCACCATCTTCTTCAAAGCATCTATCCATTTCGGCGAATCGTTGAGGCTTTCTACCAGTTGCACATGCTCTCCTCCTGCTTCGGTAAATTCATCGCGATACTCCACACTTACCTCGTAAACGGTTTCGAGGCAATCGGCAACAAAGGCCGGGCAAAATACCAACAGGCGTTTTTTGCCTTCTTTGGCCAAACGGTGTACCACTTCACTGGTGTAGGGTTGCACCCAAGGGTCGCTGCCAAGGCGCGATTGGAAACAAACCGTATAATCATCCGATGTAATGCCCAGTTTCCCGGCAATCAGTTTGGCCGTATGGTACGATTGGGCGGAATAACAAAATTTGTTGGCGTCTGTTAAAGTTTGGCAGCAATCGGCCACCTTTAAACAATGCTGGTGGGTATGGTCGGCTTTAATCAACTGCCTTTGCGGCAGGCCGTGGAAACTGAACAGGATATGGTCGTAAGTTTCGGGTTTGTATTTTTTGGCGTTATCGGCAAAGGTTGCGATCATACCTTCATTATCGTGAAAGGAATTGATGAATGAGATATTGGGCGAAGTTGGCCATTTACCAACCAGTTGCATTACTTTCTCATATACCGAACCCGTGCTTGCCGAAGCATATTGTGGGAACATGGGTATTACCTGTATGCTTTCCACCAGGTCATTCTTTAGTTTATTTAAAGCCGTCTCGATAGAGGGGCTTTGGTAACGCATGGCCAGTTCAACCTGGTATTCGTCGCCTAAGGCTTGTTGTAACAGGTCGCGTTGCAAAATACTATAGTGCATTAACGGTGAGCCGGTTTTATCGTCCCATATTTTTTGGTACAATTTTGCTGATTTGGGGCCACGTATTGGAGCAATAATGCCTTTAACCAACAGCGTACGCGAAATAGGGTTGATATCGATAACCCGGGGGTCCATCAAAAATTCGCGCAGGTACTTGCGCACATCGCTTACCGAAGGACTACCGGGCGTACCCAAATTAATCAATAAAACTCCTTTTTTACCCATATTATAATTCAACTATAATGCCCAGCGAAGGTAAAATATTCCCGCCTTTATTTTCCAATGATTTTGTGATAAACCTGCTCGGGTCGCCGGGCACGCTTTGCAGGTTACCGTTGGCGTCCCTGTTTGGCACTAAATAAGGCTGCAATTGGTATTGGTTATTGGTAATGTTCTGAATATCGAAATACAGATTGAGTGTGAATTTTCGGAAGGGGTATTTTTTATCCACACGCATATCCACCTGATAAAAATCGCCTAATCTGTCGGCATTTAGCTGATTCCAGTCTTGTATCCCCTGAGGATAAATGGCATAATTGCTTTTTAATGATGAAGATGCCACATTATACGGTGTATATGGCGCGCCGCCTGTGTACCTGAATTTGGCACCCAACTCCCAATTGTTTTTGAACAGTTTACCGCCCGTCATGCTTAATATGTATCGGTTGTTCCATGACGACTGTACGTAAGTGCCATGTTTATCTTCAAACTCGCTGGTAAATAAGGTGAGCGCGAATATGCCATAAAAGCCTTTATTCAATCGTTGCTGGGCAAAAAACTCCGTACCATAACTGCGTCCGTTAGTAAGGCCGGTTACCGGATTACTGCCCACCACACCAAAATCGGCACCCAGGTTTGCGAGCGGAATGGTATCGCCAAGAATTTTTATCATGGGGTAATTTTGATAGAATTTATAAAAGCCCTCGATGGTGAATTTTGTGTTTTTAGCAGTATGGTATTCGAGGCCAAGCACTACTTGCTTGTCGGAAATGTACTTTACGTTGGTATTGGTAAGCGAACCTGTGGCGTCGCGATAGCCTAAAACGGTGTAGGCAGGCAATTGGTAGTAAATGCCAGTGTTAAAATTAAGGCTCAGGTCGTCGGTAAAATTGTATGATGCCGAAAACCTTGGCGACAAAGTCTTCAGAAGGTTGTCCATCTGGCTTGAATAAGTATTGGCATCGGTGCGGATACCGAACGACAGGCTTAGCTTATCCTGAAAATACGAATGGCTTAACTGTCCGAAGAGACTATACTTAAAAAAGCTAAGCGACGAGGTATAAATTACGTTGCCAAAGGGCAACAGGTTATAGGTATTGGCGTAATACTCTGCAGTTTCGGCACCGGCACCAAAGTTGATGCGGTAACCGTTCTCGCTGCTGTTGTTTTCGAAGCGGAATTTGTTCTCTGTTTCCTGCGAGGAATAGTTTAACGTTTGCGGTTGCGTTGGGTCGTTGTTTTCGTATTTGTAGGCACCGTTATCAAGATAATCGCGACTTAAAACAAAGATGGAATAACCTTTTTTACGAAAATTTTTATAGGTAAGGCCAATGGTATAATCGTTTTGCGAATTGACCGGGATATTGGCCAGCGTGTATTGGTTAAGCTCGGTATTGGGTGCGTTTAGGTTGAGCGAGAAGCGGTCGATAGCGCCGATACCCAACAGTGTTATTTCGTTATGGGCATCGAGTTTGGTTTTTATTTTGAACTGAAAATCCTGGTAGGATGGCAAAAACGGCAGGCCCAACAATTTGAACAGCCCTTGCAGGTAGGAGTACCTGTATGACGAAATGAAGGTGGTTTTAGAACCAATCGGACCTTCAAAAGTGGCGGCCAAATCGCTGGAGCCTAAAGTGAGCGTCGCATCATGTTTATCGGATGGGCCATCTTTCTGCTTAAACTCGAATACAGAACTAAGGGCATTACCCCTATCGGCAGGAAATGCACCTGAGTAAAAATCGACTTCGTTGATGAAATCGACGTTGATGAGGCCAACAGGCCCACCGGATGAACCTTGTGTGGCAAAGTGGTTGATGTTAGGAATTTCGACCCCATCGAGATAAAAGCGATTTTCGTTTGGCGCGCCGCCGCGGATGATAATATCGTTTCGGAAACCAACCGGAGAGGATACACCCGGTAATGATTGTATTACCTTGGAGATATCCCTGTTGCCGCCGGGATTCCGTTTTATTTCGGTGGAACCGATAGTGCGGAGCGACAAGGGGCTTTCGAGCGACTTGCTTTCACGCTGGCCGGATATATTGACATCGCTTAAAGCTTTGGCATCGTCTTCAAGACTGACATCGGTTAAGGCTGGTTTTGAATTGGTGACCTGTACATCGTAACTTATTTTTTTGCCATAACCCAGCAAGGAAAACTGAACGGTGTAATAGCCGGGCTTTAAATTATTGAGTTGGTAATTGCCTGCAGAATCGGTTACGGTGCCGATGGTTGTGCCGATAACTGCTACCGAAACACCCTGCAAAGGCTGATTGCTTAATGTGGTTGTTACCTTACCATGAATTACGCCAGTTTGGGCGAAAGCAAAAGCAGGAAGCAACAGAATAAACCATAGTAAAATTTGTTTCATAGGGGCGCTAAAACTTGTTGGTGCAAAGATAAGCGGCTGAATATCCTGCAAAAGACTCAATCGGTAAAATGACATAAAAAGGGTACAAGACGGTGTTTTGGTCGGCGAAGAGATTATTTCAGCTTCCATAACATCCACCATGGCATGGCGGGTAAATGGCATTATCAAATGTAAAGAAAGTTTAAATGGGCATGGATCAGGTTTCGAGTGTGTTCAACAACTCAAAAATTTTGCTGGTATCTATTACGTTTTTATATCCCCTTGATTCCAAACCCGTTATTAATTTTTTATCGCCCGACCAAAGTTTCGCCTCCAAATAATTAGATAACGCGACAAAAACGATATCGTCTAAATCGATGTCGTGTACCAACTTTTCTGCCTCAAGAAGTATGTTTGATGGAATAAGGCGCTCATTAATGAACGTAATATGTTCGGTTACGAGGTTTTCAATCTCTTCTACTTGCAAGACGGTAAGCCCGGTAAGTTTGACCAGTTTGGCTCTGTGAGTGAAAAGTTCAATTTTTAGAAAATCGCAGGAATATAGCTGAAAATGTCTTCCGGAATTTAGTAAAATCTTGGCAATCTTACTTGTAGGTTTAATAATTGCACTAAATACAATATTAGTGTCGACAATTATTCTCACTTTATCAGTCTGTCGCGGTTTTTAGCCCACCAATTTTTATTGACGTCTGAAGCCAACTCATCCACTTCTTCCTGAGAAACCTCATTCATGTTTGATGTCAACTCTTTATAACGGGCATAGTTAACCATTTCCTGTAAATCATCTATATCAACATTTCCAGGTAAACGTATAATTACTTCGTTATCTTTTCTTTCTATAATCATAGCGCATGCTCTATCAAACAAATATAAAAAATTTACAGCAATAAATATTCCTATTTCAACTTCCACAGTAACCACCATGGCGTTGCGGGCGAATCATGATGCTCATAATGGTAACCAAAAAAGTAGCAACTTAAAAAAGCCCAGACATGGTTTTTGGGTTGACTGCCTGATTGATGTTGGTTACTATGCTCACCCTTGTGCGGAAGATAAGTACCGAAATAGAACAGCTGCAAAGTACTCAACAGCGACGGCAATACCCAAAACAAAAGAAGGTTGGCTTGCGGAACCCATATCTTCAACACATTGAACAAAATGGCCATGAAAATGATTTGCCAGATGGACAGGTAATTACGGATAAAGCTGGCATACCAGGTAAAAAAATCACCCGGATTATAGTCGGGGTCGGCATCGGTGTGTACGTGGCGGTGGTGTCGGTGGTGTTTGGTATATAGTTGACCGTACCAAAAAGCAGCGTAAAAGAATGTGGCTGCATAGCCTACGGCGTTATTGATGGCCCGGTTTGATGATACCGTACCATGCATAGCATCGTGCGCAGTGATGAACAAGCCTGTATAAAGATGCATTTGCAGTAGGATGAAAACATAAAGCAATGGGTTTGCATAGCTTACCTGCCAGCGCATCAATAAAATGGTGGAGGTTGCCCATCCCGATAAAACGACGAGAGCGATGATGATACCGAGATAGGCCGGCTGTTTCTGCATATTTGGTTTAACGCCGGGTTGGAGCTATAGTTTTTCGAGAGCGGTTTTTACTTCTTCCATCAGCCACATGGGGGTCGAGGTGGCCCCGGCTATGCCTACGGTATCGCCTTTTTCGAACAGCGATGGATCGATCTCATCGGCCGAAGAGACAAAAAAAGTGTTGGGGTTATGGCGCAGGCATACCTCGAACAGCACCTTGCCGTTTGACGATTTTTTGCCCGATACGAACAATACCTTATCGAATTTTAAAGCAAATTCGGGTAGGTCGCGGTCGCGGTTCGACACCTGGCGGCAAATGGTATCGTTGGCCTTTATCTCGTAACCCCGGTTGATGAGTTCTTCTTTTATCTGGTAAAACTTTGCCGTGCTTTTGGTGGTTTGGCTGTAGAGCGTAAATTTTTGCGGCAATTCTATTTTGTCGAGTTCGCCCAGATCCTGGAACACCAGTGCTTCACCATCGGTTTGACCCTGCAGGCCAATTACTTCGGCATGGCCGTGTTTGCCGAATATGACGATTGGCTCATTGGCATCGAAGGATGTCTTTATCCTGTTCTGGAGTTTTAACACCACCGGGCAAGAGGCATCAATCAGGGTAATGTTGTTTTCGAGAGCTATTTTATAAGTTTCGGGCGCTTCGCCGTGGGCGCGGATGAGCACTTTTTCGTTATGCAGACCAAGCAAGGCATCATGCCCGATAATGCGCAGGCCTTTCTTTTTCAGACGGTCAACCTCCTCGTCATTATGCACAATATCGCCCAAGCAATACAGGTAACCATCTTCGGCCAGGATGTCTTCGGCCATATCAATGGCGTAAACCACCCCAAAGCAAAAGCCTGAATCCTGATCGATGGTAACCTGAAGGTCTAATGCTCCCATAAGGCAAATTTACTGATTTATTGAATGATTGAATGACTGATTAGTGTAAATTTATATTTAGGCCCTCCGCATCAGAATGAAAAAAACAAACTGTACAATCAGCAAAACCACCCCTGCACGGCTTTGTTTTTTAAACTGAAAAACTTCGAATATGGCCAGCATAAACAGGCTGACAAAAAACCAATCGATGTAGTTAGATGTGGGCGCGGTTAATTGGCTATTGCCGATGCGCCAATGCCAATAATCGAACTTTACGGCTACCGGTTCGATAAACAAATCCAAAAACACCATCAAAATAGCCCCGGCTACAATTCGTATCCCGGCATAAGCGGATATGATGTAACGCATAAACACGCCAGTGGCATAGGTAATGATGAGCCAGTTAAAACCGATGATCAGCGGCACGTCATCGTACTTGATACCAAGTGTGCTGCCATAACTGTACTCGCCAAA
The DNA here is from genome assembly GCF_903893715.1 of uncultured Mucilaginibacter sp. Taxonomy (GTDB): domain Bacteria; phylum Bacteroidota; class Bacteroidia; order Sphingobacteriales; family Sphingobacteriaceae; genus Mucilaginibacter. The sequence continues at coordinate 25,283 of NZ_CAITNG010000070.1, forward strand.
AAGGGTATGCTTGTTGATGCCACGCCACTCGGCACCATAGCCAAACAAGACGACGAGTGCTATAAAAGCCAGGAATTTCACATTAAATTCCTGATGGCTATAGCAGATGACCAATACCATGAGCAGGATATGGTAAGGCACGAGCTTTAAGAAAAGCGGCTGCCAGGCATGGTTGTAAAAGCCGATTAATCCAACTGCATGAAACAGAAGAATGATAACAATAGCGATTGTTTGTTTATTTTGTTTCATACCCTTCGCCCCTTCCATGTGTTACTTTTTGTTAAATGCCTTTGTATTGCAAAGACTGAAATGAGCACCAGGCCAAGCATTTGCAAGGGGTGCAAAACAACGTTGTAAAAAACATTTTGCCCTGCCATAAGCGATATCATGATGCGTGTTAAAATTATCAGGCCTATCATAAAAAACAAGAGCGAAGGGTCGGTTGTGAACGCCACCAGAAAAGGCCCTCCTATCAATAAGAACAAAAAAACTAAAAATCCGGGAATACTGTAGTTAAAAGCCGCCAAAAAGTTTTTACTGAAACCGTTTATACCCTCTGTAAAGTTTTTGTACATCCGGCAAGTCACCATCCCGTTGGCCAATAAAGCCTCGCCGTTTAGCCCGGTTGATTTTACCAGACGCATAATTTCGACATCTTCGACTACTTTGTTTTTAACCTTTTTGTGCCATTGATGTTTTTTATATTCGGTAGCGTTAAAAAACATAAACTGGCCGCTGGCCGCTGCCACCGAGGTGTTTTTTATCAAAAAAACCAACCGCAGCGGTAATAAGTTCAGCAAAATAAAGTGCATGAGCGGCACTACAGACCACTCACCCAGGGTTTGCATGGTTTGATTGGCAAACAAACTCAGCAAACTCAGACGGTTTAAAAGCATACGGTGGATGGCGCTGTTTATCAAACCATCGTATATTTTTTCGTCGGCATCCAAAAACAGCAGGTATTCGCCTTTGGCAAGGGTTGCCATTTGATGGCAGGCATGGTTTTTACCCAACCAGCCCTGGGGCAAATCGTTGCCCTTTATTACGCTAAAGCGACGGTCGGTCTTCGAAAAATCAAGGCAAAGCGTGTAGGTATTGTCCGTTGAGCCGTCGTCGTAAACAATCACCTCGTATTCAGTATAGTCCTGGTTCTTGATGGAATTCAATAAATCAATGATGTTGCCTTCCTCGTTGCGTGCGGGTATCAAAACGGATACCAGTTGGTTGTACTGCCGGTTAACGCGACGCAGTTGCGGATCGGACACGAAGTTGAACAATGTTACCACAAACCGCAGTATCATAAAAAAGAACACCAGGTAGATGATATAAATCATTTATATGGTGATGTTGGTTTGTGTGGTTTTTGCCGCCATATAATGTTGTTGGTATGCTTTGCGCAACTCTTCTAAAGTAGTAAAATCATTTGAGTGAAAGACAGTTAAGGAACAAAAAACAGAGGGCTTTTTATGTTCAAAGTTTTCGGTAAAGGATGCCGCAAAAACGTATTGGAAGTCGGGCTTTGCCTGGGCAGCGATGCGGAACACCCCTTTTTCAAAACCTACCTCGTCGACAAAGTTGGAGTGCAGTTTTCCTTGCGGGAAAATAACGACCATATTATTGACGTCATTAAGTAACCCGGCCGCGAAACTTAACGCTTCTAAAACTTGTTTTGAATTTTTGGCAACGGAAAACCCGCCGAGATATTTAAAGATACCGACCTTTTGCATGGTTTCTTCGAGCACCATCGTATGAAAGTTTTTTTTAAAATACAGCCGATTGATATGGTACAATATAAAGCCATCCCACCAACTGCAATGGTTGGCTATTAGCAAAATTGATTGGTTCGAATCAAAATCGGGTGTATTGAAGTGTACCTTTTTAAAATGCCGGCGTATTATCCAGGCGATGTACCCATTAAGGAAACCAGTAATAAGAAAGTTTTTTTGGGGCTTTAACATCACCGCAATATAGCTATTGATACTTGGCTGTACCATTAATTTTTGGTGATTCAACATAAAAATCTACGCGGGCGTGACCTGTAAGAACTTTAAAAGTGATTACAATCATTATCTGCATAGAGAATAAATCCCATTTTGCAGCTTAATTAATCACGATGAAAGATATTCACGAAACCGTGTATAATAAGCTGCTGACCATACAGGTAAAGTATCCGCGGTATTTTGAACAAAGTAACATACATATCTTTGGCTGCGTGCTTATTAATTGGGAAGAACCCGTTACAGTGAAAGTGATTGCGAAAAACCTTCCCACACAAATAAAGGAAGATATTGAGAAAATGTTCCCGCCTCAAGAAGGCTAATGCGCTACGTTGACCTGGTTTTTTAAGGCCTGTTGATGGAAAGCCTGAATGTTTTTATCCAAATCCTCAAATTTAACGGTTCCGGCTACGCCGCAATCGAACAGGTGAATGTAGGCTGATGGTTTTAGACTTTCGAAATAATCAATCAGGGTGGCGCAATACACTATTTGGCAGGGCCCCTTGATGTGGTTGATGAGCCGTTCGATACCTTTTTCGACGCCGACATGGGTTATATGGTTGGATATCAATTCGCCTTGTGGGAAAACCACGACGAGGTTTTGCGGGTCGTTGAGCAAATCGGCAGCATACCATAACGATTTTATCATTTCGCGGGTGCCCCGCTCGATGGAGAAGCCGCCGAAGAGGTTAAGCAGCATCCGTTTTTCCAGATGGTCGTGCTGCATCATGATGTATAACTTACGTTTAAGCACCCAGTAGGCAATGTAATTGCCAAAAAAGCCATCCCACCAGCTAAAATGGTTGCACAACAACAGTACAGAGTGGCCTTCCTTCGCTGTAAAAGGCGCAACTACCTGGATATTGTTGAAGGCCTTGCGCATACGGTAGCGCATGTACAGCGCGAACATATTGCTCAAAAAGGTATTACGGCGGGCGGGTATCATGCAGGCAAATTTACTAAATACATATCCAAAGCGGGTGTTACCAACCAGTGGCCCATCGGCACTTCGTGCACTTCGGCATCGATAATTTGGTTTATCACGTGCAAAACGGGTTTCATCGGGAACAACAAATCATCGTGCCCGAAGATGAACGTGGTTTTGATGCGGTGTTGGTTGATGAGCGACACCACCTTTTCTACGTCGGGTTGTAAAAAGCGGATGAGGTTGAGCGTGTAAAAAACATCGTGCCGCTTTTTGGTCGTGTCTATCTCGTTGTAGGCTATGGTATATAGACTTTCGTCGATATTGTTAAAGCGCTTGAGCGTTTTTAAAATAGCGGGCATGAGCCATTTGCTTTTGGTGGCTGTTTTAAAGAAGAAACGGCCAAAAGTATTGTGCTGTAAAAAAGTAAAGCCTTTGTAGCCACCCAACCCGTCGGGTGCCATCAGGATGACGTCGTCGATGAGGTCGGGGTATTCTTCCAATAATATAAGCGCCAGGTTACAGCCGATGGAATAGGCCATGAGCGATATGCGCTGGCGTCCATAAATTTTGAACCATTCTTCGAGGTACTCTTTCACCAAATGTTTGGGCATGCCAGCCATTATCTGTTTTTCGGTCCAACCGGCAAGGGTGCTATCGCCATGAAAAAAATGGTCGAAGCCGTAAACGCTGTAGTCGCTGAGGATGGATTGTTCGAGCACTCGGAATTGTTTACCCGTCATGCCGTAGCCGTGAAAAGCCAGCATGGGCTTTTTACCCGTGCCATATTGGTGATAGTGTACCGTACCGAGACCTTGTATTTGCAGGAAGCCCATATGGGTGCTAAGTTAATGGTTATTGGTTGTAACATGAAGTCGGGTACAAGGTTTCCTCATACTACATTAAACACATATTCCAGCGAAGGTGTTTTATAGTAAGTTATTTTGACTTAATTTTAGGAATGGAAAGCGCCCACTTCACCGATTTAGTCAGGGATATTATTCAAACTTCCGGAAAGGTGGCGGTTAGATATAAATACGACCATGTTGATACAGAACATTTGCTTTTGGCGCTGATTGATGAGTGTTTAAAAAACCCGGTGGGGGGAGGAATTGTCCTAAAAATTTTTAGGCAATTAAATGTAAACCTGTTTGACCTGATAGAGGATATCGAAGGAACTTTTGATGATAAGCAGGAATCCGTTTTTGCTGGAAAAATACAATTGACACAAAAGGTAATATTGATTCTAAAACTCTCTTATCTGGAAGCCAAAATATCTCAAAGCGAGACTATATATCCGGAACATATATTGTTGTCATACTTAAAAAGCGGTACTACGTTTTCTAAAGATAAGCTAACCCTTAAATATAGCTTTACATACGATAGAGTGAAAAATTGCATTTAATAGGTTTAATTCTTAGTTTTTATAGGGTGTGTATTTGGAATTGTAAGGCGATTTTTGTACCTTGTAGGGAATTGGATGTCGGAAAGCTGAGGACGGAAAGGTGAATTTAAAACACCCATATTTACCATGTTGTTTGTCATTAAGTCATTGGTCATCCCGATAGCTATCGGGAAGTCATTTTTAATTTGCATCCCGATAGCTATCGGAAGCACAATTGCACATTGAAAGAATACCCATAAATACCCATATAAATTCGAAATGTCCCGTCCTAAAATAGGTTGACTAAAAAGAGTCAACAAGATGGAGAATGAGAGCGTTAAATTAAAAAGGAGAACCCCGGCTGTACATTACAGCGAAGGGTTCAAAAAGCGGGTAGTACAGGAATATGGCCGTGGGCTG
>NZ_CAITNG010000071.1 GCF_903893715.1 uncultured Mucilaginibacter sp.
CAGCCCACGGCCATATTCCTGTACTACCCGCTTTTTGAACCCTTCGCTGTAATGTACAGCCGGGGTTCTCCTTTTTAATTTAACGCTCTCATTCTCCATCTTGTTGACTCTTTTTAGTCAACCTATTTTAGGACGGGACATCTTCCGTCATCATGGGTATTTATGGGTGTTTTGAAAAAGTGTTTTTTGTCTTAACTCTTGATTCTTGCATCTTGATTCACATTGTTACAATATCGCAAAAATTACGGTAAATAGCAAATTCAACGGTCTGCAAAAGGCAAAAAAAAACCGACGGTGCTTTCACAAGCATCCGCCGGAATTTTCACATTCACCTTATCTCAAATCTTTATTTTCGGGTATTCATCCCTGTTTTTATCCGTCAATTATAAAACGGCACCTGTTAACACTTTGCTTATTGAAAGCGTTACAAAGCACTAACGGGTGCCATTTTATCTAAAACCTGTTGCAAGCGGTTGCAGCATTCCGGTTATTTATTTTGAGAGCTCGCCTCCCTAAACAATCAACCTATTAGCCAACCTTAACCAATTATAAATCACTTAAACGATAAAACTGTTTACCGTGGCACCTGTAAGCCGATCAGATAAACAAACCTTACATTAAATTAGCAACGTTTTATGGTAACAAAAGTAAGGGGGTACAGCCACCCCAAAAATGCCTTAGGTCACAAAAGAACGTGCTGTTCATCTTTTCCTTGCACTTTTTTACCTGGAGTTTGCAACGTACTACCTAACAAGCGGAGCATTTTCCGGCGCCATGCGCTTTGCTCTATGCGCCTTACGCTTTGCCAAAAATTGCCTACCTTAGTTTTACCAATTATCCGATACCCAAAATCATGAAAAAAGCTACCGCCCTATTGCTCGGCTTCATCGCCCTTGTTTGCACAACCGCTATGGCGCAGGACGCCAAACCCATCCTGTTATGGCCCAACGGCGCGCCCGGCTCCGAAGGAAAAACCACGCCCGAGCATATCAGCAAAAGCGCGGGCGGATTGATATCCATATCCAACGTCAACTTCCCATCCATTACCCCATACCTGCCCAAAGGCGAGGCAAACGGGCTGGCGGTCATCATTGCCCCCGGTGGCGGACATACCAGCTTGAAGATGGATTACGAAGGCTCATACTTTGCCGATTGGCTGGCCGAACACGGGGTTACCTGCTTCGTGCTCAAATATCGCCTGGCTAAAGAACCCGGCTCTACGTACACTATTGATGGCGATGCGGTAAAAGATATGCAGCGCGCCATCCGCTATGTAAGGCTCCATGCTAAGGAATGGGGTATCGATACCGCCCGCATCGGCGCGGCAGGCTTTTCGGCAGGCGGCGAACTGGCTGAACTGGCTGCTACCCGTTTCGACTATGGCAATAAAACCGCTGCCGACCCCATTGAGCAGCAAAGCAGCCGCCCCAATGTACAAATACTGATATACCCCGGGCAACCCGACCGCCCCGAACCGCTGCCCAACTCGCCACCCCTGTTCATTGCCGTTGGCGACCAGGACGACCCCGCCCGCCTGCAAGGTATTACCCAACTCTACCTCAAATACCACAAAGCCAATATCCCCGCCGAGCTGCACATTTACGCCCAAGCCAAGCACGGCTTCGGCATCCGCAAACCGGGCATTACAGGCCCCGTTAACGGTTGGGCCGACCAATGTTATGCCTGGTTAGGTTTGATGGGGTTTGTGAAGTAGAGAAGGCTACAACAAATTGTTTATAAGATTTTCGAAAAACGGATATTAATCTTAATATATTTGATTTAATAAACCCCTAATAATTTGCCAGACAATCAAATTGCAGTCCCTGAAACAAAGAAAGAAACAAAGAAAAGTTTCCTTAATATATGTAGTTTAATATTTCTGGAGTTTCTTTCAATAACATTTTGGTCATACATAGTAGTTAAGCTTTTTGTTTACGATGTTGACAATTATATAATAAACCAATACTTACCAAATTACGGTTGGCTTATAACCTATAAATTTCTCATAATCCTGTTCGCCATTGCTATAGTTTGGCTATTCATCCGTGCTAAAAAAATAATAACTTGGACTTTATACATCTTATTCTATCCATTTATATTAATCTTTTGGAAGTTCCCAAAAGCTGTATATAAAAAAGGTAACTGGAATGTTGGGATTGCTATTGTAAATGCTCTTTTTGCATTTTTCAAATCCTTTAAGTATAACATTATTACTTTTTCGTTGCTAACTGTTTCTAGCATACTCATACTAAGTACAAGTAGCAAAATAATAATAATTTCATCATCAATAATTCTATCAGTTATACTGCTTACGATCTTTATAAATCGTTTTGTGTTAGTATTCAAGCCGTCTTTAATTTACAAAATCCATATAAAAACGGTGACTTTGTTTATAAATTTCAGCAAAAAAACATGGGCAATTGATGATGAACTAAAGGCACTAGCTATCAACCAAATGTCAGACACGCAATTGCAAAAGTGGAGTTTAAATCTTCAAATAATGATATTGGGAAATAAATTTTGTTACTTTTTATCTTCAAAATTAAACAACTATCAAAAAAGCAAAATCACAATTATCTTTAACGTGTTCAGTATTGCTATACTATTGTTCTTTTCTGTTCTATGCTTTACGCTTATTAACTTAGGTATATATAAAGTGTGGCCAGAATTATATAGCGGGAGCTCTGTCAAACCGGGTTTTTTTAGTTTCTTTTATTATAGTTTTAATACTTTTCATTTTTCGAATGTGACCGAATTAGTGCCTATAAGTGACCTATCAAGGACAATTTCTGTAATAGAGCAGTTTTTCGCAATTTTCCTCGTCAGCATATTCATAACATTACTTTTATCTGTAAAAAATGAAAGAGAGGCTTCTGACATTCAACAAGTAGTCGAGGAAATAAGACAACAAGGCGATGATATGGGTACCTTTATTCAAGATCAATACAATTTGTCTGTAGAATTAGCGATCAAAGAATTACAAAAATTGAATGCGGGATTGCTTAAATTAGTACTTCGATATCTTAAAACTTAAAGCTCCCCCTGACTATGGTGCACGCGTGCCGTGGCTGTTGCGCAACGAACTTTTACAAGCATGTTAATTTTGTAGTAAATTGAGGTCCATTAGCTTTTATAACAACAGGGTCAAGTGTCACTTTAGGTTCTAACAGGTTCAATATAGCATCCCAAAGTTC
>NZ_CAITNG010000072.1 GCF_903893715.1 uncultured Mucilaginibacter sp.
CAGCCCACGGCCATATTCCTGTACTACCCGCTTTTTGAACCCTTCGCTGTAATGTACAGCCGGGGTTCTCCTTTTTAATTTAACGCTCTCATTCTCCATCTTGTTGACTCTTTTTAGTCAACCTATTTTAGGACGGGACATAACAAGATATAACAGTAATGAAGTCTAATACTGAATCGAAAGATTTAAATTTAACCACTGTAATCGACTCAATTTATAATGGAGATTACCAGCTTCCGGAGTTTCAAAGAGACTACGTTTGGAAGGATACGAATATTAAATCTTTATTTGAATCTGTTCTCTCTGCGCATCCTATTGGAACAATTTTGATTTTAGAATTAGACAAAGAACAACCATTGCTCGCCTGGACAAATTTTTCAGAAATTTTACCGGCTGAGAATAGGCAAATGGTTTATAATAAAGAAGATAAAAACCCCCCTGATTACCTAATTTTAGATGGACAGCAAAGATTAACTTCATTGGCGCATATCACTCACGGAACAAGTAAAGCTACTTGGTATCTCGATTTAATCCCTGTAAAAGATTCTTGGGAAAATGACAATAAACCAGATGAAAAAAATTCGATAAGTACATGGATTGAGCAAAAACTTGAAATATCAGAGTATGTTAGAAAAGGAAAAAAAGCAGATGACCCAATGCGATTTTTTCGTGGCAAACAAAAAAAAATGCCTCTGACAATATTGAGAGATAAAAATACATTTTTAAGAGCTTTAAACGAAGTTAGAGACTCTATCAATGCAACTATATCAGAAAAGAATTATGAAAAAAAGAACCATAAAAAATTAAACCTTACAACTACAATTAAGGAAATTGAACAAGAAATAAAAGAGCAAAGCGAATGGTCCGAGTTTTTAGGTATTGCTTTGCCGGCTTTAATTGATAACTACTTTGACTATAAACTGCCGACAGTTGTAGTTTCAAAAAGTATGGGTATAACAGGAGTTTGTAAGGTATTCACAAAAATAAATACAACTGGAATCGAATTGGGCGCATTTGACTTAACTGTTGCAGTAATGTATCCTAAAAACGTTAGGTTAAAACAGATGTTTGATGACGCGATGGATAGTTTTCCTTTGGTTAAGACTATTGACGAATCTGCAAAAAGGTATATTTTGCATACTGTAGCTTTGCTTAGCAATAACTCTCCAAAGACAGCGTCCCTTCCGGAAGTTTTAAAACCTAAAGATATTCATGAGTTTTGGGATAAAGCTGTGATAAATTTGGATGAAGCCTGTACAAATGTCGATGAGTATTGCGGAGCATCAATTGCAGCGGGGAATGTCAACTATTTAGTTTATTCTCCATTAATGTCAATATTAGCATATGTAATCAATACACATCCAATTAAAATAATCAAAAATCCAGTCTTGACTTTACTTCGCTCACAAAAATTGAAAGCTTGGTACTTTGGATGCGGAGTTTCTAACAGATATAGCGAGGGCACAGATGCAAAACAACAAAAAGATAAAAAAGAAATAAGCCTTTGGATGGCGTCGCCTTTATTCGAAGAAAATATGCCTTCTTGGCTGGAAAATATCTATTGTGACTTCAATTCTTCAAAATCAAGTGCTGTAGGTAAATCCGTAATCTCTATGTACAATTTATTAAAACCTAAAGATTTCTATGAAGATAAAACTGTCGGTCCCGGTGAAGAAATTGATTGCGACTTACACCACATTTTTCCTCGTGCCGCAATGAGAAAAAAAATAATGAAAGATTTAGGAATCCGAGATAACGCTGCCGCAGATAAACTATTAAAAACCGATTACAATATAGATTCTGTGATGAACTTAACCTGGATGTCTTCGATTACAAACAGAAACATCATTCGTGACCGAATGCCATCTGAATACTTAAATGAAATTATTAGGAATTATGGTGGAGGAGAAAATGGAAAAAATAAATTATTAAGTATAATGTATTCGCATTGTATTAATAAAATTGGTCTTGACCACCTATTACAGGACAACTATCAGGGATTTATTGAGGAAAGAAAAAAATCAATGATTTCGGAAATGAAAACCACTGGTTTTGTAAGAAACATTCTTACAGGAAACGATGCTGAAAGTGAAATAAGTGATGAGATTTCCGAATTTAATTAATTTAAATCCGCCACCCCATCCCCATAAATCTCCCTCCCCAACAATTGCCCGCACAGCTTCACCGCGCTCGCAAAAGCGTCTTCATGGAAACCATATTTAAAATAGCTGCCGCAAAAGTACACCGGCCCGCTTTGGTTTAGTTTATACAGTTCGTCCTGCGCCTGTATAGCGGGGACATCAAACAACGGGTGCTCATAGTCGATCTCGCGGATAATCTTCTTTGGGTCTATCCCGATATGTGGGTTGATGGATACAAAATAGTTTTGTTTATCGCTAACGCCCTGCAGTTGGTTCATCCAGTAAATCGTGCTGGGCAAGGGTTTGCCTTTTTGCATTTCTATGCGGTAGTTCCAACTGGCCCAGGCCAGTTTGGCCTTGGGCATAATGCTTTCGTCGGTATGCAGTACGGCTTTGTTGTATTGGTATTTAAAGTTGCTTAGCAATCGTTGTTCATCAGCCGTAGGTTGCGCCAACATGGCCAATGCCTGGTCGCCATGCGCGGCTATGATCACTTTATCAAAGGATTCGGATGTGCCATCGATAGCATGCACCACCACCTTTCCGCCTTCGCGGGATACTTTCAGTACCTTTTTGTTGATGGCAATCTTGTCCTTAAACGGCTTGATGAGTATTTCGCGATAGCTTTGGCTGCCGTTTACCGGGGTATACCATTGGTGCTGTGTATCCAAACCCAAAAAGCCGTGGTTTAAAAAGAAACGTATCAACGTTACCGCCGGGAAATCCAGCATCTGCTCCATCGGTGTGCTCCAAACCGCGCTGCTCATGGGCACCAGGTATTTCCACAGCATATCGTCGCTGTAGCCAAACTCTTTGATGTACTTCCCTATCGACCAGTCCGCATATTTCGGGTCGTCCAAAATCTTCACGCTCTCTTTGTTAAAGCGGCCTATCTGCAACAGCATTTTGATATAGCTGGGGCTTAAGATGTTCTTCCGCTGCGCGAACAAATGGTTTACGCTGCTGCCGCTGTACTCCAAACCTGTGGGCACATGCTGCACGCTAAAGCTCATATCGGTTTTCTTTACCGGCGCGCCAATCTCTTTAAAAAGTTTGCACAAATTGGGGTAGGTCTTATAGTTGAACACCATAAAACCGGTATCCATATAAATAGGCTGCCCATCCTCAAAAAGGGTAACGGTATTGGTATGGCCGCCCACATAGTCGTTTTGCTCGTATAGGGTAATGTCCGCAACGGGGTTTAAAAAATGCCCGCAGCCCATCCCGGCAATACCGGTGCCTATAATGGCTATCTTTTCCTTCATTTGGTAATGCTGTTTAAAAAAGTCTCTACGGCATAGGTAGACAGTTGCCCGCCCGGTCCGTACAAATGGTAATCAAAGCCATGCGTTGCCCAGGGCAGTTTGAGCCAGTAGTGCGGTATGCCGTTTTGTTCTAATTTCAAATCCAACCTGCGGCTATGCTCGCGCGATACCAGCACATCATTCTCACCATGGATAATGAGCGTGGGTACCGAGCGTTTGTCCACAAACTCCAACGGCGAGCAAGCTACATATTTTTGCGGCGCCTGCTCATAACTCCCGCCAATATAATCGCGCATCACCTTGCGGGAATCCATGATGAGCGGGTTGGATGGTATCGAATACCCCCAAACCATATCTGCAGGACCATAAAAATCTATCACTCCTTTCACATGCATATCATGTAAAGTGTAAGCCGCCAGCAGAGCAATTTGCGCCCCCGCCGAGCGACCAAGCAATACTATGTTATTGGTATCAATATGCAGCTCATCCGCATGTTTGCAGAGATAAGTTATCGCATTATGGATATCCTCAACCGGTGCGGGTGTTTGATATTGAGGCGCCAACCTGTAATTAATAGAAGCTACGTTGTAGCCCTTAAGGGCCAGATAACTATTCAGTTCGGGCAATTCGCCGCTATTACCGCTGCTCCACGAACCGCCATGAACAACAATGACACATGGCTTAGGTGTAATCGGCGGAGCATCGTGATAAGGGACCCATTCTATTCTTTCTGTCTTTCTATTTTGTGTATAGTAATCCAAGGTCAGCGTGGTATCGTGGTATTGCATATAAGCAACAGTCTTATAATCCACCTTGGGTGCAGCCTTAAACAGCTTGGCTAAGCTAAACGGGTTTAACGTCTCATCGGTTTCACCGGTAAAAGCCTGCGCCATTTCCTGCTTAATGTCCCGTGATATCCAGTATGCCCTCACAATCGGTACCAAAAACAAAACAATAGCCACAATACCGATAATATTGCCAGCCAACCTATACGGCGTTACCCAAATACCCCAAACCAGCAACACAACCGTAACCGCGATAAATATCAACGAAAACTCACAGACCAAAATGGCGGTTATCCAAATATAATAGGCGGGTGCCTTAAAAATGGTCAACAGCGATAACAGCAATAAAATAACAAGCAGTACTAAACGTGTCATATCTTATTTTTATGGAATAAATAATGGCTAACTATCCATTCGTTGCCTTCCTTATAGTTCCATAACTCGGCGCAAGCCATATAAAACAAGCGCCAGTACACCCACCATTTTACGGCCTGGTCTTTGCCGTAAGTTTGCTCAAACAGGGGCATAATCTCGGCTTTGTGCTCGTCCATATTCTCCAGCCATGCTTCCGATGTTTTGGCGTAATGCTGCCCGTTCACATGCCAGTGTTGCTCAACCAAAAGGTCATCGTTAAAATAAAATAGCAGGTCATCACTCGGCATAATGCCGCCGGTAAAAAAGTACTTACTCATCCAATCATCCTCACCCTTCACTTCGAACAAGTAGGCGTACTCCTTGTGCGTGAAAATATGGATGAACAGCTTGCCATCGTCCTTTAAAAAGGATGCCACCTTGGCCATCAGCAATTGGTAGTTGCGCATATGCTCAAACATCTCCACCGATACCACCCTGTCAAATTTATCATCGATAGTAAAAGTGTTCATATCTGCGGTGATCACGGTCAGATTTTTGATGCCCCGTTGTTTGGCTTGTTCATCAATGTGCAGCTTTTGCGTCCGCGAGTTGGATACCACGGTAAACGTACTCTTCGGGAACTTTTCCGACATATACAGCGACAGCGACCCCCATCCGCAACCCAGTTCCAATACATTTTGCCCCTCGGCCAGTTCGGCACGCTCGCAAGTAATTTCAAGCATGTCGGCTTCGCTCGTATCAATATCAACAACACCGGGTTTCCAGTACCCGCAACTGTATTTAAGATGTTTGCCCAGGCAGTATTGGTAAAATTGAGTAGGCACTTCGTAATGCTGTTGGTTGGCATCCGCCGTGTTTACCGCTATGGGCGATGATTTGAGGAAATCAATCAACTTCATCAAATGCGCCTGCTGCGCTTCGGTATTGCCCATATCCTCTTCCTCGAGACGTTTTTTGAGCAATTGCCTGATGCCCTTTCGTATCAAAAAATCAGGGATTTTATTTTGTTCTAATAATTTATCGTACCACATGTGTTAAGGTTGTTATGCGAAGATATATCTTTCGCGTATTTTATGATAATACGATATTTTTAGATGTATGGATTGATGGAACCGTAATTAACCAGCTTTTTAAAAGTTCTCCCTACCGGGGAGGATTTAGGAGGGGCTGTTTGTTGGTTTCTTAAACCACGGCACAAACACACTCGTCGTTTTTTGATAGGCCCTGTACAAATCTCCTTTCGAGCGTATGGATTGTTCTTCCGTTGCCGGGATACCCGTCACCTTCAGCAACAGGTACAATATGATAGCCGGACTAATCACCGCCAAATACCCATATGGCGATGCCAGCGCGAAAATGAGGTAGCTTACCCATATCAGCCATTCAAAAAAATAATTGGGGTGGCGCGAGTAGTTCCATAATCCTTTGTCGCATACCTTGCCTTTGTTGGCCGGGTCCTTTTTAAACGCCTTGAGCTGCTGGTCGGCAATAGATTCTCCTAAAAACGCCACCAACCATAAGCCCGCCCCCGCATATTCAAAAACCGAAAGACCGGGTGTGGTGTTGATGCAGATGATAAAAAACGGCACCGCCAGCAACACATTCGATACCGCTTGTGCCTGGAAAAACCCAAAGAACTTCTTATCCGGATGTGGTTCCCACTCTTTGCGCAGCTGTTGGTAACGGCCTTCTTCCTCGCCAATATGGCTTACAATGCGGATCATCAGATAAGTACCCAGCCTCAAACCCGACAAAAACACCATCCCGCATATCAATAGCTTTCGCGGCTCAAAACCATCGGCCAATAAGTAAAGGATAACCGCTATCACCGGGAAGTTATAGCTCCAAAAAATATCCACCACGCCGGCGTTCTTAATTTTGGTGGCCCATAGCCAAACCAACAACATAATGGTGCAGCAGGCCAGCAGGCACATCGCCACCAAAAAAATCAATGAGTTGCTATCCATTCTTTTTCCCGAATAATTCTTTTAAACCCTCATCCTGCTTTAGCCTGAACAGTTGGATGAGCATATAGGTGCAGGTAGCAATACTACCCAGACAAACCAACAGGATGAGCCATACGATTTTTACCGCAATGCTGCGCTCCTTAAAGCATATCCAAACAAAAATGAAGGTAACGTTGGTATAAAAATCCCAAAGCGCGGCACGCATCCAGGGGATGCCACCTAAAAAACCCCACTGCGCAAACAAATTGCTCTGTATGCTGGTGCTTATCACCACATAACAAACCCAAACTAATAATACACTAAAAATTATCTTGAGGGCTGTTACCATAGGCGTTTGCTATAATTTACGTAAGCGGATGATATGCAGTTTGTGCAGAACGATAATTATTGGATAAGTAGGATCCAACTCGAACCATTTTTTGGCAAAGTTGGCATCGTTCGGCTTTTTATGGTGATTGTTTTGGAACAATTCGCCCATCATCAAAAAGTCTAATGGAATAGAATTTTTGCTGTGGTCATCGTTATCAAAATTTGAGTAGCCATATTTATGTCCGCACCAGTTTACTATGGCGCCGTGCAGCGGGCCCATTAAAAAGTGGATGGGCAACAACAGGTATAACCACCAATGGTCGGCAAAAATAATATAGAACGATATGTAGAAAGCGATAAAAAACAAACGGGTTATCCAAAGGTCGCCAATGTTATCAATAAAGGTCCAGGTAGGGTAACGGTCAATAAACTGTGCCTCCGGCTCGGTTTTAAACTTACGGTACGACAGGTATATATTTTTGGTTTGGATCATCAAGCCCCAAACATCCTTGGCAAAATGCGGCGAATGCGGGTCTTTTTCGGTATCGCTGTAGGCATGGTGCATGCGGTGGATAATGGCATAAGCCCTCGGGTTTAAAAACGACGAACCTTGCGACAAGAAGGTGATACTGTAAAATACCTTCTCCCAAAATTTGTTCATCTGGAACATTTTATGAGATGCGTACCTATGCAAAAAGAACGTTTGTGAAAATAGCGACAAAAACCAATGACACAAAAAGAAAACGATAATGATAACCATAAAAATATAAGCAACTAAAGTAACTACGAATAACCAAATATATTGGTTTTTAAAGAGCGCAAAAATACTGTTTTTATTTTGTTCGGAGTATGGTTTGAATGTAGTTTTATTGCCCTGCTGCTTCCGCGCATTTACTGTGCGTAAAAATCTCTGCTATTCTTTTTTCCAAACACAAAAAAAGACTCTACCAAACAGAACGCTATTCCAAATTCTGGAAAATATTTTTTTATTTATTTCATAATACACTAATTGCCAATGAATTATAATTTTGGCATAGCAATAGCAAATGGGGTTAACAGCAAATTAAAAATTATGAAAAAAACCCTAATCCTATTTTTCGCATTATTGCTTTTTTTTGCCTTCGGGTGCAAAAAAGACGCGACGCAATTTCCGTCGCAAACAAACCTATTGCTCAGCCTCGAAACGGTAACAAACAGTGCCGGACAGGTGACAGACAGCCTGGCTTATAATTACGACGAGTTTAACAGGCTTACCGAATTTAAACACTCAAGCAACGGCGATGATTACATATTCAATTACGATGACTATGATAATTTAACTTCCGTTAACTACTACAACCAACGTAAACTCATCAACGTTACTATTTTTAACTACAACGGTTCAACTGTGGTACAAAACACGGTGTATTTTGTAAACGGCGCCGTATCCGGCATTGGGGTTTGCACCCTTACGCTTAATGCAAATCAAAAAATCATCAAACGCGATTATGGTGCCAACAACTATGATAGCTACACTTACGATGCTTTGGGCAACCTAAATACCGAAAGCTTTTACAAAGCTACAAACACCACCACACCTTTCAGCACAGCAAGTTTTCTGTACGATAACAGTAAAAGCCCGTTTACTAACGCAAAGGGCAACTACAACCTTTTTATTATCGATAATTCAAAAAACCGCTGGGACTATAAATACTATACCAATAACGTTACCGGGGCAAATTTTGGAACTTACACCATTACAACAGGCAACTACCTTTACACTGATGCCGGTTTCCCGGCCTCGGTAACCTTTGTAAACAGTTCTACAGGTGCTTCCGAAACGCATAGCTACAGCTATACATCAAATTAAACGTACCCACATAATAAGACAACAATACCCAATACCGACTGTTAAGCAATGCGCAAAAAAACGCATTGCTTTTTTTGCCATTTGCCGTTCAAAATGGGTATTTATGGGTGTTTTTTCTGTGCATAAATACGTCTGCACAATGCTTTTATGTCTCCCCTATCGCGGTACATTTAGAGAGGGCTATGGGTATTTATGGGTGTTTATAAAAACAACAAATCCGCCACGTCTTTGCGAGGAACGATGCAACCCCTGCGCGAAAGGTAACCGACAAGCCAGGCACCAATGAACTAATGACCAATGAACAAAACTATGGGTATTTATGGGTATATTTTCAAAGAACTTTTTTGATGTCTTCCTGCAGGTGTTGTTCACTCCCGTTTCCCTACAATATACGACTTTATTTTGAGAACTGAAAATTATATGCCTAAAGAGAGACGCGAACGCTCAAGACCTTTCTTCCCGGCAGGGCAGCTTCGGCCAAAAGCCGGGAAAACAATGGTGGGCAAGAGCGTTGGAAGGGCATAGCAATTTTCGCCTGAAGCGTTGGCCAGTTGCGACAAAAGGGGGCGGAAGGTTGCAGCCCAGGTTTTCCCGGCTTTGTGCAGCATGGCCTTGCGCGCAAAGAAGCCTTCCTGCTATATGAATTTTTGGTTCTTTTGTTTCCAAGACAAAAGAACTAAGCCTTTGCGGCAATGAGCAAACCAAAATCGCCTATTCAACGAAAATCTTCCTCCCCAAAATAAAAATTTGCAAATCCCAATCCTTATCCTTTACTTTGAATCACAAAGTACTTTATAATGGAAGATAAAGAAATTTACGCCGAGATCAGCTCCATCCGCAACCTCATGGAGCGCTCCACAAAATTTATTTCGCTTAGCGGGTTGTCGGGTATTTTGGCCGGGGTATACGCCTTGGCCGGGGCAGCGTTTGCGCAGTATGCGATTAATAACGACAGCGACACCTTTAATAAATATATTCAAGACCAGATACAAGCAAACAAAGGCCAAGCTCTGTTTATCGGGGTTCAGCCTGAAAGGCTTGTTCTATTTCTGCTTTTTATAGCCGTGTCTGTATTGCTATTATCCATCGCCACCGGCATCTTCCTCACCATCCGCAAGGCAAAACGCAAAGGCCTCAGCGTTTGGAACCAAAGCAGCCGCTCCTTTCTCATCAGCGGCGCCATTCCGCTTCTTACCGGCGGTTGCTTTGTGCTCATCGAATTGTACAACAGCCACTACAGTATCATAGCCCCGGGCTGCCTTGTTTTTTACGGCCTCGCCCTGGTTGCTGCCGGCCAATACACCTTTGGCGACGTAAAATGGCTGGGCATTTGCCAAATTATATTAGGTTTGTTTGCCGCTTTAGTGCCAGGTTATGGCCTGCTGCTATGGGCAACGGGTTTTGGCCTGCTGCACATTATATATGGTACCCTAATGCATTTTAAATACGACCGCGATAATGTTGCTCAATAATTTCGATAAAGCCTTCGAAAACCGCGTTCGCCTGCAGGTAATGAGCGTGCTGGCAGCCAACCCCAGCTACGATTTCAACTCGCTCAAAGACCTTCTTGGCGTTACCGACGGCAACCTGGCCTCGCACCTCAAGGCGCTCGAAAAGGAGGAATACATCACCGTGAGTAAAACCTTTTTGGGCCGCAAACCCAATACCAGCTACCAGGCCTCGCCCGCCGGCATAGCCGCCTTTAAAAAACACCTCGAAGCGCTCGAAAATTTAATTAAACAACAGAAAATCTAAATTTTTTTATCTACTTACTTTGAAATACAAAGTACTTTTAAAAATATAAATTAAAACCAACAACCATGCACACATCAAAAAACTGGATCAGCCATTTTAAAAACAACGCCGAAATCCAACGCGTAAACTGGAATTTGTCGCCAACCATTACCAATCGCGAAGTGGAACTCATCCTCCCCTCGTTGCAAGCCTGGCAACTGGCCGAAACTTCGGAAGGCCGCGACCTGATAGCTGCCTCAACAAAATATGCAGCAAAAATTGGCGACCCGCTGTTGGTAGATGCCTACAAACTATTTATAAAAGAAGAGCAAAAGCATGGCGATGAACTGGGCAGCTATCTGGATAAGATAGATAAACCCCGGGTAAGCAAAAGTTGGGACGATTCCGTATTCCGCAGCGTGAGGCATCTTAACACCAGCATGGAAGCCTGGACGCTCACCGTTTTGGTGGTAGAGAGTACCGCGCAGCTGTTCTATCAGTCGCTAAAAGATGCTACCAACTGCCAATTGCTCAGGCAAATCTGCACCGACTTATTGATTGATGAAGCGTACCATATCACCTTCCAAACAGACAGGTTGCAGGTCATATTCGAAGGGAGGTCGGCAAGCGGGAAATGGTTACGAAAATACCTTTATAAGTTGTTTTTCTATCTCACAGCCACCACAGTATGGTTGGCGCATAAAAAAATATTCAAAGCCGGCGGTAATACTTTTAAAAGCTACACCAAAAAAATGCAGCAAAAGTATATCAAAACTATCAACCGTATAACATCGCCCATCAACATGCAATCCATCGAATTATATCCCAAACCATGAACACACAACTCATCAAAATCTGTATTTGGGCCGTCATTATCGGCCTGGCTTTAAGCGGCCTCACGGCCTTTCCTATCCAAACCGAACTGGCCTGGTTGGTCAATCATTCATCGGCCTTGCCCGAAATGCTTAAAGTCTACCTTATAGCCGTTTACCAGGCCATAAAAACCACCAACCAATACTACCCATACCTAAGTTATGGTACCGACTGGCTGGCTTTTGCGCACCTGGTTTTGGCGCTGCTGTTCGTAGGCCCGCTGCGCGATCCGGTAAAAAACATCTGGGTAATTGAGTTTGGTATGATAGCGTGCCTACTCATCTTCCCGCTCGCCTTTATAGCCGGCAGCATTCGCGATATACCCATCTTTTGGCGGCTCATCGATTGTTCCTTCGGCGTATTCGCTTTCATCCCATTATACATCGCTTATCGCGACATTAAAAAAATCAAACCAAAACCCCGTTCACTATGATACGCTTTCATCTCAACTATTTTATCCTGGCTTTGCTGCTTTTTATTGTCGAAGTATTAATTGCCCTTTTTGTGCACGACAGATTCCTGCGCCCCTACGGCGGCGATTTCCTGGTATCCATTTTGGTGTATTGCGCCGTTAAAAGTATTCTCAACACGCCTGTAAACGCCACGGCCTTCTGGGTGCTGCTGTTCTCCTATGCTGTCGAGGTTTCGCAATACTTCCATCTCGTCAATGCATTGGGTCTGGGCAATTCGGCATGGCCCCGAGCCATCATGGGCACATCATTTTCCTTTGTCGATATGTTGATGTACACGCTCGGCATCATTTTAGTGCTATTTTTGGAAATGTATCTTAAGCGCGAGGTTATTTAGGTAAACACATGCAGTATTTTGTAAATAAAGATTCTATAGTTCGCGAAATTTGGGGCAAAGCCGATACCATCCTTTTCATTTTTGCCGGCTCGGCGGCCGAGTTCGCGCTCAACAAGGCCGTCGACTGGCTCTATTACACCGGCAAGCTCCCCGCCGACCCGCTTGGCCGCCTGTTCAGCACCGTGGAATATGCCCGCCGCATCATCTTTGCTGACTTGGATAGCGCCAACCAAGCCATCGATCAAATAACCGCTATCCACCAAGGCGTCGAAACGAGCCGCGGCGCCACCATCCCCGATTGGGCTTACCGCGATGTGCTGTTTATGCTCATTGGCTACTCCATCAGCTCATACGAGGCCCTCGAAAGAAAACTCACCGATGCCGAAAAAGCTGAAGTATTCGATGTTTTTTACTGTGTGGGCCTGCGCATGGGCCTCACCGGTCTGCCCCACACCTATCCCGATTGGCTCATGGCCCGCCAAAGCCATCTCAACAACAACCTCATCAAAAGCCATTTCACCACCGATCTGTTCAAACAATACCGCAAGCACCTTGGGTTAATCAGGTACCTACTGCTGAGGCAGGTACAAGCTATTGTATCGCCAACAAGGGTAAAACAGTTTTTGGGTCTGCCCGAAATTGCCATGGCCCTGCCCGCACGTTGGCTATACAAACAAAGCCGCAAAATCAAGTTGGGCCATGCTTTGCGCGATGCCATGCTGCCCCTAAAATTCAAAGCGCAAATAAAGGCTTTGGATAAAATCCAATTGTAGCCTATTACAATTTACCACGGCTTTTCTTCCAAAAAGTAGATAATTTTCTCGATTCTGGATTATCTGCAAGCCTCCATTAATCGTAATCAATTGAAAATAAGGAATTTATTTATTTGGCATTAAAATGGCCTAAAATGGTCAGCCGCCTAAACACCAGCACCAAAAAGCCTTTACAAACACAGGCTTATATAACAATATCTAAAGCGAACATTTTCCCCGAAATGTTTATATGCCCCTTATTACCGGCCGGACGGGGGTCCGGCTGGTTTAAGGGTTTTTTTGTTACTTGATACCAGTCCAATATAACAAAACAGCAGGAACGATTCCGGTTTAAATGGTATGCAATTCCCCGTCAAATGCCCTCGGTTGATTTTTACGTATAATTACTCAACATATTAGGTAATAATACGTATAGATATGTCCCGGCATGGCCCCTATATTTGTGATGTAAAAAGAAGGTTAAAATAGTACCGGCCGTACAAAACGCTTTTGAAAACAATTATTCACCCTTTCCCTAACCCTTAATTATTATTTTATCAAAATGAGCAATACCCCTACCCTCAGTTTCTCATCGTTAAGGTATAACGTTAG
Source organism: uncultured Mucilaginibacter sp. (assembly GCF_903893715.1). Lineage (GTDB taxonomy): Bacteria > Bacteroidota > Bacteroidia > Sphingobacteriales > Sphingobacteriaceae > Mucilaginibacter. The sequence goes on from NZ_CAITNG010000072.1 coordinate 13,470, forward strand.
CGATATAACGCAACTCGTTGCCAATACGCCCGGAATAGAAAGTTTTTGTTTTTGTTATTTTTTCCCGGGCGGTACCGACAGCATCGGCCTGGTGGCTTACGCGTACATCGAACAAACCGATAGTTACAATCCCGACTATGATACACTGGATGTTGATGAAACAGACGTGCTGACTATAAACGGTCCCATCGTAATGACGAACAACGTCATCTCGATTGAAGACGTTCAAAACCTTATCGTCAACGCGTTGCCGGATGACTATCTGCTATTCATCCCTACCGTCAATGCTGATAACGATATTTTTTATCACATTAAATTTTGCCAGGGTACTCCCGACGGAAGGGTACGCGGAGGTGGCGGAGACGATACCAACCCATCACCACCGGCAACCTAAAAAACACTTTA
>NZ_CAITNG010000073.1 GCF_903893715.1 uncultured Mucilaginibacter sp.
ATATAGTTTTCTGCTGTTTGTTTCTTCTTGGTTTCCATTGTCTTAAAGTTAATTAATCTTTGGAAACACTCCACAAGCTTAGCACCCTATCGGTCCACTTTCAGCTGACGATTTACACTGTTAAACCAAGCGAAAAGTTTTCGCCATATTTTCGGGCAAGCGATACATCAAACGAGAACTCGTTAGGGTGTAAAGTACCCAACGAGGTAGCTACATCATCGTAACTGTTAACACTGCCCATGTTAAAATACCGCATTGAGGCACCTATGGTATTACGTTCATCAAGCTTATCGAAAAAGCTGATATAAGCCAGGTTAACATCGGGGAAAACGGTGCGCATCCATGGGCTGTATGAAGCGCTTATGTTTGTTGGTTCTCCAACAAAGGCCAGCTTAGCAGGGTTCCAAAAAGTGGCGTTTGCATCGGGCGATAAAGCAACACCTGCCTCACCCAACGCCCCTGAACGTGCATCGGGCGATATGGTTAAAAATGGCACAGCGGTAGTTATGGCGTTAGCATCACTGCCATTTGCAAAAACGCCCGTGGTTTGCGCCATACTTACGGAAGAGAACAAAAATAGCGCAACGAATGGGTAAAAATATTTCATGTAGAATTGGTTATAATTTAATGGTACAGTTATCGAATCAATGAATAACACTATTAAAAAAAACGACGTTGGTCTGTCAACAAAAAAGCAGTAAAATATAATGAGTAAAATACTAAACTCCTAAAAAAATTAAATATTAAATAGGTTCAGAAATCTACTGCCGGATAAGTATAAATCAAGAAAATATTTGTTCTGAAACTAAAAGACTTTAAGTAATACTTCATTATCACCTCTTCTGTGCTAAGCAAAGTAACAATTGCAGGCAGAAACTATGAAGACCTTTTTTTGAAAAGGTTGACTTTTGATTCGCGCCCGTTCAATAAACGCTCCACATTGCGCTGATGGGTAACCAAAATGAGTACGCAAATAGCCATGCCATATATGATGACGGACTTGTTTACGCCTTCGGAAAAAATGAATGTAACACCAATGAGATAAGTAAAGCTGGCGATAATTGAACTTAAGGAAACGTATTTTGTGATGAGGAGCACAATGATAAATACCACCACGCAAAGCAAAGCTGCCTGTATGTTAACGGCCAACACCATGCCGAAAAGTGTGGCAACACCTTTGCCACCCCTAAAACCCGCAAATATTGGAAACAGATGCCCCATAACGGCTGTAATGCCGAGTGCAAGCTGGTAATTTGTAAAAGCCTGCGAGTGGATGGCCCCGGTAGTTGATACACCGATGAAAAATGCCAGGTTAGTTGCTGTCCAGCCTTTCAGTATATCAATAAGCATTACGGGTATACCGGCTTTTTTACCCAGTACCCTGAAAGTGTTTGTCGCACCGGCATTACCGCTACCATATTCACGCACATCGACTTTGTAAAAAGCCAGACCAATCCATACAGCAGTTGGTATCGAACCAAATAAGTAGGCCAGTATGAGCGCTGAAATCGAATAAGTTGATATCATCTCAGTACAATTATACTAAATGCCAACGTAAACACCATATTAATTAATCATTAAAAGCTTTAAGGCTGAGGTCGAGGCTCTTTACCGAATGTGTTAAAGCACCTATGGAAATGTAATTTACGCCGCATTCGGCATACTCGCGTACATTTTGGATAGTAATGCCGCCGGATGCTTCGGTAACAAATTTGTTGCCTATCATTTCGACTGCCCTTTTGAGGTCCAACACTGAAAAATTATCGAGCAGGATACGTTGCACCCCTCCTGTTTGCATTACCTCGGCCAACTCGTAAAAATTACGCACCTCGATTTCGATATCCAATTGTTTATTGTGCAGTGTTAAGTATTGTTTAGCGTTTGCGATGGCATTGGCAATGCCGCCCGAATAGTCAACGTGATTGTCTTTTATCAAAATCATGTCGTATAAACCAAAGCGATGGTTTACCCCGCCGCCAATTTTAATGGCCAGTTTTTCGAAATAGCGGAAGCCGGGCGTGGTTTTACGGGTATCCAATACTTTTGTATCGGTCCCTTCCAACAGTTTAACAATTTGATGGGTTTGTGTGGCTATTGCCGACATGCGCTGCATGCAGTTGAGTACCAAGCGTTCGGCTTTTAGTATGCTATGTACGCTGCCGTTAACAGTTAGCACAATGTCGCCGTAAACAATGGGTTCACCATCGTGCATCAGGACATCGACCTTTATCGCGTCATCAATACAATTGAAAATTTCTATGGCTACATCAACTCCGGCCAATAAGCCGTCTTCCTTAACCAACAGTTTAGCTTTGCCTAACGTGCCTGCGGGGATGGTTGACAATGAGGTGTGGTCGCCATCACCTACATCTTCGGCAAGGTAACCTTTAATCAATTCGCGGATGATATTTTTATCCAATACAGTGTTTTTTAAAGACGCATCAAAAGTAAAGAAATACTTTAAAGCTAATTGGGTTTTTCTTCGCGAATACTCAATTCGATAAGCTGGTAAACCCCTTTGTTATTTTTAAGTGTGAAGGACGTGCGGTAAGGGCCGTTTTTGGTGGAGATAATGACGATTGCGTACTGCATATCGGGATTGGAATTAATCTTGTGTACCACCGATACGGCATTCGGTGGGTTTTTTGCAAAAAAATTCTGGAGTATTGTTTCGGCTTGCTTCGCGGGATAGGTGTTTTCATCTTCCAAAATACCTAAATCAATATTTGGTGCCAGTGTCTTGTATAGCTCAGGCAGGTTATCCTGCTTCAAGAGGGTTACAGTATGCTCGATAGGATCGCCCGTTCGGGGCTGCAACATGGCCAATGAAAATATAAAAGATAGATAAAGTAATTTCATAGAATGTGATGTACATCAATCTTACGCATAAATATACTTAAAGTTGCCTATATCAAATTATATTTGTGCCGTGGAAAAAACGAACAAAAAAGTAGCCCTCATTATCCTTGATGGTTGGGGATACGGCCGAAATGATAAATCGAACGCCATATTAGCGGCAAATACACCATTTTTTGATTCCATGCTGGAAAAATACCCGCACTCAAAGCTGCAGGCATCGGGCATATCGGTTGGTTTACCGGCAGGCCAAATGGGCAACAGCGAAGTGGGGCACATGAACCTTGGCGCTGGCCGGGTAGTGTATCAGGAACTGGGCCGTATCCACAAAGCTGTTGATGACCAGGAGTTTGACGAAAACCCGGTAATCAAAAACGCTTTTGACTATGCCAAACAACACAAAAAAGATGTTCACTTTATCGGGCTGGTATCCGATGGTGGCGTGCACTCGCATATAAAACATTTGAAAGGCCTTTGCGACGTCGCCGGCCGATTTGAATTGCCCAACGTATACATACATGCTTTTTTAGATGGCAGGGATACCGACCCGAACGGCGGCGTTAAATATATTACCGACTTAGAGAACTATGTTAGCGGAACCAATGTAAAGATAGCATCGGCCATTGGCAGGTATTATGCCATGGATAGGGACAACCGCTGGGAGCGCGTGCGCAAAGCTTATGACATGTTGGTAAACGGCGAAGGCAAACATACCCACGACCTTGAGAAAGCCATTGCCGAATCGTATACCGAAGGCGTTACCGATGAGTTTATACTGCCGATAGTTAAGACTGACGATAACGACCAACCTATCGCGGTAATCAAACCCGGCGACGTGGTGTTATGCTTTAACTTCCGTACCGACAGGGGCCGCGAAATAACCGTGGCTTTAACGCAAAAGGCATTCCCTGAATACAATATGCACCCGCTTGATTTGCACTACATCACCATGACCACTTATGATGAGACCTTTAAAAATGTGCAGGTGGTATTTACCAAGGACGATCTGTCATTCACTTTAGGCGAAACTTTACAAAACGCAGGGAAAAACCAAATCAGGATAGCTGAGACGGAAAAATACCCGCACGTTACGTTCTTCTTCTCGGGCGGCCGCGAAAAGGAATTTGAAAACGAGAAACGTATCCTCATCCCGTCGCCAAAGGTTGCGACCTATGATATGCAGCCCGAGATGAGTGCAGCCGGCATACGCGACGCCATCATTCCTGAATTAAAATCCGGATGGGCTGATGTCATTATCCTTAACTTTGCCAATACCGATATGGTTGGCCATACAGGCGATTTTAACGCAGTTATAAAAGCCGCAGAAGCGGCGGACCAGTGCACCCAAGCTGTTGTGGAGACAGGCATTGCCAATGGTTATTCGTTCATTATTATTGCCGACCACGGCAATGCAGAGTTTATGATAAACGATGACGGCACGCCAAACACAGCGCACACTACCAACCTGGTGCCTTGCATATTGATAGACACGGACTACAAAGAAATAAAAGATGGCAAATTGGGCGATATTGCCCCTACCATCCTGAAAATAATAGGTGTACCCATTCCAAAACAAATGAGTGAAAATGTGCTGGTATAAATCGGGACGCATATTATTGTTGTTTTTATTATTGGCGGCGGCAAGTTGCGCCCCCGAAACCAAAAACGATAAAGGGCAGCTGAGCTACTTTGATATAAAGAAATACTTTGCCGACGAAGCTGCAAGGTTGAGCAAAAAGTATCCGCATATCACAAAAACGGTGAGTTATAACGGGCAACAGGAAACCAAAAGCGTTGCTATAAAGCATTGGCAGCAGGAACTGAACTTGTTTATTGAATCGGACATTAACAAGCCCGCCTGGAAAAACAGCTACATAATTTATAAATGCGATACGGGTATTACCTATTTGAATGTGGATTCGACGTTGCACACGAGGCAGCTGACCGTTTTGCTCAAAAAAGACAAAGTGACAGGCATCAAAGTGGATAACGTTACCGACAATATGCTTTATCAAACCACCGAAAGCCTGGTTTATTATCCGGATAGCCTTTATGTGATAGAAAAGCACCAAAAAGTAAGGCTACTTGGCCGCAACGACTATAAGATAACCGGGAAGTTTAAGTAGGCTGCCTGGCCGATGCTGTGGCCAACAGGTTTTTTGACTGATCCAGCAGTGTCGAGATATCTTTTCGTTCGGGGTTCTCGCTCAGTATTTTATCGAGGTCGGCTACGGATGCTTTTAACGATTCGATGCCGCGGTTCCTGTCGTAAAATTTCGTGGCTTTTTGCAGTTTAAAAATGCCGTATTCCCGGTAAAATATTCCCCGGTTTTGATAGAATTTTGGGTCGGATGGCTCAATTGAGATAGCTTTTGTCAGATCGATAATGGCGCCTAGCCAATTTTTTTCCTTATCGGGCGGTGTAGCCTGGGCATCCTTTGCCAAAAAGCTTTTGGCCAATGCGCGGTAGTAATAAGCCGAGCAATCGGTAGGTTTTATCTCAATAAGCTTGCTATAAGTAGCGATGGATTTTTTATAGTTTTCGCTGTGGTAATAAGAGTAGCCGAGCATCCAAAGGGCGTTTGAGTTGGTGGAATCGACCACGCAGGCTTTTTCCAATTGCGTTACCGCGGATTTAAAATCGCCTTCCAATAAAGCTTGCTGCCCCAATTTGATATAGGCGCTTTGAGCCTGCACGCCCCCGATTGAAGAGGCCAATAAAAAGGGGAAAATAAATGAAAACTTCATTAGGTTTTTTAACCGATTAATCAAAGTAACAAAATTATTAACTCATTTATCAAGAAATTATTATGCCAAACTTCATTAAAATTTCATATTCAATTATCCTTTTATAAAAAAGGCCGTTAACCTTGCAGCTAACGACCTTTTAATATTGGTGAATTACCAAACGTTCACACGCTCGCTTTCGGGGCGGTAAAGTTTATCGCCGGGTTTAATGTCGAAGGCTTTATAAAAAGCAGCGGTGTTAAACAGCGGGCCGTTAACGCGGTACATTTCGGGCGAGTGCGGGTCGCCGCTGATGCGCATACGCATAGTTTCGTCGCGGGTTTTAATGCGCCATACCTGGCCGAAGGACAGGAAGAACCTTTGATCTGGCGTAAAGCCATCAATCTTAACGTCGCCTTTGCCTTGCGGAGTGTTTTTAAATGCCTGGTAAGCAATGGCCACACCACCTATATCGGCTAAATTTTCGCCTAATGTTAGTTGGCCGTTTACATGCAGGTCGTTCAATACGGTGTATTTGCTGTACTGATCGACAACCACCTGCGCACGGGCCTTAAATTTGGCGGCATCGTCTTTTGTCCACCAGTCTTTCAGGTTGCCGTCTTTATCGTACTGGCGGCCCTCATCATCAAAACCATGGGTCATTTCGTGGCCAATAACGGCACCTATGGCGCCATAGTTAATGGCATCATCGGCATCCTTGTCAAAGAAAGGGAACTGCAATATCCCCGCCGGGAAAACTATCTCATTAAATTGCGGGTTGTAATAAGCATTTACGGTTGGCGGTGTCATCCCCCACTCTGTACGATCGACCGGTTTGGAGAGTTTATCGATCATTTCTTTATAATCGTGTTTTGCAATTGACTGCCGGTTTTGGTAGTAGGCATCCTTGCTGATGGTTACGTCGTCATATTTTTTCCACTTATCCGGATAGCCGATTTTTTTGGTGAAGGCGGCCAATTTTTCGACTGCACGTTTTTTGGTTTCCGGGCTCATCCAGCTGTTTTGCTCGATGCGTTGTTTGTAAACAGCTTGCAGGTTGTTCACCAGGTCGAGCATGCGTTTTTTAGCATCGGCGGTAAAATATTTCTCTACGTAAACCTGGCCCAGCAATTCGCCAAGGCCGGCATCCACGTTGGTGACCATTTTTTTCCAGCGGGGCTTATCGGCCTTTTGGCCACTCAGGGTTTTGCCCCAAAACTCAAAACTGGCATCGCGGAATGGTTTGCTCAAGGAGTTGGCCGCTCCGTTCAAAGCGGTAAACTCGAGGTCGGTTTTCCAAAGGTCGATGGGCTGGCTTTTTAACAAGCCATCCAAAGCCTGGTAGTATTTGGGTTGGCCAACCAATACCGTATCGGTTTTGGCACCTAAGCGGCTTAGCAAATCTTTTACATCCACATCGGGCATTTGTTTCTGAAAGTCCGTTACGGCAAATTTATTGTAGTTTTTTACCGGGTCGCGCAATTCAACGGGGGTTGAATGCGATGCGGCTATGGTGGTTTCCAATTTTAAAATGTCGTTGGCATCTTTGGCCGCCGTGGCGGCATCTGTCCCCGAAAGGGTGAGTAATTTGGCAATATATTTAACATAGGCCGCGCGGATTTTTACGCTTGCCGTATCTGTTTTAAAGTAATAATCACGGTTGGGCAAGGTTATACCGGACTGGCCAAACTGAGCAGCGTTTTTGGTGCTTATCTTATCATCGGGCTGCACATAAAATCCGAATAAAAAGCCGTCGCCATCTTTAAAGCTATCTGCCGAAAAGGCGATGAGTTGTTTATAGTCTTTTACCGCGGCAATTTTGTCCAGCAATGGCTTAACGGGCTCATAGCCTAACTTGTCGATAGCTACGGTGTCCATGCCGCTGGTGTAGTAGTCAGCCACCTTTTGTTCTTTGGAGCCTGTTTCGTTGTTTTGGGCGGCCAAATTATCTAAAATGGTGTGCAGGTTTTTCTGGTTATCGTCGTACAAGGTGTAAAACGAACCCCAGCCGCGCTCAGAAGCGGGTATCTCTGTTTTTTTAATCCAGTTACCACTGGCATACAAAAAGAAATTGTCGCCGGGTTTAACGGTGGTGTCCATCCCGCTTTTGTCAAAAAAAACGGTGCGCACGGGTACATCGGTAATTGTTTTGTTTTTGCAGGCTATGGCAAATACCAAAGGCATAGCCAGCCAGGCATAAGATCTTGTTTTCATGAAATAATGATTAATCAGTTTTTATGAAGGTAGAAATTATATTTTATTCGGCAAAATTTGGCCCCGTACAGGCAATTTTTAATTGAACTAAAAGATTATCTCAATTTTAATTACCTTTATTTACCAGCTTGGCACAGCTCTTGAAATATTAATACCCCGACGGTAAATACACCATAATTTACCCAAAACAACCTGTCTACCATGAACAGGCTGACAACTTGACGTTATTACAGACATATAGAAAGATATTTGATGAGTTTTGATCCCTTTGATTTTAGAAGCGCTTTACCAATTATAAACGAAGATTCCGAGTTTTTCCCCCTGATGTCATCGGAAGATGAGGAGGAAATGAACAACGAAGAGCTGCCCGAGGTACTGCCAATATTGCCATTACGCAATACGGTGTTATTTCCGGGGGTGGTTATCCCTATTACGGTGGGCCGGGATAAGTCGATAAAGCTGATACGCGATGCCAATAAAGGCAACCGCATGATCGGCGTGGTTTCGCAACAGGATGTGGGTATTGAAGACCCCACTTTTGAACAACTGAACCATGTTGGCACCATTGCACTGATTGTAAAGATGCTGCAAATGCCCGATGGCAACACTACGGTTATCATCCAAGGAAAAAAACGTTTTATCCTGAAGGATGAGGTGCAAAGCGAACCTTATATAAAAGCTACCATACAACCTTTTGTAGAGGTAAAAGGAAAACAAGACAAAGAGTTTAAGGCGCTGATATCATCGATTAAAGATATGTCGATGAGCATTATACAGCTTTCGCCGAATATACCGAGCGAGGCAGGCATCGCCATCAAAAACATTGAGAGTACGGCATTTTTAATCAATTTCATATCGAGCAACATGAATGCCGATATGTTGGCCAAGCAGCACTTGCTCGAAATAAACAACGTGCGCGACCGCGCCAAAATAGTTTTGGAGCATTTGACCACCGAGCTGCAAATGCTGGAACTGAAAAACCAGATACAAAGCAAGGTACGTGTTGACCTGGACAAGCAGCAGCGCGATTACTTTTTGAACCAGCAGCTAAAAACCATACAGGAAGAATTGGGCGGCAACTCGCCCGACCTGGAAATTGAGAACCTGCGCCAGCGAGCCGCTAAAAAGAAATGGAGCAAAGAAGTTGGTGAACATTTTAACAAGGAGCTGGAAAAAGCATCGCGCACCAATCCTGCGGCGGCTGATTATTCGGTACAGATAAATTATTTAGAGTTACTACTTGATTTGCCATGGAACGAGTTTACCAAAGACAATTTTGACCTGAAACGCGGGCAAAAGGTATTGGACAAAGACCATTTTGGTTTAGATAAAGTAAAGCAACGCATAATAGAGTATCTGGCTGTATTGAAGCTGAAACGCGATATGAAGGCCCCTATATTGTGTTTGGTTGGCCCTCCGGGGGTTGGTAAAACATCGCTGGGAAAATCGATAGCGAAGGCGCTTGGGCGTAAATATGTGCGTATGAGCCTGGGCGGAATACGCGATGAGGCTGAGATACGCGGGCACCGTAAAACTTATATCGGCGCTATGCCGGGGCGGGTAATCCAATCGCTAAAAAAGGCGGGGGCGGCAAACCCCGTGTTTATTTTGGACGAGATTGACAAAATTGGCAACGATTTTAGGGGCGACCCATCGAGCGCTTTGCTGGAGGTGTTGGACCCTGAACAAAACAGTACTTTTTATGATAACTACGTGGAGATGGATTTCGACCTATCGAACGTAATGTTTATCGCTACTGCCAACTCGTTGAGTACCATACAACCGGCTTTGTTAGACAGGCTCGAAATTATCGAAGTAACAGGTTATACCATTGAAGAGAAAATAGAGATTGCCAAACAACACCTGGTGCCCAAACAGCGCGAAGCGCATGGCTTAAAAATAAAAGATGTTACCCTTAAGAACAATATACTCGAAAAGCTGGTGGAAGATTATACCCGCGAGTCGGGCGTGCGGGCGTTGGAGAAAAAGATAGGCTCGCTGGTACGCGGCGTAGCCAAAAGCATCGCGATGGAAGAACCGTACAACCCGGCCATCACTAAAGAAGATGTGGAACGCATTTTAGGAGCCCCGATATTTGACAAGGACCAATACGAAAACAACGAAGTTGCGGGCGTGGTAACAGGCCTGGCCTGGACACAGGTAGGCGGCGATATTTTATTTATAGAAGCCAGTTTGAGTCCCGGTAAAGGCAGGTTGACTTTGACCGGTAGCCTGGGTGATGTGATGAAGGAATCGGCAACCATAGCCCTCGCCTACTTGCGGGCGCATGCTGCACAATTTGGTATTGACCAGAAATTGTTTGAACAATGGGACATCCATATACATGTACCAGCGGGCGCGACGCCTAAGGACGGGCCATCGGCAGGTATTACGATGCTGACAGCATTAACCTCGGCATTTACGCAACGTAAGGTAAAAGCAAATTTGGCCATGACCGGCGAAATTACCCTGCGCGGTAAGGTATTGCCTGTTGGCGGAATTAAGGAAAAGATACTGGCGGCAAAACGCGCCAATATCAAAGAAATCATCCTGTGCAAATCGAACGAGAAGGACATCCTCGAAATAAAAGGGGATTATATCAAGGATATGCAGTTTCATTATGTTACCAAAATGAGCGAGGTTATAGACTTGGCATTGTTGAAACATAAGGTGAAAGACGCTATTGACATGACTATTAAAGAAGACCTGAAACCCCTATTAAATTAAACCTATATACCAATGGCTGATAATGTATTTAAAGTATTGTACCTGCTGATAGGCATGGCGCTGGTTGCCATTTTGTTTGCTATGTATCAACACCAAACCGAAAGCCGTTACCAGGTGATCAACCAGGCTTCGGGCGTTATGCTGTTTGATACCCATACGAATGAAGTTTACTTTAATGCCGATAACAAATGGCATGTGGTAAGAAACGATGGCAAGATGGAAACGTTGGCTGAATTGCCGAAGTGAGGGATTAGAATCAAGAGCTGAGAATCGAGACTCAAGAAAAAATTCTTGAAATTACCCATAAATACCCATAACCATGGAAGATGTAAAATGGAAAACGGAAGATGTAAAATTCGAAATTGAACATCCGAAATTCGAAATTAAAATTTCAAAACACCCATAATTACCCATAGTGAAAGCAAAAGCGTACGGAAATCAAGTACATAAAATACTCATTTTTACCCCCCCCCCCACTTAGAGACCTAAATCGGTGAAATCAAAAATAATCGGTGAAATCATCTTATAAAAAACACCCATAAATACCCATATTTGCCCATCAGCATATTGATACCATGATCCACAAAAAACAAAGAAAATATATACCTGCCGAACTGGAAATTAAGTGGGAAGTACTGGAACCCTTTTACAGCGAATTGCTGAACAGGCCCATCAATTCGGTTGAAGAGCTTGAAAAATGGCTGCAGGACCGCAGCGAACTGGAGGCAGCTTTGGAAGAGGATTTTGCCTGGCGCTATATCCGCATGACCTGCGATACGGCCAGCGAAGAGTTGCTGCAAAAATTCCAATACTTCGCTACCGAAATTGAACCACAGATAGCGCCCTATAACAACAAGCTGAACGAAAAATTTGTAGCCAGCCCCTACGCTGAAAAATTGGATGGCGAGAAGTTCTTTATTTACCTGCGTGGCATAAAAACGGCCTTGGAAATATTCAGGGAACAAAACATACCCATATTTACCGAGATACAGGTTGAGCAGCAAAAATACCAATCGATAACCGGCGCGATGAGCGTACATATGGACGATAAGGAGTTTACCCTGGAGCAAGCTGCTGTATTTTTAAAAGACCTTGACCGCAACAAAAGGCAGGCGACCTGGGAAAAGATAACTGCGCGCCGCCTACAGGAAAAAGACAAGCTAAACGACCTTTACAACCACCTGCGCGGTTTGCGCCACCAGGTAGCGATAAATGCCGGTTTCGAAAACTTCCGCGATTATATGTTTAAGGCTTTGGGACGTTTTGACTATACCCCGCAGGATTGCTACCATTTTCATGAAGCAATTGAAAAGGAGATTGTGCCGATATTGCGCGAGCAGGCTGAAAAACGCAAACAGACTTTGGGCCTCGACCGTTTAAAGCCTTGGGATACCGAAGTAGACACATCGGGAAAACCAGCGTTGAAACCTTTTAACACCGGCGAAGAATTGATTGAGAAGTCGATACAATGCTTTACCAACATCGGTCATTATTTGGGCGAGCGCCTGGAAATAATGAAAGAGAATGGCTTATTTGACGTGGAGAGCCGCAAAGGCAAAGCGCCGGGTGGGTATAACTATCCGCTTGCCGAAACCGGGGCACCTTTCATCTTCATGAACTCAGCCGGTGGCATGCGCGACCTGACCACTATGGTGCACGAAGGCGGGCACGCGGTACACACCTTTTTAACAGCCGACCTGGAACTGAACGACTTTAAGCATTGCCCAAGCGAAGTAGCTGAGCTGGCATCAATGTCGATGGAGCTGATGTCGATGGATAACTGGGATGTTTATTTTAAGGATGAAGCCGAATTGAAACGTGCCAAAAAAGACCAGTTGCTGGATGTGTTAAAGACATTGCCATGGGTAGCCGTGATCGATCAGTTTCAACATTGGATATATACCAACCCCGGCCATACCACCGACGAACGTACCGAAGCCTGGTTAAAAATATTTGACCGTTTTGGTGCCAACTTTGTTGACTGGAGCGAGCATACCGAAGCCAAACAAAACCTGTGGCAAAAGCAGCTTCATGTTTTTGAGATACCGTTTTACTACATCGAGTATGGTATGGCCCAGTTAGGTGCCATAGCAGTATGGAAAAACTATAAAGAAAATCCCGAAAAGGGGCTTGAGCAATACCTTGCCGCCCTAAAGTTGGGCTATACTAAAACCATTGGCGAGATATACGAAACAGCCGGCATCAAATTCGACTTCAGCGCGGCTTATGTAAAAGAACTGGCCCAATTTGTAAAAGCAGAAATGGATAAGATAAATTAAATAAAAAAGGCAATAAGCGCGATGCTTATTGCCTTTTAAAACTATTTACACTTAAAAATTAAAAGCCTTTTTTACCTGTTGTGGGTATCAGAAACTTCTGAGTGGTCGTTCTTGCTTTTTGGTCAGCTATCATTTGGTCGAATATCTTTTTCTGATCGGGGGTAAGCAAAACGTCTATTTGGATATTGGCATCGGCCCTAACCTGGTCTATTTGAGCTCTGTTTGCATTACCGGGCGCCTTCAAATCTTCTACACGGCCATTCCTGTCGGCTATAATGGCGGTTATTTGTTTGGTTTGGTCGTCGGTAAGGTTTAACTTTTTTTGGAGGCCGCGGGCTTCTTTTGCGGCGGGGTCGGATGTGGTTTTTTTAACTTTTGAGGTATCCTGAGCTTTTGCAAATGTTGCAAACCCGGCTACGATAAACAGCATTAAAATAAATTTTCGCATAATGGTGATTGGTTGTTATTTTGATTAATGCATTAGACTAAACAAGCACAATAGGTTTAAAGGGCAGTACAAAAAATGGTTCTTTTTTTACGAATTTGAGTAAGGCCGATTAAAACACTAATTTAGCAAGCCGATAATCTTGTTTAAAGATAAGGCAAAGATTAAAAACCAAGAAAACCCTCGATGAAATACATACTGATTATAGCACTTATCTTTACCGTTTCGACCGGTGTTGCACAAACAGAAACACCTGCTTATGCGACGGCGATAAGTAAATTTAAAAAGTACTACAATGCCAACCAGCCCGATAGCTTGTTCGCGATGTTTGCACCCGCTGTTAAAACAGGTTTGCCCTTAGACAAAACGACCGAGCTTTTTACTCAAATGCATGGACAGTTAGGTACACTAAAGCAAACTACTTTTACCAAATACTATTCGACCGCGGGTATTTATAAGGCCGATTACGAAAAGATGAGCTTGCTCATCAACATCTCGTTAAATGATTCGCACCAAATTGACGGCCTTTATTTTAACGAGTACAAGCCTGAGAAGACTACCGATGCCGGTGCCACAAGCCCTGCACAGGTTTCATCTTCATCGCCAATAAACAATCCATTGCTTACCGAATCGCCTGTAAGCCTTAAAACATTGGGTGGTACTTTATCGGGAACGTTAACGATGCCCAAAAATGCTGCCGGGAAAATACCGGTGGTTTTGATCATAGCCGGCTCGGGCCCTACCGACAGGAACTGCAACAGTACTATCGGCTTAAAAACCGATGCCTTTAAGTACTTAGCCGAAGGCTTGGGCAAGGCGGGTATAGCGTCGCTACGCTACGATAAACGCGGCATTGGCCAAAGCACGTCATCACAAAAAGAGATAGATACGAAACTGACCGATTTTAGCGACGATGCCGGTGCGTTAATAGCACTGCTAACCGATGATGGCAGGTTTTCGAAAGTGATTGTGTTGGGCCATAGCGAAGGTTCGCTGATTGGCATGATAGCTGCTTATGGTGCAATTGAAAACGTGGGCGGATTTATATCGGTTGCAGGTGCCGGCAGGCCGGGCGATGTGGTATTGGCAGAGCAGATGAAGGCGCAACCACCATCAGTAGCAGCCGAATTTAAGACGATTGTAGACAGTTTGCGTAAAGGGAAAACAGTACCAAAGGTTGATCCGGCGTTGTACGCTCTGGCAAGGCCAAGTGTACAGCCCTATTTAATGTCGTGGTTGTTTTATGATCCGGCAAGAATCATCCATAAGATAAAACTACCCATCCTGATTATACAGGGAACCACCGACCTACAAGTTAGTGTTACCGATGCCGACTTGCTAAAAAAGGGCAAAACAGATGCCACCTTAAAAATTATTGAAGGGATGAACCACATCTTAAAAATTGCCCCTGCCGATAGGGAGCAAAATATTGCGACTTACAACAAACCCGAATTGCCTTTAGCACCCGAGCTGGTGCCCGATATCGTCGACTTTATCAAAACCTTAAAGCTCCATTGATGCCTACGTTAAGACCAAGCATTTAATAACCGCCTCACGAGTATAATTTGACCGATATGGTAACTGGTATGATCGGCCAGCCATAAGGCATTTTTGAACAGGGTTTGATCTTCTTCGTTTTCAAAAGAATCAAAAAGATCCTGGTCTTCGTCCATAATCAAATTGAGGAATTTTTGTCTGTCGGTATAAAGCTGGTCGATGCATTCCAGCCACTCTTCTTCATCCTTTGGCGCGGCGCGTTTGTGCCAAAACCCCTCCGGCCATTTAGGCGATGTATGCTCGGGGTTGGTGCAAATCTTCAATATGTCCCACTGCACTATGCGGATGTGGTCGAGCAGTTGAAAGATACTATAGGGTACCTTTTCGGGTTTTAGCCCTACCTGTCTCAAAGTGAGCCCGAATACCGCTTCTTCAATGGTGGCATGAACGTTGCCACCGGTAAGCAATGCGTACAGCTGTCTGCGTGCCGTTTGCTGGGTAGTATATAAATCGGCCATGGTGTTTTATTTATAGTAAGACAAAATTAAGCAACAATGGTTGCCTTTTATTTGAACGTTGGTCACATTATTTAATAATGCCCGGCAGAAAATTTCTTTTGGGACTGTATTAAATTATTTACACAATAAACCTTATGCCATTTAAGTTATCTATACCGTTATAATAAAAACCAGATACCAACATGAAAAAGATCATTTTATTTGCAATATGCCTGATAGCCATTGCAGGCTCCGTTAAAGCACAGGGTTTTTACAGGCCCCGGCGTTACGGACCACGCCGCCAACAACAAGCACGAGTTATAGATAAAGATTACTACCGGTTAAAATTTGGCTTTGTGGGTGGTGTAAACCTGGCGAATGTTTTCGATCCCTACGATCCAACATTCAGCACCAACATTAAAACAGGATATCATGCGGGTGTAAGTCTCGATATCCCGATCAGTTACCCCTTTATGCTGGAAACTGAATTGATGTATTCGGTAAAAGGTTACTCGGCCAATACCATTAACGGGCAGTTTACCCAAACCAGCAATTTTATCGACTGGCCTTTGTTGTTGAAAATGAGGCTTGCTAAAAACTTCAATATGGTGGTGGGGCCTCAAATATCTTTTTTGACTTCAACTCAAAACACTTTTTCGCCAACATTTCCTATAGGTTTACAGCAACAATACAACCAAGACAGTGTGGGCTACAGCACAACCCTGCTTGATGGCGTTTTTGGGTTGAGTTTTGACCTGAACAGAAACCTTGAATTGCGCGGGCGATATACCGTAGACCTTCAAACCACAAGTGCATATAATGCCTATTATAACCCTCAATATACCAATCAGGTTTTCCAAATAGGTATTGCTTATAAGTTTTAAAGTTGGAAGAGGGCAATAGAAATGCGTACTATCAAGAAAAGCCTGATTGAAACCCATCGGGCTTTTCTTGTTTTGGCCCTTTACTGAACTTTATATCGGTAAACAAAACGCCCGATGTTACCATCAGCATCAATACCTTCAACAACGGCCTTGTAAGTACCTTTTCCATCAGCGTTGTAAAACTCAAGGGAAGCTGCGCCTGTTTTGTCGGTATTTACTATCGGGTTCCAATAAATAGTAGTTCTTAAATCATTGGCATTTTGCACATAACGGGGCACGTCATATTTAGGCGAATAAAACACCCTACCCATGGAAAACCCTTGCGGGGTGAACGAAAGGAGATATTTTGGTGGAAAAAGCGTCTTCAGTTCATCAGCGGTAATTTTGTGTCCCACCGGTGCTTTTCGCATATTGATAACCAAAACACCATTTGTATTGCTCATGCGGTTTATCCCACTCAGGCCATCGTTATTAAATATCTCGACCGATTCTACTTCGTTAGAGTTTATGGTATTCAGGTAACTATAATCGACCGGGAAACCATTAACATATATTTGTACCGGTATCTTTTTATTGTTGTTATAGTCGCGGGTGATGTAAAAATTATTGTCGTTGTAGGTCAATCCAAACAACATCGTTTCGGCACATAATGCAAAAGTACCGCAATCTTTAAAACGTTCGCCCGGCACTTCGTGGTCGGCCATCATATTCAAGCCCGATAGTGCCGGAAAATCGGCATGGGTTACTTTGTGAACAGGCGGCTTATCTTTAATTTCCACCTCTTTTAGGGTGTGCGAGTTATTGAACTGTTTTTTGCTATTGGTTAAATACGTATTTAAAACACTGTCGATGTTTGCTACCTCATCCGGCGCATTATTGTTTTTTGTTAAGCCTTGCGGGCGCGGATAATCGAGCATGATCATCAGGCTGTTGTTATTTACATTGTCGCGTGCATTCAGCGTTATTTTCGACGAATCGATCAATAACAACTTCGAAAATTTAAAAACGCCATCGGCATTTGTAGATGTTCTGACGGAGTAATTCCTATCAGGTATGGTCAAACTTATCGATCCTCTATTTATTGGCATCCCTGTTTGATTTCGCAGTGTACCGGTAATTTCAATACTCTGTTCTGGCAAAAAGAATATTGAAGGGGCTTTATCGCGTACAATATCCCG
Source organism: uncultured Mucilaginibacter sp. (assembly GCF_903893715.1). GTDB lineage: Bacteria > Bacteroidota > Bacteroidia > Sphingobacteriales > Sphingobacteriaceae > Mucilaginibacter. The sequence goes on from NZ_CAITNG010000073.1 coordinate 17,305, forward strand.
GTAGGAAAACCTGCGGTAACCTTGCGTGAGCATCAGAACATCCAAATCGGCAATGGTCTCCGGAGTAACATGGTTAAAATAATAGTTAGGCTTTTCGATGTAACCCTTCAGCTCAGAATTGAGCAATAAACTTGTTAAAATTGTGGTTTCTGCATTTTCATCAAAAGGAACTTTCGACTCATCGATAACTGCTACCGAAAGATTTGCTTCGGATGGCAGGTTATTGGCTTTGGCCAAAATATCCAACTTCACTTTCTCCCTTGTACCAAATGTTGGTTTTGCGGTGCTTAATGTAAGTTTAAGTCCATCGTCGTTACGCTGTATAAATGTTACCCTTTCGGATATCGGGTCGCCTTTGTCGGTAAACAATGTAAATTGTATCAACCCGGTTGGGAATTTATTCTTAGCTATCAAAGCCGAATAAACAGGGCTAAGTAGCGTGCTTTGCGCAGCATAATAGATGATGCCGCCGCTTTGCCCTACTATGTAGAATTTTTGGTTTTGATAGCGCTGAAAGAACAATGGATTGGCCGCTAACTTTATACTAAGGTTATCGGATTCGACATTGTTGATAGCAAGGTTGATGCCACTTAGCTGTACACGCGGCAAATCATAGGCATGCGTAGTTCCATCAGGGTAGACGATATTTGCTTTGTAACTTTTACCATCTTCGGGGACCAGGAAAAAGACTCCCATTCCCAGGTGCTTTGTTTGAAGGTCGATAACTGTTTTCCCTTCATTGTCCACTATACTACCTTTCACGTCAACTCCCAACCCATCGGCTTTTATAGCTTTAAAAGCTACGCGCGACCGCACTCCGCTGATGAGTTCACCCCCTTCGGGGAAAAACTGGACATCAATATTCGGCTCGGCATATTTTAAATGGAAGGTACTGGCAATTGGCTTCTTCGTACCGCGGTCAAGTGTGGTTACCAGGTCGCGGGATGTAAGCGCCAAATCTTTGCTGCCCTCAAGACTGATGCTCAGTATGCCATTGTTGTCGGTCATACCTTTGCCTTTTAACGGCTTATCGTTGTCGGTTTCAACCTGCCAGCTTACTTTTTTGTAGCTGTATGGCATACCGTCGCCGTCTTTATACACAATACGGGCATTTACTTTCGTCAGGTTGTTCTTTTCGGACGAGGTAAACGAGGTTGTGGTAACCAATTCATTATTGATGGCATCGCCAACGGTTATGTTTTTGTTAAAAAAGTAATCGCCATCAAAATTGCGCATCCAGTTGGTATAGGCCCTAAGGCGGTAATTACCTTTTTTAAGCGTATATTGTGATAACGGTATATCGCCCGTAGCAACCCCATTCATCACCTGTAACCTTAAACTCGATACGAGCGAATCGGTGCTGTTGATCATCTCGACATATACTATTTTGCTCAATGCCGATGGTTGATGCCCAAACATGGTGAGGTAAACTTTAAACCAAACGGTATCGCCTAAGGCGTAGTAAGGTTTGTCGAAGTGTATGTAAACTTTCTCGAAGGGGTAACTATTGGTGCGCTTAGCAGTTTTGCTAATGAGGGTATTCAAGCTAATTGTATCCCTTTGGGCCAAGGCAGGTAAGTGCACACTGCCGATTATTAATGCTATAATTAATATAATTTTCCGTGTCTCCATCAAGTTTCTCCGTTCGGTTTTTATTGGAGTTAAATATATAATTTACAAACGGGGGTTGCTAATATTGCTTTGGAATTTAACATAATTTTACAATTAAAAATTGGTCGTATAATTCACAATACCCCTCTTTACCGGACAAGCCGAAAGCCGGCTTCTTTGTCTGACAACAACTAATGCAATATCTTGAACATCATCTCCTTCATCAGCTCACCGTTATCGGCATTGCTATCAACACCCTTTATCTTCACATCATACTCACGCAACAAGCCGATGACCTGCATGGTTTTGCCATAGTTAAAGGTACGGGCTGCCTGCTCATAATCTCTAACGAAATATGGACTGATACCTAATTCCCGGGCTATACTGTTAGGCGATTTATCAGGTGCGTAATGGTATCGCAGTACCTTGCTGAAATAGCTGTACAGGTTACCAAAAACCAAAACCAGTGGGTTAGCTTTTTGATTGGCATCAAAATAATTGATGATGCGGTTAACCTTTACTACATCCCTACGTGCAAGGGCGGTTTGCAGCTCGAACACGTTATATTCTTTACTGATACCGATATTGTCCTGTATCTCTTTCGAAGTAATTTCCTGACCAGCGCTAACGTTCAGCATCAGTTTTTCCATCTCATTGGCGATTTTTGACAAGTCGTTACCCAAATACTCACCCAGCAAAGCTGCTGCCTGAGCGCCAATGCGGTATTTCTTTTCCTTTACAAAAGCTTCTATCCATGCCGCTACCTTATAATCGGCCAAGCTTACAGACTCGAACACCAATCCGTTTTTATCAATGGCTTTATAGGTTTTCTTTCTTTTGTCGAACTTGGCGTATTTGTAACAGAAAACCAATATAGTGCTCGGCAGCGGTTTCTCCAGGTAACTTAACAAAGGGTCGATAGTTTTGCCGTCGCCGTCTTCTTTGCCCCATTTCATATCCTGCGCTTCCTTTACAAGTACTACCTGATAATCGGCCATCATAGGGTAGCGTTTGGCGGCGTTTAAAACGGTCATTATGTCGGTATCCTTACCATACACAACCGTTTGATTAAAGCCCTTCTCGGCCTCGCTTAGCAGACTGTGCTCGATATAGTTGCTCACAATATCAATAAAATATGGCTCTTCACCGTGAAGCAGGTACAATGGTTTGTACTTACGGTTCCTCAGGTCGGCTAATATTTCGTGGGCTGTCATATGAAGTCAAAAGTAAAAATTCAAAACTCAAAAGTTATCGGCATGTTCGATTTATTCCTAACATTTTGCTTATCTAAACCATATCTTATTTTGATTCTTTACTTTTGGCTTTCAACTCCTTAAAATGCTACAACCGTTAAATCTTCCTCCCCACCCTTTTAAATTGACGGAACGCGATGGGCAGCTGTTTTTATTTGATGAGATACGCAAGAAAGAAATATTATTAACGCCAGAAGAATGGGTGCGCCAGCATTTTATACAGTATTTGATAAAGGAAAAGAACTACCCCCGGTCGTTAATAAAGCTGGAAGGAGGCCTAAAGCTGAACGGGCAGCCAAAACGAACCGACATCGTACTGTTCAACAACAAAGGCGAAAAGATTTTACTGGTGGAGTGCAAAGCTCCATCCGTAAAAATAACTCAACAAGTATTCGATCAGGTAGCGCGCTACAACTGGGTGCACCGGGTTCCGTTGTTAGCTGTTACCAACGGTCTGGAACACTATTACTGTAAAATCGATTTTGATAATGAGCGCTTCGATTTTATACCTGAATTGGAGCCTTACACAAGCAATCAAGCTTCCTGAGGGGTAACCAAAGTCATCATTTTCTCTACCAACTCGTTCGGTTTAAACGGTTTCGAAACATAGTCGTTAATGCCGGCTTCATAAACACGGTCTTTGATATCAAACAAGGCAGAAGCTGTCAACGCGATAATCGGTACGTTTGCTTTGCGCGGATCGGGCATTTTGCGGATAATTTTTGATGCCTGGAAACCATCCATCACCGGCATTTGAAGGTCCATCAGGATGATATCGAAGTTCCCATACTGGAAAAGTTCGATGGCACGTTCACCATTCTCAGCTATAACCGGTGTGATGCCCCATTTAGAGAACAGCTTTTTCATCAGCATCACATTCACCGGGTTATCCTCGGCAATTAGCACCTGGATATTGGCCAAGCGGTAATCGCTGCGGTCCATATTGGTAACCAATACTCTGGCGGCCGGTTCTTCGGTAACAATCACTTCTGATGAAACAGGTAGCGTCATCAGGAAATAAAATTCTGAGCCGGCACCTACCTCGCTAACTAAACTAATATTTACCCCTTGCAATTCGAGCAGGCGTTTTACAATGGCCAAGCCCAAACCCGTGCCGCCGAACTGACGTGTAGTAGTAATGGATTCCTGTGTGAAGGGTTCAAAAATAGCATTTACCTTTTCGTCAGAAATACCAATACCTGTATCTTTTATCGAAAACCTGACCACTACTTCGTTCAATCTGTCTTGCGCACAGGTAACATTAACTTTTACGCCACCTTTAGTGGTGAATTTAATGGCATTGCTTACCAGGTTAAACAATATTTGCGATAAGCGGGTTGGATCACCAATAACGTAGCGCGATTTAAAAAAATCGTCCACATGCAGTTGAAAGTTCAATCCTTTTTCGCTGGCTTTCATCATCTGCCCGCCGCAAATGTTGTTCATCAGTTCGCTCAGGTTAAACTTGATATTTTCGAAAGCAATTTTGCCCGATTCGATTTTGTTAAAGTCGAGCACATCGTTAATAAGCGTGAGCAGGTTGCCTGCCGAAAAGCGCAATATCTCTAAATTCTCTTTCTGGTCGGGGCGCGGGCTTTCCATCATGAGCAAATTACTCATCCCGATAACGGCGTTAAGCGGTGTCCGTATCTCGTGCGACATAGTCGACAAAAAGTCGGACTGTACCTGCGATGATTTTTCGGATTTCACCATGGCCACTTCCAGCTTTTCGTTCAGTTGTTTTTCCGAATCGGCCAGGTCTTTCAGCTCTTTTATATTTTTAACAAAGGCCGCATAAAAGTGCCCCTGGATAAACATGATGAGGATGAAATTAAAAAACAACCCAACAATCATGGTATAACCATCTATTTTTTCGGGTTTTATGCTGAGTAAGGTATTGTTAAAATCGCTGTAGATGAGGTAGCCCAATACCGGCAATAAATTGGCCAGCGAGTAAATGGTACCCCATTTGGTACCCAGCATGTAAAACGTGAACAATATAATCAGGATGATTAGTTGTATAATGATGATGTTGATACTTTGAAAGGTAACGAACACGCTAAACAACTCGAAAAATGTACCAATGATGAGCAATGCATGTGATACAAAAACAAAATCGGGCTTATAGGTAAAGTATTTAAACAGGATGGCAAACGCCCCCAACAAGAAATAAGCGCTTACCAATTGTATATCATCATGTTGGGTAAAAGCATTGGGTAAAATAACCAATATACCCATCATGGCAAGCAACAAACCATAATAAACCAAACGTATCCTTGCCTGATCTATAATCGATAGATCATCGGACAGGATGTTGTTTATTGATAAGTTAAAAAAACCTACGCGGTTGCTCATTAATCAATTGATAATTAAAATTATATAGTAGCTAAAGATAGTCAAAATCCATAATTTGTCAATGCAAATATTTTGCACAGAAAAATTATGGTGACAGATAGAATTACAATTACTTTGCCAAAGCAGACAGGCTATCTTCGATGATGGCTATTTTGGTTTCGGCGTCGGCTTTTTTCTTTTGTTCGTTTTCAACAATCTCGGGTTTGGCATTTTGCACAAAACGTTCGTTTTGCAGTTTGGCGTTAACCGACTTTAAGAAACCTTGGAGGTATTCCAGTTCTGCAAGTAGCCTTTCGCGCTCGGCATCAACATCAATATTGTCAGCCAAAGCGATAAAAAACTCATCAGTACCTACCAAAAAGGCATTTGCGCCGTTTATTTTAACGCCAGTGTATTCTACAGCCTCTAAATTGGCCAGCTTGGTAATAATAGCCTCAAACAAGGGGTAATCAATACCCGAATTGGTTTTTATGGCTAGCGGCAGTTTGTCTTTGGGCGATATTTGCTTGCTGTTGCGCACGTTACGTACCTCGGTAACCAGTTGCTTTACATTTTCAACGGCTGTTAACAGCTGGGTATCAATTTCCCCAATGGCAGGCAAATTGGCAACAATGCAGCAATCTTTTTCGGCACGGGGGCCAAACAAATCATCATGCCACAGTTCTTCGGTAATAAAAGGAACAAAAGGATGCAGTACCCGAAGCAGGTTTTCAAAAAATGCCAAAGTAGCCAAATAGCTTTCTTTATCGATTTTTTGCTTCTCTACGAACGGCTGGTATGGTGGTTTTACCATCTCGAGGTACCATGAGCAATAATCGTCGAACACCAACTTGTATACCGACATCAGCGCTTCTGAAAGGCGGTACTGTTTAAACTGCCCATCAATATCAATCAATACCTGGTTAAACCGACCGCTAAACCAATCGATTGAAACTTTGTTGATGCTGCTCAGGCTTTCATCAATTTCCCAACCTTTAATGAGGTTGAACGCGTTCCATATTTTATTGACAAAGGCGCTGCCTTGTTTGCAATGGTCTTCATCAAACATCAGGTCGTTACCGGCAGGCGATGATTTCAACATACCATACCTTACACCATCGGCACCGTATTTTTCGATCAGTTCCAACGCATCCGGCGAGTTACCCAGCGATTTCGACATTTTACGCCCCAGCTTATCGCGAACGATACCGGTGAGGTACACATTTTTAAAAGGCAAAGCTCCCCTAAACTCGTGCCCCGCCATAATCATCCTCGCTACCCAGAAAAATAAGATTTCGGGCGCTGTGATGAGGTCGTTGGTGGGGTAATAGTAGTTGATATCCGCATTATCCGGGTTTTTAAAACCATCGAACACTGATATCGGCCACAGCCATGACGAGAACCAGGTATCTACAACGTCTTCTTCTTGTTTAAGATCGTTAATAGTTAATAGTTCATAGTTCATAGTATTGGCGCTTTCGGCTTTTAGCTTTAAGCTTTTAGCCTCTTCAAGTGCTTCTTCAACCGTCTTCGCAACCACATACTGTCTATTTGGTAAATACCATGCCGGTATTTGCTGTCCCCACCATAACTGGCGGCTGATGCACCAGTCTTTTACATTCTCCATCCAATACTTGTAGGTATTGGTAAACTTTTCGGGGATGAGTTTGATATCGCCGTTCAGCACATAGTCGAGCGCGGGTTTGGCCATTTCATCCATCTTACAAAACCACTGCATGGACAGCTTCGGCTCAATAACAGCGTTGGTACGTTCTGAAAAGCCAATTTGCGATTTATAGTCTTCGACTTTCTCCAAAGCGCCGGCTTCTTCTAACATCACAGCTATTTTTTTACGGGCGGCAAAGCGGTCCTCTCCGATAAGGATGACTGCCTTTTCGTTCAGCGTACCGTCATCATTCAAAATATCAATAACGGGCAGGTTATGTTTTATACCCAACTCGTAATCATTTAAATCGTGCGCCGGGGTAACTTTTAAACAGCCGGTACCAAAGTCCATGGTCACGTATTCGTCCAGTATCACCGGTATTTCCCGGTTTATCAGCGGAATCAAAACCTTCTTCCCATGTAAATGAAAATAACGCTCATCATTAGGGTTGATGCATATTGCTGCATCGGCCATGATGGTTTCGGGCCTAGTGGTTGCGATGGTCAGATGTCCTTCAACTCCAACTATTTTGTAATTAATATAATAAAGTTTTTGATTAACCTCTCTACGGATCACCTCCTCATCGCTTACGGCGGTCTTCCCCTGCGGGTCCCAGTTTACCATGCGCACGCCGCGGTATATCAGTCCTTTTTTGTACAGGTGGATAAAAGTATCAATTACGGCCTCGCTCAGGTCGGGTTCCATGGTAAAGCGGGTACGCTCCCAATCGCAGGATGCGCCGAGCTTTTTTAACTGTTCCAGTATAATTCCGCCGTATTTTTCCTTCCACTCCCAGGCGTAGCTTAAAAACTCTTCGCGGGTTAGATCTTTTTTATTGATGCCTTTTTCTTTGAGCATGGCAACCACTTTGGCTTCGGTGGCTATCGAGGCATGGTCGGTACCGGGTACCCAGCAGGCATTTTTGCCTTGCATACGGGCGCGGCGTATCAGCACATCCTGTATGGTATTGTTCAGCATATGGCCCATGTGCAGCACGCCGGTAACGTTTGGGGGCGGCATCACAATGGTATAAGGCTCGCGCTCATCGGGCACCGAACGGAAAAAACCTTGTTCCATCCAGTAACTGTACCATTTATCTTCGGCTTGTTTGGGCTGATATGTTTTAGAAATACTCATATGCCGCAAAAATAGGGATTTTTTGTGATTTCGGATTTCGGATTTTCGATTTCGAATTTGGTTTGTCGAAGATCTTGTTTACGTAGGGTTAACCAACAGCTGTCGGGTAGTTTCTTTTAAATTCAACATTGCAACGTATTTGTTACACCTAATAATTATGGCCGTTGGTATTATCAAATGACCCAAAAACTGTATTTAAAGTTATTTTTTAAGGTTTTATATCAAAAAACGCGCAAACCGTAGTTTTCACCGGGTTTATTTATTTTAGGTTATAGCTTATAACCGGTTGCAAAAACACTTTGCCATTTGTAATTTCAAGAACTCATTAACTAAAACACATGAAAATAAAGTTCACCAGTTTAATGCTGGCAGGCGCGGTTTGCTTGTCGGCCAATGTTTTTGCTGCCAATGGAGGTGGTAAAATCAAACCTAAGTCAACCAATCCCCCACCAAAAAAGTATATTGACCCAGCCAATATGGACCTGTCGGTAAAACCGGGGGATGACTTCTTTGAATATGCCAACGGTACATGGACCAAAAACAACCCTATCCCCGGCGATAAAACAAGTTGGGGAAGTTTTATCATCCTGCGCGATGAAAACAACAAAAACCTCATCAGCTTGCTGAAAGAGGTCAGTACTACCCCAGGTTTGCCTAAAGGTAGCTTAAAGCAACGTGTTGGTGATTTATTTGCCAGCGGGATGGACAGTGTTGCTATAGAAAAGGCAGGATATAATCCGATAAAAGCTGATTTGGTGCGCATCAACAAAATAGCCTCGTTACCGCAAGTAATAGACGAAATGGTATTTGAACGCGTCAATGCCCGCGGTGGTGCCTTGTTTGGCGTTGGCGTTGGCCAGGATTCAAAACATCCTACCAAAAACATTGTGGAGTTTAGGCAAGGTGGTACGACTATGCCCGACCGCGATTATTATTTGAAAGACGATGCCCGCACCTTGAAGATACAGGCCGCTTATCATAAATATATGGTTACGCTGTTTACTTTGACAGGGTCGAGTGCTGAAGAGGCAGAAAAAAACGCCAATACAGTCTACATCATAGAAAAAGCATTGGCCACCGCGCAAAAAAGCCGCATAGCCATGCGCGACCCTAATGCCAGCTACAACAAGTTTTCGGTTGCCGATTTTAGTAAGACTACCCCTAACTTAAATTGGACCGTATTGCTGCCTGCATTAAAAATGCCTGGCCAGGATACCGTGATCGTAGCTCAGCCTGCTTTCTTTAAGGTAGCCGATGCCATGTTAACATCGACACCTGTTGATGATTGGAAAGTTTACCTTAAATGGGAAATTTTAAAGGGTTCGGCAGGCTCGTTAAGTTCTGATTTTGTGAAGGCCAACTTTGCTTACAGCAGTGTATTATCGGGCCAAAAGGTGCAAACGCCACGCATCGAGCGCATGAGCAGCCAGGTTGATGGCAGCTTGGGCGAGTTATTGGGGCAATTGTATGTTGAAAAATATTTTACCCCTGCCGCTAAACAGTACATGGTAAACCTGGTAAACAACCTGAAAGCTACACTGGGCGACCGTATTAAACGTGTTGACTGGATGAGCCAGGAAACTAAAGATAAAGCGCTTAAAAAATTAGCTGCCTTTACTGTTAAAATTGGCTACCCCGACAAATGGCAAAATTACGATGGCGTAGAAATTGACCGTAACGACTATGCGGGCAACCTAAAACGCATTGCTGTTTGGCGCTACAACTACAGTGTTAGCCAATTAGGCAAACCGGTTGACAAAACCCGTTGGGGCATGACACCGCCAACCGTTAACGCATACTACAGCCCAACCGGTAACGAAATTGTTTTCCCGGCGGGTATATTGCAGTTCCCTTTCTTTGATTTTGGTGCCGATGATGCCGTTAACTATGGCGGTATTGGTGTGGTGATAGGCCACGAAATGACCCACGGTTTTGACGACCAGGGCAGCCAGTATGACGGCGACGGAACATTGCGCAACTGGTGGACAAAAGCGGATAACGATGAATTTAAAAACCGCACCCAAAAAGTGGTGGACGAATTTAACGGCTTTAACCCGGTTGACACCATGCACATTAAAGGCAAGCTGACCTTAGGTGAAAACCTTGCCGACCTTGGTGGCATTAACGTAGCCTATGAGGCTTACAAGAAAACCAAAGAAGGCCAAACCAACCCTAAGATTGATGGCTTTACCGGCGACCAGCGCTTCTTCCTGTCATTCGCGCAGGTTTGGCGGGGTACGATGCGTCCTGAGGCTTTGGCTCAGCAGTTAACTACCGACCCGCACTCGCCCGGCAAATACCGCACCGATGGCACTGTGGTTAATATTGATGCCTGGTATGATGCCTTCAATGTTAAACCCGGCGATAAGATGTACAAAGCACCTACTGACAGAATAAAGATTTGGTAAGTTTTAAAGAAGTCGGATGTCTGAAATCAGAGGTCTGATATATATCAAACAAAAGCCCGGTTATGCCGGGCTTTTTGTTTAGTTTTTTATCATTGCGAGGAACGAAGCAATCACTGAGAAAGGTGGCAAACTGTGCATGTCGGTTCCCCGTCTCAGGGATTGCCACGCTCGCGCTCGCAATGACAAAATTTAATTTTAGGTGAGGTAATAATGCCGCAAACTATTTAACTCTTCATCCAACTCATAAACCAGCGGCACACCGGTGGGTATTTCCAAAGCGGTTACTTCGGCATCGCTTAGCTTGTCGAGGTATTTCACCAATGCGCGTAAACTGTTACCGTGAGCGCTGATGATGACTTTTTTGTTATCGCGCAGCTGGGGAACAACGGCATCGTTCCAAAAAGGCAATACCCGGTTAATGGTTTCGCCCAGGTTTTCGGTGAGGGGCAGTTCGCTTTCGCTGAGGTTATGGTAGCGCGAGTCGTGGCCGGGGTAACGGTCATCGTCTTTTGTGAGGGCAGGCGGATGTTCGTTTGGGTCGCGGCGCCATTTTTGTACCTGTTCCGCACCGTATTTTTTGGCGGTCTCGTCTTTGTTCAACCCCTGCAAGGCGCCGTAAAAGCGTTCGTTCAACCGCCACGATTTTTCTTCGGGTATCCACAATCCGTTCACCTCTTCCAAAACTATATGCAGCGTTTTGATGGCACGTTTTAATACCGAGGTGAAAGCGATGTCGAAATCATAGCCATGCTGTTTAAGCAACTCCCCTGCCCTTTTGGCCTGACTGTAGCCGGCGGGGCTCAGGTCGACGTCCGTCCAGCCGGTAAAGCGGTTCTCCAAGTTCCAAACGCTCTCGCCGTGGCGAATCAAGACTAATTTTTGCATGAGTTTATTGTTGTTGGGTAAATATCTTTTTGTTGTTTTTGTTTTAAAAAACATTTACTTTTAATCGCGTCAATAACACAATTGTATTGATAACCAATTAAACCAAACCTAAAAAAAATTATGACAGACACAAAAATTGTCTCGCTTAAAGAGAACACCGCGAACCCCGCCCCGCTTGGGTTGCTTGCCTTTGGCATGACCACTGTTTTATTGAACTTAAAAAACGCAGGAATTATCGAAATGAGCCCCATGATATTGGCTATGGGCTTTTTTTACGGCGGCCTGGCACAGGTTATCGCCGGCATCATCGAAGCTAAAAAGAATAACACTTTCGGGCTTACTGCCTTTACTTCGTACGGTTTTTTCTGGCTCACGCTGGTAGGCCTGGTATTGATGCCTAAGTGGGGCTGGATGCCTGCACCGAGCGAAAAATCGATGGTGGCTTACCTGTTGATGTGGGGGATATTTACGCTATGCCTGTTTTTTGGCACTTTGAGATTGAGCCGTGCCTTACAACTGGTATTAGGTACGTTGGTTATCCTGTTCTTTTTATTAGCAGCTGAGCATGGTACAGGCAGCGAAGATATAGGCCATATTGCCGGTTATGAAGGTATTCTGTGCGGCGCGCTGGCTATTTACACCGGTGTTGCCAATGTGTTGAACGAAGTTTACGGCAAGGTTGTTTTGCCGATTGGACCGGTTTCTTGATATAAGATGGAAAACGTAAGATGGAAGATGTGGTCTTTCATCTTAAATGATATATGCCCTTGGGTTTTCTAAGGGCATTTTTTGTTTCTCCTTGCAACAAACCCGCCTAAATATCTATTTTTGCTACCCCAACACAACCACACACCTGCTATGGCAAAATGGATAGAATTGCGCGAGATAGGCGTTAACGGCGTGGCCAATACCGTGAACGTTGATGCCGAAAGAATCGAGACCTTTGGTATTTCGGTACTGGAGTATAAGTTCTCTTGGATAAGGATGGCCAGCGGCCACGAGTTTATGGTGAGCAATTTCCCGGAAGACATCAGGCGTAAAATAAAAGAAGCGACCGAGGAGGTTAAGGCAAATAAGAATGGTTGATACCGAAACATTCAGGCAGATGGCGCTGGCATTTCCGGGCGTAAACGAGGAGTCTCATTTTCATAAAACATCGTTCAGGGTAAATAAAAAGATTTTCGCTACGTTGGATGAGGCTGTAAGACTCGCGGTGGTGATGCTGACACCGGTTGACCAGGATGTTTTTTCCTCGTTCGACAGGTCGGCCATCTACCCTATTCCCAATAAATGGGGACTGAAAGGCTCAACCTATATAGCCCTTGATGAGGTTGGCGAAGAAATACTCAACGACGCCCTCGCGACAGCCTACAATAAAGTCATTTCGAAAAGTAAATCAAAATAACCCTAATGAAAACTTCCAAACTAATATTAAGTACTTTAATTTTCGTGTCCGTTATTTTCCTTACTGCCTGCGGTAACCATTCGAAAGAAAATACGGAAACCGGCACTGTAGCTAAAGATTCGTCAGCTGATTCTGCAAAAGCACAACCTGCATCGGGGCAAAAGGCTGTTGCTGCGCCCTCGGAGCCGATAAAAACACGAATGCCCAAACAAGATAAATTTGCCGACCAAAGGCTGAACGCCTTTACCATTGTGCCTAACGAATTAAACATCCAGATACCGCGCGATAAGGAGGTGGTTTATGGCATCATTATAGACCAGGAAAATGCCGGAGCGATTACCACACTGGCCTGCTACCAAAACGGCAAGACTGTATTTTACGAAAGCAATGGAGGAACTCTACAGAAAAAGGCCGACAACGATGCCATACAATTGGTATTACAAGCCAAACCCTTATTGGATAAAGCCACCAAAGCGCACGATACTTCAATACCCGCTACCGGGAGGGTAAAATTTTACCTGCTCACCAATAAGGGCATTTATGTTGCTGCCGAAGATGTGAAAAACATCAGCGCACATACCTCGCCGTGGACAAGCTTGTTTGAACAGGCCAATAAAACAATTGCCCGGTTGAAAAGCGATAAAGAATATGTAATCAGCCCGGCTGCTTAAGCTGCCGGATTATAAGGCCAAAGCCTGCTAAACCAACTGTTTTTAAATTGGGCTTGAGATGGATTAGCTGCAATTATATTAAGGTAATATTGCTTGCGCAAGGCGATGAACTGGTTATACAAAGTTTCCGGATTGGCGCTGTTAACCGCCGCCAGCGTTGCCGGACCGATTTGCCTGTCGACCGTTACACCTGCAGCTTGCTGTAAAAACTGCGCGCCGCGCCCGGTACCCATATTTACCGAAGTATCAAAAACCTGATTGGCAATTTGCTGATCGTTGATAGAACCTGTTTGGTTCACGTTCCAATAGTTTACCTGATAAAACTGCATAATTTCGGCAAGCAGATTTGCATCGGCATTTAAAGCCGCGTTCAAATTTGCAGGATGGGTGGCTTTAATGGCATCGATAGTTGCCCAGCCGCTCCAGTGCGGGTTTGCGTTGCGTGCAACACCTTTAAAAGTTTCGCCGCCTGTATCGGCAGGATTGTTGGCGTAACCGCCTTCAATCGCCATTGTAAGCTTATATGAAATATAAAAATCGGCCATGATAAATATTACTTAGGTTTGGCTAAAGATAAAGAAATTGCTAACAAAAAAAGCCACCCGTTACCGGATGGCTTTGATATTATATCTTTTTAATCTTAGTACAAGGTAAACTCAACCCTACGGTTATCCTGACGGCCGGCAGCTGTTTTATTGCTTGCTATCGGTTGTGTCATTCCGTAACCGGTTGCTTCGATGCGTGATGCATTTGCACCTTTACTTACCAAATAAGCTTTAACAGATTCGGCACGATCTTTTGATAACCTCATGTTCAATTCTGCTGAACCTGTGTTATCGGTATGGCCGGCCAGTTTCAAACTGAAGTTTTTACTGATCAGTAAGTCGGCAACTTTATCCAAACTTGGCAATGAATGCGCGCGGATGGTGGCTTTTCCTAAATCGAACTCCAGGTTCTTGATGGCTTCTTTAACTACTTTGCGGTCTTCTTCGGTGATGTAAACCTTTACATTTTCAGGTTTTACAAGCGGACAGCCTGAACCGTCAACCTTTGTACCTGCCGGTGTATTAGGACATTTGTCAAAATAATCGGGAACACCATCACCATCACTGTCTTTTGTCAAATCGTTCAATTTGGCGTTTGTGGCAGTTAAGTTAGCATTTGTTGCGTTCAGGTTATCGTTGGTACGCGCCAAATCGGCTTTCAGCCTTTCGTTTTGTTCGCGTTGTCTATCTACCTCATCCTGTAAAGTACGCGCTTTCATTAAATACTCATAACGCATTGACGATACCGGGTTATGTGTAGCCAGCTGTGGTTTCGATTTTGAACCTAAAGCAAACTCTAAACCGGCATGTGCGTAGGCGAATTTATCGTAGGTATTACCAACGGCATATCCATCAACGAAATCAGATTGCACAAAATTCATTTGGTAACCCAAATCTAAATTTACGCCCGGCGCAATATCAAATTTTAAGCCCAAACCTACCGGAATAAAGAACTCACGAAACTCAGTTGATGAAGCATTTACAGCGACTGCTGTACCTGCCGCATTATAAACCGTTGGGGTAAAATCCATATAGCCACCACCTAAAGTAGCATAAGGCTGGATGGCACCTTTTTTATGGTGCCAGTTGATATTGGCCAATGTGAAATTGCCCGACAATGCTGCCGACCAGGCTATTTGCGTGCTGAAAGAGCTGTAAGGGCTTGTTGCAATACCCGTAGGCGCGCCTGAACCGGATAGTTTACCGCCAAAATAATCAGCTTCGAGGCCGAAAGATGGTAATATCTGGTCCTTGATATAACCGCTGTAGCCTAACTCGGTACCACGGTTCCTGAAATCTTGCTTGCCGCCTATAAAGGTGAACGGCGATGTAATGCCTGCACCCAAGCCTATTGACCAGGTGCGGAAGGCCGAACCGGGCGAAAAGGGCTCAACATAATTTTTTGTCGCCGCGCTGTCGGGAGTTTGCGCGAACAATGCGCCTCCGGCCAATAGGCCTGAAAGCAATAAGATCGATTTTTTATAAGAAATTTCCATTTTATGATGTTTTTTGTCCCCATTATTTTAGCGGACGTTACACCCGGGTATTCAACATTGATGCCATGCGCTGTTGGCATCGGCATGATACGATTGAAAATGGAGCGATTTATTTTGAGCAATAAGAAGATGCAAAATGCTGTTAGGCAGGGCTAAACAAGCTATTTAGCGATAACTTTTTGTGAGATATAACGCAGAAAAATAAAAAAGTATCCGGCAGAAAGTGGCACGGCACAGATTAATAAAATAGTACTGAATAAGATACAGAATTAGCAAAAAGCCGGATATCATTGTCTGATACCCGGCTTTTATTGTATTTGATGCAGATGGAAACTCCTGCTTAAACTGATTTTTCTAACGCTTGCAGTATATCGGCAATAATATCGTTCACCTTTTCCAACCCGGTTGATACGCGTATCAGGCCGGGGGTAATACCTACGGCAAGGCGCTCCTCTTCGGTGAGTTTGCTATGCGTGGTGCTGGCCGGGTGCGAGCAGATACTACGGGTATCGCCCAGATTAGCTGTTACCGATAGCATTTCCAAAGCATTTAAAAACTTACGGCCTGCTTCTACCCCACCTTTTATCTCGAAACAAAATACACCGCCTCCGGCTTTCATTTGCTTTTTAGCGATGGCATATTGCGGATGGCTTGGTAAATACGGGTATTTTACGAAGCTTATCAATGGGTGGCTTTCCAATGTTTCGGCAACTTTGAGGGCGTTGGCGCAGTGGCGCTCCATGCGTACATCTAAGGTCTCCAAACTCTTGCTTAAAACCCAGGCATTAAATGGCGACAATGATGGCCCGGTAACGCGGCAAAACAGGTATATCTCGCGAATCAGGTCGGCGCGGCCTACCACTACACCGCCCAAAACACGGCCTTGACCGTCAATCCATTTTGTGGCAGAGTGGATAACCAGGTCGGCACCAAAATCGATGGGTTTCTGTAGTATAGGTGTGGCAAAGCAATTGTCAACATTCAATATCAGGTTATGCTTTTTTGTGAACTTACCTATCCACTCCAGGTCCAGCACTTCGATTTGCGGGTTTGTGGGTGTTTCCAGGTATACCATTTTGGTATTCGGCCGCACGGCAGCTTCCCAGGCGGCTTCATCGCCGGCAGGGACCATGGCGTAGGTGATGCCAAAATTTGGCATGTATTTTTTTACGAATGTATTGGTATTACCAAATATCGAGCTGCTTACAATGAGGTGATCGCCGTTCTTCAACAACGCCATAATGGAGCCGACCACCGCGCTCATGCCGCTGGCGGTTGAAAAACCGGCATCGGCACCTTCCAGCATCACCATTTTTGCGGTAAACTCATCAACCGTGGGGTTGCTGAAACGGCTATAGATATTGTCGCTGCTTTCTTCGGCGAAAGCTGCGCGCATGGCCTCGGCATCATCAAAACAAAAACTGCTGGTGAGGTATAAAGGGGTACTGTGTTCGCCTTGCTGTGTACGCGGTGTTTGTATGCGTATGGCCTGGCTTATAGGATCTAAATTATCGGACATTATATGGTATGCTATAATACAAATTAAACATGCACCGGGTGCACAAAAGTTTTTGATTTGATGGTGGTTCCGGCACCCATCAGCGTGGCGGCTACCGAACAATATTTGTTCATGGATAACTCAACGGCGCGTTCGGCTTTGTCTTTATCTACATCGCCATAAATATGAAACTCTACTTCAATATCTTTCCATAATGATGGTTCTTTACCTTGCTCGCGCTCACCACGGACAACCATTTTATAGTCTTTTACTTCCTGGCGTTGCTTTTTCAGGATACTGATGACGTCGATACCGCTACAGCCGCCAAGGCCCATCAACAACATTTGCATCGGGCGAACGCCAAAATCCCAACCACCGTTAGCGGGGTTGCTGTCCATACGGACGATGTGCCCGTTCTCATCCTTCGCTTCAAAGCCGTAATCGCCTTTTTTGCGCTCCAATTCAATGGTAACCATATTATATTTGTTATTAAGCCGCGAAGTTATGCATTTATTCGGGGTATTTAAACAGGGTTTTGTAGGGGGAATGTAATATGGTTTATTGGTGAGTGGTGAGCGGAGAGTTGTGAGTGGTTATTTTTTTGCCACCAAGGCACGGAGGTACTAAGCCGATCGCTTTTTTTGTCTTGATTCCTGTCCCGATAGCTATCGGGACTTGATTCTTGACTCATTGTTCCCGATTGTTTTTTCAATATCGGGCAACCTTCATACAATTGCGCCCGTATACATCCTTGTAGAGTTTGTTCAAAATTAGTTAAGGTTTATCCCCTTACCATAGTGCGTGGTAAGGGGATTTTTTATGCTAAGATTATTTGCTCCAGGTGGTGCTCCATATGTTTCACATAATCATTCGCCAGCCATTCGACTGTACGCAGCGATACTTCGGTTTTGCCGGTATCGCAGGTGTTTTGGAGTTGTTGCACGGGGTAGTTGAGCAGTACGCGGGCTATTTGTTTATTGAGCAGGCGCCAAAGGGTAAGCAGGTCTTCGGCTTTGGCTTCGTTGTAGCGCTGTGTGGCTACCCATTCGTCTTGCGCGTAAACCAGTTTAAAGTTTTGCTCGTAGGTGCAGCGCACAAAGCGTTGCAGGTTGATTTGGGCGCTATCAATCAAATGGCCTAATATTTCTTTTTTTCGACCAGCCTTGGGGCGATGGTTTTGCTTCCCAATCGATATCGTTGGTGATGAGGATTATCAGAAAGTTCTGGATGATCTGATCGATATCGAGAATAGGCTTTTGCATTGTAGTTATTTTTATTTCCAATTTGTAATTGATGGCGTTGCAAACGCTGGGCCCTGTAAAGCGCTCGTTGCAAACGAGCGCAAGAATCCATACTAAGCCTTCGTCTTATATTGCTTTAGAGCGGCAGCTAACTCATCAGGTTTTTGTGTGCCGAAGATGAGTTTATCGCCGGTTTTGAGGGTGATATGCAGCCCTGTATTGCCTTTGATGTTGTGCATGGTGCCATCACCTGTGTAACGCACGCCCCAGCCCGGAAAATCAAACTTCTTCACTTCGGCAGTGGCGATATCCGCCCACGCAAATTTGGTGAGGCTGGTTTTAAATGGCCCCCAGCGGTAAAATACACCTTCGGTGTTGATTACTGTAACCAATTTTGTGCTGTAAAACAGTACGACTATCACTATCAAAAACAAGGTCAGGCCGATGAGAGCGCCGTCCGGCACCGATTTATGGGTAGACGCAGCGCCGGAAAACACCTGCCTGTAATCGCCATAGAGCATCAACCCGATCAATGCCAGCAAAAAGGCATAAATAAAATTGATCCCGCCCGAGCGGAATTGTTGCGTTTCGGTAAATTGGGGGTCGCTCATTTATGTGGTTAAGATTGCGGGGACAAGGTAAAGAAAATGAACTCATCATGCATAGAATACCAATTCTATTTAATGGTATCTGTCGGGTACGTAAATACAATTTCCATTTGTTTGGGATTAGTAATCCTCATTTCAGGATTGCCTTTGTTGTTATAAACAATACCGGTTATGCATAATTCCTTATTTACAAATGCGACTTCGGGAACGATTTTAAATTTTTTCCTGTCTTTTTCACTAATAACAATTGTTAACCATTGGTCAGGATACTTATCTCCAAAATATAAAAAAGTAGTCCCCGAAGTGTCAACTTTCCCACCGCTGAAAGAAACACATTCTGTAATTTTTTTTCCTGATTGAGCAAGCAAGTCGGTAATTGCACCTTTTCTCTGCCATTCCTTACTGGGAGGCAATAGAACCACACTAATTACATGGTGCTTTCTAACTAAAGTGTCGTTTGTTAATTTATTTGTGTCAGACGCACGCCTCACTTGTGCCAAACTAACACAATTGAGAGACGCCGTAAAAAAAATAAATGAAATTAAACGTTTCATAATTGACAACTAAAATATTCCTTTTTAATAATCTGCTACTGTCACCAAATCCTGCCACTACACCCTATCCTTCAACCTGATCACCAACTTCAACCCGCTCCAAACCTCATCAACAGCGCAAACTTTTACATCAACCAAGCCATTTTCCAACGCGTGGTTGCGGATGAAGTCTTCGGTAATATCGGTGGGTATTTTGGAGGCTTTTTTGGGCCATGATACCCAGATGCTGCCGTTTTGTACCATTTGGGGTTTAAGCTTTAGGAGTTGCACGGTATATTCGGCTTTATCATTTACGAAGAAATGGATGACATCCTTCAGTTCAGCCAGGTTTTGTGTAAAAATGGTGTCGGGCGGCAGGTCGGTAAAGAGGTTGAGGTAATGCTCGGGGGCGTTGACGAGCATTACTTTAAAACCGGGTTTTATGCCGAGCTTTTTTGCCAACGGAGTTCCTGAATATCCTGCGGTTTGTGCCATCGTTTTTTCAATTCGCGTTGCAAACGCTAACCCATGTTAAGCGCTCGTTGCAAAACGAGCGCAAGCAATTGTTTTTTAAATATCGCAATAAAAATACACAACAAAAAGAGCTTTCGGCTTTGCGCTTTCGGCTTTCGGCTCAAAAAACGTATACTTGTTCAACAAAAAACCTTATGGCATTAAATTATATCTGGGTCGCATTTTTTATCGTCGCGTTTGTTATCGCGCTCATCAAGCTGGTATTTTTTGGCGATACGGATTCGTTCAGGGTATTAAACGAGGCCTTGTTTTCGGCCAGTAAAGGTTCGGTAATGGATATCGCCCTGCCGCTCATCGGTACCATGGCTTTTTGGCTGGGGATAATGAAGATAGGTGAAAAGGCGGGGGCTATTAATTTCCTGTCGCGCATTGTAGGGCCGTTCTTCCACCGCCTGTTTCCCGAAGTACCGAAAGACCATCCCGCCACGGGCAATATGATGATGAATTTTTCGGCAAACATGCTGGGGCTGGACAATGCCGCCACCCCGCTTGGCTTGAAGGCAATGGGCAGTTTGCAGGAACTGAACCCGAACAAGGACACCGCATCGAACGCGCAAATCATGTTTTTGGTGCTGCATACCTCGGGGCTTACCATTTTGCCCATCAGCATCATCGCGCAGCGTGCCATTTTGAACGCTCATGACCCGACGGATGTGTTCATCCCCTGCATCATCGCCACTTATGTGGCTACCATCGTGGGCATGTTGGGCGTGGCCATTAAACAAAAAATCAACTTGTGGGATAGGGTCATCATCAGTTGGCTATTGGGATTGACCACTTTTATAGCAGGAATCGTATTTTACTTCCACTTTTTTTTAAACCACGACCAAATCAGCAAAATATCGACCGTGGCGAGCAACCTGTTGATATTTTTTATCCCGGTGGTGTTTATCGTAGGCGGGCTGATAAAAAAAGTAAATATATTTGAGGCCTTTATAGAAGGCGCCATTGGCGGTTTCGAAACTATTGTTAAAATCATCCCCTATTTAGTGGCCATGTTGGTTGGCATCGCGGTTTTCCGTGCGTCGGGTGCAATGGGCTACCTGATTGACGGGCTGCGCTGGTTTTTTAGCCTTTTTGGAACCGACACCCGTTTTGTAGACAGTTTACCCGTTGCGGTGTTGAAACCATTGAGCGGTTCGGGCGCCAAAGGGATGATGATAGACAACATGAAAACCTTTGGTGTGGATAGTTTTGTTGGCCGGATGGGTTGTATTTTTAACGGCTCGGCCGATACCACGTTTTATATCGTGGCGTTATACTTCGGCTCGGTGGGTATCAAAAATTCGCGCTACGCTATACCGGCAGGCCTGCTTGCCGACCTGGCAGGTGTAATTGCCGCCATATTTGTAGGATATTTGTTTTTTGGATAATAAAAAAATTAAAAGCGATGAGAGCATTATCATTTACGCTGCTATTTATAATTACGGGTTTATTTTGCCTGCAGGCTCAAAACAACCAAAATACGGTAAGGCTAACGCCCGAAGCGCTATGGCGCATGGGCAGGTTGGGCAGCGCGATAATTACGCCCGATGGGCAAAACGTAATTTACAGCGTTACCACGTATAATATCGGCGCCAATAACAGTCAGCCGAATTTGTTTATTGTACCGATAAGCGGCGGAGCTTCAACGCAGATCACTAACGAACCGGGCAGCAAAGCTGTGTTGAAAATTGACGATAAAGGCCGCATGACCTATTGGTACGACGGCCGTATTTGGCAAATGAATACCGATGGCAGCAATCTGGCCATGCTGACGGTTAACCAACAGGATAACTTTGACAATGTGCGCATATCGCCCGACGGCAAAAAAATAATGTACACCCGCGATGTACAAGTGCAAAAAGTAATGGGCAAAGACCGCTACCCGGATATGCAAAAAACGAGTGCCTATATCATTACCGACCTGAACTACCGCCATTGGGATACGTATAATACCGGCGCCTATTCTCACATATTTGTGGCCGATTATGATGCCGGCGGCAAAATAAGCAACGAAAAAGACATTATGCACGGCGAAGCCTTTGATGTGCCGCAAAAGCCATCGGGCGGTTTGGAGGATTTAATATTTAGTCCGGATAGCAAACGCGTATTGTACGTGTGCAAAAAGAAAAGTGGTAAAGATTATGCTCAAAGCACCAATACCGATATTTACCAGTACGATATAGCTACCGACGAAACCCGCGACCTTACCCAGAGCAACCCGGGCTATGATACACAGCCTGTATTTAGCAATGACGGTACCAAACTGGCCTGGCTGAGCATGCGCGAAGATGGTAATGAAGCCGATAAGAACGACCTGGTTATCCGCGATATAAAGGGCGGGGGACCGCGCATTAATCTGACGGCGCTTTGGGATGAATCGGTGTCATCGTTCACGTTCAGCAAGGATGATTCGAAACTCTACTTTTTGGCCGACCATGACGGTACCGACCAATTGTTCAGCATCGATCTGAAGGGGAACACCACCGGCGACCCTGTAGCCATTAAGCAGGTTACCAAAGGCCAGTGGGATGTAACCGGCATTAGCGGGCAGGTTGGCAACACCATGATTGTTAGTCGTACCGACATGAACCACGCCGCCGAACTGTATACCGTTGACCTAACCACCGGCAGCATGAAACAGCTGAGCGACATTAACAACCCGATAAACAACCGCTTGGCGCAAGCTAAAGTTGAAGAACGCCATACCAAAACTACGGACGGTTTGGACATGCTATCGTGGGTGATATACCCACCCGATTTTGACAAGACCAAAAAATACCCTGTGCTGCTGTACTGCCAGGGCGGCCCGCAATCGGGATTGACACAGTTTTACTCGTTCCGTTGGAATTTTCAACTGATGGCGGCAAACGGGTATATCGTCATCGCGCCAAACCGCCGCGGCATGCCGGGGCATGGTGTGGCCTGGAACAAAGAGATAAGCGGCGATTGGGGCGGGCAGGCCATGCAGGATTACCTGAGCGCCATTGACGACATCAGCAATGAGCCTTATGTGGACAAAGAACGTTTAGGCTGTGTTGGCGCCAGCTATGGTGGCTACTCGGTATTTATGTTAGCCGGTATGCATAACGGCAGGTTTAAAACCTTTATAGCCCACGATGGTATTTTTGACCTGAAAAGCTGGTACGGTACCACCGAAGAAATGTGGTTTGCCAATAGGGATATTGGCGGCAACTATTGGGATAATATGAATTTTAAGGCGCTCAAATCGTACAACAAATTCGACCCAAGTAAGTTTGTTGCTAAATGGAACACACCAATGCTGATTATACAAGGCGGCCGCGATTACCGTGTGCCGGTTGGGCAGGGAATGGAAGCGTTTCAGGCGGCGCAGTTGAGGGGCATCAAATCGAAACTGCTGTACCTGCCCGATGAGAACCATTGGGTGCTTAAACCACAGAACGGTATTGTTTGGCAAAGGGAGTTTTTTGAGTGGCTGAAGGAAACGCTTTGATTTCGGATTTCGGAGGTTCGATTGCGGATTTACTCTAAGTGTACTTGCAAAACCCGCAAATTTTCACGATATTGTATATCCTGAAACGTTTAGCCCTGATTGGGTAAGCGGCTCGGGTGTTCTTTGAAAATTATCTTACTTTTTCCCTCTTAGGCAATGATTGAATGATTGATTTTTGAATGATTGAATGAGAAAGAAAGTGGAAATATTTCTTACACCCCCCCCCCTTTTTGAGTGACAGTGGCAGTTTAAAGCAGCAGGGTTAAAGAAGCTATTAAATATTCCTACTTATTCCCCCCCTGCCTTGTTGAGTGGCAGTGGCAGTGTTGAGTAGTAGGGTTAAAGAAGCTATTAAATATTCCTACTTATTCCCCCCTGCCTGGCGAGAGGGATGGAAAACTTTTTTAAAATACCCATATCTACCCCCCCTCGTGCTGAAAGGTTTGGATAGAAAGTGCAGATGAAAACAAGTTTGCATGGCAATTGTTAATCGAAGTAAAACCAAGTCGAATGAAAACCGAC
Organism: uncultured Mucilaginibacter sp.; assembly: GCF_903893715.1. Classification (GTDB taxonomy): domain Bacteria; phylum Bacteroidota; class Bacteroidia; order Sphingobacteriales; family Sphingobacteriaceae; genus Mucilaginibacter. The sequence continues at coordinate 41,109 of NZ_CAITNG010000073.1, forward strand.
CCAAAGGATAAGAAGACAGAAGATGAACGGGAGGATGATAACCAACCTGAGCGCCCGGTTTATGAGGATACCAAGGATACCCTCGACGATGATGAAAGCGAGATGGACGATGAGGACTATTTTGAAAAATGAGGTTTCGGCAATAATATTAAAAGGCGCTGACACACCTGCCCGCTTTTTATTCAGTCGGATGTGTACTTTTACATTATGAACCAGGTACCTCAACTCCAAGCCAGCGCCGACGCCGATACCAAGCGCGAACATTATCAAACTACCATCCACTCGGCCGGACATGCTTTAATTGCTGATGAACCGGCAAGTCATAACGGAACAGATTTGGGTATGAGCCCCTCGAGCCTGTTGCTTGCAAGTTTAGGTAGCTGCACTGCCATCACACTGCGCATGTACGTCGATCGAAAAATGTGGGCAGTTGAGGAAATTGCAGTACATCTCGACCTGTATAAAACCGAGTCAGGGACACTGATAGAAAGAAAGATCAGCTTTACAGGTGATATTACCGAAGAACAGCATACACGGTTGCTGCAAATTGCCAACTCCTGCCCTATCCATAAGCTGTTAACGGGGCATATCGAGGTAAAAACTACGTAAAAACACATTTTACATCTTCCATTTTACATCTTCTGTCCATATAAGTGTACAAATAACATTTTAAAATACAACACTGATTGCCAATTAAATAAGGGCAAACACCGGATTGGTTTGGTATTATTCCAAAAATCGTTTTAGTTTCATATAAAAATAAATTCCAAAGTGTTAGTTTTACACTTAGTAAAAGCATAGTTTTAAACCCGCATTAATAAAGCTAATTATATGATCATTATTGCAGATGGCGGTTCGACCAAAACCAACTGGTGCTTAGTCACCGATGAAGGAAAGAAAGTACTGTTCAATACCGAAGGTTACAATCCTTATTTTTCGAGTACGGATTATATCATCCGATCGTTAAAAGACCAATTGCCCAACGATTTGGACATCGAACATATTAGTGAGGTAAACTATTACGGTGCGGGCTGCTCGGTACCCGACCGTCAGAAAATAGTTGAAGAGGCCATGAAAGTGGTATTCAAAAACGCGCGTATTAACATAGGTCACGACTTGTTGGCTGCTGCGAGGGCTGTTTTAGGCATCAATGAGGGTTTTGCCGCCATTTTGGGAACAGGTACCAATACCTGCATATACGATGGCAAAAACATTGTACTGAACATCGATTCGCTGGCCTATATTTTGGGCGACGAAGGTAGCGGCTGTTATATAGGCAAAAAGCTATTGGGCGATTACGTGCGCGGCTACATGCCCGAAGCGGTAAGGGCCGAATTTTGGGAAACCTTTAAATTAACGCCTGATGACGTAATAGAAAACGTTTATACCAAACCCTTGCCAAACCGCTTTTGCGCCAGTTTTAGCAAGTTTGTGTACGACAATACGGTGAACATTGAGTACAGCCATAATCTGGTAAAAAGCTCTTTCGATGACTTTTTCCGCAACCTGGTATGCCACTATCCCAATTATCAGAAATACACGTTCAATTGCATTGGTTCGGTGGGCTACAGTTTCCGCAACGTGCTCGAAGAAGTGGTTTTAGAGAACGGCATGGCGATGGGCAATATCATTCGGTCGCCGATAGATAATTTGGTAAAATACCATTTGGAACTGGCACCGGGGAAATAAAGCCTTAAATAGCGTTCATATCGTTCTGGAATATCTTGTTGTACTTCCGACGGTCGAACTTGTAGAGTTTGGCAGCACGGTATGATACGCCCTTTTGCTTTTCGTCCAGTTCTTTCAAAAAGCCATAACTCAGCATTTTTTTGCGGAAATTACGTTTGTCGAGCTTTTTGTTGAGGATGGCTTCATAAAGCAATTGCAACTGGGTTAGGGTAAACTTTTCGGGCAATAGTTCGAACGCGATGGGTTGGTAACTTAACCTGCGCCTCAGCTTTTGTATACTGGTTTCAAATATCTTGATGTGGTCGAACGCCAATTTAGGCAAATCATTAATGGCATGCCACGAAGCGTTTTTGGCAAATCCGGTCATAGGCTTAACTTCCTTTTTACCGTTAATGCGGATAAGTGCAAAATAAGCTACAGTAATTACACGGCCTTGCGGGTGGCGGTCCACTTCGCCAAAGGTATGGAACTGTTCCATATGCAGCTCGCGCAGACCGGTCAATTCGTCAAGTATCCGCCCCGCGGCATCTTCAATACCTTCGTCGTTGTTAACGAGGTTACCGGGCAGCGCCCACCAATCTTTAAAAGGCTCCTGGTTACGCTCAATTAATAACACTTTCAGTTCTCCGGCTTCAAATCCGAAGATAACGCAGTCAATAGAAAATGTTGAATCGAATTTAGGTAAGCTTGTTTCCAAATGAATGAATTTCTAATTAAAAAATAAATATAGCCTGTTTTCGGTTTAAAAAAAATAAAAAATAAATTAAGATAGTGTAAAATTTACACATTATCTTTGTATACCGTAATAAGCCACAAAAAGCATGTCAAATATCCGGAAAATAGCAGTATTAACATCGGGTGGAGATGCGCCGGGAATGAACCCCTGCATCCGCGCCATAGTGCGTACCGCTATTTTTAACAAAAAGGAAGTTGTGGGCATCAGGCAAGGTTACCAGGGCCTTATTGACAATAACATGTTCGATATGCACACCCGATCAGTAAGTAATATACTGGCGTTGGGCGGTACCATTTTAAAGACGGCACGTTGTATGCCCTTTAAGACCGACGAGGGGCAAGACATAGCCTACCGCAACCTAAAAGAAAGGGAAGTTGACGCATTAGTAGTGATTGGCGGCGATGGCACATTTACCGGTGCCCTGCGGTTTTCGAAGAGGTTCCCTGACATAGCAGTAATTGGTGTACCCGGAACAATTGATAACGACCTTTATGGAAGCGATTATACCTTGGGTTTTGATACGGCCTGTAATACCGTTATTGAAGCTATTGATAAAATAAGGGATACCGCAGATTCTCACGACCGCTTGTTTTTTATCGAAGTAATGGGTCGCGATTCAGGTTGTATCGCTTTGCGTACCGGTATTGCAGGCGGCGCCGAAGCGATTATGCTGCCCGAAACCGAAACGGCCTTGGACGACCTGATCAGCGATTTGGAAAATTCGCCTAATAAATCGTCGAGCATTGTTATCGTTGCCGAGGGCGACCATCATGGCGGCGCTTACGATATCGCTAAAATAGTTAAAGACCGTATCAAGTCATATCATACTAAAGTTACTATATTAGGCCACTTGCAACGTGGTGGCAGCCCAAGTAGTTTCGATCGTATTTTAGGCAGTCGCATGGGTTATGCTGCAGTAAATGCATTGTTACGAGGCGAAACGCAGAAAATGGTTGGATTACGGGGAAACCATATCGAGTTGACCAGTCTTGAAGAAGCCTTGACCAATCATGAGTTCAAACTGGAAGATGACCTCATCGAAATGATAAAAATATTATCCATATAGATCAATGATCGCAGTTGTGTACAGTGGTTCAAATTATGCCGAATGGCGCTTAGCTGTAAGGGATAAAACCATTGCAACTTTTAAAACTCAGGGTATCAACCCGTACTTTAACGACGAGAAGTTCATTCTGCAGCTGCTCAACAAAAATATTAACCTCATACACCATGCCGAAGAGATAAAGAAGATTTATTTCTTTACTGCTGGCGCCTCATCGCCCGAGAGGGTGGCTACCGTGACAAACGCTTTGGCAACTTTTTTTAAGAATGCCAAAATATTGGTGGAACATGATATATTAGCGGCCGCAATTGCAAGTTGTAAAGAGCGCAAAGGTATCATTTGCATTTTGGGCAGCGGGTCGAACGCCGCATATTATGATGGCAGGAAGATAAAAAAGAATAATTTTGGCCTCGGTTATATTTTGGCAGATGAAGGCTCGGCAAATTGGCTGGGGCGGATGTTGCTAAAAAACTATATGTACGATACCCTGCCCGATAAATTGATAAACAAGTTTGAAAAACGATACGAATACGACAGAAAAAATATTTTAGAAAAAGTATACCGTAACCCGCACCCCGCATTGTTTTTGAGTTCGTTTACAGATTTTTTTGCCGACAACCGCGATGATGAATATGTAACGGAAATGGTAAAAACGGGCTTTAAAAAGTTTTTAAGTGCTTATGTACTGAGCCTGAAAAAAGAAGAACCCGATACACCTGTATATTTTGTAGGCTCGGTAGCAGCAGCCTTTCAGGATGAGTTGAGGCAAACGGCCGCGGGAATGGACATTAGCATTGCAAATATTATAAAAGAACCTATCAATAATTTATTAAACTACTATTCAAATAAAAATTAAAAACATCATGAAAATAGGAATTAACGGATTTGGCCGTATTGGTCGTTTAGCTTTCAGGGCCGCTATTGAAAGGCCTGATATTGAAGTTGTTGGCATTAATGACCTTGTTGAGCCGGATTACATGGCATACATGTTGAAATACGATTCGACCCACGGTAAGTTTAAAGGCACAATCGCTGTTGAAGGCGGCCACCTGGTTGTTAACGGTAAAACCATCCGCGTTACTGCAGAAAAAGACCCGGCAAATCTAAAATGGAGCGAAGTTGGTGCAGAAGTAATTATCGAATCGACTGGTTTATTCTTGTCGAAAGACACTGCTCAAAAGCACATTGACGCAGGCGCTAAAAAAGTAGTATTGAGCGCTCCTGCTAAGGACGACACTCCTACTTTTGTAATGGGCGTTAACCATAAATTGTTGAAGGCTACCGATACCATCGTTTCGAACGCATCATGTACCACCAACTGCCTTGCCCCTATCGCTAAAGTATTGAACGATAGCTTTGGCATTGAAGAAGGTTTAATGAGCACGATACACGCAGTAACAGCTACGCAAAAAACAGTTGATGGCCCATCACATAAAGACTGGAGAGGTGGCCGTGGCGCTTACCAAAACATCATCCCATCATCTACAGGTGCTGCAAAGGCGGTTACTTTGGTAATCCCTGAGTTAAAAGGAAAATTAACAGGTATGTCGTTCCGCGTTCCCGTTGCCGACGTTTCGGTAGTTGATTTAACCGTACGTTTGAAAAAAGCCGCTACTTATGAGCAAATCAAAGCAGCTATGAAAGCCGCATCGGAAGGTGAATTGAAAGGCATTTTAGGCTATACCGAAGATGAAGTGGTATCGGAAGATTTTAAAGGCGATCCACGCACTTCAATATTTGATGCTAAAGCCGGTATCGCGCTGAATGATAACTTCGTTAAAGTTGTATCATGGTACGATAACGAATGGGGCTATTCCAATAAACTGATCGATATGGTTCAGGAAGTTGGTAAGTTCTGATTAGTTAACTATCCACATAAAAAAAGCCGTTCAAATAAACTTGAACGGCTTTTTAGTTATACCCGCTTTAACACTACCGCACCCAACGGTGGTAAAGTTAAAACAACCGAGTTCTTTTTCCATTGCC
>NZ_CAITNG010000074.1 GCF_903893715.1 uncultured Mucilaginibacter sp.
TGCTTAAATCTACAATGACCGGCTGTGTCCCTATTGTACCATCACATTTCTTGTAATCAAATTTAAATTGAAGCGAAGCGTGCCTGGTATGATAAACCTTTATTTTATAATATGACTCGCCGGCTAACATACCCACAAAATTTTTATCTGTCCGGCATTTTGATAATGAGAAAGCTATATAAACATTGCTCAAAGGGTCGGGCGGACCCGAATTTCAGAAATTATAATATACACCATAAGGGGCCTTTAGGTTTTGTCGTTGTTGCCCGAAGCCACATTGGCATAAAACCAATAGGGAAAATAAAATTAGGGGTACCTTTTTCATGTGTAATACTTTAATAATCAAATATAAATATTTACACAAAAATGCAAATACAGCAAAAGAACAGTCCAAACAAGCCCTGTGCTATTCATATAGCATTCCGGTTACGTAAGCCAGATAAGGGCGCGCAACCCCATTTGGTACTAATTGTAATATTTGCGTATCATCAATTACAATTTCAACTTCATTGTCATAGTCTTTTAAAGGGAATACAAATTTTATAGGCAAATCTTTGTAGGTGTGCTTATTACTGGCATCGACAAACTTATTCAGTTCGATAGCACCTTTAGATTGGAATAAAACTGCGTTCCCCAAAGGGCCCCATACCCATATCCCATTAAGTGCCACACCATCTTTCACCCCATCGTCATCATGCCCATTCGCCGCAGGAATCCATATAATGTGGTCAATAACGATTTTTTGACCCTTTTTAGGTTGAATATATGTTTCTGTTGTATCATCGGGCTTTTCAGAATGATGGAGTACAACCGCATAGGGTTTTCCTTGGGCATAAGTCTTTTCATACGCTCCAATCAACAAAGCAAACAGTAGGATTGTGATTTGTTTCATTGTTTTCACTTTTAGTTGTTTAAAAAATGGACGCTTATTTTAAGTATAACTTATCAAAAATAACTTAACCCAATATTTTTAAAAATACCCATTTATAGGTATATTTGTTTAACTACCAATACCCTGATTAAATGGAACTACCTATAATAAGTAACGAGGCAAGCAAAATATGGAAGCGTTTTGCCAGCGAATCGGCGCCCAACATGCTACAGTTGGAGCTCGAATTGTATAAAAAACTCTTGAATTTCTTCCAGGTAGGCGATTACTACTATTACATTTTCAATTTTAAAAAACTTGATTTTGACTATGTCAGCGAAAATGTGTTCCCGATGCTTGGATACCAACCCGATGAATTAACGGTAGCCAGGTATATGGAATATGTTCATCCGGATGATATTGAGTGGCTGATCAGTTTCGAAAGTAAAACCGCGAGTTTTTTGGCCGGGCTGCCCGTAGATAAAGTAATGAAGTATAAAAACAGGTACGATTACCGTTTCAGGAAAAAAAAATGGTGATTATATCAGGGTATTGCACCAAGCAGTTATCATGCATGTAGATGAACAAGGCGGTTTTGTACGCACCTTAGGTATCATTACCGACATTACCCATTTGAAACAGGAAGGTAAACCTACCATGTCGCTTATAGGTATGGATGGGGAACCATCATATTTAAATGTCGACGTTAACAATATTTTCGTCAGCAGCAACGAAGTACTGACCAACCGCGAAAAACAAATACTCGCGTTGCTAAGCCAAGGCAAACTAAGCAAACAAATAGGCGATATACTGAATATAAGCAAGCAAACTGTCGATACCCATCGCAAGAACATGCTTCGCAAAACAAACACGGCAAATACAGCTGGATTGATCAATAAAGCCGTGAGGGAAGGCCTGATATAAGCTGCCGCAGCCCCGCCCTTTCCCCATTCGCCCCCAAATCCCTACTTTTGAAACCATGTTTCAACAAATCCTCCATTCCTTCAACCTTCCCGGCGATGGTTGGCATATCCAACCTTTCGGTTCGGGCCTCATCAACCACACCTGGAAAGTAAGCGGGGCAGGAGCGGAGGCTTATATCCTGCAGCGCATCAATACCGGGGTATTTAAAAACCCGGGGCATATTGCGGCTAACCTGCTGCTCGTCCAAAACTATTTAGAACAACACACGCCCGGATACCTTTTCGTAGCGCCCATCCCCGCCAAAAACGGTGAAGGTTTGGTTATCCACGACGGCCATTATTACCGCCTCACACCCTTTATCCAAAACTCGCACACCGTTAATGTTTTGACCGACAGCCACCAGGCCTGCGAGGCCGCCAAACAATTCGGCCAGTTTACCCGCCTGCTCAATGGTTTTAACGCGGCCCAACTGCAATACACCATACCCGATTTCCACAACCTAACCCTGCGCGTAGCGCAATTTGAAAAAGCTTTAGCTTCCGCCGACCCCATCCGCCTCCGCAAAGCCGCCGAAACGATAAAAGAAGCCCAAAGCCATACCGCCATCGCCGAAACCTTTAGCCAACTCGCACAAAACAAACAAATGCCGCTCCGCGTCATCCACCACGATACCAAAATAAACAACGTGCTGTTTGATGCTACCGGCAAAGGCCTCTGCGTCATCGACCTCGACACGGTAATGCCCGGCTTCTATAGCAGCGACGTCGGCGACATGATGCGCACCTACCTGTCGCCAGCCAGCGAAGAAGAGCAGGATTTCAGCAAGATAACCGTCCGCGAAGAGTACTTCTCCGCCCTCCACCGGGGCTATATGCAACAAATGGGCGAGGTGCTAAGCCCTTTCGAAAAAAGCCTGTTCGTTTATTCCGGCAAGTTCATCATCTACATGCAGGCCCTCCGTTTCCTCAGCGACTACCTCAACAACGATACCTACTACGGCGCCAAATACGAAGGGCATAACCTCATGCGCGCTCAAAACCAGCTCATGCTCCTCGCCAAATACATTGCTTGCGAAGATAAATTTGAGCAAATAGTGCGCGATTTTAAATAAGCCTGTTAAATTTACGCTTTGCTTATCGCGAACACACCGAAACCAGCTAATATGTCGAAGATATCCTCCCGCAAACTGCCCTTAACGCTAATTATTCTATTTTTTGCAAGCCTCACCGCTCATGCCCAGTTCCTCAAATATGTTAACGGCAATAACTCCTGGAACCCCGATTCGCTCGGCAACCACCGCGCCGTGGTCAATGTAACCACCGTAGGCCCCGTTTGCGAAACCTTTATCTTCTGGCGTCGCCACGATGACCCGACCAACAAATCCGTCATCGTGGTGGATGCCAAAACCAACAAACGCATCTTCAACGTCAAAACCGAAAACATCTCCCGCGAAGGTGGTACCGTATATTTCCAGCCCACATCGGGCCCGGGCAAATATTATATCTATTACATGCCCTACAAGGTTACCGCACGCTCCAATTACCCCAACGCGGTGTACTACCAAATGCAAAACACTGCCGATGCCGCCTGGCTCGAGCAAACCAACCATGCCGATAACGCCAACGTCCTCTACCTCGAATCGGTTAACGCCATGAACAGTTTTTACCCCATGGAGGTCATTGCCACCAAAGCCGAGGTGGCCCGTATGCTACACCTCAACCCGGGCAAAGATTATTTCGTTTTCACCGAAGACCGCGCTTACCCCATCAAAATGCCGCACGACCTGCCCGCGCACTGGGTTCCGCAAGGACCCTTCAACAAATTCACAGGCACAGCCCTCAAAGGCGAAAACTACAGCTACCAACTCGGCATCTATCCCGTTACCACCGACCTTAAAAACATCAGCCTTACCTTCAGCGATTTAAAAGACGCCGCCGGCCACCGCATCCCGGCAACGGTAATGAGCTGCCTCAACACCAACGGCACCAAATACGATGGCACGCCGCTCACAAATACCGTCAACGTCAGCAAAGGCGATGTGCAGGCCCTCTGGTGCCTCGTAAACATCCCAGCCAAGGCCATTGCGGGCGCGTATAAAGGCACGGTAACCGTCAAGGCCGACAATGCCCCGGCCACAACCATCGGCATCGGCATTACCATCCAAAACAAGCAAGCCATCAACAGCGGCGTTAACGACCCGCAAAAGCAAACGCGCCTCACCTGGCTCAATTCCACCCTCGCGCAGCAAAACGACGTGATAAAGCCCTACACACCTTTACAGGTAGACGCACAAACCATCAGCCTTTTAGGCCGTAAAGTGATACTGAACAATACCGGTTTCCCGGAACAAATTCAAACCTTCTTTACCCCCGAAATGACGGAAACCACCACCACACCCAAAAACATCCTCGGCGAAAACATCCATTTCCACATCGTTAATGCCACGACACACAAGGATATCGCCCTTAAAAGCCAGGGCGTAACCTTTACCCAAAAAGACCCAGGCACGGTAAAATGGCAAGCCTCCAACACATCCGACCTGCTCAAAATGGACGTCAACGGCTCCATCGAGTTCGATGGTTATATGAACTATACCGTAAAACTCACCGCCCTTGCCGATGTTGACCTCGACGATACCAAATTCCATATCCCTTTCGATAAAGCATCGGCCAAATACCTCATGGGCCTTGGCCAAAAAGGCGGCCTGCGCCCCGACACCGTAAAATGGCACTGGGACGTCGCCACCAAAAACCAGGACGGCGCCTGGATAGGCGAGGTAAACGCCGGTCTGCAATACTCCTTGCGGGATGAGAACTACGTTCGCCCCCTCAACACCAATTTTTACCTGCAAAAACCGCTGGTGCTGCCTACCTCATGGGGCAACGGGGGCAAGGGCGGCATGCTCATCACCATAAAAGGCAAAACCATGCTGGCCGAGTGCTATACCGGCCCCCGCAGCATGAAAAAGGGCGACGAGCTGTACTACAACTTTACCCTGCTCATCACGCCCTTCCACACCATCAATACCGATTTTCAATGGGCTACGCGCTTTTACCACAAATACAACAAGCTCGATACCATTAAGGCCACAGGCGCAACGGTGGTCAACATACACCATGCCACGCCCATCAACCCCTATATCAATTACCCCTTCATCGCCCACGATGCCATGAAAAGCTATATCGATTCGGCCCACCGTTTGGGATTGAAGGTAAAGATATACAATACCGTGCGCGAACTTTCCAACAGCGCTTACGAAACCTTCCCCATGCGTAGTTTAGGGCACGAAATTTACTCCACCGGCAAGGGTGGGGGCTATTCATGGCTGCAGGAGCATCTGGGCAGCGACTACATTGCCGCCTGGTATGTACCCGAAATTAAGGATGCCGCCATTGTAAACAGTGGCATGAGCCGCTGGCATAATTACTATGTAGAAGGCATGAACTGGCTGGTACAAAACCTAGGCATCGACGGTATCTATCTGGATGACGTGGCTTTCGACCGCATCACCATGAAACGCGTAAAACGGGTGCTCACCCAAAACGGCCACCCCGGCATCATCGACCTGCACTCGGCCAACCAATACAACAAAAACGATGGCTTTAACAACAGCGCCAACCTGTATATGGAACATTTTCCATACCTCAGCCGCCTGTGGTTTGGCGAATATTTTGATTACGAAAACAACAGCCCCGATTTCTTCCTCACCGAAGTATCGGGCATCCCCTTTGGCCTAATGGGCGAAATGCTGCAGGGCGGCGGCAACCCCTGGCGGGGGATGGTGTTCGGCATGACCAACCGCATGCCCTGGAGCGACAATGCCGACCCGCGCCCCATCTGGAAAGCCTGGGACTACTTCGGCATGACCGGCACCAAAATGATAGGCTATTGGGTAGATGCCAACCCCGTAAAAACCAACAACCCGCAGGTATTGGCCACCGTATACAAAAAACAAGGCAAAGCCCTCATCGCCATAGCAAGCTGGGCACCCGCCGATACCAATATCAAGCTCACCATCAACTGGCAGGCCTTAGGCATCAACCCCAACACCGCCCGTATCACCGCCCCCGGCATCCGTAACTTTCAACCGGTTCAAACTTTTGGCTTGAACGATGAAATACCCGTACTAAAAGGGAAGGGGTGGATGTTGGTGGTGGAGTAGGGGGCGAGTTGAAAGTTTGCAACACTTTAAGACGAGCCCTACTTTAAATCAAAAACCTAAGAAATGACAAAAGAAGAATTAAGAACGGAGTATACACGATTAAGTTTCCCGGAAACGATAAAAGATATTAATGATTTAATGGATATTTATTTAGAGTATCTATTCTTAGTTATGATGAATCATGAAAATGATAAAGTTAAAACTTTAGCGGAACGTGATGCCAAAATGATAAATCAAATGATGTTTACTAAAACTGCTCATCTTAAAGAAGTTATCAAGGGAGTAGAATATACGTCAAAAGAGGATATGAAATTAAATAAGATTATTGACCCAACAATAGTAGCTGTATTAACTCGAAATATTTTTGAAACTGTAGCTATGTTCAATATTGTTAATGTTCAACCTCAAAATGACGATGAAAAATTAATATTATACAACCTATGGGCAATTGCAGGGTTAAAATACAGGCAAAGTTTTGTTGATGATACATCGATAGAAGAGAATAAGCAAAAGGCAAAAGATGAATATAATCAAATAATGGAGTATACTCGTCAAATTGAACAAACAAATTTATACCAAAATTTATCCGTCAAAAATCAACATAAAATCAAAACTCAAATTAAAGATAAAGATTATAAGATTAAATTTTCCGAAGACAAAATTGATTTCTTAGGTTGGCCAACTGCGATGCAACTTACTGGAGTAAAAGAAAAAATAATGGGCAAATTGTATACATATTTTTCATTGTACGCCCATCCATCAAACGTTTCTGTTTTTCAATTTGCAGGCCTTTTTCAAAGCGGTAAAGAGGATTATATCACAATGACATTATTTAATTCGAGATACATTTTCATATTGTTAAGCATTTTTATTGCCGACTATATTAAGGTATTCCCTAATTCGTTGATGGTTTTTAACAAACTACCTATTGTTCACCAAATTGTGATTAACTCGATAAATACGATGGCGCGTAATGAAAGCTATTCAATTAATGACTCTGTCAAAAATTTGATATAAATTTGAATATTTTCGCTCACGGGACGAAGTTACTTTTGCGCTAAAGTTCGCCCAAAGTAAATTTTGGATTTTATTCAACTTTAACCCATTTGCTGCTACTATTTTCCACTTCGTGTCCTACTCCATCTTTCCATTCTGAGTATAATCTTTCAAAGTTCTCATCTTCCAAAGGAATTGCTTTGTAACTCAAAATGTTTAAGGGTTCGATTTCTACTTTGCGTTGATTAGGAGAAAGTTTTGCTTCAAACTCAAGAAACCAGAACATAATTCTTTTATAATTAGCAACTCTATCGATATAATTTTTGCGTTCTTTCAAAATCTCTCTAATCCTATTTTTATCTTCAACAGTCATTCTTGCCCCATAAATAATACCGACAAGTTGTGAGGGTTCATAATGAAATAGACGTTCTTGTTTTGTGTATTCTATATGTTCGCCAAAAAGCCAAGACGGAGGAGGGGGCAGAATTAATCTGGATTCATTTTCATAAAACCAACTTTGTCCTTTTTGTAAATAGTGACTCTCTTGTTCTGCCACTAGTTTTAACCGTTCTTCTTCACTAATTACATCGGCTGAAACGTAAGCTGGCATGTGAGAGAAAGCGTCTAAGAACTCAACATCTGCTTTGTAATCGATATTGCCGAATTTAAAACTTTCAGGTAAGCCAAAGCTCATTTCATTTGCTATACCATTTTGCGTTTGTCGTCTGATAGAATCTTTTTTGTAGTTTGGAGATAAATTTAGTGCGCCGTCTATCGACTTAAAAACGAGACAAAACCCTTTGTGCTTATCAGCATAATGTGACCACATCAAAGGCTCATCGTTTGTGCCAGAAAATGATACGAAATACCGTGTTGAAGGTAAATAGACTTTTAAGAGTTCTTGAATGATTTTTGCGAGATAACCTACTATAAGTTTTGTATTTGCATCACTCGTCGAAAATTCAATAAAAAAGTCCTTTTTTGTGGCTTCATCAAAAGACAATGGGCACTGTTTGCAAATATGGTCTGAAAGTTGGTTCAACAATTGCGGTGGTACTAAGAATTTAATCCGCTGACTTGCAAGTTCAATTACCTTAGTCCATTTCTCTTTGTTTGCTCCAAAAACATAAAAAGTTTTGCTATCAAACGGGTCATTACACTCTTCGGGAGAAGAAAAAAACATTTCACTATACATCAACTCTTTTAACGCCATTTCTGAATATGGACGATACCTAAAATAATGCATATTTTAATTTATAAGTATAGTTCAAATTTATTAAAATTATCTTTCGATGACTAACGCGCGCTGCCCGATTTTCCAAACTTCAGACGAAATGCCTATTTCTCCGACTACAGCAACCCACCATCACTTCCCCAAATCCTCATAAATCCCGATCATCAGTAGCCACGCGCCCGAAATAAGGAACGCGAACAAAACAATAATGGCCACCGCTGCGATATAAAAGCCGGAGCCGCATCCGAGGATAAGCAAAACGGCGCTCAAAACTTCGGCCAGGTAGCATAAGGTACCACCTGCCAAACGCGGCGCGTTCAACCCAACCGAACTCATGCCCGTCCTGATGGCTATCACATAACCCCTCACAAAAATAACCGTGGCTATAAGCCAGAGCACAAGCCACGCAAAGCCGAGCATTTCCGGGGTTTGGTTACCCATCAACGCCAGTCCGCTGGCCATAAAAATAGCACTAAAACCTGTCAACATATTGATCGCGCGGTTTTTATGCGTGGCATTGCGTAAAATGATCTCGTGGTTGATCGACATCGCCACAAAAATTAAACCCACCAGCGCCGCCGATCCGCCGCCCACCATCACAAAAAAGTTGTTCCATTGCTCAGGCATACAAATTTGTTTATACATCCAAATATAAAATTATTTCAGATTTCAAGCGGGCAGAAAACACCACGCCTGCATACGCGCAAAAAGGGTTAAAAATAAATAATGGTTTTTCTAAACCTTCTTTCCGCCGCAGGCGAAGAGAGGGTGGTCAAGCGTAGCGAAGACCGGGTGAGTCAGCTAGGCGATATGCTAAGACCCCGGGATCTCAAAACCCCGCCTTTGTTGGTGTTATCACCAACAAACCGGGAAGATAAATACGAACCGCTAAAACTTCCCGAATCTCTCAAAACTTATACCGCACACTTACCGAAGCAATATCATAAATGCCACGCAACGTACTTTGCGGGCGCGATATAAAACCATCGAAGGTTCGCGTTGGCAAATAGCTGAACTGCAATTTGGGGTTAAGCTCAAACCTGTCGCGGCCTAAAACATTCCGCAGGTCGATATAGGTACCCATTTCAAAATCAAAATCGGGGACGGTTTGTTTGGTAACGGGCTCGCCGTATATCGCACCGTATTCGTTACCGCTATAAGTTAATGTAATATCGGTCCGCAAATAGCCGGCGCCGGCACCTATGTAAGCCCGTTTAACAGCGTCCATAAACTTATTATTAGGTTGAAAATCTAAAAAATAACCCACGCCAAGCCTCACATTTACCGTACCCGACAAATAATGGTCGCTGCTCTCCGAATACAAATAGTAATTGTGGTTATCCACACCCATTATGGTACCGTCTTGCCCTTCGAACCCGATATTGAAATAAGGGGTAAAGCAATAATCAATGCTTGCAATATAAGCCGGTTTTAAGGGGGTAATATCGTAAACAGAGCGTAATGCCGTAAGCCCTTCGCCAATGCCAATACGTAAGCCATTTGTTTTTTGATCGGAAAAGTAATCCAATTGCGCGTGTGCCGCTGATATGGATAAAAATTGGAGTAATATAATTACAGGGGCTGCAAAAGCGAGGCTTTTACATTTGCTGTTTAAGGTATTTTTCATGTTCGGTTTATTAGAAATCAGATAACGTAGGTGTAACAAAATTATTACAATAACTTTTCAACGGTTCGAAAGCGTGCAATTTGGTGCCTTTTACTTGCTTCAAACATTCGCCCATGTTTCCAGTCAATACAGTGATCCTTATCATATTGATGTTTAATTCAAAACAATCCCGCCATCAAAATCTTTGACTATATAAGTCTCCGAAGTTTCTATCATCCGAAAATTATTTCAAGGGGCATCGGCAAAAAATAAAGAAAAATGAAAAAGATACTAATCATTAACGGGCATCCAAACCCGGATAGTTTTTGTTTTGCTTTGGCAGAGGCTTATAAAAAAGGAGCTATAAATGCAGGTGCCGAGGTAAAAGAAATTGTCATCCGCGATTTGGCTTTTAACCCAAACCTGCAATTTGGCTACCGCCAACGCACTGTTTTGGAACCCGACCTGTTGGAATGTTGGGAAAAAATAAAATGGGCCGACCACTTGGTTTGGGTGCACCCGGTATGGTGGGGTGGTCTTCCGGCCATTACCAAAGGTTTTATCGACCGTCTTTTTTTGCCCGGCTTTGCATTTCAATACCGCGAAAACTCCGTTTGGTGGGATAAGTTGCTAAAAGGCAAAACGGCGCATATCATCACCACACTCGATCAGCCGGGTTGGTACTATTGGCTCGTTTACGGGCGGCCAAGCGTAAACCAATTAAAAAAAACAGTTTTGGGTTTTTGTGGGATAAGACCGGTCAAAGTTACCTATATCGGGCCGGTCAAAAAATGCACCACAGCAGCTCGGTGCAAATGGTTAAACAAAGTTGAGGCAATGGGTAAGAATTTGCTATAAATAATCGCTGATAAAGCAATTAGTTGCAGCTCCCTACATGATATCCATTTTTACGAAGCCAATGGAAGGCAAGGGATATTATACACCGGCAGCAGGCCCGTTGTCGTAATACCCGACCCCCTCGAAAACTGTATGTGGTTTACCGAAGAAGCGGGCGTAAAAATCGGGAAAATAGGTCCCTCCGGCATTATTGGCGAATATCCTGTTCCGGCCATACAAAAAAACGATATCCTGGCATCCCTGTGTTTCGATCGCGAAATGAATTTATGGGTACAGGTTTATGTCGATTTTAATAACCCGGTACCCAAGGGCTACGATTACATCCTGAAGTTTGATAAATCCATCAGGCAGGCCTGTGGTGTTTCGCTGAGCGATGTGCCTTATACTACCCATATTATTCCCAGCCGTATGTCCATGATGCACCGTATCCGTATGGACAACGATGGCAACCTGTGGTTTACCGAAATGATGACCGATAAACTGGGCAAAATTACCCTAAACAGCTAAAATCGGTACTTTTGCAACCTGATGGAAAAACCCGGCTATCAAACTCAGTTGAACGAAATCCGTGCGCATATCCATGCCATCAGCGGCAGTGTGCCCGTGCACCGGCGTGAATCGCGACGCCAATACTCTTTTTCGGACTGTCCTTTCAGCGAGCAATTGGCCATTTGGGACGAGCTTTGGCGCAGCGAAACCAATTTTTGGCTCAGGTTGCATGCTTATTTCTTTTTGGAGAGGCATTTAAAAAATAATCGGAATTGCTCCAAATGTGGCCGGTCATTGTCCGTTGGCAGGACGATATCGACGATTGGGGCCTGTGCGATGCCCTGACCAAAGTGTATACCAAAATATTGGTGGTAGCGCCGACAGAAGTATACACTCAACTGCAACAATGGAACAACCACGAAAACCTGTGGAAACGCCGCCAGTCGCTGGTATCGCTGCTCTATTTCAGTCGTACCAAAAAACAGCATCCTTCGTTTGCGCAGGTGGTGCAACTCATTGAACCGCTCTTGCCCGACAATGAATACTACGTACAAAAAGGCCTCGGCTGGGCCCTCCGCGAACTGCACACCGTTTACCCGGAACAAGCGCTCGCCTGGCTAAAAAAACATATCAAACAAGTAAGCGCTATCGCCTTCACCATTGCCATCGAGAAAATGGATGCAGCTACTATTGTTGATATTAAGGCGCTACGGAAAATAAATAAAACCCTTTGATAAATTTATTTTCCAGATAAGAGCAAAAAAAAGCAGCGGGCTTTATCCGAAGGCTTTTTGCTTTTTTCATAAAACAGGTTTCAAATCGTTGCTTAACCTTTCTTGTCCAACGCTTATCTCATCGGTCATTTAACTACGTATTTCGCGCCGCATAAACAGATAGTAAGCCAGCGCAAAGCAACTTACCGTTGATGCCAATAGTCCGCTTACTTGTGGCCAAACAATCAATACGCTTTCTTTAAACGGAAGCACGGATGGTATGGCGCGTGCCATTTGTTCCATGGTAACGGGGCCGAGGCTGCGTACTGATGGTATTAACAGGGTGGTAATAGCATCGGAGTATAGCTGGCTTGGGGCTATGCGCTGCAGGTTTAAAATAAGATTGTTGTAACTGATTACCTGCTCCTGGGTTAAAAAAGAGGGATCGGGTAAAAAGGACTTTACCGCAAGGTTGATGACAATTTGATAAAATATGGTAAAGAACAGCCAAATGCCGATTGCTGTAAGGGCCGAAGTTGCTGCCTGCCGAAATTGTATGGACAGCATAATTGACAGGCTTAGCCAAAACGCTACATAGGCGATGGTTATGACAATGAAGCCAAATATGCGGAGCAATTCCTGTGGTTCTACGCGTACACCGGTTATGACCAGGCCGCCGCCTATCATCAGCAAGGCTAATGTTAAAAATAAGCTGCTCACCACTACCAGGGCGCTTACAAACTTAGCCAGCAACAGGTTGTCCCGATAAATGGGTTGCGCCATTAACCGGGTTAGTGTGCCGCTGTTCTGCTCGGAGTTGATGGCATCGAACCCTAAGCTGATACCCAGTAAAGGCGCCAGAAAACTCAAAAATACATGGAATGGCGGAACAGAGTTATCGGTGGTGGTTAATAGCTTAAGGTATAAAAAAACATGGTTGGGGTCTTTAGTATTGCCGGTTGCCTGTTTTATGTTAGCCAGTGATACATACATAGAGGCGATAAAAGTGAGCACAATGAGCGCAATAAGTATGATAAAGCGCCAGCTGCGTATATGGTCGGCTATTTCTTTGTTCACCATGACGCTAAAAGGCCGCGCATCATTCGATTGACTTTTCATAGCTTGTATTTTCAATGCTGTTAGATTCAAAATATTTTTGATAGATATCATCCAGTCCGTAATTTTTTTGATGTACGCCAATCACATCGTACCCTTTTTCGACAAGAAAGCGCACCAGGGCAGCTGTGATATTGCTGCTGCAGGTAAACTCCAGTTCGTTTTGGTTAATAGTAAGTTGGGTGATGGCTTCCCATTGTTTCAGTTCGGGTTCGAGCGGCCAAGCCTGCGGGATTGCCTGATCGAGCGTGATCGCGGTAACATGGCCGTCTGTACCAAATAATTTACCGGATAGCGTACTGATGTCGCCTTGTGCCAACAATTTGCCGTTCACAAAAATCCCAACCCTGTCGCACACTTGCTGTACATGGTGCAAATGGTGCGATGAAAGCAAAACGGTGAGCCCTTGCTGGCGGCTTAACTGTTTTATCAGCGCCAAAAAATCCCTTACCCCGGTGGGGTCGATGCCGAGGGTGGGCTCGTCCAGGATAATTACGTCGGGGTTTTTGATCAGCACATCGGCCAAGCCAAGGCGTTGTTTCATTCCGCGGGAGTATGCCGACGTTTTTTTGTGGCTATCCGCGGTAAGGCCTACTATTTCGAGTATGTTGAGCGCCCGGGCTTCGAGCTCGTTTTCGGGCAACCCGTTTAGCCGGCCAATGTACATCAGGTTTTCTAACGCGGTCATGTTATCGTAAAAGCCAACGCTGTCGGGCATATAGCCTACTTTTTTCTTAACTGCTATGGGGCTGTTGGTTGCGTTATGCCCGCAAACGTGGGCTGTACCGCTTGATGGGTCGGTCAACCCGAGCATCATTAATATGGTGGTGGTTTTACCGGCTCCGTTTGGCCCGAGCAGACCGAATATCTCACCTTTATAAACATCAAGGTTCAGATCATCGACGGCTTTAACAGAGCCATAGTTTTTGGATAAACCCTTAAGTTGTATGATAGGATCTTTCATTTGTAAAAACTGGAATGGATAAATTATCTTCTGCCGTATTTACGCATGAGGTAGTACACGATGCCGATGGCCAACAAAATGATCAACACACCCACCCATCCCGAAAGCAATGATGTTTTAACCAACAGCCTAAAAGCGATCTGGGTATTTGTATTGGTGTTTGATGCGGTAAAATTAGCTGAGTAGTCGCCGGCAATGGTTTTATCGGGTACTTTTAGTGTAGCCTTTATATTGACGCTTTTTCCCGGCTCCAGTTGCGTAATATTAGCGGGATCGAAAGTAGTTTCCCAACCCGAAGGGAGTTGCGATGACAACTGCAGGTTATTTAATGGTATAGAGCCGGTATTTTTTACCACCAGTTGCAATTCCTTTTCACTGCCTGAGGTTACCTCGTCGCTTAATCTTCCGGTTGGAGTTGTCAGACTAATACTGTATGAACCTTTTACAACAGCTTCCAGATTTAGCGATAAGGTATCAGCTCCGGATATTGCTTTGAGCGGGACGACGTATTTTTTCGGAGCGGCATTCGGTGTAGTATTGATTTCGACGGCGACATCCTGTGTTTTACCCGCATCCATATTAACTGATGTAACCTGAATACCATCTACCTTGAAGGCAATTGCCCATCCCTGAGGTACGTCTGCTTTAATTTCGTAAACATGCGCCGTGCCCGAACCATTGTGCAGGGTGGTGGTATAACGAAATGTTTCGTTGGTGGCCGCTTCAATATTAATCAGCTTTGCTGTAAATGCGGTTTTACCTGTTGCTACGTTATTTGATTGTTGTGCCTGCAATATTTGGCCTGAAACAAATAACAAAAAGAATAGAAAAGTGAACTTGCGCGCGGCGCTGAAACTGGTGATTTTAAATGGTGAAAACATGATCTAACAACTAAAATTTATAAATAATAGCTTTCAAAAAATGCCTTTATGGTGTTGGTTTAAATGTTCATTTTGACGTGCGAAATAAAAAAAGCTGATTGAAAATTTCAAATTTTTTCAAACTTTTTTTAACAATTAGAAAACGGGGAATAGGCGTTACAAAGGTTATAAACAACCTTTTGACTACCGCCCATAAAAAAAGCCTCCGGCTTTATGCTGAAGGCTTTAAGTTTTTTATACCTCTTGTAGTCGCTCTATTTCAAATATTCATTGAAAAAATCAATCGTACGTTTCCAGGCAAGTTCCGCAGCCGTTTTATCGTAACGTGGCGTGGTATCATTATGGAAACCATGGTTTACGTTTTCGTAAATAAATGCCTCGTATTTTTTGCCGTTTGCCTTTAAGGCGGCTTCGTAAGCCGGCCAGCCCCCGGTTATCCGGGTATCCAGCGCCGCATAGTGCAACAGTAGGGGAGCTTTAATTTTCGGGACATCCTCTGCCGCAGGCTGGCTACCATAAAAAGGCACCGCCGCCGCCAGGTCGGGTATTCGCACTGCCATCATATTGGCTATACCGCCGCCATAACAAAATCCTACCACACCTACCTTACCGTTACAGTCCGGGTTGTTTTTCAGGTAATCATAAGCTGCAATAAAGTCTTCCTCCATCTCTTTGGGGTTCCTTTTACTTTGCATGGTGCGTCCTTCGTCATCATTGCCGGGGTAACCACCCAGCGGTGTGAGCGCATCCGGCGCGAGCGTAATAAAGCCTGCTAACGCCGCCCTCCGGGCCACATCTTCAATATAAGGGTTTAAGCCCCTGTTTTCGTGAACTACCACTATGCCACCCAATTTTCCTTTAACATCTTTAGGTTTCGACAGCAGTGCCTTGATCGTGCCGCCGCCCTTTGGCGACGAATAATTGATATATCGCGATGTTAACCGCGGGTCATCCGGCCCTATCTGCACGTTCCCCTTATAATCAGGCATCAGGAAACTCATCAGCGAGGGTAAAGTCAATCCGCCTACGGCATAAAGCGATAGCTTTTGCATAAATATACGCCTGTCAAGCCGGTTGTGCGCGTAATCATCATACAGGTCAAACACCTCCTGGCTGATGTCTTCTTTTTTTATTTGGCTCATGGGTAAATGATTTATTCAAATATAATAATTTGAAGCCTTCAATCCATCCCCTTTCAATTATAGTCCTTTTACAACCGCCAACGATTTTTCAACATGGTCGGTAGCCGAAATGTGATCAATTTCTGATGAAAATACAGCTATAATTTTGCCATCTTTACCAATAACATAAGTGGTGCGCGGAATAAAACCGTGGTTAATATCTATACCCCGCACGTCTTTTATTCCGGCCCTTGGTGCATTGATTACCAGTCCATAGCTTGCCGCAATTTTGCCTTCAGTGTCTGCCGCCACCGCGAACTTGCCCGCGCAGTAATTCGGATCGGCAGAAAATGTATTCAGTCGTGTAATATCGTCTCCCGACACACCAATAATGGTGGCACCGGCTGCGGTGAATTTTTCCTTCATTTCCGCAAAAGCATGCGCTTCCGCATCGCAACCGCCGGTATAGGCCGAAGGGTAGAAATAGACCACAACAGGTCCTTTAGCAAGCGCTTTTTTTAACGAAAAATTAAATTCACTACCCGCCATACCGGCTTGGGCGTCAAATACCGGCGCGGCATCGCCTTTTGTTAACATCTTCGATTGGGCAAAGCCCGACAGGGTTGCAAGGAGTGAAAGACTGAAAATTAAAAAAGACAGGCAATAATTCTTTTTGATCATGATGGTTTGTTTTTGATTTGTCAATGGTGTTATTTTCAAATCTACGATAGTCAGTGCAATTGGGTTGCCTGTCATTAAAATTTTACTGAGGTTATTACTTAGAAGATAAAACAAAAAAGCCTCCGGTTTGTCGCCAGAGGCTTCGTAGCCCGTAGGGGAATCGAACCCCTGTTTCTAGAATGAAAATCTAACGTCCTAACCCCTAGACGAACGGGCCATTGTTTTGAGTCTGTAGTTCTAAGTTAAAAGTCTCAAATAAAACTCCAAAGCGACTCACGACTTTGGACTCTCGACTGTAATAATAAAAGTAGCCCGTAGGGGAATCGAACCCCTGTTTCTAGAATGAAAATCTAACGTCCTAACCCCTAGACGAACGGGCCATTTTAAGTATTGCTACCTTGTATGGCTTGCTATTTAGTTTGTGAAGTTTAATGCGGCTTTATTGCTCTTCAAACCCTGTAAACAAAAAAGAACAACCCTTATTTTGGGATTGCAAAGATATAGCTTTAAGCATAATTTAAAAATTAAAAATGTGAATTTTTTATCACTGTTAAGTCAAACGCTCAAAATCACTAAAATTTGAAATTTAACAAGGCTTTTTAAACAAAATGCCGATGTTTTGCGTTTATCTCATTGGCAATATCCTGCATAAAATATGACATAAATAGTAATATCCACCTAACATTTTCAATTACAGTAATTTGTATATTGAGGCCGTTAAACCTAAATAATGAAAGCAATCTGGAATAACCAGGTTATCGCCCAAAGCGATGCCACCATTACCGTTGAAGGTAACCACTATTTTCCGGCGGATAGTATTAAAAAAGAGTTTTTTTCGCCATCAGGTACCAAAACTACCTGTCCGTGGAAGGGCATAGCCTCATACTACAGCTTAACCGTAAATGGCGAAAAAAATACCGATGCGGCCTGGTATTATCCTGAGCCCAAAGAAGCTGCTGCAAACATCAAAGGTCATATCGCGTTTTGGAAAGGTGTAAAAGTAACCGAATGAAAACATACGACGCAATAATCATTGGCTCGGGGCAAGCCGGTGGCCCATTAGCCAAAAAACTGGCTGCGGCCGGTAAAAAAACAGCCATTATTGAAAAACGTTACGTGGGTGGCACCTGCGTTAACGATGGCTGCACACCCACCAAAACCTGGGTGGCATCCGCTAAAATGGCTTATTTGGCGGCAAATAGTAAACATTTAGGGGTAAACATCACAAGCTTTACTGTCGATATGCCCGCCATATTTAAACGCAAGGCGGAAATTGTGGATATGTTCCGCTCAGGCTCGCAAAGCGGTCTGGAAGCAACTGATGGTGTAGATTTGATCTTCGGCGAAGCATCCTTTACAGGCGAAAAGTTAGTAAACGTAAAACTAAACGATGGTATCAATGTCGAACTGCAAGCCGACCTCATCTTCATCAACGCGGGGGCAAAAACAGCCATCCCGAATATCCCCGGTTTGGAAGATGTGGATTATCTTACCTCAACCAGTATCCTCGAACTCAAAACCATACCCGAAAGTTTATTGATCATCGGTGCCAGCTATATCGGCATGGAGTTTGGTCAAATGTTCGCGCGCTTTGGCAGCAAGGTAACATTATTGGAATATTCAGCAAGGGCATTATCGCGCGAGGATGAGGATGTTGCCGAAGAGGTGGTCAAAATACTCGAAGCGGAAAATATAAAGTTATATACTAAAGCATCCGTTACCAAGGTTGATAAACAACCGAATGGCAAAATAAATGCCCATATCAGCATCGATGGTAAAGAGCACGCTTTCACCTATTCGCACATCCTGGTGGCAGCCGGCCGCACACCGCAAACTGCTGCACTGATGCTTGACAAAGCAGGCATCGAAACCAACGAACGCGGCTACATCAAAGTAAACGACCAGCTCGAAACCAATATAAAAGGCATTTATGCGCTCGGCGATATCAACGGCGGCCCGGCATTCACCCATATCTCGTATAACGATTTCACCATTGTATACCGCAATATCATCGAAGGTGCTAACCTCAGCACCAAAAACCGACAGGTACCTTACTGCATGTTTACCGACCCGCCTTTAGCCCGCGTAGGTGTTAGCGAAGCGGAAGCAAAAAAGGCCGGGCTTAACTATAAAGTAGCCAAGCTGCCAATGGCCCACGTAGCCCGCGCTATAGAGGTGGGCGATACCCGCGGCTTTATGAAAGCCATTGTCGACGCGGATACTAAAAAGATTTTGGGCGCCATGGTGTTAGGGCAGGAGGGCGGCGAACTGATGACGGTGCTGCAAATGGCCATGCTGGGCGGCATTACTTATGAGCAAATACGCTATATGGTATTCGCGCACCCGCTCTATTCCGAAGCTTTAAATAACCTGTTTATCAGTTTTACCGATCAGTAAGCGCATGATAAAAGTTGAGCACCTGAGCAAACACTATGGCAAACTGCACGCGGTCGACGGCATCAGCTTTGAAGTGAACGAGGGCGAAAACCTCATTTTGCTCGGTACCAGTGGCTGCGGTAAAACCACTACGCTTAAAATGCTCAACCGGCTTATTGAACCAACCAGCGGTAAAATATTTATCAACGGGCGAAACATAGTTGAGCAGCAGCCAGAAGAATTGCGCCGCGGCATCGGTTATGTTTTACAGGATACAGGCCTCTTTCCGCATTATACCGTCGCCGAAAACATCGCCATCGTGCCCAACTTGTTAAAATGGGACAAAAAACGCATAGCCGATCGCACCTTCGAACTGGTGGAAAAACTAAACTTGTCGCGGTCGCACTTAAAACTATACCCGGCCCAACTAAGCGGTGGCCAGCAACAGCGTGTGGGCTTGGCGCGGGCGCTCGTAGCCGATCCGTCGGTATTGCTCATGGACGAACCATTTGGCGCGCTCGACCCTGTTACACGCTTTAATATACGCCAGGAGTTTAAAGACCTCGACGAGCTGAAACGCAAGACCATCATCATGGTTACCCACGATGTGCAGGAAGCCTTCGAACTCGGCGACCGCATTTGCCTGATGGACAAAGGCCGCATCGTTCAAGCCGGCACACCTGTAGAACTTTTATTTAAACCTGCAAACGACTTTGTTACCGGCTTTTTAAAAGAACAGCGCTTGTTACTGGAATTTAAAGCCGTAACATTGAATGATATTTGGGACCTGCTGCCCAACATCAAAACCCGCAGCTCCAAAAACGCCATCAACTGCAACTGCACCGTTTGGGAAACGCTCAAAATCATCACCTCGCAAAAAGAGAACGCCGTGGCAGCCACCAACCCCATCAATAAGGAGACAAAAACGATAACTTTCACCCAGCTGATGTCCACCTTTAACCAATACCAAAACAGCGAGGCAGTATGAACGAAGGGCAGCAAAGTTTATTCAGTTTTATGCGGCAGGAGCAGGACAAGCTCATCAGTCAAACGCTCACGCATATCGGTTTAACCTTTATTTCCTTAATTATCGCGGTGGCCATCGGCTTACCGCTGGGTATCCTCATCGCTAATAAACGCAAGCTTTCGGGTACGGTTTTGGGCATAGCTGGCGTATTCCAAACCATCCCCAGCATTGCGCTGCTCGGTTTTTTAATACCCGTATTGGGGATAGGTGCCAAACCAGCCATATTCGCTTTATTGCTTTATGCCTTATTGCCCATCATCCGCAACACCTACACCGGCATCATCGAAGTTAACCCGGCTATAAAAGAAGCCGCCAAAGCCATGGGCATGGGTTATTGGCAGATACTCTTTCAGGTTGATATACCTTTAGCCATGCCGGTTATCCTTGCGGGGATACGCACCGCCACGGTCATCAACGTAGGTGTAGCAACCTTAGCATCGCTGATAGCGGCAGGCGGGTTGGGTGAGTTCATTTTCGGCGGCATATCGCTCAATAATACCAATATGATACTTGCGGGGGCCATCCCGGCGGCTTTGCTGGCTATTATCTTCGACTTCTTACTTTCGCAAGTGCAGCACCTCAACATCAAAAGGGTGCGCGATGTTACTATGGCTTTACCTGTCATACTCCTCATATTCGCTGGTTTTTATCTGATACCATCGGCCTATGCCGGAAAACTCACCGCAGGTTTTACCCCCGAGTTTATGGGCCGCCGTGATGGCGACCTTGGCCTGCGCGATAAATACGGTCTCAAAATCCACACCGTAGTCATCAGCGACGCCGTAATGTACAAAGCCGCCTACGAAAAGCACCTCGATGTCATCAGTGGTTATTCCACCGATGGCCGTCTAAAAGCCTACGATTTAGTGGTGTTGCAGGACGACAAAGGCATCTTTCCGCCATATTACGCCGCACCCATCGTATCCGCGGAAGCGCTCAAAAAATTCCCGCAACTGGAAAGCACGCTGAATATGCTATCAGGACATATCACCGACTCCATCATGACCGAACTAAATTACCGTGTCGATTACCTCCACCAAAGTCCCGAAAAGGTAGCACACGATTTTTTGGTAGATAAAGGCCTGTTCAAACCAGCCACCGAAGCCACCGGCGAAACCGTACGCATCGGCTCCAAAATATTTGGCGAACAATATATCCTTGCGGAGATGTACACCATGCTCATCCGTGGCTACACCAACTACAATGTATCCACTAAAACCGGCCTCGGCGGCACAAAAATCTGCTTCGAAGCGCTCACCAATAACCAGATAGACCTCTACCCCGAATACACCGGCACAGGCCTATTGGTCATGTTGCAAGCGGATAAAAGCATAACGGACACGTTAACCGACAAGGACAAGGTGTATAACTATGTAAAACAGCAGTTCAAAACAAAATATAATATCGAATGGTTAAAACCTATCGGCTTTAATAACGCCTATGCGCTGATGATGAGAAAAAAACAAGCCAACGAATTAAACATCCAAACAATTTCCGATCTTAAACGATATTTGGAAAGTAAGTAACATGAGTTTAAAAGACCAATATATAGCCATACGCCAGCACAGCAAAACTATTTGCGAACCCTTGCAAACGGAAGATTACGTGGTGCAACCCGTAGTGGATGTTAGTCCGCCTAAATGGCACCTGGGGCATACCAACTGGTTTTTTGAGACCTTTATTCTCAAACCCAACGTTATCGGCTACCAGGACTTCGACCCGGATTACAATTACGTATTCAACAGTTATTATGAAACCGTCGGCAACCGCGTCATCCGTACCGATAGGGGCAACCTGAGCCGCCCCACGGTGATCGACATCATGCGTTACCGCGAATATGTGGACGAGGCCATGGTCAAATTCCTGTGCGACGAACCATCACCCGAATTGCGCGAACTCATCATCCTCGGCTTTAATCACGAGCAGCAGCACCAGGAACTGCTTATGACCGATATCAAATACATCCTCGGTCATAACCCGCTGTTCCCGGCTTACGACAAGGGTTATCACTCACCTAAAACTGACACTTCGGCGCAAAAATTTATCGCAGTAAAAGAGGGCGTTTATGAGGTTGGCTTTGCAGGAAAAAGCTTTTGCTTCGATAATGAACTGAACCGCCACAAAGTTTATTTGAATGATTTTGAGATAAGCAATCATTTGGTCACCAATGCAGAGTATCTCGAATTTATGAACGTAGGCGGTTACTACGATTTCCGCTTTTGGCATGCCGAAGGCTGGGATTGGGTAAAAACTAACAAAATAGAAGCACCCATGTACTGGCATTTGATAGATGGGTTTTGGCATAACTATACCTACCACGGCTTGCAGGCTTTGGATATGGATGCCCCGGTTTGCCATATCAGCTATTACGAAGCTTATGCATATGCTGCATGGAAAGGCATGCGCCTGCCCACTGAATTTGAGTGGGAGGTAGCCGCCACCCAATTTAACTGGGGCAAAAGCTGGGAGTGGACCGAAAGCGCGTACCTGCCTTACCCCGGTTTCGCGAAGGCGCCCGGCGCCATTGGCGAATACAACGGCAAATTTATGGTCAACCAAAAAGTATTACGCGGCGCCTCCGAGGTTACGCCTGCGGGGCATAGCCGCATTACCTACCGCAATTTTTTTCACCCGCATTTACGCTGGCAATTTACAGGCATACGTTTGGCAAAATAAAATCATCATCCTATGAACACAGAAACCAACACCGTAACCGTTAACACCAACCACACCGTCACGGTGGGTACACAGCAGTTTTATGATGATGTGATAGCAGGCTTAACAACCATGCCCAAGCGGCTCGACTCCAAGTATTTTTATGACGCTATAGGCGATGTGCTTTTCCAGGGCATTATGAACAGTCCCGAATATTACCTCACAAATTGCGAACTGGAAATATTCTCCAACCAGGTTGATGTAATCACCAGACTGATTTTGGCCGATAACGATGAGGGTTTCGACCTAATTGAGCTTGGCGCGGGCGATGCCACCAAATCCACTTACCTGCTCGGATACCTGATGAAACAGGATGTTGATTTTACCTATCTGCCCATCGATATTTCGGCAAATGTGATACGATTATTGGATAATGAACTGTCCAAAAAATTGCCCGGTTTAAAATTTGAGGGTCTAAACGGCGATTATTTCGATATGCTCACCAAAGCGGCAACTTTATCCGATAAGCGTAAAGTAGTGCTTTTTATGGGGTCTAATATCGGAAATATGCCCGTTGATAAAGCCGAACAATTTTGCAAAGAATTGCGCCGGCACCTTTCTCCGGGCGACATAGTCATCATCGGTTTCGACCTTAAAAAGAACCCTCAAACCATCCTCGATGCCTATAACGACAAGGCAGGCGTTACCAAACAATTCAACCTCAATCTGCTCACCCGTATCAACCGGGAGCTCAATGCCGATTTTATGGTTGACCAATTCGAACATTACCCCACCTACGACCCCGAAACAGGTTCCTGTAAAAGCTTTTTGATTAGTTGTTGCGAGCAAAAGGTACATTTCCGTTCCTCCGGCAAAACCATCCATTTCCACAAGGATGAATATATCCACATGGAGATATCGCAAAAGTTCACGCTGCAGCAGATAAAAGATATGGCCGTTAATACAGGTTTTAGCCCCATCAAATACCTCTTCGACGATAAAGAATGGTTTACCGATGCCGTTTGGGTAGCCAAATAGGCCCTTCATTTACGTTACCGTAAACGTTTCCGTAAAAAAGCAGGCTTGTTTTGTAAGGTTATGGCAAATTTTATCCAATTTCGCATCATAACACCTATCACAACAAAAAAGTACATCATTTATGGAAAATAACTTCTCTTTAGCGGGCAAAGTCATTATAGTAACCGGCGCTACCGGCATTTTGGGCGATGCCTTTGTAAAAGGAATAGCCTCGGCAGGCGGGTCCGTGGGCGTTTTAGGGCGCAATAGGGCTGTTGCCGAACAACGTGCCGAGGCCGTTAACGCGGCAGGAGGGAAGGCTATTGCTTTAATTGCCGATGTATTGAAAGAAGACGAATTGATTGCCGCAAAAAACAAAGCGCTCAAATTTTTCGGAAAAATTGACGGACTGGTAAACGGTGCAGGCGGCAATATGCCTGGCGCTATTGTTCAGCCTGGCGACGATGTGTTTCAATTGAACATGGATGCCATGCGCCAGGTAATGGATCTCAACCTATACGGCACTATGCTTCCCACCCAAATATTCGGCGAAGCCATCGCGCAGAACGGCAAAGGCAGCATTGTCAACATCTCGTCAATGGCGCCACAAGGGGTAATTACGAAGGTGTTGGGCTATAGCATGGCAAAAACAGCTATTGATATGTATACCAAATGGTTCGCGGTGGAAACGGCCCGTCGCCATGGCGATACGATACGCATGAACGCTATTGCACCCGGTTTCTTTTTAACCGAGCAAAATCGCACTTTATTAACTGAACCCGACGGCAGCTATACCGAACGCGGCAATCTGGTGCTCAAAAAAACACCATTTAACCGTTTTGGCGATGCCGAAGAGTTGATAGGTGCATTGGTTTGGTTGCTAAGTGATGCTTCGAAATTTGTAACCGGCACAGTGGTAAATGTGGACGGTGGTTTTTCAATTTTTAGCGGAGTATAATGATGCCTATAGATACAAAACAACCCATTTTTAGCATGTTGCAAACCATGCGTTGGTACGGCCCTAACGACCCGGTCAGCCTTACGGATATTCGTCAGGC
The DNA here is from genome assembly GCF_903893715.1 of uncultured Mucilaginibacter sp. Lineage (GTDB taxonomy): Bacteria > Bacteroidota > Bacteroidia > Sphingobacteriales > Sphingobacteriaceae > Mucilaginibacter. The sequence goes on from NZ_CAITNG010000074.1 coordinate 24,747, forward strand.
CGGTTGCAGCGGCGTGGTAACTGCCTTACACCATATCCCAAACGGGCAGGTGTGGACGGTGGACGAGATACAAAAACGTCAGGCACTCATCGAAGCCGCCGGCATGGACTGGGATGTTGTTGAAAGTGTGCCCGTACACGAAGCTATAAAAACTCAAACAGGTGATTTCAGGCAGTACATCGAAAACTATAAGCAAAGCCTGGTTAATCTGGCGCATTGCGGCGTAAACATTGTAACCTACAATTTTATGCCCGTGCTCGACTGGACCCGCACCGACCTGGCCTATACTGTTACCGATGGCTCCAAAGCCCTGCGTTTTGAAAAAGCCGCTTTTATCGCTTTCGACATGTTTATGTTGAAACGCAAAGGTGCCGAAGCTGATTATACGCCGGAAGAGAAAGAACGCGCCATTTTGCGGTTTGCCGGCATGAGCGGGGATGAAAAGCTCTTGCTTCAACGCAATATCATCGCCGGTTTACCGGGCAGCGAAGAAAGTTTTACGTTGGAACAATTCCAGCAAGCGTTGGATGCTTATGATGGTATTGATGCGGCACACCTGCGCGATAACTTGATCTACTTTTTGCAACAAATCATCCCTGTTGCCGATGAGCATGGCGTAAAGATGGTGATACATCCTGACGACCCGCCTTACCCCATTTTAGGTCTGCCACGCGTAGTAAGCACCAAAGCCGATATAGATGCGTTGATTGCCGCTGTACCATCCTTAAACAATGGCTTGTGCTTTTGTACAGGTTCTTTCGGCGTGCGTCCCGATAATGACCTGCCCGCCATGGTGCGCCACTTTGCCGACCGTATCAACTTTATCCACCTGCGCAGTACCAAACGTAATGCCCATGGCGATTTTTATGAAGATAACCACCTGGAAGGCGACGTGGATATGTACAGCGTGTTAAAAGAACTGGTACACGCCATGCAGCAACGTAAAGTTAGTATACCCATGCGGCCCGACCACGGCCATCAAATGCTCGACGACCTGCAAAAGAAAACCAACCCCGGCTATTCGGGTATTGGCCGCTTACGCGGATTGGCGGAGTTGAGAGGTTTGGAAATGGGAATAGCGAAGTCTGTATTATAATTTAGCCTGAAATAAATTGTTGAAATGACTTGTATCATGTTTTAAACGTCCTGATTTCACTTATTTTGCCGACAAATTATGGTCATCTACAAACAATTTACTTTCGACTCGGCCCACTTTTTGCCCAACGTGCCCGAAGGGCATAAATGCAGGCAGGTACACGGCCACACCTATCAGCTCACGGTTTATGCCGCTGGTCCGTTGCTGAACCACGAAGGTTGGGTACTTGATTTTGGCGACCTCAAAGCCATTGTAAAACCCCTGGTCGATCAGTTAGACCACGCCATGCTCAACGATATCCCCGGTCTGGAAAATCCTACTGCCGAGATGACCGCCATCTGGTTATGGGACAGGATCAAACCAAATTTACCGTCGCTGTCAAAAATCGAGCTGAAAGAAACGCCAACATCAGGGGTGATATACGAGGGTAAATAGTTAACCTATCAACTCAAACGTTTCTACATCAAACAACCCTTTGTCGCTCAGTTTTAAGTGGGGGATGACCAGCAGGGCCATAAACGATAGGGTCATAAACGGAGCGCCGAGTTTTGAGCCCAACCTTTTTGCTTCCGCATCGATGGCTGTATAAGCTTCGGCAACTTTATAGCCATCATTGGTACTCATCAACCCGGCCACTGGTAGCGGAAGTACGGTTTCTTTACCGTTGCCCACGCCACTAATGCCGCCGTGAGACTTAATTATAAGGTTTACGGCTCTGCACATACTTTCATCGTCCACACCAACCACTACGATATTATGGCTGTCGTGTGCCACCGATGAGGCAATAGCGCCCTCTGTAAACCCAAAATTCTTGATGAACGCTTTCGCGACAGGCGCGGGGTGATAACGGTTCACTACAACGATTTTCAGAATATCATTGTGCAGGTCGCTGTGGTACAGATTATTTTCCGGGTTCATTTTCACCATCAATTTGTTGGTGATGAGTTGCCCGTCAATCGCCTCGATTACAGGTAGCATGTGGTCGGATAAGGGTGTAACCGGATATTCAAAGTCCGTCGGATTTTTCTCAAAGCAATTAAAATTGTTGATGGCTTCGTTCTTCATGCTTTTAATCAACGAAACCCCGTTTTCGGCTACCAACTGCCCGTCGATATAGGTTTGCAGCACTTCAAACCCGCTCAGGTCTTTTACCAATATAAAATCGGCTGCGTCGCCCGGTTTTAGTTGACCGATGCTGAGTTTATAATGTTCAACCGGGTTGATACAGGCCGCCTGCAGTACATTAAAAACATCAATGCCATAGTGCACCGCCCTCGAGCATAACTCGTTGATATGGCTTTTCACCAGGCTATCCGGGTGTTTGTCATCACTGCAAAACATTATCTTATCAGGATGTTCGCGCAAAAGCGGGATCAGCGCATCGAAGTTTTTGGCGGCGCTGCCCTCGCGTATCAGTATCTTCATTCCCTGGTGCAGCTTATCAGCAGCTTCCTCAAGCGTAATGCATTCATGGTCGGTACTGATGCCTGCCGCGATATATTTGCCTGCCGCTTCGCCACGCAGTCCAGGTGCATGCCCGTCAACTGGTTTACCTGCTTTTTGCGCAGCGGCTATCTTAGCCAAAACTTCCGCATCGCCGCTTAGCACACCGGGAAAGTTCATCATTTCGGTCAAGTATTTTATATCATCGCGTTGCAGCAGTACTGCAATATCAGCGGCATCAATATCGGCACCGGCAGTTTCAAAAACGGTGGCGGGTACGCAGCTTGGTGCGCCAAAATTAAACTTAAAGGGAACGGTATTGCCATTGGCTATCATATACTCCACACCGGCCAAACCGCAAACATTGGCAATTTCGTGCGGGTCGCTAACGGTACCCACTGTACCATGTACTACCGCCAAACGGGCAAATTCGGCAGGTACAAGCATCGAACTTTCGATGTGTACATGCGCGTCAATAAAACCGGGAAGAATATACGGGAGCGTTTTGTCATCCACTTCAAGCCGTTCCACCGACTGGATCAAACCATTTGCCACAATCACCTTTGCGGGAAAAATATCCCGGTTCGGTATATTAACGTATCGGGCAATCAGGGTTTGTAGCATCAGTCGGGCGTTTACAGACTTGGGCGTGTACAAGGCTAAGTTAATGCGAATGCAGAGGATATGCAATTTTAACAAAAAAGAACACCACTCCGTTACGCACCGTCATTTTACCGGCTCGATGTATATCTGTTTTATCTTCGGGAACTCATGTTGTATCGATTTGATGATCCGCTCGATCGCATCGGTGATCTGCGCGGTTTCCAGATGGTCTTTAAAAACAGTATTGAGTTGCAATATCACTTCTTCGGGTGCCAGGTACATCGAAAAATGCCTTTTCACATCAACTACACTTTCATCTGCCCGTACAATGGCCAGTATATGCCGCATGGTTTTCCTGCTGGTGGTTTCGCCCATTAACAGGCTTTTGCTTTCGTGCACCAACAATAACGATATGGCGATCATGATGGCGCCGATAACCATAGACGCCGCGCCATCATACCATGGATCATGGAAATACATGCCCAGCGATACACCCAAAAAAGCGACGATCAGCCCGGCTATATCGCCAACATCGCCCAACAAAACAATAAAGGTTGATGGGTCTTTACTGCTGGTTATGGCTTTAAAAAACGGCATTTTGCCATGTTGTTTGTTAAAGGCCTTTTGTGCGCTAAACAACGAAATGCCCGTAAACACAAAACCTATGCCCAACACTATAAAGTTTGATGTTGGCGACCCGGCCAATTCGGGATTGCGGAACCGCATCATGCCCTCGTAAAATGAAATGCACCCTCCCAATATAAATATGATCAGCGATACGATAAACGACCAGAAGTAAAGTTCCCTGCCGTAGCCAAAAGGGCGCTCTGCATCGGCTTGCTTCAGGCTGCTCTTTATACCCCATAGCAAAAGCAACTGACTGATGGCGTCGATAACGGAATGCACACCTTCCGATAGCATAGATGAACTGCCTGTTACAGCCGCAGCGATAAATTTGGAAATAGCGATCAGGATATCAACCGCCAATGAAACATACAAAAACGCCTTCGACCTCATTTGCTATGTAAACTATTTGTAGGGCGAATGGTTTTGCTGTGATTTGTTATCGGGTAAATAAAAGCTAAATAAAGCTCTTGTTCGATGATTTATTCTCAAAAAGGCGGCATTTTAATTCTTCATACTCATCCTGACTAATAGAGCCATTGTCGAACAAGCTTTTATATAGCTGTAACTGCTCGCTCAAACCGCGCTGTTGTACCTTTCTGGAACAAAGAACGATGATAAGACCGATCGTTCCTAATATTACTCCCAAAGCAGCGCATGCAATGGGCCCCAGTTCGCGGTTGACACCAATAAAATAGCATGCGGCACCAAATACAATGCTGTGTACTACAACAATCTCAATTATAAAGTCCATGGTTTAGAATTTTAAAGAGGTTTAACTGTTTTGGTTTGAAGGTAATGATGGGAGATAGCAGAATCAATAATTTGCAATACCATCCAACAGGTAAAGTTTAAAAGAGTAAAGCATTAAAAAAATGATGACCATCATTTGACGCTAATAATTTTTATTGTCGGGCCGATTTGTCGGATGATGTCGCTCATCATACTATGGTTTGTGTGTGCCATACAATATCGCCTGGCGAAAGATTAAGACTTAATCTCATCCAAGAGTTAATAATTTATTAGCGCAGGCGCTTTTTTCATCAGATATTTTTTTTGCCATATACTTGATATTCATATATCAATTAGGTAGCTTTCTCAAAAAAAATACTATGGAAATTTCAGCTCTCGACGAAGCAGGCAACCCGGTTGACTGGTGGTTTATTTACAAAGTCCCTAAGCTAAGTGCAGGGGCGGGCGATGACAGCGCCACAGGCTATGAGTATGTTTATTACGACTCGACCATCGATGCCAGTACCGCTGGTGGAAGACAAGTTACCAAGTCGCCTTACGTTTTGAATAGTGATAATGGCGCATTGAACAAAACACTCGATTCTGTGTTTAAAAACCCTGCTACAGCCGATCCAACCACCGGATGGATTTTGTACAACGACGAAATGCCCGAAAGTGTTGGCAAACCCGACGACGGCAACAAAGGGCACACCAAAGGGGTGATTGCTTTCGACACCGCCACCAATACAGGTTATTGGCTGTTGCACTCCTGGCCGAAATTTGCCAACCCGACTGTCGCAGGCTCGCCGACGCCAGATTATGGCCAAACTTATCTTTGTATTACCATCGACGTTGCAACGGCAAACAAAATTGCGGCGCAAATGGCCAACCATCAGGAACCGCAGGTATACTATACAAGAACGGCCGATTTAGCAAAAACCGACCCTTTGTACATATTGACGCAACCGCTAAACCCAAACCCTCCGGGCGACAGCGACGCTATCCAACTGACATCTAAAGCAGGCATGCCTTTTCAGGTAATAGCAAAAAACAAACAGTGGAACAAGGATTTTTGGAACCAACTGGTTGGCCCTACTTTAGGCGACGATATGGATGTGGAAACATGGATACGCGGTGCTATACCACCTACAGCCGACAGCGACGGTATCCATAAAACTTTTGATATCAAATACATCAATTTAGGCCCGCTTGGCGCACATTGGGCCTGGCCCGAAACCAGCGACCATGCCAAATGGGGTATCACCATCAACAAGCCTTGGGTTTGTATTGGCGATATCAACCGGATGATTTCGCAGGAAAAACGCGGAGGCGGTACCATCGCGTTTCAAAATCAAATATTGTGGCAAGCTTTATCAAAAACAGGTTTGGTTTTAGCGCCTCCGGGCAGTTCGCGGACTAATGCACACGCTGTAATCAAAACAACTCATGTACCAAAAACGCCACCCGCACCTACAGCCCCGGCAACACCGGCCACATAAACCGAAAAAATACATTACCAATTATTAACCTAAAAAAGCCGCTGTTATTCAGCGGCTTTTTTGTTTAAAAAACATATGCCTGTTTTACAATGGGTTGTATCCCGGTTTTTTATACAATTTATCCCAGTTACCCAAAATATCCGGCTTATAAACATCTTCAACCCAGTCTTCACGTTTAATATCTTCGATACTTACCGAAACCGCGCCTTCCGCTTGTTTGGTAACACTGATAACGGCCTGCATTAGCCGCTCGGCAAGTTCCGTTTTTTGCTCTTCGGTCCGGCCCTCGTATATTTTTAAAATTACATGTGGCATTTTCTTTCAATTATGGTTTAATATATTGCTCTTCGCTCACCTGCTCCATCCAATCCACCGGCGATCCGTTCAGTTTTTCCTGTATGGCAATATGGCTCATAGCCGTTGTAGCTGTTGCTCCATGCCAGTGCTTTTCGCCCGGCGCGAACCATACCACATCACCCGGGTGGATGTCTTCTCTCGGGCCGCCCACACGTTGTACCCAACCTGAACCTGCAGTAACAATCAATGTTTGCCCGAGAGGATGGGTATGCCATGCCGTACGTGCACCAAGCTCAAAAGTAACCCAGGCCATAGCCACGCGGGCAGGGTCAGGCGGTGTAAAGAGCGGGTCGATGCGCACCACCCCGGTAAAATAATCTGCCGGGCCTTTGCCCGATGGCTGTGAGCCAATTCGTTTTATTTCCATGATGTTTTTAATCTTTAAAGATAGTGCTTATTTAAACATTCGATTGCTGTTGAGATGTGATAAAAAAGGAGACAGGCAAATCGGCGCAAGAGTACATTCAATCCAAATTGATGGACGTAGCCAAGGAACAAATATTCGATACCGGCAAATCCGTGAGCGAAATTACCTATGGCCTGGGCTTTAAATACCCGCAGCATTTTACCCGCCTGTTTAAGCAAAGGGTAGGGCAATAGCCAAATGAGTATAGGACGTTGAATTGAAAGTTAATTCTTCACATCCTTCGACTCTACAACTTCATAAACAGGTTTTACACCAGCGGCATCCTGCACGTTTTTAAAAGTAACGTCTTTACAGTTTTTGATCTTAACCCTGGCACCCGTCGGCGTCACAATATTGTTGAACAATAAGTTGCTGGTATAGTGCGCCTCATCAGAAAAGCCGTTGATATCGATCACGGGTTCTTTTGAGAGTAATAGCCCATGAATAGACATTTAATTTTTGTATATTTATGCAAATGAATGTAAGTGAAGTATTTACGAGATTTTCAACTCAGGAAGCCTGTATTGGATATCTGGAAGGATTAAGGTGGCAACACGAGCCCGAA
>NZ_CAITNG010000075.1 GCF_903893715.1 uncultured Mucilaginibacter sp.
AAATATGTATCCGAAAGCGGTAAAATGGTGGATTACTACTTTTTTTACGGCCCGGATTTCGACCATATCATCGACTTGTACCGTACTGTTACTGGCCGCGCGCCTATGTTTGGCAAATGGGCCTACGGCCTGTTCCAATCGCAGGACCGTTATAAAAGCCAGGCAGAAGTAATCGCCGTAAAGGATAATTACCGCAAAAACCATATCCCGGTGGATGTGATTGTGCAGGATTGGTATTATTGGGACCCGCTGCCTATAGGCTCGCATGTGATGAACAGGCAGGCTTATCCCAACCCAAAAGCCATGGTCGATTCGCTGCACCAAGCCAATATCCATGCCATGATATCCATCTGGCCTGTGTTTGGGAAAGGCACGCCAAACTTCGACGCGCTGAAAAACGCGGGCTACCTCACCGATATCACCTGGGACAATGTGGTTACCCACACCTTCGATACCTATTACGATGCGCACAACCCCAAAGCGCGGGAAATGTATTGGGAGCAGGCCCGCGACAGCCTGATAAAGGCCTATGGATGGGATGCCTGGTGGATAGACCAATGTGAACCTGACAATGGTGCGCTGTTGGATGCCCGCAGGCAAAGCAATTTTTCGGTAGGGAAAGGAATAGATTATTTTAACACCTACTCGCTGGAGCATACCAAAGGCGTATACACCGGCTGGCGAAAAGACATCCCCGGTAAGCGGGCTTTCTTCTTGGCGCGACAGGCTTTCGCGGGGCAGCAACGCAACGCGACAACGCTTTGGTCGTCCGATATTACCTGCACCTTCCGGGCGCTAAAAAGCCAGGTGCCGCAGGGAATTAACGCTTGCGCTTCGGGCATACCCTATTGGACATCCGACATCGGTGGTTATCACCTCAACTGGAAAGCGCCCGATTGGTCGACACCCCAAAACCGCGAATTGTTTATCCGCTGGTTCCAGTTTGGCGCGTTTTGCCCCATCTTCCGCATACATGGCAAAGGCGAGCGGGCATTGTACTCCGATAACTGGGATGCCCAAACCAAGGCCATCCTATTGAATTATGATAAACTGCGGTACCGTTTATTGCCATACATATACTCATTGGCGGCAAAAGTTACCAATCAAAATTACACCCTGATGCGAGCCTTGCCTTTCGATTTCAGGACGGATGAAAAGGTGTACAATATTCCCGACCAATACATGTTCGGTCCGGCGTTTTTGGTTAACCCTGTAACCGAACCCTTGTTTACCGGGCCAAATGCGGCAAATAAAGCAAAATCACGAAAAGTATATTTACCGGCCGGCACCACCTGGTATAACTTTTGGAACGGCGAAACCATGGCTGGCGGACAAACCATTGATGCCGATGCGCCGCTGGGGCAAATGCCGCTGTTTGTACGCGCCGGGTCCATCATCCCCATGGGGCCAAATGTGGAGTACGCCGCCCAAAAGACATCGGGGGTTACCGAACTGCGTATTTATCCCGGCGCCAATGGTAATTTCCGGGTTTATGAAGACGAGAATGATAATTACAAATACGAAAAAGGGGCAAGCGCAACCTTTAACATCCTATGGAACGACAGATCAAAACAACTAACCCTAACATCCCGTCAAGGCAAGTTTAAAGGCATGCAAAAAACGCGGGTGTTCCATATCGTCATGGTAAAAGCAGGGCATGGAACCGATACCATCATTGAAGCAAAGCCCGATAAAATCATCACGTATAATGGCAATGCGATTACAGTTAAGATTTAGATTTGACAACTTTTTAAAAGTTGTCAAATCTTTTTGAACCGGTTAAGCCTTCTTTTTCTTAGGCGCTTCAATATAACCCTGGAAACTGATGGGGTCGCGGTTGGTGCTGGTAATTTGCAGCGAAGCGTAACCATCGTCGGATATGTTCATAAACATTTTCTCAACGCCTTTCGCGTCGGCGGTTTTGATGCTGATCTCCCAGCCGCCTTTTTTTAACAGTTTAGGGAAATAGGAAAAACGGGTTGATGTAAAATGGATACCGCCATCCATCGGGTCTAAAGGTGCTTGATATGCCTGACCAAAATAAGGCAGATAGGCAATCAGGGTATCTTTAGAAACATGCAAATCATATTCGGGTGTGAGGTTGATATTGCCGCCGCGCATCGGGTTGGCCGATTCCGGCACAAATACATAAGTACCCGAATCGATCAGGGCTTTCACTTCGGCCGCTTTTTTTGCCTGGCGTTCTTTGCGGGCGTTTTGGGCGTTAACGGTAAATGATGCCATTCCAAACAGCATCAGCAAAAGGATGAGTTTACCGTAAATGGTTTTCATATGCAAAGGTTTATAGGTGTAAAACGATGAATATAAAGATATGTTTTATAGGGGGAAAAATAGCCCCTCCCAAACCCTCCCCGGAAGGGAGGGCTTAAAAAAATCTTTTAAGTCTCCCCTACTGGGGGAGATTTAGAGGGGGCCTAATCTATCCACTCAAACCTGGTATAAGGCACCAAAACCTCGGGTATCTTAATGCCTTTCTCAGTTTGGTTGTTCTCCAGCAAGGTAGCAACAATACGCGGCAAGGCCAGTGCACTGCCATTTAGCGTATGCGCCAACTGTGTTTTACCCTCGGCATTGCGGAAACGCAGTTTGAGGCGGTTGCTCTGAAAGGTTTCGAAGTTGGATACAGAAGACACTTCCAGCCAGCGCTGTTGTGCCGCGCTCCAGGTTTCCATATCGTAAGTAAGGGCCGAGGCAAAGCTCATATCGCCGCCGCAAAGGCGCAGCACACGGTAGGGTAGCTCCAGTTTTTGCAGCAGGCTTTGCACATGGCCGCTCATTTGCTCCAATACCTGGTACGATGTTTCGGGTTGTACCACCTGTACTATTTCCACCTTATCAAACTGGTGCAGGCGGTTCAGTCCGCGCACGTGCGCTCCGTATGAACCCGCTTCGCGGCGGAAACATGCCGTATAGCCGCAATTTTTTACAGGCAACTCATCGGCCTTTAATATCACATCGCGGTACAGGTTGGTAATGGGCACTTCGGCAGTAGGGATGAGGTATAACTTATCCTCGCCGATGTAATACATCTGGCCTTCCTTATCAGGAAGTTGGCCTGTACCAAAGCCCGAGGCTTCGTTCACCACCAAAGGCAGCATCATTTCATCATACCCGGCTTTTTCGGCTTCATCCAAAAAGAAAGCGATCAACGCGCGTTGTAATTTGGCGCCTTTACCTTTATACACCGGGAAACCAGCGCCGGTTATTTTAACGCCTAATTCAAAATCTATCAGGTTATATTTTGCGGCCAGCTCCCAATGGGGCAGGGCACCGGCATATAGTTCAGGTTTTTTGCCATGCTCCAAAGCTATCTCGTTATCCTCGGGCGTAATGCCTTTGGGTACGCTGCTATGCGGCAAATTGGGCAGCAATACTATTTTTTGTTGGAGTTCTTCTTCTACTTTAGCATACTGCTCGCTTAGTTTTTTGATCTCCTCTTTCCAAACATTCGATTTTGATTTGATGATTTCGGCTTCCTCTTTCTTCCCGGTGCGCATCAGCTCGCCAATTTGTTTGGCAGCCGCATTGGCTTCGGCCGATATCCCGTCCAAAGTGTTCTGTGTCTGACGGCGTAACTCGTCTAATTTCACCACCTCATCAACCAATTCAGGCTGTTTAAAATTTTTTACCGCTAAACGTTCCAAAACCTGTTCCCTGTTTTCGCGGATATAACTAACTTGCAGCATTATTTTATATTTTGAACAAAGATAGGATTAGTTCATAGATCATGGTTAATGGTTCATGGTAAAAAAAGGAGATAAACCCTCGATGAATTAAGATTAACAGCTAAAAACTATGAACCATGATCTATGAACTATGAGCCAATCCGGTAAACTCTACTTAGTACCCACGCCCATCGGCAACCTCGAAGACATTACTTTGCGTGCTTTGCGTGTTTTAAAAGAGGCGGATATTATCCTTGCGGAAGATACACGCACTTCGGCGCCCATGCTCAAGCATTTTGGTATCAGCCAGAAGGTTTACGCGCATCACCAGCATAATGAGCACCAGAGCACCAACGAGGTGGTCCGCTTTTTAAAGGAAGGCAAACAGGTAGCTTTGATATCCGACGCGGGTACGCCATCCATCAGCGACCCCGGCTTTTTCCTGGTGCGCGAAGCGTTGAAGCATGATATTGCTATTGAATGCCTGCCCGGCGCTACGGCATTTGTGCCGGCGTTGGTCAACTCAGGTTTCCCTACGGATAGGTTTTGTTTTGAAGGTTTTTTGCCTGTAAAAAAAGGCCGGCAAACACGTTATAAAGCTTTGGCCGAAGAAGAACGCACGATGGTTTTTTACGAATCGCCGCACCGCATACCCAAAACGCTGGAAGAAATGATCACTTATTTCGGGGCAGACAGGCAAATATCCGTATCGCGCGAGCTGACCAAATTGTTCGAAGAAACCGTGCGCGGCACCGTAGCCGAAGTAAAGGCTTATTACGAAACACACCCCGTTAAAGGCGAGTTTGTGATATGCGTGGCGGGGATGGAAAGTCAAAAGTCAAAAGGAAAAAATTATAAAGAAGAGGAATAGCCTTAAGTCGGAAGTCTTGAGTCTGGAGTCAAGAAAATTAAAAAAATACGTCATTGCGAGGAACGAAGCAACCTCTGCGCGATAGGTCTCCGAGCAGCATCATCGACTTGCATCTGTAGAGGTTGCTTCGCTATCGCTCGCAATGACGTTAAGGGAAACATGAAAAAAAACATCCTATTAACCGTTTTATCGGGCCTGTTATTATGGCTGGCCTGGCCGCCCATACCTTATACCACATTCATTCTGTTTTTCGGGCTGGTGCCGATGCTGCTGCTCATGGAAAACATCATTCGGTCGGATGCAGAAAATAAAGGTCGCAGGATATTCCGCACCACCTTCTGGGGCTTTTTTATCTGGAATTTCCTGTCCATCTACTGGGTATATAACTCGGTAAAAATGGTAGGTAACCTCATCGCTATTCCAATTTCGTTTATCCCGTACTCGCTGGGCCCCTTATTAATGGCCATAGCCTGCTGGCTGTATTATAAAATGCGGTGTTTTACCAACCGCAACATCAGCCTGGTGGCCCTCGTTTGTTTTTGGATAGGCTACGAGTACCTGCACCAAAGCTGGGACCTGGCCTTCCCCTGGATGACCCTGGGAAACGGTTTCGCGGTAAGCCACCAGTGGATACAGTGGTACGAGTACACGGGCGTTTACGGTGGTACGGTTTGGATTTGGGCTGCAAATATCCTCATCTTTTTGATATGGATGGGCGTACAGGAAGCACAAGCCAAACAAGAACGTTTAAGGCTGGTTACTGCATTGACGCTTGTCATCATTTTGCCTTTAAGCTTCTCGCTGTACACCTATTACAATTACACCGAAAGCCCCGACCCGGCAAACATCGTAGTAGCACAGCCCAATGTGGATCCCTACATGAAGCTGAACGACATCCCGGTGGAGCAGCAAATAAAAATCCTTGCTCGCCTGTCCGACTCGATAGGCCAGCAAAATACCGAGTTCTTCATCTGGCCGGAATCGGCCATACCCGAAGCCATCGACGAAGATCGCTTCCGTACAAGCAATTACTACAACCAGGTGCAACAGTTTTTGGGCAAATACAAAAATGGCAACGTGCTTACCGGTGTGGAGACCACTAAACTATACAATACAGATGCCACGCCATCGGCCAGCCCTGTACCCGGCACCGGTCAATACTACGATGTTTTTAATGCGGCGGTCAATATCGAAAACTCTGCCGCATTACAGTTTTACCATAAATCGAAACTGGTGCCAGGTGCCGAGCAATTGCCCTTCGGCTCGGCCTTATCGTTTATGAAACCCGTGTTCGAGCATTTGGGTGGCGCCTCAGGCAGTTATGGCAAACAAAAAGAGGCAGGCGTGTTTTACTCGCAGGCGGGTATCGGTGTGGCGCCGGTAATTTGTTATGAATCCATTTGGGGCGGGTACGTGGCTACCTATGTTAAAAAAGGAGCGCAGTTTATCGCCATCATCACCAACGACGGCTGGTGGGAAAACACATCGGGCAAAGACCAACATCTCGACTATGCCAAGCTCCGCGCTATTGAAACACGGCGTTGGGTTTGCCGCTCGGCCAATACGGGTATTTCGGCATTTATCAACCAGCGTGGCGATGTGGTTCAGCATACTGCATGGTGGGTAAAAACAGCCATCAAACAGGATATTAACCTCAACTCCGACCTTACCTTTTACGTTAACCACGGCGATTACATACCCAATGCGGTATGCATATTGGCTTTGCTGGGCATAGGTTTTATAAGCTTTAAAGTGGTGATGTTAAGGTTTAACCGAAAAAAGCTGCATTGAGCTGATTAACCGTTGTGGGTCAAAATAAAATCGAGCAGGTGTGTGATGGGCTTTTGGATTATTTTGCCTACCTGTATGCCGTTTTGATTACACATGGCCGTCAGTTCGTCGGCAAAATGCCAGGCTATGGAGCCAACAAAATGGAACTTATAGTCGTGGTGGTCGGGGTAGGTCCTGATATTGGTTTCGATAAACTCATTAAAGCCTTCTTTTAACAGGTTTTGGGTGTAAGCCGTGTCCCTGCTATCGCTCAAAAACCGCGCAAACGAGGCCAGATAGCTATTCGCGTTGCTCTTTTGGTAGATGTTTTTTATCACAACCTCTTTGTCGATGGGGTATAGCTCATTAAATTTTTGGCTTACTTCCGTCGGCATATTACCGTACAGATAGTCGGTAATCAGCTTTTTGCCAAAGTAACTGCCCGAGCCCTCATCACCCAAAATATAGCCGATGCCGTGGTTGCCATCAATAATGGTTTCACCATCAAAAAAAGAGACATTGGACCCTGTGCCCAATACACAGCAATAACCCGTCTCGTTACCGCAGGTGGCATATGCCGAGCCAAGCAGGTCGGTATCCACACTGATAAATATTTTAGGGAACACATGGCTTAGCGCGTTCGATACCATTTCGCGCCTGTCGGGACTGGAGCAGCCCGCGCCAAAAAAGTAAATCTCGTCTATCTTGCCCGCTTTTTTTACAATGTCCGCACATTGCGACTGCAAAATTTTAACAATCTCTTTTTCGGTTTGAAAATAAGGGTTTATGCCCGTTGTGGTAAAGCCCGTTGGTTGTTGCCCGGGTATATCAATCAGCCAATCTGTTTTTGATGAACCGCTGTCGGCAACTAATATCATGTATTGCTAATGGCTTCGAGGGCCTTGTGGGTAAGGGGCTTGTGGATAAACTGGGTAATGTATTTATTTTCTTTCGATAGCCTGAAGTCCACAGGGTCTAAAGAGGACGATAGCATGAATATTTTGATTTGCTTGTCGTCGTCAAGGTGCATCGAATCAAACTCTTTTAAAAACTCAAAACCATCCATAAAAGGCATACGGATGTCCAAAAATATCACATCGGGCTGTATTTTTTTTGCCTGTATCTGGGCTATAGCCTCGGGTGCAGATTGTATTACAATAATCTGTTCGGCAAAATTGCTGGTTTCTAAAATTTTACGCGTTACAAAGTTGTCGATAAAATTATCATCGATCAACAAGCATAGTTTGAAGCGTGGTGTAGGCATAGCGTTCAAAAATAACGCTTTATATCATAAAAAATAAAATAATTTATTGAATATTAATATTGTTGGTAATTTCTTTCAAAGTTATCTCGGCTGTTTTGGCCTGATATTGTGCCTGATAGTACATTGATTGCGCGCTGAGGTAGTTTCTTTGCGCCTCCCTTATTTCTAAAGGGGTAATATTCCCGAGCTTGTATTTTTCCAGCGAAATGTCGAGATTTTGTTTGGCGATAGCCACATTCGAGATATCGATCCTCATCAAATCAAGGCCTGAAAGGTAATTGATATAAAAATTATCTATCTGTGCTTCAATATTTTGCTTTGTTTTGCCTGCGCTGATGGTTGCGTTTTCTATCAGCAGTTTGGCATTTGTTTCCTGCCGGTTTTGGTTGTTGCCGTTAAATATGTTGATGGATGCCGTGAGGCCATAAGCAAGGCCATTGGTATTTTGTGAGCGTGCAAAACCAGCCGGTGTGGCGCTGTTGGTAATGTTATACCCCGTGTTCACCCCAACTTGCGGATAGCGCATGGCTTTTACCTGCCTCAGGTTGATTTCGGCCAACCGTTGGGTTATTTGCGATGCCAGGATGTTTGGGTTAGCACTTTGCGCCTGGTTGATGATATCAGCCAGCTTTAGTTTATCGTCAACAATAATGGTGGTATCGGCCACCGTAAAATCGGTAGAAAGGTCGCGCGCCAATAGCTGGTTCAGCCTTATTTTTATGGATTTGTAGGTTTGCAACTGCACCAAATAATTCGAGGTATCGGTATTCAGGTTAACTTTCGCATTCAAAACATCCAATCCGGCGGCGCGGCCAACATCGAGTTTGTCCTGTGTATAGCGTAACTGCGTCCGAGATATTTCGATGGCGCCCTGTAAAGCTTTTAGTTGCTCTACCTGGTTTACCAACAGGTAATAGGTGGATATTACGTTGGCCAAAGTTGTTTCAATGGTATCGCGTTGACTTATCTTGCTCAATTCGCTTAATTGTTTTAGCTGGTCCATATTGGCAAACATGGCAAAACCATTAAAAATGGTCCAGTTTAGGTTTACGCCATAAGTCAAGCTGGTATTGTTGGCGCCGTTTATTTGCGCCACCGACCCATCCGATTTGGTTTGCGTGGTATTTTGCAAACTATTGGTGGATGTTAGCCCGGCGGCAATCTGTGGCAATTGGCCGGCATTGCCGCGCGTTACGTTGTTGGCTGCAATGGCCGTCGTGTTTTTGGTGAGCCTGATATCGTAATTGTTTTTTAACGCGATATCAACGGCATCCTTCAAACTCAACGTAGGGAGGGTTTGCTGGGCCCGGGCAGCCATCGCCAAACAAAGACAAATTATAAATAAACAAATGGTTCTTAAAAATCTCATTATCATGTACCTTAATCCTGTTTATAGTGCCAGCTCTTCGTGTTTGGTTTCTTCTTCGGCAGGCTCTTCATCGGGGTTGTGTTTTGTTTTTGGCGAAATCAACACATACATTACCGGGATTACGTATAGTGTGAGCACTAAAGAAAACAACATGCCGCCCATAATAACAATACCCAAAGCCGTACGGCTTTTTGCACCCGCGCCCAGAGCGAAAGCTATAGGCACAGAGCCCAATACCACGGCCAAACTGGTCATCAAAATGGGCCTTAAACGCGATGTCGCCGCTTCAATAACCGCTTCATATTTCGTGAGGCCGTGTTCCATACGCTGGTTGGCAAACTCCACGATGAGGATACCGTTTTTGGTTACCAGACCTACCAATGTGATCATCCCGATTTCACTGAATATGTTGAGGGTTTGATTGAACAACCATAACGACAAGAATGCACCCGCGATAGCCAACGGCACCGTCAACATAACCACCAAGGGGTCCTTGAAACTTTCAAACTGTGCCGCAAGCACCAGGTAAATGAGCAATAACGCAAAAGCGAAGGCGTAAATAATGTTCGATGAGCTTTCAGCAAAATCGCGCGAAGGGCCCGCCAAATCGGAGCTGAATGTGGGGTCTTTCAGCACATCTTTAGCAATGCGCTGCATCTCTTTTATGCCATCGCCAATGGTAGCACCGGGCGCAAGGCCTGCCGATACCGTGGCTGATTTGAAACGGTTAAAGTGATAGATGGATGGTGGTGTGGAGTTTTCGGACGCTTTCACCACGTTATCCAATTGCACCAATTTGCCCGATGAACTCCGCACATAAACCGAAGTCAAATCGAGGGGTTTGTCGCGGTTTGCGCGGTCGACCTGGGCAATTACCTGGTACTGTTTACCATTAATAAGGAAGTAATCTAATCGCCCGGCACTATAATACAATTGCAGCGTTTGCGCTATATCGCTCACGGCCACACCCAAATCCCGGGCGCGATCGCGGTCGGTTACCACCGACAACTGCGGTTTGGTAAATTTGAGGTTGATATCCACACCCTGAAAAACGCTGCTCTTGTTGGCTTCGGCCAAAAACTGCGGGATAACTTTTCGCAGCTTTTCAAAATCCTGGTTTTGGATAACAAATTGCACCGGTAAGGATGTTTTGGCACCGCTGCCGCCACCGCTTATGGTTTGCTCTTGTATGATAAACGTTTTCGCATTGGGCATTTTAGCCAACTGTTTGGTCAAATAATCGGCAATTTGCTGCTGGCTGCGGGTACGCTCATCGGGACTGACCAAACCCACACGGCCAAAACCAGTATTTACCGCGCCCGCGCCGCTAAAGCCCGGCGCAACATAACTAATGTTGATTTTCTTTTCAGGAATGGAATCTTCCACCAGTTGCGAAACTTTATCCATGTACCTCGACATATATTCATACGATGTTCCCTCGGGTGCCGTAACCGACATCCTTAGCAAACTACGGTCGTCCAAAGGCGAAAGCTCCGATTGTATACCTTGCGAGGTAAGCCAGATGATAACGAAAGACCCGCCCAAAATAGCGAAGGATATCCACCGTTGCCTCATAAACTTAACTAATGAATCGGTGTACGATGTCGTAAGGTAAACAAAGAAAGGTTCGGTGCGCACGTAAAACTTCGATTTCCCCTGGTTCTTGCGGATGAGCTTAACATTCAACATAGGTGTCAACGAAAGCGATACAAAAGCGGAAATCAATACCGACCCCGCGACGACGACCGCGAACTCGCGAAACAGACGCCCCGTAAAACCCTGTAAAAACACGATGGGCAAAAACACCGCCGCCAGCGTTACCGATGTGGAGATAACCGCGAAAAATATCTCGGCCGAGCCTTCAAAGGCGGCCTTCCTGATGGGCATGCCGCTTTCCACCTTTTTGTAGATGTTCTCCGTGACGACGATACCATCATCAACCACCAGCCCCGTTGCCAGTACAATGCCCAGCAAAGTCAATATATTGATGGAGAAGCCAAAAATATACATGATAAAGAAGGTGCCGATAAGCGATACAGGAATATCTATCAATGGCCTGAAGGCGATGAGCCAGTCGCGGAAGAACAGATAGATGATGATTACCACCAGTATAAACGATACCGCCAAAGTCTCTTCAACTTCGGAAATGGATTGGTTGATAAAGCGGGTATTATCCAATGCCACTTCCACCTTGATATCTGGTGGAAGGTCTTTCTTTACCTGCGCCAGGCGTTTGTAAAAATCTTTGGCTATTTGCACATAGTTGGCACCCGGCTGCGGCACAATGGCCAGTGCAACCTCAGGTATTCCCGATTCTTTTAAGCCGGTCTCCTCGTTCGAGGCACCTAAAACGGCATAACCTACATCGCTTAAGTGTATCACATGCGCGCTGTCGGCTTTTAGTATCAGGTTGTTAAAGTCTTTTTCGGTAGTCAGTTTGCCTAAAGCGCGTATGGTCAACTCGGTGTTATTGCCTTCAATTTTTCCCGCAGGCAGCTCCACATTCTCTTTGGCCAATGCCGTGCTGATATCGCTGGCAGCCAAACCAAATGCAGTGAGTTTATTGGGGTCTATCCATAAACGCATGGCGTACTGGCGCTGTCCCTGTACGTTTACCGCGCTTACACCGGGCACTGTTTGCAAGGCCTGTTGTAAAACGTTCTCTGCATAATCATCTATCTGCAAAATGTTGCGGGTATTGCTGCTTACCGTAACGGTGATGATATTGTCCGAATTGGCATCGGCCTTAGTAACTACCGGCGGTGCATCAATATCCTGAGGTAACTGCCGTTGCGCTTGCCCTACCTTGTCGCGCACATCGTTGGCGGCGGTTTCAAGGTCGGCATCCAGGTTAAATTCAACCGTAATGGTACTCGAACCAACCGAACTTGTCGATGAGATATTACGGATGCCCGGGATACCATTAATTGCTTTTTCGAGCGGCTCGGTTATTTGCGATTCGATAACATCGGAGTTGGCGCCCGAATAGTTGGTGTTTACGGTAATGATCGGCGGATCCACCGAAGGGAAATCGCGTACGCCCAGAAAGCTATATCCTATAACCCCGAACACCACGATAACGATAGACATTACTGTGGCCAAAACCGGCCTTTTTATGCTGACAGAGGATAAACTCATATGGATATCAATGAATTACTTTTATGATTTTAATGGGCACCTTGGGGCGCATCTGTATAATGCCGCTCACAATCAAACTGTCGCCGGCTTTTAACCCGCCGGTAACTTGTAGTTTGGTATCAGTACGGGTATCGGTTTTAATGGGCCTTGGCACAGCAAATCCATTTTTAGCGATAAACACATTGCTGCCCTTAATATCCGGTATCACCACTTCAGTAGGTATCATAATGGTGTTTGGTATCTGGTCCAACGTAAAGTGTATCTTGGCAAAGCTGCCTGCCCTCAACAAACCATCTTTATTATCGGCCTTGGCGCGCAGCGTTACCGAGCGGGAGTTCACATCAATCGCCGGCTCGATGGCGTATACGCTCCCCGCGAATTTTTTGTCCGAACTTTCCACGGTAAAGCTGATCTTACTGTTTACATGTATCAGCGTCAAATACTTCTCGGGGATTGTAAAGGTTATTTTGGCCGGGTCGGTATTCACCAAACTGGCAATGGATCCTTGTGGCGATAAATAACCGCCTGGACTGATATTGCGCAAACCGATGGTCCCCGAAAAGGGTGCACGTACTTCGGTCTTTTTTATCTGTGCTTTGATCAGGTCGGCCTGGGCCTGATACGAGTTTAAGGAGGTGAGTGAAGTATCGTATTCTTCCTTGCTGATGGCTTGCTTTTCCAACAATATGCGGTTGCGGTATTCTGTTTGTTCGGCCAGTTTTATTTGCACCTGTATTTGTTTTAACGATGCCTGCAGGTCCTGGTCGTACACCTTTACCAGCAATTGCCCTTTTTCAACATGGCTGCCCTCGTTAAAGTAGATGCCGGTAATGTTCCCTGCGGTTTCACTCTTCAGTTCAACCTGCTCATTGGCCGACACACTGCCCGTTACATCAATGGAGTTGCTGAATACCGTATCCTTTACAATCATCACATTTACCGGTACTATGGGTGTGCCTTTTTTACCTTTTTTACCGGGCCCGGCCTGTGCCGCAGCCTCTTTGGCTTTAGGGCCGTACAATTTATTGTAAAACAGGTATCCGATCAGTAAAATCAACAGGGGATAAATAATGTATTTAGGCTTCATTTTTATGGTTTGCGTGTTGTGTTTCTTGGCTTTTTCAGGCGCAGCGATATATGGTTCGATTCGAGCGGCTTAAGGTTATTGCTTATTTTAAACAGTACTTCTTCAAATACCTCTAATTTTTCGCGGTCAATCCCCTCGGTGGCTTTGGCATTTAATTGCTTGTACGCTTCTTTTATTGCCGGCATGTCGACCTTCGCTTTATCGGTGATTTTAAGGAGTTGCTGCCGCCTGTCGTCCGGATTGATTTCACGGTAAACATATCCCTTATCTGTCAAAGTATCAATTATACTTACCATCGACGATTTATCTTTTCCTGTAATTTCGGCCAGCATCTTTTGGGTTAGTTTGCCATCATGTTCTGCTATCAACAAAAGCATATAATGATGACGGTTAATTTCCAGATATTCAACCCGTTTTAAAAAAACGCCGAAGTATATTTTGACTACCTGCAACAGCCTGCGCGCTAAAGGTTCTTCCAACTTTTGTTTTGATTTTTTCCGAACGCAAAGCTATAATAGTTCTCATTCAAAACAGTTATATGTAGCAACCATTTTACAGCTTTTTTACTGACGATTGAACTGGTTTTTTATATATGGGTAAATTTGTAACTTGCCTGCCATGAAGAAAATTTACCCCCTGGCTTTTTATCTAATTACCCTTTTTATGAATGTTAAAGCAACCAATGTTGCATCGCCTGTCCGTATAAATTATCAGGTTACTTTTCCTGAAGCATTAGCCCACTACGTAAACATCGAAATGACGATAGTTGGCCTATCACAAAATGGTGTTGATGTTAAAATGCCTGTATGGACGCCGGGCTCCTACCTGGTGCGCGAATTTGCCAAAAACGTGGAAGGCTTTACTGCCGAAAGCAACGGCACAGTGCTTACTGCCTACAAAACCGACAAAAATACCTGGCATATTGCTAACGGTAATCATTCGGACATCAAAATAACCTACCGCGTTTATTGCTTTGAAATATCGGTGCGTACCAGTTTTATCGATGCCGCGCATGGGTTTTTGTCGACATCGGGTCTGTTTATGTACCCGGCAGGTATGCTGAACGAACCTTCGCAGATACATATCACACCTTACAAGGGTTGGACAACGGTGTCCACCAGCCTTGAACCGGTAAACGGCGACCAGTTTACACTTTATGCGCCTAACTATGATATTTTGTTCGATTCGCCTATTGAAGTGGGCACGCAGGATGTTTTTAGTTTTGAGGCTTCGGGTGTAAAATACGAGGTAGCCATGGTTAACGGTGGTAACTATGATAAAGGGCAATTGAAAAAAGATATGGCCAAAATAGTGGAAGAGGAAACGGCCATTTATGGTGAGAACCCCAACAAACGATACGTGTTCATTGTGCACAATTATGCCAAAAGCGGTGGCGGACTGGAGCATTTAAGCTCGACGGTATTGGGTGCTTCGCGCGATAATTATGCTACAAAGGGTGGGTACGAAAACTTTTTGGGCCTCGTAGCCCATGAGCATTTCCACCTGTGGAACGTGAAGCGCTTAAGGCCGATTGCGCTTGGCCCGTTCGATTATGACAAAGAAAACTACACCCCAAACCTGTGGATAGCAGAGGGTTTTACGGCCTATTATCAGGATATCATCATCAGGCGTACGCATTTGTACCCGGCGGATGACTATCTGGCAAGGCTTGCCGGTAATATCAGCTCGGTAACCAATCAACCGGGAGCGAAAATCGAATCGTTGAACGATGCAAGCTTTAATGCCTGGATAAAACTGTACCGTCCGAATGAAAATACCAATAACTCCACCATATCATACTATAGCAAAGGCGCTTTGGCGGGTATGCTGCTTGATTTGGAAATCATCAACGATACCAAAGGCGAAAAAAGTTTGGACGATGTAATGAAGTACATGTACGATGAGTACTACAAAACAAAACAACGCGGCTATACCGATGCCGAATTTAAAGCCGGGCTGGAAAAATTTGCCGGCAAAAACCTCGACGATTTTTATAACCAATACATTTACGGCCTTGCCGATATGGACTTTGCCAAATACCTGGGCTATGCGGGCTATCAGTTGGCAGACGATAATGCCCGTAGCAACAACGCTACATTGGGCGTGGCTACAAGCCCAGGCAGCAATGGCAAAATAGTAATTACCGGTGTATTGCGTAACAGCGCGGCCTGGGTTGATGGCCTGAACGTAAACGATGAACTATCCGCCATCGACGGGCAGCCATTAAACAACGACCTCGATAAAATTATAGCGGCCAAAAAACCGGGCGATAAAATTGTGGTGAGCCTGAGCCGTGATGGCATTCAAAAAAACCTGCACGTTACACTTTTGAAAGATACTTCGGTAAAATATAAAATTATTGAGCTTGCCAACCCTACTGCCGATATGATGACGGTGAGAAAGAAATGGTTGAAGCTTTAAAGTTTTGTACGGGTTAAAATAATATGCATGTGCTCGGTCAGTATTTGGCCCATGGTGTTGCAATTGTCAAAAGCATCGGTTTTATGATATTCGCCAAGATCGGCGGCCAATTGTTTTACTTTTTCTTCGGGCGATATTTTGTCGATGCGCATCACTTTCATCAGGTCGTGCAAGCGGAAACGCGCTATCCTGACACGCTGGGCTATCAGGCTTCGTTCTTCTTCCTGGTATTGCCTCATGGTATCTTCGGTGATGTATTTCATGCCCAGGTTGTTGAGGGCATTGTTCTCTTTAAAAAAGTGCGGCAGATAAAATTTGCGCCGACCCTCATAGCTTTGCTGGTCAAAGTCTATCGCGCGGATGCGGTATTGGTTGCCTTCGATATCGGGTGTTATATCCACCACAAAATTGTACGAACGCATATCGCCCAAAAGGCGTAAGAAGCAACGCTCGTTGAACTTTACAAACTCTTTACAGATACGGATCTGGTTGAATTTTGAGGTGCCAAGCCGGTGGTTGATAAATACATCGCCGGGCAGCCCGGGGATATGCCCTTCGGCCAAAGTATCGCCACTGGAAATGTAGATGATGCGGTTTGGCGACAAGGTATGTTCCAACTCAAGCCCGTATATACGTGAGGCATCGGCTCTTTTTATATAAAAGTGGTCGTAATTGTCATTCAGGCTGTTGATGATGCGGATGCGGAAAGGTTGCGAATTGCCAAAACTGCAAAAGTCGATACGGGCCACGGTTAGCTGCTGCAAAGACCTTTTATCGCCGTCAATATGCATTAAGGCATATATATAGGTAAGCGCGGGGAATAATTCCTTCATCTCGCCTTCACTATAATACACAGTTTGCCATAAGGTATCGCTGCCGTCTTTATTGAGTAATGGGGTATGAAAGTTGAAACGCAGCAAATCAGAGTAACGCACCGGCAAGTCTATTTCGCGGTCGTACTGCTTGAGGTAGTCGCGCAACGGGTCGATGATAGGGTAAAAGAATTTTTTACGGGAGGGAACATCGGGGCGTTGGGAATCACTCATGATTTAAAGGTAGGCTTATTCTCCGGCAAGGGAAAGAATTTCTTGCAAAACTGCCTCCGTATATCTAAAATCAGTTTGTTGAACTTTGGCAATTATAGGTTGTATAGCAGGAATAATCCCTGCTGTTTTGGCTTTCAAAAATACGCCTAAGCTCCCTGTAAAGTTAAGATTTAATCGTTGAGCGGCTTTTCTACCTTTTCCATCGTCAAGAATCAGCAATGATGACCCTATCTCCATTGCCAAGGCAATTGCGCTTGCTTCACCAGGGTCAATATCTAAAGTTGATTGAAACTGTGTGTCTTTAACTGTTTCAATTTTTACCCATATAGGCAAAGCCGAACCAAATTCCTCAGCGATAATATTGGTTGTAGTTACTGTTCCAAACAAAATCCGAAGCAATTCCATTTCACCGATTTTGTCAAGTAAAATGAAACAGGTTGTATCGGCAATAACGATGCTATATTCTGCTTGCATCGCTTAGCATCTCCGACACCGGATAGTTCAATAGAGAAACACCATAGTCGCTTAGCAATTCTGCAAATGTACGTTTCGACAGGCCAACCATATCCGCGGCTTGCCCTAACGACAATTTACCCGACTCGTATAGTTTGGCCGCTATAAACCGAACGGTATCATTTTGATACTCGCCCAAGCTATCAGGTACTTCAAGTGTTATCGTAGTCATAAAGTAAATATACAAAAAATTGGAGGTCGAAACAAAAACCTATTTCACAATCTCGAACACCGCATTTACCTGAAAGCTCAGTTTTATCTTTTTAAAGTCGATGTCTTGTTCGGGAGCAGCATCGGCAACAGTTGCTTTTCTCATAAATGTACTCAACATAGGGGCAGTAAAACCGCCATTGTCCACTTCGGTAATGCTGATGGGCTCGCCCAACTTTTGCCCAATACCGGTGAGCAGATAGGTAGCTTTGTCGCGGGCGGCTATCAATGCCTTTAGTTTCAAATCCTTTTTAAGCTCGTCCATTTTCGAGTAATCATAGCTTTCGATATAGGTATTTTGGATGCCTTTCGGGTCGATGGCGCTCAGTATCTGGTTGATTTTGTTCAAATCATGAAACTTGATGCGGTATTGTTTGCTCGCCAAAAAGTTGGGGTCCTTTTTTTTCTGATAGGTAGTATAACCCGCAATATTATTGATGGTAAGGTCTTCTTTGGGGATACCGGCATCGGCAGCCGCCTTTATCAACTGGTTTTCTAACTGGGTAATGTCCATACGGTTGCGACCGTCCATATACTCTTTGAGCGATATGCTGAAGTAGATAATGTCGGGGGTTACTTCGGTTTCGGCGGTGCCCGATACTTCGATCTTGCGGCGCAGGTCAACACTTTGCGCTTGCGCATAAGTTGTGGCAATTGCCAATAATGCTATAAAAAATATCTTTTTCATGGTGTGTTTTTTTATTGGACAGACGAAGTTAAGCAGCCTTTTCCATAACAGGTAACATGTTTTTTACAACATTGTTGTAATGGCATCGTCAAAAACAGTATTGGCGCAATTAAAAGCTTTAGTAAGGCTGTTTTGAGGAAGATTATTTTATGTAAGTTTGGTTCAAAGCAATTTTTATGAAAATAAGACACATCCTTATTACACTAAGTTTAGGCATGGGTATACTGGCCGGCTGTAAACAAAAAGCAGAGCAAACAACTTACGGCCCGGTTACAGCCGACGACATTAAGAGCCACATCGCCGTACTGGCCAACGACTCGCTGATGGGCCGCAAGCCTTTTACCGCGGGCGAAACCAAAGCCATCAGCTATATCTCATCCGAGTTTAAAAAACTGGGCGTTGCTCCGGGCAATAACGGCAGCTACTTTCAGGATGTGCCGATGGTGCAGGTTACGGGCACGCCTTCGGCCACGATGGAGATATCGGGTAAGACGCACATCTCGTTGAAAAAGACGGAAGACTTTGTGGTGTTTAGCCGCCATGAGGATGCGAACATACAATTAAAAGACGCGCCCATGGTATTTGCCGGTTACGGTATTGTTGCACCCGAATATCATTGGAACGACTATGCCGGCCTGGATGTAAAAGGTAAAGTAGTGGTGGTTTTGGTAAACGATCCGGGCTTTAAATCGGGTGATAAGACCTTGTTCAAAGGTGATACCATGACCTACTACGGCCGCTGGACCTATAAGTTTGAAGAAGCTGCCCGCCAGGGCGCGGCGGGGCTGCTCATCGTTCACCAAACGGAGCCTGCAAGCTATGGCTGGTCGGTAATAAAAACAAGCAACACAGGACCCAAATTGTATTTGCAGGCAGCCGATAAATACAAATCGCGTGCGCTAGTGGAGGGTTGGATAACCGACTCCGCCGCACATCAAATATTTACTGCCGCAGGTATAACAGGCGATATACGTGCTATTGCCCGCAAGCGCGATTTTAAAGCGATACCGTTGGGTATGAATTTAACGGTAGGCCTCAGCAACAGTTTAAAATACTCCATGTCGCACAATGTGATCGCGATGATAAAAGGGACAGACAAGCCCGATGAAACCATCATCTACACAGCGCATTGGGACCACCTGGGCATTGGTGCTCCGGTTAAAGGAGATTCGATTTACAACGGTGCGGTTGATAACGCCAGCGGTGTAGCTTCGCTGTTGGCCATTGCGAAGGCCTACACTGCAAGTGCCGATAAACCCAAACGCAGCATTGTGTTTTTAGCCGTTACCTCCGAAGAGCAGGGTTTGCTGGGCTCGGAGTATTACGCTACGCACCCGGTTTTTCCGCTGGCTAAAACGGTAGCTAACCTAAATATGGATGCCTTAGGTTTTTACGGGCCAACGAAAGACCTCTCCATCACCGGAAAGGGGCAAAACGATTTGGATGATTATGTAGCTGCCGAAGCCGCTAAATTTAACCTCGAACTGAAAGGCGACGACAGGCCTGGCGCGGGCAGCTATTACCGGTCGGACCATTTTAACTTTGCCAAAGTTGGCGTACCCGCGCTCGACCTGAACAATGGTACCAACAGCATTGAGCATGGCGAGGAATGGGGCAAAGCCAAAAAGAAGGACTATAACGATAACAATTATCACCAACCATCCGACAATTACAGCGCCGATATGGACTGCACAGGCATGGCCGAGGTGGCGAACGTGATGTACAATATCGGTGTGAAACTGGCCGACGAAACTACCTTCCCGGGATGGAAAGCGGGGTCGGAGTTTAAGGCGTTGCGCAAGTAATGTGTAAATTTGTAAATGTGCAAATGAGTAAATGTGCGATTTGCAAATGTGTAAATCAATAGATTTTTTTAAAAATTTTTGTTGACCGATGTTTTTAAGAACAGAAGTATTGGCGGAAAAGAAACTGGTGGGCAAAAGCCTGTCGGTTTCTTTCGCGAACAATAGAACAACCGAGCTTTGGCGGGGTTTTATGTCACGCAGGGGCGAAATAAAAAATAGCATAGGGCAGGACCTGTATTCGCTGGAGGTTTATGCCCCGCATTTTTTTGACAGTTTTGACCCCACACGCGAATTTGACAAATGGGCTGCCGTCGAGGTTGCCGACCTGAGCAATGTACCCGATGGGTTGCAAACCATGGTCATCCGGGAAAGCTTATATGCGGTTTTTCTGCACAAAGGATTGGCCACTGACGCAAGTACCTATCAATATATTTTTATGGAGTGGTTGCCTAAATCCGGCTATGCAGTTGATGACAGGCCACATTTTGCTGTGATGGGCCAAAAGTATAAAGGCGACAGTGCGGATTCGGAGGAGGAGATATGGATACCGATTGTTTAATGTGCGAATTTGCAGATGCGGATATGTGCAAATGACTTCAAACAAGAATGAGTAAATGTTCAAAATGATAGGTCTTACCATTTGCACATTTACTCATTCGCACATTGAGTATCATTTACTCATTCGCACATCTGCACATTAAACCTTATTCCTCCACAACCTCGCTGTTCAAACTGTTTGGTTCAGCGGTTTCGTGTTTAAAGTAGTGTTTTTGGTTAAGCAGGATCAAGATAACGCCAACAGATATGGCGGCATCGGCCAAGTTAAATATAGGCCTAAAGAAGATAAAATCTTCGCCA
>NZ_CAITNG010000076.1 GCF_903893715.1 uncultured Mucilaginibacter sp.
AATTCATAAAAGCAAAAAACAGGATATAACCGATAAAAGACCCAACCTTTCTGACATATAAATACCTGGGTGTAAGCACTTTTGCTGTATAGTAACATACCGGCAATGTTGAGCCGGTAATAGCCATATGTCCTAACCACTGTGGCACCCACCGCGTATTGGGATTGTAGCTTATCAGCATGATTATAAAAGATGCTACCATCCAGGTAAGTAAATAATATAAGTTCTGTTTATTAAACCAGTGTGGCATATGCTGATAAATTATTGGCATTAACTTAAGGTTTGGCAATTTACAATCATTATTCAGGGTGTCAAATGCTGTACGTCAAGTATTTATGTCCACTGGTCAAGTATTTATGCAGGTTGATATAAAGAGTCAAACGCCCCCTCATTAAACAACTATTTTAGTAACAAATATTTGACAATTAATGGCTTACAAAAGTTAATAAATAAAATTCAATCTAACCAGCAATGAAAAATTTACACATCAAATTTGGGGCTTGCTTGCTCATCGCGGCTGCCGGCTTTACTTCATGTTCAAAATCAAAAAAAGAAGTAACACCCATAACTCCAAAAGTACTTACGGTAACAACGCTTGCGGGTTCAACAACGGCTGGAAGCCTTGACGGTACCGGTATTGCCTCGAGCTTCAAAAACCTTTCGGGTTTAATTTTTAGTAGCGATGGCACATTGTATGTTGGCGACTGGGCCAACAACCTGATACGCAAAGTAAACGTCAGTACAGGTGCCGTTACCCGGTATGCGGGAACAGTAACGCCTGGCTTCACCGATGGCCCGCTTGCGTCTGCAGTTTTTAACGGAACAGCAAATTTGACATTTGATAAAGCAGGCAACCTGTTTATTGCAGATGAAGAAAATAATGCAATACGTGAAATAACAACGGCAGGTACTGTTGTAACCATTGCAGGAAGCGGCGCTCAGGGAGCAAATGACGGTATAGGTACTGCAGCAACTTTTTTCCACCCTGAAGGTATTGTAGCAGATGGTAACGGAAACCTTTACGTCGCCGATAATAACAATACTATTCGTAAAATTAATATCAACACAAAACAAGTTACAACTTACGCCGGAACCGGCATACGCGGCTTTAAAGATGGCCCTGTTGCCAACGCTCAATTCAGCAGCCCTTATGGGTTGGCTTTAGATGCCAATGGCGATCTGTATGTAGGCGACATCGTTAACAATCGCATTCGCAAAATAACGATATCTACCGGTACCGTCTCAACATTCGCAGGTACAGGAACGCAGGGCTTAACTAATGGTACTGCGCTGAGTTCTACATTTTACTTTCCTTGCGGGCTGACTTTTGATAGTTCCGGCAATTTATTTGTCGCCGAACTCAGAAATAATACTATACGCAAAATTGCAACAGATGGCACAGTAACTACCTATGCCGGAACGGGTGCTCAGGGTTCAACTGACGGTCCGGCTACTTCAGCCACTTTTTATCAACCCATTGGACTTGCAGTTGATGCTAGCGGCAATGTTTATGTGGCTGACGAGTACAATAACGAGTTGCGGAAAATTAGTCTGAAATAGTGCTTTGTCTATTGGATTTTTAAAAAAGCCCATGTTACCCGGTAGACCCCAATACAGTTCTATAGTTAATTGGTTGATTTGAAAACCGGCCTGGGATTAGGTCGGTTTTCGATTTTCTTAAATACGGGGCAAATGATGCAACCAAACTACCAGCACTAAAAAGCGTTACTGCATTAATTACATACATCTTTAATCACCGACCATTTACCGGTGCAACGCGGGGTTGGGAATTATTTACCGCGCCTACGAATAAGTTTGGATCAGTAGTATATAAGCGATATTTAATATCGAACCAACCAGAAGTGGGTCGCGCAGGAA
>NZ_CAITNG010000077.1 GCF_903893715.1 uncultured Mucilaginibacter sp.
ATAATGGCGTTATTATAGGGATGTACGCTACAGGTAATGGCAAGGTTTCGGCCAGGCCGGCTTATTTTGATTACTTTACTTATCAACCCATTCAATAGCTGTTATATGAAGCGTGTTTTGCTGTTATATTTACTGATAATCTTAACCAATACCTTATTTGGACAGGTTAGCATTTGGGCCACAAAAAGCTATACGCCGCAACAACTTGATAGCGTATATAAA
The DNA here is from genome assembly GCF_903893715.1 of uncultured Mucilaginibacter sp. Classification (GTDB taxonomy): domain Bacteria; phylum Bacteroidota; class Bacteroidia; order Sphingobacteriales; family Sphingobacteriaceae; genus Mucilaginibacter. The sequence goes on from NZ_CAITNG010000077.1 coordinate 223, forward strand.
ACCGGTTCGGGCATATCAGGACCCGGCAAGCCCGTAGTGGGAAATGGTTTTGGCGGTCACGCCGGCAATTGGAGTTTTGATGCAGAAGTGACAGAAAACAATAAACTGAAATTTGCGGATGGATCGGTTATAAAAAAGGGACTTATTCCGGATATCAAGCCTATTTGGGATGTGCATATGCGGGACGCGGTCATTATTGTCGGGGGAGATGGCAACTATTATTTAACGGGCTCTACCGGAAACAACATCTGGCGCTATAATGATGGTGTAGAGATATATCGGTCAAAAGATCTTAAAAAGTGGGATTATTTGGGTTTGGTATGGAGTATCGAAAAGGATGGTGGTTGGGAAAAAACATGGCGCAACCACCACAATCAGCCAACAAGGGCCATTTGGGCACCCGAACTGCATTATATTCATCATAACTATTACATCTGCCTTAGTATGCCGCCTGGTGGTATATCTATTTTAAAAAGTACATCAGGTAAGGCCGAAGGGCCTTATGTACATGCTACGGACCCGAATAAACCTCTGTTAGGCGGTATCGGGCCAATCCCCGACTCATTTTTGATTGATCCTACTTTATTCGAAGATGAAGATGGTAAAGTTTATTTTACTCAGGGACCGGCTAAATATATAGCCCGTATGAAAGATGATCTAAGTGATTTCGCTGAGCCTTTGAGACCTGTAAAGTTACTTACCCCCGATCATGATCCCAGTCATCACATCTCAAATTGCGCAGCTAACAACCAGTTGAATGATCTTGGCTTTGAAGGGGCTACTTTATTTAAATATCATGGTAAATACTATCTGGGGGCTACTGATAAATATAATGACCGTTATTCAATGATGATCGCTACTGCTGACAATGTCTATGGGCCATACACAGGTCGGTATGAAAGTGTACCCTGCAACGGCGGTACAAACTTTTTTAAAGCTAAAAACGGCGATTGGTTCACCTGTTTTTTTGGCGACGATAGCCAGGCCCCTTGGCGCGAAAAACCAGGCATTATCAAGGTTGAATTTGATCGGAACGGTAAAATCGGTATCGCAAAAAAACAACCAAAATTTATTTTAAATAATTGATTTAGGTATTTATGAAAAAAGTAGTTGTTGCCAGTGTATTGTTGTGTCTAATATTTTCGGGGTTCGCCCAGAACACAACCAATGATGCCAAGATGGCCTGGTGGAGTAATGCCCGTTATGGTATGTTTATTCATTGGGGGCTATATGCCATACCTGCCGGCTCATGGAACGGAAAGGAAACAGGGCGCAATCGTGACGGTGCCTGGATCGTACGAGACTTAAAAATACCAATTGCCGATTATAAAGCGCTGGCCGCGCAATTTAACCCGAAACAATTTAACGCTGATGAATGGGTAGCCTTCGCTAAAAGCGTGGGCATGAAATATATAGTCATTACATCAAAACATCACGATGGTTTCGCGATGTTCAAATCTAGTGCGTCGGCGTTTAATGTGGTGGACGCTACGCCGTTTAAAACAGACGTGGTAGCAGCTATCGCGACCGCTTGTAAAAAACAAGGTATGAAATTTGGGCTCTATTATTCACAGTCGCAGGATTGGACGAATGGAGGAGCGAACTATGGGAATGACCCATGGTGGGACGAAAGCCAAAAAAATCGGGATTATGACAAATATATCGATGAAATCGTTATTCCGCAGGTAAAAGAGCTGTTGGCCTTTCATCCAGATATCATTTGGTGGGATACGCCGGTTAATATGACCAAAGAGCGGGCAGGGCGCATAAAGGCTGTGTTAAATACTTACCCGGATATTATTATCAATAACCGGTTGGGTGGCGGGGTAGGAGGCGATTTTGGTACCCCGGAGCAAGCGATTCCTGCTTTTAGCAACGATAATTACTGGGAGTCCTGCCTGACGACCAGCGGCACGAACACCTGGGGCTTTAAAAGTAGTGATAAGGTATGGAAAACTCCTGGATTCCTTATCCGTAGCATCATCGAGATCGCGTCGAAAGGTGGTAACCTGTTGCTCAACGTAGGTCCTGATGCACAGGGTGCATTTCCGCCTGCTGTTAAAGATACGCTAGAAGTAATGGGGAACTGGATGAAAATCAATGGTGAGTCGATTTACGGTACCTCTGCAGGGGTGTTCCCATATTTAAAATTTGGCCGTTGTACTCAAAAAGACAATAAGCTGTACTTGCATGTACTTAACTGGCCAACCGATGGAAAACTTAAAATCCCACTACAAAATGACGTGTTAAAGGCCTATATGCTCGCTTCTCCTAAAACGCTTTTGCAACTTTCCAAGCAAGATAAGTATTTATATATCAAGGTACCCACAAAAGCACCAGATACCCTAGCGACAGTTATTGTTTTAGAGTTGAAAGGGGTACCGCAAAGTTTGATTGGAAATTTAATCCCTTCCTTGAACAAATCTGCGACGGCTTCTTCAGAGGCAGATATTAATAGTAAAGCAGATTATGCCTTTGATGCCAAAGGTAACACTTTGTGGAAACCTGCCAAAAATCAGCAAACCGCGTGGTTGTCGGTTGACATGGGCGAGCAGACCAGTATTGGTGCAATTGCTATAAATGAGTATGCGGGTACTAATATCCAACAGTTTCAATTAGAATATAAGGTTGGAGATAATTGGATACCCTGTTTAAAGGGAACAAGTGTTGGCGGTAATTTTCAGGCATCGTTTAAGCCGGTAAAGGCACAGTTTTTCCGGTTGAATATTTTGAAGATGAATAATACACCTCAAATTAAAAGTATACAGTTGTTTTTTGATGAGTAATTCAAAATGAACGGTTAAGACAAACATTTGCAACAATGTAGCAGGTGCTGTTCTTTCTGTAAATCTATTTTTGTTCCCACCAATTGATAACTAAATTATTTTTGATGTTGAGGGAAACGACCATAAAAAAACAAAGGTCAAGAATAAAACAGCTAATATCAGTACTGCTGATGTGCTCTTTCTCATGTTCTGTAAATTTTTCTTTTGCACAAGCCTATTACCCTGGCGGACTGGCTAAATCATCATTTAATCTTTGGTTCGATGTAAGCGATGCGAGTACCATTACACAGGCCGGTGGCCTGGTAACTAAATGGAGCGACAAGATAAACGGTATAAATGCCTTGCAAAATACGGTTTCAAAACAACCATCGTTAAGCACGATTAACGGACGAGGAATAGTTGAGTTTAATGGGATAAAAGGGATGGATATTGCTAACAATAGTTTTATCAATCCCGCTTCGGGTTATCATCTTGCGCAAATGATATATGTTTACCCGGATGCACCCCTAAGTGTAACTGATTCGCGCTTAGGTACCTTTACTCGAAATTCAAAAGCGAATGCCTTTGTTGCAACAGGATTGCCTGAATTAAGTATTCGATATTCGGCGGCCGACACAGTGTACCAATTTGCCCAGATCGGAGCGGGCAATACCCTTTTTCCTGACATGAGGGGTACGTTCAGCCTATTAGAAAACTATATGAGTGGCGCAACCGGTTTAGCGACTTGCCGGCTTAATGGGGGGGGCGGTCAGTACCACTACTATAAGCGCTGCGGTAAGTTCAACAAATCCTGCTACAATAGGCAATCGCGAGCAATACTATATTGGGGTGCATTGGGGGGTAAATGAAACTGTTTTAACCGCAAAACCAATTTCCATCGCCGAAAGACAAATTCTTGAAGTTTATTTAGCCTGGAAATGGCACAATCAAAATAATTTATCAGGAGATATCCTATCACTTTACAACCCAACAGATAGTACTTTCAACAACAAGGTACTAGGGATAGGTAATGCTGGAACGACTGATACCGTTTTGTCGACTAAAAGTAATAATGGTTTAGCTTTTAGTAGCGCAGATCAAATTAAAGGTTTTTGCCTTGATAAAGGCCAGTATTTACTTGCTGCAGATAATAACGGTACAGGGGTAGTAAACATAGGCAGTAGTTACAACAGATGGGGCCGAAGCTGGTATATCGGAAAAACAGACCCAAAGAAAAGTGGCGGAATGCTGAATATGGTTTTTGATTTCGGCGTATATGGGCAAGCAGCCGGAAGCACAACCACAACTGATTATTACTTGTTGTACAATGCCTCAAAAGGCGACTTTAGCTCCGGTTCGAATTTTGTTATTCCAGTGGCATCCACGCAACTTGAAGGGGCGAAACTTGTATTTAAAGTTGATGGAAATAATATAAATAGTGGATATTATACCATTGTTTATGCTGCAAAGGGAACGCCTCAAAATCTAATTACAAATTTTAGCCCATTTGTTCCAACAGTTATTACTTATAATGCACCGGTTTTATTGCCTGTGTATGCTGGAAATACATTCAACACGGTTACCTGGAATGTGGATAGCTTAAGTTTTACACCAGTTGGGTATAAGATTTATTCGGGATCATCGCCCTCGTCCTTAAGCCTGATCGACAGCATTTCAGTTGGCTCAACCCTGTTATATAATCATTATGGTTTAACTAATGGCCAAAAGTATTATTATGCCGTAAAAGCAATAAGTCGTACAGGTAACTTAAGCTCAACTTTTTCCAATTTACACTCGGGGACCCCCGGCGTTTACAAAGCCCAGTGGAGCATCAGTCCACAGTTGTCGGGTTTAACTACAGCTATTATGGCAGCCGTGGCCCCAAGTCAAAGTCCAACTTTGAGGTATTATTTTGAAATTACGGCATCGGGCATAACTCAAAATAGTGGTTGGGTAAAAAGTCCAGCCTATAAAGATAGTACTTTAAGTACCGGGGTTACTACCAGTTTTAGGGTGAAGCTTGCAGATAGTACCAATGTAAATGCCACACAGTCTGGTTGGTCTGATAGTATATCGCTTACTGCTGCTGCCGATTCTGTGCAGGGCGGTTATACTTATAATTGGGCCTCATTTAACAATAGCGATAACAATGTATACGGGCTTGGCCCGGTTCAGGTGACACAAGACTTCACTGGAACGCCTTTTATTAAGCATATCCCCCCGTTTGGTATACATCCACGGGTTTTTTGTAACCCTGAAGATTCCACTACCATTCGTTTGCAGCTAAAAAATACCAATAGCGGTAGAGCCATCGCAAAAAAGATACATGCTTTTACAACATTACTTACTTTGGGAACCAAGGGGTCTCCCGGTATTTTTAACAATACCCCATCTTCCCCGTACGCTGTTGACTCATTAGGTGTTTATTATATCGGTACGGGCAACGCGTTTAATTTTTTTAATCAAAAGCCTACCTATGATTCATTGGCTACATATAAAAATGCGAATGGTATCGGTCGCGATGATAACTTATCGGTGCTGCTTGCCGATGAGGCTTTTGAATGTTGGCTTTTTAAAGGAACAATCGACCCTGTAACAAATACCAGTTACACACTAAGAGCGAAGAAGTTAGCTAATGCCTTTTCGCATTGGGCTGCAATAGTTATCAATGATCATAACTCAAATCCTGCGAGCACAAAAAATTTGGGTGGAAATGTAGGTTTGGTCTACGATTTTGCTTTCAATTCTATGACATCCGCTCAGCAGGATACCGTTAGGCGTGCTATGGCAATGTTAGCCGCTCATAGCTGGACGTACAACGGAGGTTCTGACTATTACGGCTTAAATATCACCTCGTACGCCAATACGTCTAATTGGGCCACCTGGGGAAACCAAACCCTTAATGATTTAGCTATGGAAGGGGAGCCCGGAGCGAATACGACCCGAACAATAACTTATGCGCGCGCCAATTGGAATTTTTTAACATATGGAATTTATGAGACCGGTCAGCCTTACGAAGGAATGGGTAAAAACGAGCTGGACGCAAGGGTACTTGTAGCATTGGCACGTAGAGGATACAGTATGTTAGGGCACCCAAATCTTCGGGCATTTGCAACAAAATATCTTCCTGCGATTACTCAACCATTTGGAAACTCTTTTGTTGGCACAGACCTGCTTGGCGGGTTTGATAATTACTACGGAGCACTGACAACAAACTATGCCGCTTATGGCGGATGGCGGTTCAAGGGGGTTGATATGGTTGCGTTGAAGTATATTTATCCTAACGACGTTGCCGTAGATTATGTCTGGAAAAACTATATAAAACAGTATACAGCAGATCAAAATGCCAAGGACGGCTATTACCAATACCAATCATTAGGGGGACAAACGCCATTTTTTGCCGATCTGCTCGCGGCAATTTATCCCGCCGACTACTCCTCGGCCTCTACCACCAGTTTAGCGCAAGCCGCATTTAAAGGGAATGCCAGCTACTTTGATTATCGAGGCGGAATGGCTGTTTTTAGAAGCGGATTTGATCAAAATGCAGCGACATTATGGTTTCATAACCGTACAGATATGGGTGGTCATGCCTACTCTAACAAAAATGACATTATGTACAGTGCCCTAGGACGCTCGTGGATGCCCAAGATAAGCACCAACGCAAACAGCAATAATGTTTGGTGCGACGTAACAAATGCTAATTCAGGAATATTGATCAACGGAAAAGGGGCCTGCGCCGATACCGGTGGAAACTTTATGAAAGTACCGGGTAAAATAGTTTACTATAACAGTACTGATGCAATTTCTTCCGTTGGTGGCGATGCTACCTTGGCATATAGCTACCTATGGCTTAGCGGCGGATCTGGCTATGCCCCCATTACAGAAACCCGTAACTCGTTTCAATATGTGCAAAGTAATTTACCTTATTTTAATATCAGCTTTAGCAATTACCCAAATTGGATGAACGCAGGCCAAAACAATAATTGGGTAAAATCACCTTATAACATATGCAAAAAGGTATTTCGTACCGTTGCTTTAATTAAAGATGCCAATCCGTACGCACTCATTGTTGATGACGTGCAAAAAGACGCTACAAACAATAATAATTATAAATGGATAGGTCAACTGGCAGCCGATCTGGTTGTCGACTCTGTTGTTGTGAATCTTAATAATTCGGCATATCGCAATGATATAATATTTAAAGAGCCATCAAATACAGGCAATAGACGCTTTTTGGTTCGGGTTTTGAATAATACTGGTCAGAAGGATCCTAAAACTCCAGGTGTTATCGACAATAATTGGATTCCCGGGCAGGCTACACGGTCGGTACCAAGGTTAACGTTGGAAAGTATAAGCAACAATCCAAACTTTAAGGTAATGTTATATGCTTATGTTGCAGGTAGTAAGTTGCCGGTTACAACATGGACAAGCGCGGCGCACGACAGTCTGCTGGTTACCAACGCAGGTGTAACTAAAATGGTCTATTTTCCAATGGATACGTTAGGTCGTACCAATATCTTTTTGGCAAACGCCCCTCTACAGGGAAATTATTTTATTGTAAATAAAAACAGTAAAAAACCAGTTAATGTTGTCGGATCCGGATTAAAAGACAGCGTTTTTATTGAACAAAACCAAGCCGACACGATAAGTTTGAAATGGACCGTAACGAGCGTGGGTTATGGCTATTATACCATTGTCAACAAAAATAGCGGGAAGTTTATGGATGTCTACAGGAACTCAAAATCTTCGATGTAAATCGTCAGCTGAAAGTGGACCGATAGGGTGCTAAGCTTGTGGAGTGTTTCCAAAGATTAATTAACTTTAAGACAATGGAAACCAAGAAGAAACAAACAGCA
>NZ_CAITNG010000078.1 GCF_903893715.1 uncultured Mucilaginibacter sp.
TACTAAAATGGATTTGTTGACCGTTACACTGGCACAACCTAAATTGGTAATAGTGTACAATTTTATCACATAAGTACCCGCTGTGGCATAGGTATGCGTAAATGGTGTATTGTTCGTATGCGTATCCAAAGCGCTGCCATCCCCATAATCCCATACCCATTGGGCAAGCGTGCCCTCAGCGCTGGTCGATTGGTCAGTCAGCGTTACCTGCCCCGTCTCACAATCCAAACTCGAAAAAACAAAACCAGCCACAGGTTTTTTATAAATATGCACCGGCGAGCTGTACGATGTAGTCGAGCAACCATTATGCCCCGTTACTGTCAGCTTCACGGTATAATCGCCCGGTGCTTTAAACGGATACTTTGGATTTTGCACGTTACTCGTATCGCCCGTACCAAAATCCCAATGCCATGCCGATACCGCAGGCGTAGCCCCGCTGGTTTTATCGCTAAACAAAATACTATCGCCCGGGCAAGCATCCGTCGCGGCCGAAAAATTGGCCTGGCCGCTTACCGTAAATGTCTTTGTAGTAGTCAGCGTACAGGTGTCTTTTGTCGTCACTGTTAAACTGATGGTATACGGACCGCCTGCTATAAACTGGTGCGTTGGGTTTTGTAAAGTACTGGTGTTCGGGTTAGTTGTGGTGGCGTTCACATCGCCAAAATTCCATAGGTATTTAAATTGGGCATTGCTATTATCGGATATGGTGGTCTTATCCGTAAAGCTCGCCACGGCATTGGCCAAACAAACATCGGGCAAACCAAAATCAACCACGGGGTGCGGGTGGATGGTAATACTATGGCTTACCGCACTGCTGGTACAACTGTTATTGGTTACTATCTGTAAGGTAATGGTATAACTCCCCGCCGTACTATAAGTATGTGTAAAAGGCTGGTTGTTCGTTCGCGTATCTACCGGCGAACCATCCCCATAGTTCCATATCCATTGGACTATATGCCCCTCACTTGGGTTCGATTGGTCAGTAAATGTAACGCCCATCGTTTCACAATCCGGTGTCGAATAGCTAAATGCCGCTATTGGCAGGCTACGTACATGCACCTTTTTGGTAAATACCGACGACGGACATGCCAAACCCGAACTAACCGTTAAACCAACCGTATAATCGCCGGGGTTTAAAAACTTATAAACCGGATTTTGCACATTGGTGGTATCGCCGGTACCAAAAGCCCAATGCCAGCCATTAACACCGCTGGTACCCGTACTTAAGTCCTTAAAACCAACAGTATCGTTAACACAAACCGAATCGCGCGAAGCGAACTTTGCCGCCGGCGGATCGGTAACCGTATAATTCAAACTTACAATTTCGTTCGAGCCGCATACCGTCGTAATAGGGTCAACAACAGTAACATTAACCGCGTAAGTCCCTGCTGCGCTAAACGTAATAGGCTGCCCGTAATCATACACGTATAATGTTTGCGTGCCCTTAACAATGGTGTTAAATACTGTCGGGGTGGTTTGCACCACCGGTGTGGTTCCTATTCCAAAATCCCAGGTAATGCTGGTGGTTTGATAGGGCAATATCACCTGGGGTTCAAAACTGGAACCTGTGCAACCTGTCGAAAGCACGGATGTGGTACCGGGCGCCGTAAACTGGGCAAACTCGTTCAGGTTTTTAACATTGGTGCCTGCCGCGTACCCGTACGACTCTGTCCCGCCAAAACCATAGGCAATGGCATTAAAACCCTGATTGGCCGAAATATTATGTGTTGCCGGTACGCTTACTGCAAATTGGCCATAAGAATACGCCGTATTTCCCGGTACCACCGCAAAGCCACTTGCCGGAGCTGCACCGTCAAGCAAAAACGACGACGCTGCACTTGTCGGGATGACTACATTGATAAAACCATTCAGTATCTTGTACTTATCGGTGGAGTATAAAGTGACCTGGCTGATGTTCTGCTCAAGCGGGTTTAGGTATATCATTTCCGGGTCGCCGATATCGGTTTTAAAGTTTGTTTTCCCGTCTATCTCGTTGCCTTGGGTTACCGCGTATTGCACTACCTGTATGGGCTTATCGCCCGTTATAACATGGGTGGTTTGGCTGTTAAATTGGTAGTAAAAATTATTGATCAGTGCCGAAGTTGGCTGAACAACACCATCTAATGTCACTACAGTTGCAGGGTCGCTCACCACCACACGAAAAACATCGTAATTCCGCGTTTTTAGGGGCACCGTGATATAATTTTTCCCCCATGATGCTGTAGGATAAACTTGCTGAAAAAGATTATCGGCCGAGTTATTAGGAGAGCCTATATAAATTTTATTGCTGCCCGAAAATACCGCTATTTTTGCACAGCCAGAGCCATTACTAACCGATGTAATGCGCGTACCTGTCAGGTCGGTAACCGACAAGCCTTGGTAAACCTGCCCCTTATTTAAAGTTATGCTGAATGTTTTGTTGGCAGCCGTTCCGTCTATCAAAGCTGCGGTCGGCTTTATTTGAACGGTAGTATTGTCCTGTGTACCGATAACCATAAACGCCGAATACGATGGTGTAGCGTTGGATAATTGAGTATAATTCAACGAATAATAATCATTGGCCATAGTATTTACAGGCAACAATAATGTTGCGCCCGATACTGCGCTGGCGTATATATGCGCGTAAACAGCTATCGGGTTTTTACTCACAATATGAATGCCTTTTGTTTGTGTACCATCTGTATTGCCCAGATATGCGGCGGCAGGTATTGGTACCAGTGTGGCTACGTTAGGATTTACTGTAAAATTGATTGGTGCAAAACTATTGTCAGTGATGCTTACCGTTCCCGAAGTGGAAACATCCGAGGCGATATACAAGATCATTTGTGAAGCGCTGGCTCCAGTGGCACCATTGATATGCACCATGTACCCCGTCCAAAACTCTGTACCGATATTTGAATTGCCCGATTGCGCCCGAGCGTTATTTACAAATAACACACAAGCGGCAAATACAAACAATAAAATTTTTTGTAAAGGTTTCTTCACGTTTAATCGGTAATCAAGGGAGCTTAACCTTAATTAAACTAAGAGTTTACTAAAAGGTTTAACCGGTCAAAAGTACAAAAAAAATTATTTCTTGAAACCGATTAAAGGCGTGCTATTTTCAAAGCGCCCAATTGTTTATTGGCCTTCTCCAGTTTTTCGGCCAAATCCTGGTTTTCCTTGCGCAAATGGTATATCTCCATCGCGTTTTGGATGTACATCTTCAACTCTTCATCGGCCCAGGGCTTCACCAGGTATTTGTACACCTGCCCGCGGTTTATGGCGTCCATTACGGCATTAATGTCCGAGAAGCCCGTCAGCAAAATGCGTATCGTATCCGGATAAATATGGATGATCGATTCCAAAAACTCTATCCCGGTCATCACCGGCATACGCTGGTCGGTAACTATAACGGCAATCTCGTTCTGATCCAGTATTTTACGGCCCTCCTTGGCCGACTGGGCCGTAAATATGTTAAAGTCCCTCCTGAAAGCCGCTTTAAAACTGTTCAGGTTGTGTATCTCGTCATCAACATACAATACTCCAAATTGCGTCATGTTCCGTTGTGTTTATATGGTCATAAACCTTTAATGTACAAATTTATTGTCGTTTGGTTTCATTGCCAACAAAAAAAATAGCAAATGTTTAATTTTCTGTGCATATTTATCTCCCATAATACCTGCATCCTCCTTCATGAAAAAATACAGTCTTCTGCTTTTCCTTCTTCTTAAAAGCACAAGCCTGTTTGCCCTGTCCGATACCTTGACCATACACCAGGACGAAGTAAAACTGATCAACAAAAACTTTTTTACCGAACTGGCCGACCCAAAGGGTAAACTGACTTTTAAAGATATTTTGGCCAGCACTCAGTTTACCACCCGCAATTCTGATTTACCCATCTTAACCGTTTCAAATTCTGTCATTTGGCTTAAAGTCATCCTTCGCAATAAAACCCCGCAGCCTTTTATACCCATCAGCATCAATGCCAGCGTTATTGATCGGTTTGATCTTTATTTTAGCGATGCCATGAACGGCCATATGGCTCATTTAAGTGCCGGAATCAATGGTAAGGGAAGCTTTGCACCCAAAGCAAACATGATCAACTGCATTGTTCTGCCCGATTCCGTACGCACGGTTTACATGCGCATCCAAAGCAATGTGCCCAATATTATCCCCATCGAGTTCACCAGCGCCGATAAATATATCCAACGTTATAGCTCCAAAAACATAGCTTTTGGCATTTTCATGGGTATCGTTATCATTATGGCACTCTACAATCTGCTGTTGTATTTTATCGTCAACGACCGGAGCTACCTGTACTATGTAAGCTATATTTTGTTTTTGGGCCTAACCCAGGCATTTACCCGTGGCTATGGCTCCGATCTGGTAAGCCCGGTCATCTATAACAATTACCTGGTAGCCTTCAGCCGTATATTTTTATGGCTGTCCATTATGCTCTTTGTTACCGAGTTTCTGCAAATCAAGTCGCAAAACAAAAAAATATATGGGTTTATCATCGGGCTCGCCTTACTTTTTGTGGCGCCCGTGCTGTTTTTAGTTGCAACCAGCTTTAATATAGCTTTTAGCTTGCTAACGGTTTTGAGCAGTTTTGGCAGTGTTTCGCTATTGGCCATCGGTATATGGCTATACGCAAAAGGCTATAAACCCGCCAAGTTCTTTATGCTGGGATGGTTCCTTTTTTTGGTATCGGTTATCATATCGGCCGCGCGCAGCAAAGGATGGGTACCCTATAACGAGTTTACTGCCGATATTATATTGTTTACCTCTACCATCGAACTGGTTGTATTTTCAATAGCCTTGGCCGATAAGATCAATTTTTACCGCGCCCAAATCAACGATTCGCAGTTTTTGGCCCTAAAAATAGCCCGCGAAAACGAACGGCTCATCACCGAGCAAAACATCATCCTCGAAAGTAAAGTACTCGAACGTACTAAAGAATTACTGGTGAGCAACGAAAACCTCACCCATTTGGTCGAAAACCTGCAAGAGGCCCAGGCACAACTCATCGAAACCGAAAAAATGGCTTCGCTTGGCCAGCTCACCGCCGGTATAGCGCACGAAATAAACAACCCCATAAACTTCGTAAAATCGAACGTTAAACCACTCAAGCTGGATCTTGACGAAGTTTTTGCCCTGCTCGATAAATATGCCCTCCTGGAAGCCCAACCCGACAATACCGATTTGGCTACAGATATTGCCACCTACAAAAAACAAATCGACGTTGATTTTATTAAAAACGAAATAGCTGAACTGCTGGCCGGCATAGAAGACGGCGCATCGCGCACTGCCGAAATTATCCAAAGCCTGCGCGCCTTTAGCCGCACCGACGAGGTTGAATTGAAACTCACCGACATCAATAAAACCATACTCAATACCCTCGTGATACTGCGCAGCAGCATCCCCCATTATATTGAAATCACGCCGGTTTTAAACAAATTGCCCTTGCTAAACTGCTATCCGGGTAAAATAAACCAGGTGTTTATGAACATTATA
>NZ_CAITNG010000079.1 GCF_903893715.1 uncultured Mucilaginibacter sp.
ATCAGTTGCACAGGGTCCGAAAAACTGAAATTAACCGACTACAAGATTGATCCGCCAAGCTTTTTGTTGGGCGCCATGAAAGTAACCAACGATTTAACCATACAATTCAATTTATTATTCAAAAAATAATCAACTATTTCTTAAACAATCTAAAATTATAATATTATGAAAACTAAAATTTATACTCTACTTGGCTCAATTGTTATCGGAGGGCTAAGTTTGATCCCGACCAGTTTGAAAGCGCAAAACGGTGATATACAATTTTATCGTCCAAATAGTAAAGATGGTGTCAATATTTTCGAAACCAGCAAAAAAGATACTGTTCCTTTTAAAGGTTTAAAAGTGAAAGTGGGTGGTGGTTTCGAAATTGACTACCAAATGTTACGCGATCAAAATACCGCTATCCCGGTAACAAAAACAGTAGGTACAGCAACAGGCAACGTTAACAATTTGATATCGCTGATTGATGGTGTTGATTTACCTATGGCGAATTTAAGTTTTGACGTACAATTGGCCGATGGTATTCGGTTAAACTTAACATCATACCTGGCTGCAAGGCACCACGAAGAAACATGGGTAAAAGGTGGTTATTTACAAATTGATAAATTGCCATTCCTGCACAGCCAATTGGCCGATAACATTATGAAAAGCGTAACTGTTGTGGTTGGTCAGTATGATGTGGATTACGGTGATCAACACTTTCGCAGGTCAGACGGTGGCAACACCATTTATAACCCCTTTGTTGAAAATTATGTGATGGACGAGTTTGCTACCGAAATGGGCATACACGTTTATTATAAATGCGCTAAAACAGGCTTATTTGCAATGGGCGGCATCACCAATGGCGAATTAGATGAAACCGTTTTACAATCAACAAAAACTGATGCCGAAACAGGTTTATTGAATGATTACCAACCTGCGTTTTTGGGTAAACTTGGTTTTGATAAACAATTGACCCCCGATTTTAGGTTAAGGATTTCAGGATCCTTCTACACTGAAAAAAGTGCCAATAGCATCACCATGTTTGGTGGCGACCGTACCGGTTCACACTATTTCGGTGTAATGTCTAACCCAACTACTGCTGCTGGCTCTGTATTAAGCAACGCTAATGACTACAATGCTTTTTCTGGAAGGTTTAACCCCGGCTTTAGCGAAGAACTGCACACCTATATGGGTAACGTGTTCTTGAAATACAAAGGTCTTGAGTTTTTTGGAACCGCTGAAAACGCAGTAGGTCGTAGCATTAGTGAAACATCATTACGTGGTGCCGCACAATATGCAGCCGACCTGATTTACAGGTTCCCTGCAAAAACAGAAAACTTTTATGTAGGGTATCGTTATGACACCGTTACTGCAACAATTTTAGGTAACTCACAAAGTGTTACTGTTGATCGTTCTGTAGGTGCATTGGGTTGGTTCATCACCAAAAACATCATGATGAAAGGTGAGTATGTAACTCAAAGCTATAACAATTATGACCCTACCAATATTTTGAATGGTGGCAAATTTAATGGCTTCATGGTTGAAGCTGCCATCGGGTTCTAAAACTTTAATCAACATAAAAGCCAGGCTGAACACTTCAACCTGGCTTTTTTTATAAATAAAAAAAGCATTGTAAAAATGTTGCCTCAAAAACCATTGTTCATCTGTATGTTGTTGCTCCTCTCGGTGCAATACCTGGTGATGGGGCAATCCAAACAGCTAACCGAAACCACTAAGTGGGTCATCAGCCAAAACAGCAACCTTTGCGTAAACGGGAGTACCAACATCAATAAATTTGCCTGCGAAATACCCGGCTATGATAAAACAGACACGCTGGTGTTTACAAAAGTGAAGGGCAACAATGAAATTAACCTAAGTGGCAATATTTACCTCAACGTTCAAAGTTTTGATTGCCACAACATCATCATGACGAACGACCTGCGCAAAACCCTCAATGCCAAACAATACCCTAAACTGCATATCCGATTTTTATCGCTCAACAGCTTTCCGGCCCTCACCGAAAAACCGCAGATGATAACCGGTGTGGTAGACATTGAACTGGCCGGCGTTACCAAGCGCTTCGAAGTAAACTACCAGGTATCCCAGGATTCCCAAAAGCAAATCCATTTGCTGGGGTACCGCGATGTGAATTTTACCGACTTCAATTTAGTGCCGCCCCGCAAGTTTGGTGGTATGATAAGGACAGACGATAAATTGAGCGTCGCATTTCATTTGCGGATGAAAATACTTGACTGAATACATTAAGCTAAAAAAAACTGACGGGCGTCACTTTTTTTCGACAACAGGGATCATTCTTTACCCGCCGATATTCAGGCAGTTTTGAAAGCACGATGCTTTTCATTCCATGATCGATAAATCAACACTACAAACAACAACTTGTTACCATTGCGGCAACGAATGTGAGCCGCATGTTCATGAGACCGACAACAAAGATTTTTGTTGTCAGGGTTGTAAAAGTGTTTACCAAATTTTGTCGCAAAACCAGCTGTGCAGCTATTATAATTATAACGATCATCCGGGTGCTACCCGAAACCGTACCGACAAACGGTTCGATTACCTCGGCGAGCCTTCCATCATCAGCGAGCTGATAGACTATACTGACAAAGAGGTTACCATTGTTACGTTTTACATCCCGCATATCCATTGCAGCTCGTGCCTTTGGCTGCTCGAGCAACTCAACAAAATCAACCCCGCGGTGCATTATTGTCGGGTCGATTTTCTAAAAAAGCAGCTCAATATCCGTTTCGATCACAAACAATTAAGCCTGCAGCAATTGGTCGGGCTTTTATACGATATAGGCTACGAGCCGCTTATCAGCCTGCAGGAT
>NZ_CAITNG010000080.1 GCF_903893715.1 uncultured Mucilaginibacter sp.
AATACCGAAAAGGTTGACTATACCCTGCCCTTCCACAAAACTATGAAGTTTGAGGCCGGGCTAAAATCGAGTTATGTTAAAACCGATAACAACCTGCAGGCCCAGTATCAAAACGGTGGCGGTACTTTTATAAACGATACCACACGCACCAATCACTTTATATATGAGGAAACGGTGAACGCTGCCTACTTTAACCTGAGTAAAGTATACCAAAAAACACAGGTGCAAATAGGCTTAAGGGCCGAGAATACCCATTCTGTTGGTAACTCGCTTACCACAAAACAAATTGTAGACAGGAATTATACCGACCTCTTTCCGAGTGTATTTATTAACCACACCATTAACGATAAGAACGAAGTGGGCATTTCGTACAGCCGCCGTATCGACAGGCCTGAATATGATGCCCTTAACCCCTTCCAATACAACCTGGATCAGTACACTTACGAAAAAGGCAACCCTTTTTTAAACCCGCAGTACACCAACTCGTTCGAGTTTGACTATACTTATGCTAAAATGATAAACGCAAGCCTGAGCTATAGTCATACCGACGATGTGATCACACAGATCATATTACCCGACAATGCAAAGAAGTCGACCTATCAAACCACCCTAAACTTGAACACTCAGGATGTTTACAACATCAATATCAACGTTCCTTTTCAGTTCACCAAGTGGTGGAGCGGCAACGCCAACCTAAATACCAACTACCTGTTGATAAAAAGCAAGGATTTGCTTGGCGCCAACCTTGATGCTGGCGCGCCGGCCGCACAATTTAAAGCATCGCAAAGCTTCCAGGTAAGTAAAACCTTCAGGGCCGAGCTTTCAACCAACTACCAATCGCCGCAAACTTATGCGGTGCTGAAATTGGATGCACAATATTGAGCCGATGCGGGTATCAGTCAATCGTTGTTTAACAAAAAGGCAAACCTTAAATTCTCGGTAAGCGATATCTTTAATAGCCGCAAAACCAGCGCTACCAGTTTGTATCAAAGTCTTAATTTTGCTTTCCACCAAAAAAACGAGACCCAGATTGCCCGCCTTACCTTTACCTATAACTTTGGCAATGCCAAAATAAAGGCCCGCCAACACTCAACCGGCGCCGAAGAAGAAAAAGGCAGGGTTAAAAGCGGAGGCTAAGCCAACTGAAGGCATTATTCGGCCATAACAGATTTGGCAACTTTAAAGTTGCCAAATTTGTTACCTGTGTTAACATGGCATAAACTTATAGCACTATGGCATTAACTTAACATTAACTTAACATTGCGTTATTATATTTGCGGCCTAGTCGTAATATAAATGTCGTTAAACAGCATCTTCCAGTATTTTGTCCCTAAAGACAGGAAAGTATTTTTCCCATTATTTGAACAAGCAGCCAGCAACGTGGTAGCAATAGCCACAGTAATGGTGGAAACAGTAAACTCAACCAATCCCGCTACGCGCGATGAGTTGTACAAACAAATTGACAAACTTGAAAACATAGGCGACGACCTAACCCACCAGATATACCTGGAACTGGGCAAAAACTTTATCACGCCATTTGACAGGGAAGACATCCACTCGCTGGCCACAGCCATTGATGATATTGCCGATAATATACAAGGCGCGGCCAACCGCATGAACCTGTACGCCATCGACGATTTTACTGTACCCATCAAAAAACTGGCCGACCTGATATTACAAGCCAGTGTTGACATGGAAAAAGCCGTTCGCGAGTTGAAGGATCTAAAAAATGTGCGCACCATTGCCGATTCGTGCATCCGCATCAACAGCATCGAAAACCAGGCCGATTACGTGTTCGACCGTGCCGTTGCCGATTTATTTTTATACGAAAAAGACGCCATCAGGCTTATTAAGTACAAAGAAATACTGGCCACTTTGGAAAACGCCACCGATATGTGCGAAGATGTAGCCAATGTGATGGAAACCATCTTAGTTAAAAACGCCTAAAACAACGCTATGACCGCATTATTGGTTATTGTGATCGCTTTGGCCATCATATTCGATTTTATCAACGGATTTCATGATGCGGCCAACTCTATTGCCACCGTTGTTTCTACCAAGGTATTATCACCTTTTATGGCGGTACTTTGGGCTGCGGCTTTCAACTTTTTGGCCTATTTTGTAATTAAAGACCATAAGGTGGCCAACACCATTGCCAAAACGGTATTTGAGCATTACATTACGCTGCAAGTGATACTGGCCGGACTTATAGCCGCCATTACCTGGAACCTGATTACCTGGTGGTTTGGCATCCCCTCAAGTTCGTCGCACACGCTTATTGGCGGTTTTGCCGGTGCCGGGATGACCAATGCCGTATTTATGGGTGCTAACGCTTTTCAGGCCATCAACTCGGGCCCAATCATTAAGATTGTCATCTTTATATTTTTGGCGCCCATTATAGGCAGCATCATAGGCTACCTCATCAATGTGGCTATACTGCACATCTGCAAAAATGCCCGCCCTTCGAGGGCCGAAATTTGGTTCAAAAGGCTGCAATTGGTATCGTCGGGCGCGTTGAGTTTTGCTCACGGCGGTAACGATGCGCAAAAGGTAATGGGTATTATTTACGTGTCGCTTATCTCGGCAGGGGTATTACATCACGCCGACTCGATGCCCGGATGGATCCCGCTGACGTGCTATGCGGCAATTGCCCTGGGTACCATGAGCGGTGGCTGGAAGATTGTTAAGACGATGGGCACCAAAATCACCAAGATCACCCCGCTTGAAGGAGTAAGTGCTGAAACTGCCGGCGCCTTAACGCTGTATATTACCGAAGCTTTTGGCATACCGGTTTCAACCACCCATACCTTAACGGGTTCTATTATTGGTGTAGGTTTGAGCAAACGTATTTCGGCGGTAAGGTGGGGCGTAACCATTAACCTTATCTGGGCTTGGGTAATCACCATTCCTGTGTCGGCAGTAATAGCAGGCGCGGTATTCGCTATCATCCGTTCGTTTTAAATAAAAAAGTAATTTTAAGCCGATAATTTCGTTAATTGCATGCCAAACCCATAGGGCGTGTAATTGAAAAAAAACGAACATTCTGAAATGAAAAACTTACGCATATTTACCCTCGCAACAGCTTTACTATTTGCCGGCAGTTTTACGCT
>NZ_CAITNG010000081.1 GCF_903893715.1 uncultured Mucilaginibacter sp.
CATGAAAGGTTTGGAAGATATGACTTTTTCGGATTGTCATAAGCAAGCCTCCGTAGTTGACATTGATGGAGTCAATATTCCTTTCCTTCATATTAACCAGTTAATACAGAACAAGAAAAGTGTGAACAGGCCTAAAGACCAGATAGACGTGGTGGAGTTGGAGAAGATACGAAAGATAAGGGAAACAGGCAATTAGTAGTCATGGCATTTGCTTTATTAGGCGCAAATATTAAATGCACCGGCAACCGTAGAAAGAGTCTAAATTAAGTGACACTCATCATTGTCTGCGCTTTAGTTTATCAGCAATTTCGACAACAAAATCTGCTGTATGTTAAAGTGCCCTGTCCGGTTAATTTTGTTATTGGCCATCCTCATTATGACCGATATCCCGGTCTGTGGCCAAACCATAAGCCACTTCTCGATTGAACAGGTTTATCAATTGGCTCAAAAAAACTATCCGCTAATCAAACAGCGCGATTTGATAGCCAAAGCAAGTGATTATTCAGTTTCGAACGCGGCCAAAGGCTACTTGCCGACATTGGTGATAAATGGCCAGGCAACTTATCAGTCGACGGTAACCAGTTTTCCGTTTACCGTGCCTGTTCCGGGCTTTACCTTGCCAACTTATAGCAAAGACCAGTACCGGGTTTATGGTGAGATAGATCAGGTAGTTTTTGATGGCGGGGCCATTAAAAACCAAAAACAGACCGCCAGAGTAAACGGCATTATACAGGAACAAAACCTCGAGGTAACGTTGTATGCCCTGTATGACAGGGTAAACCAACTTTTTTTCGGCACCTTGCTCATCAATGAGCAGCTAAAGCAAAACGACTTGTTGAAACAGGATATCCTGAATGGCATAAGCAAAGCAAAAGCATTGGTTGCGAATGGCACAGCCTATCGCAGCAGTGTTGATGAACTGGAAGCGCAGCTTTTACAAGCGCAACAGGCAATGGTTGAATTGAAGGCAGGCAAAAAAGCTTACCTATCTATGCTCAGCTTGTTTATCAATTCGCCGCTCGATGAAAGCTGTATATTGGACAAGCCTGCACCACCCGCGTACACCGACGACCGCGTAACCCGGCCCGAGTTGCTGGCCTACGACCTTCAAAAGCGAAATTATGATTTGCAACGGCAAATGCTTAACATACAATTGCTACCCAAATTCGGTTTCTTCGCACAAGGCGGTTATGGCAGGCCGGGTTTAAATTCACTCAACAATAACTTTGCCTGGTACTACATGGGCGGCTTAAAACTGAGCTGGAATTTTGGCAGCCTGTACACCCTCAAAAACCAAAGGCAAATACTCGGCATTGACAAAACATCGTTGGATGTACAAAAGGAGACCTTTTTGTTCAATACCACCCTCACCCAAAAGCAACAACAAGCCGATATTGAGAAATACAACGACCTGTTTAAGCAGGACAATGCCATTATAGCTTTGCGCGAATCGGTAAAAAAAGCGGCGAGCGCACAACTGGAAAATGGCGTGCTCAGCGCGCACGATTATATCAACCAGGTAAACGCCGAAGACCAGGCCAGGCAAAACCTTATACTGCACCAAATAGAGTTGCTGCAATCGCAATATAATTACCAAAACACCATAGGTAACATCAAAAACCAATAACCTTTAGAGCTGCCAAAATGAAAATCAGGATATTATTATATGTAAGTGTGTTGCCCCTTTTGCTGATGGGCTGTAACATGAATAGCCAGGTATCAGATGCTTCGGGGACGTTTGAAGCGGATGAGGTAATCGTGTCTGCCGAAGTGCCGGGCAAGTTGCTGTCGTTTAACATTGACGAGGGCTCGGTTTTGAAAAAGGACAGCGTGATAGGCATTATCGACCCTTTGCCGTTGCAATTACAAAAAGAACAGGTTGAAGCTACCATTGGCGCGCTGCACGAAAAAACTACCGATGTACGACCACAGGTGAAAATGCTGGAAGACCAGATAGCGGTATCACAAACACAACTCGACCAGGCTATTTATGAAAAAGCACGCACTATAAGGTTGATCAACGCGGATGCCGCCACTACCAAACAATTGGATGACCTGAATACCCAGATCAAAGTATTGCAAAGGCAAATAGATGTAACCCGTGAACAGATAAAAGTACAGGAAACAAGTACCGGAACCCAAAACAGCTCGGTTTTAAGTGAGTATAAGCCGCTGCAAAAATCGGTAGCCCAAATAAACGACCAGCTTAGGCGTACCAATATAGCTAATCCCATAAACGGGACTGTGTTGACCAAATATGCCATGGCCGGCGAGGTTACCGCTGCCGGGAAGGCCTTATATAAAATAGCCGACCTGTCGGTGATAACACTTCGGGCGTATATTACCGGCACACAGCTGTCGCAGGTTAAACTCAATCAACAGGTGAAGGTATTGGTGGATAACAATACGTCGGGCTATAAAAACTATACCGGAACGATTATCTGGATATCGGATAAGGCTGAATTTACGCCCAAAACCATCCAAACAAAAGACGAACGGGCTAATCTGGTTTACGCAATTAAGATACATGTTAAAAACGACGGCTATTTGAAGATAGGGATGTACGGCGAGGTTAATTTTAACTGATATGAAAGCTGTTGTTGTCGAAAATGTAATCAAAACCTACAAAACCAAAAAGGATGTGGTTGAAGCCCTCAAGGGCGTTTCATTTTCGGTTGACAAGGGTGAGATATTCGGCATCATCGGGCCCGACGGGGCAGGCAAAACATCCTTGTTCCGTATTTTAACGACGGTGTTGTTGGCTGATAGTGGTTCGGCTTCTGTAGACGGTTTTGATGTGGTTAAAGACTATAAGCAAATACGCCATCGGATTGGCTATATGCCCGGCAAGTTCTCATTGTACCAGGATCTGTCGGTGCAGGAGAACCTCGAGTTTTTTGCTACGATTTTTGATACTACTATCGCCGAAAACTACGACCTGGTAAAAGAAATATACCAGCAGATAGAACCCTTTAAAGACCGCAAGGCCGGGCAACTATCGGGCGGGATGAAACAGAAACTTGCCTTATGTTGCGCATTGATACACAAACCATCGGTATTGTTTTTGGATGAACCGACAACGGGGGTGGATGCCGTATCGCGAAAAGAATTTTGGGAAATGCTGCACAAGCTAAAACTACAAGGCATTACCATTTTAGTTTCCACCGCGTATATGGATGAAGCCGGCCTTTGCGACCGTGTAGCATTGATACAAAAAGGGCAGTTATTATCTGTAGATACTACTAAAGGAGTTATCAGCCAATTTAAAAAACCTTTATGGGCCGTAAAAGCCAGCGAAATGTTCAGGTTGATGAACGCGATAAAAGACGACCCATTAGTTGAAAGCTGTTATCCTTTTGGTCAATATCACCATGTGGTTTTTAAAACCGGGAGCGATAACAAAACTCATTTGGAGCAGTTGGCCAAACAGGGAAACTTTAAGGATTTTGAGGTACAGGCCATAGAGCCGGATATTGAGGATTGTTTTATGGCATTAATGAAGGAATAGCGATGGAAAAGGAAAAAGTAATAACAGCCCATCAGCTCACTAAAAAGTTCGGGGCCTTTACCGCGGTAGATAATATCACCTTCGATGTGGAAAAGGGCGAGATATTTGGTTTTCTGGGTGCCAACGGCGCTGGTAAAACCACCGCCATGCGCATGTTGTGCGGCTTGTTGTTGCCAACATCCGGCCAAGCCACGGTTGCAGGGTTTGACGTGTATAAGCAAAACGAGCAGATAAAACAGAACATAGGCTATATGAGTCAGAAGTTTTCGCTCTATGAAGACCTGACTGTGAGCGAAAACATCCGTTTTTACGGCGGCATCTATGGCTTACGCGACGAGCAGATTAAGATAAAAACGGCACAACTGTTAAAGCAGCTCCATCTGGAAGACCAGGAAAAAACCTTGGTTCGCGACTTGCCGCTTGGCTGGAAACAAAAACTCGCCTTTTCGATAGCCATAGTGCACGACCCCGCTATTGTTTTTTTGGACGAACCTACCGGTGGTGTTGACCCCATAACCCGCAGGGAGTTTTGGAGCCTGATATATGAGGCATCGGCAAGGGGTATTACCATTTTTGTTACCACGCACTATATGGACGAAGCGGAGTATTGCAACCGGGTTTCCATCATGGTAGATGGCAGGATAGATGCGCTCGACGCGCCGGCCAACCTGATGAAAACATATTCGGCAACATCAATGGATGAGGTTTTTTTACAATTGGCCCGAAAAGCCGTACGAACAGGCGATTAAACTAAATAATTAAAGGTGAAACAGTTTTTGATATTCGTAAAAAAGGAATGGCTGCACATCTGGCGCGACAGGCGAACCCTGTTTATCCTGATATGGATGCCTGTTATACAAATTGTTTTGTACGGTTTTGCGCTTACTAACGAAGTAAAGAACTCCAATATCGCCATTCTCGACCAATCGAAAGATGAGGCTACCACCGTTATCTCCAACGAGATCGCGTCGAGCAGGTATTTTCATCTGGTTAAAAACCTTAATTCGTATCAGGATATAGGAGCTACTTTTCGGACAGGCAAGATCCGGATGGCCGTAGTTTTTCCGGCAAATTTTCGTGACGACCTGCTTCATGGCAACAGCGCCCAGATCCAGTTGATTGCCGATGCATCCGACCCTAATACGGCCAATATGCTTACCAATTACGCCAATGCCATTATCAATGATTACCCGCAATCCATTAACCAAAATCAGGACCTGCCTTATACCATCAAAACCCAGGTGCGCATGCTGTACAATCCCGAACTAAAAGGCGCGTACAACTTTGTGCCGGGTGTAATGGCCTTGGTATTGATGCTGGTTTGCACGATGATGACCTCGATTGCTATTGTGAAGGAAAAAGAAATGGGCACCATGGAAGTACTGCTGGTTTCGCCACTAAAACCGTTTCACATCATTATTGCCAAAACAGTACCTTATTTACTGGTTTCTGTCCTCAATATTACCAGCATATTGTTGTTGAGCGTATACGCACTGGATGTACCCATAGTGGGCAGTGTGTGGCTGTTGATGAGCGAAAGCATGTTGTTTACCATCACATCGCTATCGGTAGGTATATTGATCTCGAATTTTGCGCAAACTCAACAAACCGCCATGTTTACCTCCATGATGAGTTTGTTCCTACCCACTTTGCTGTTTAGTGGCTTTATGTTCCCTATCGAAAATATGCCCATACCCATGCAGATCATCTCGAATATAGTGCCCTCAAAATGGTTTTTTATCATCGTAAAGAATGTGATGATCAAAGGGCTTGGTTTTTCTTCGGTATGGAAAGAAACAGTCATATTGATCGGTATGACCACAACTTTATTGGGCATCAGTATTCACAAATTTAAGATCAGGCTGACATGAGGATGCTGAAATTTTTATTGCAGAAAGAACTCAGGCAGATCATCCGCGACCCGGCGATCATCAGGATATTATTCATTATGCCGATGGTACAGTTGCTCATATTGCCCCTTGCTGCCGACTATGAGATCAAAAACATCAATCTTGGTGTAGTTGACCATGACCATACCGAATATTCGCGCAAATTGGTTAATAAGGTTATAGCATCCGGTTATTTTAGACTAAAAGACGATAGCCCAACTTTTAACCAGGGTTTAAAAGCCATTGAGTTGGATAAAACAGACCTGATACTGGAAATACCAGCACAATTTGAACGCAGCCTGATTAAGGAAAACCAAGCTTCGTTATTTATTGCCGTCGATGCCATAAACGGTGTTAAAGCTGGCTTGGGAGGTGCCTATCTACAAAGCATCATCCAGGATTATAATCAGGATGTGCGCGTGCAGTGGATACAATATCCGCGCTATAACCCGCAACCCACCATACAGGTTACCTATTCCGATTGGTATAACCCCAACATGAACTACCGGGTGTTTATGGTACCGGGTATATTGGTAATGCTGGTAACTATGATTGGTTCATCTTTCGCATCCAACAACATAGTGCGCGAAAAAGAAATGGGAACCATCGAACAGATAAATGTTAGTCCCATTAAAAAATACCAGTTTATTTTAGGGAAGCTCATTCCATTTTGGATGCTTGCCCTTACCGTATTGACGATGGGTCTCGCTATAGCGCGATTAGTTTATGGTATAGTGCCGCTTGGTAGCTATTTTACCATATATGTTTTTGCCGGCATCTATTTGGTAGCCATATTAGGCTTAGGTTTACTACTCTCTACCTATGCGCAAACACAGCAGCAATCTATGCTGGTGTCGTTCTTTGTTACCATGATATTTAACCTGCTCAGCGGTTTATACACCCCTATCGAAAGTATGCCCGGCTGGGCGCAGATGATTACCAAATTTAACCCGGTATCTTACTTTATCGAGGTTATGCGCATGGTGATGCTAAAAGGGAGTGGGCTTGGCGATATCAAATTCCAAATGCTGGCCATGCTGGGTTTTGCCGTGTTTTTTAATGGTTGGGCAATCTTAAATTACCGCAAACGGTCGGGATAGGTTGTTTGTTAATTTTATTGAGAAGTTACATCGGTTTTGCTATCCTCTTACCAAACAAAAAATGCCCGGATATGCCGGGCATTTTTTGTTTGGCGGTGAGGGAGGGATTCGAACCCTCGGTACAGTTTCCCGTACGTCAGTTTAGCAAACTGATCCTTTCGGCCTCTCAGGCACCTCACCAGTACAGTCGCGCAAAGCGCATGTCCCCTGTTTTTTGGGATTGCAAATATAGCAAATCGCTTATCCCGTCAAAAAAATATTTAGTTATTCTGATAATCGATCCGCACGTGGTAAATACTCATCAGCATCCGTTTAAATATCATCTTGATCGTTTCGAGGTCTTTCAGCGTTATGTTGCTGTCTTTCAACTGTTCCTGGTCGAGCTTATATTCGATAATGCGGTCTACCAGCGAGTCGATGGTTTGGGCATTTGGTTCGTGCAGGGAGCGCGAAGCTGCTTCAACTGAGTCAGCCAGCATCAATACGCCTGTCTCTTTCGAAAATGGGATAGGGCCGGGATAACGGAAAGTATTCTCGTCGACTATCTTCTCAGGGAAGTTTTTAAGGTACGATTGGTAAAAATAATCCACACGCGTATTGCCATGATGGGTGCGTATAAAGTCGATTACAATTTCGGGTAGGTTCTCTTTACGCGCCATTTCGATGCCCTTGCTTACATGGCGGATGATGATTTGGGCGCTTTCCTTGTAAGTCAGCTTATCGTGCGGGTTAAAGCCGCTGTTTTGGTTTTCGATGAAATAGAGCGGGTTCTCAATCTTACCAATATCGTGATATAATGCACCCGCCCTAACCAGCAGGGCATTGCCGCCAATGGCATATATAGCGCTCTCGGCGAGGTTAGCAACCTGTAGCGAATGCTGGAACGTACCCGGGGCACTAAAGGCCAGCTTGCGTAGCAAAGTGGCATTGGTATTGGTGAGCTCGATGAGGGTAATATCAGACGTAAGGCCAAATACCTTTTCGAATATGTAGATAAGCGGATAGGCCAGCAGTGTTGAGCCTACGCTAAACAGGAATGGCAAAAAGCCTTCCCAATCAATAGTGGTAAAGCTGCCTTCGCGGATGAGGGATATCCCCACAAAAGCCACAAAATAGTTAGCCAGAATGATAGCTGCCGATATAAGGAACTGCTCGCGCCGTACCAGATTTTTGATGCTGTAGATGGATACCATACCCGCCGTAATCTCAAAAAAGCCAAACTCAAAACTGTTCGGCACAAAAAAGCCTGCAATAAGCACTACCAGCAAGTGTATATTGAGCGCGAGCCTGGTATCGAAAAGGATACGGATGATAATAGGTACTATACAATACGGGATGTAATAAAAATTAGGCAACTGCAGCCTGATGGCCAACGATAAGGTTGCCAACATCGCTGTAATAACCAGCAAAATAAGGCTCACCAAACGGTTGTCGTAATATATATCCTTACGAAAAAGGTACAGGAACACCATCAGCAAACTGATAACAATAGCAACCAATAAAAACTGGCCCATCAAAACCAGTCGCGGGTCGCCGTTAACGCGTACGTTATCGTCAAAGGCTGCTTTAAACGATTCCAGCTTTTGGTATATATCCTGATTGATAACCGAACCTTTGGACACGATTAGGTCGCCTTTTTGCACCATGCCCCGGGTTGAGGATAAGCCTTCGATAGCTTCATTCTCTAACCTGCTGGTCAGTTTATCATCAAAAGTGAGGTTGTACTGCAATCGGTCCTGTATGATACCGATGAGAAAGGCTTTGTCGATGTTTTTATAGGACGATAATGTCTGGTCGATATAACTGAGGGCAGTTTCCGAAGTATATAGCTGCGCTGTGTTGGTTTCGGTGGCTATGTTATTGTGCAGTATGGTAATCCGGTAATTTTCAGACCCTGTTTGGTATTTTTTGTTGAGGGTAAGCAGCCCCTTATCATACACCTCTTTTAAAAGGTTATAGCCAATGGTATAATATTTCTCCTTTAAATCGGGGGCAATGCCACTTGTTTTCCATTTTACCTCGAATCCGTTTTTATAACTTTCGAGGCTTTGCTGTTCGATACCTACGTCCAGTTGGTATATCGGAGTAATACTGCGGATAGCAGCATCACGGTCATCCTTTTTTTCCTGGTCGGTTTTTTGGATGGCGAAGATATATGGTGAAAGGAGATCTTTCTGGTTCCATACTTTGCCTTTTTCGTACTCGTACCTAAACTTGGCCTGTTTAGGCAGTACCAATACAATAAAGCAAATGCTCACCAGCATCATCAGCAGTTTGATGTTGCCTGAATATTTACGTAACAGCGCTTTTTGGCGCGAAGAGCTGAGTGTTGCCATCCGTTTGTAAAACCTGTCAAAATTATAATAAGTTTCGGTTAAATTGACAGTACCCGCGCAGAAAGCTCCATATAGAAATCTAACTAAAACAATAGTTGCAAAAATCATTTTAAACTATTATTTTAGTTGAAAACTTCTTGTCTATGAAAAACACTTTGACCGGCCTCTTTTTAATGGTACTAATGATTAGTTCGTTCTCGTTAAAAGCTCAACAATATAACGTAAACGATGCTGCACTGATCGACATGTACCAAAACCAACGCTTTATGGATGCGGTTGATTACCTAAAAAAGAACTGCCCTGAACCAATAACCAATATCAAGATACTAAGCCGGTTTGCGTATGCCTACCAAATGGCCGGGAAAGCGTTGCAAGCCGAAACTTATTATAAGCGGATGTACGACCAGGACTCGACCAGCGTGCCTGTTTTGCTCAGCCTTGCGGGAATCAATGCAGGCCGCGAAAATAAATCCCAAGCGATTTACTTTTACGAGAAAGCAAGTAATATCGACAAAAATAACTTTCAGGTGTACAAGCAATTGGGGCATTTATATTTGGAAAAGGCAGATACACTGAATGCTCTAAAAAACCTCTCGAAGGCTAATTATATTGACGCTGAAGAACCCGATGTTGCAACCGACCTGAGCGCAGTGCTTATTGCATCCAAAAAATTGAAACAGGCTGAAGGTATTTTGACACGCGCACTTGCCGCCGATTCGACCAATTTGCTTTTGCTTAGGCAGGTAGTTAACTTACAATACAATGCAAATCGGTTTAAAGAAACGATTGTTACCTGCAACAAAATTATCGAACAAGGCGACCAATCAGTAGGTGTCATCAGCAAATTGGGCAATTCGTACTACAAGCTTAAGAACCATGAATGCTGTATCGAATCATTCGCTATGCTGCCTGATATTTACCAAACTGAGGGTACTTACTACCTGGTTGCCATGAGTTATAAAGCACTGAAAAAATACAAACCAGCATTAGATAATTTCGACAATGCTTTAAAACAGGCGATATCCCCTTACACAGATAGCTATTATGATGAAATTGCAGATATTGACGATACGCTAAACCAATTTAAAACAGAAGCCGCCAACTATCAAAAAAGCTTGTTTTTTAAAGAAAGCGGTACAATATATTATTCGTTGGCCAGCTTGTACGACAAGCAACTCCACGACAAAAAAAGTGCCTTAAAATACTACAAGAAATACCTCGACTCCAAACCACCCGAAAAAGAACACGAGTACGTTGCTTACGTGCAAAGCAGGATAGTAGAGTTAAAGAAATGAATTATATCCCTCGCCTTTTTTTCTCCTTTGCTATCAAGCCAAGCTCCCGGCTCATTTGGCCGGATATGGCCGTATTCTCTTCGGCACGCCTGAAAAGATAAGGCAGCACCGCCTCGACAGGGCCATAGGGCACATATTTGGCCACGTTGTAATTGGCATCGGCAAGGTTAAAGCTCAGGTTATCGCTCATACCTAACAATTGCGAAAAATACACGCTCGGGTGGTTATGGTCAACTTTATGCGTGTTTAGCAGGTCGACTAAAAACCGGCAGCTATCTTCGTTATGGGTTCCAGCAACAAACGCCACATGCTTTATATTGGCTATACAAAACTCCATCGCGCTATTATAATCATAGTCGGTGGCTTGTTTTGTAGTTTGTATGGGCGACGGATAACCATTGTCGGCAGCACGCTTGCGTTCTTTTTCCATATACGCGCCGCGAACCAGTTTAGCGCCAAAATAAAACCCCTCGTCTATTGCTGTAGTGGCATGCTTTCTTAACGATTCCAGCTTATCATGCCTGTACAATTGGTAAGTGTTATAAACTATGGGGCGGGTTTTGTTATACTCCCGCATCATATTGAGCGCTAAGGCATCGATGGTGTCCTGTATCCAACTTTCCTCAGCATCTATCATTACGGGTATATCCAAGTCGAAAGCGGTTTCACAAATATCATTGAACCTGCCTTTGGCTCTGGAAAATTCGTTTTGTTCGGCTTCGGTCAATGTTTGCCCAGCATCCAATTTTTCGAGCAAACCAAAGCGTACAACACCGGTTGGCTTAAATACGGTAAGCGGAATAGCCGGGTCGCCAACCGCGCGGTAGATAATGCGGATAATTTCGTCGCGGGTTTCATCAAAAACCTGTTCGTCGTCTTCGCCTTCAACCGAGTAATCTAATATGGTACCCACTTTGCCTTGGTGCAGGTTGTTGATTGCCTGCGTGCAGCCATTAATCGTTTCGCCGCCGCAAAAATGCTTGAAAATGGTGGCGCGGATAATACCTTTGATGGGCAAGCGTATCTTTAAAGCGAAGTTGGTGATAGGCGGGCCCACCCGCACAAAGAAATTGATGTTTATCAGCTTGAAAAGCCAATATGCACGCCGCAAAGCAGCATTTGAAGTATGGCGGAAGGCTATTTCGGTGTTTTCAAAAGAAAGGCCACCCTCAGGCGAAGGGGTATCGGTTTCATGGATCAGCATACGGCAAATTTATAAAATGTAACATATATTAAAGCTTTATCCGTTGAATAGTTTATTTTTGCGCTTCTGATGATTGAGTTTAAACTTACCGAAGAATTTATCCCGATGATTCAATTATTGAAGGCCACCAACCTGGTACAAACAGGTGGCGAAGCCCAAATAGTTGTAACAGAGGGCGAAGTAAAATACAACGGCACCGTTGACTACCGCAAACGCCTCAAAGTGAGAGCGGGCGATATAGTGGAGTTTCGGGGCAACAAAATTTTGATCAAGTAACAAATGAATACCTTACAAAGCATAGACTATCCCATCTATTTCAACAATATATCTGCCGAGCTGAACAGGTTTATAAAGCAGGGCAACTACTCGCGCTTTTTTGTGTTAACCGACGAGCATACTGCCAAATACTGCCTGCCTTTATTGATTGAAAACCTGGATGATAACGACAATTACGACCTGATTGAAATAAACGCAGGCGAAGAAAGCAAGAGTATCGACTTTTGCGTAGGAATTTGGAAGATGCTCATCGATTTCGGTGCCGACCGTAATAGCCTGCTGATTAATCTTGGTGGCGGTGTAATTACCGACTTGGGTGGCTTTGCAGCATCAACCTATAAACGCGGTATCGATTTTGTACATGTGCCTACTACACTTTTGGCGCAAGTTGATGCCTCGGTAGGTGGTAAAAACGGTATCGATATTTTCAATCTAAAAAACATTATTGGCACTTTTACGCAACCCAAAGCTGTATTTATTGAGCATCGCTTTTTATCAACCTTGCCCGCAAGGCAGGTAAAATCAGGTTTGGCCGAAATGTTGAAACACGGCCTCATAGCCGATGCCGCTTACTGGCAAAAACTAAAACAAAGCGACCTTGAAAACCTGAACCCCGAGCTGATATACGATTCGATAGCCATTAAAAACGACGTGGTGATAGCCGATCCCAAAGAACGCGGCCTTCGCAAGATCCTTAATTTTGGACATACTATTGGCCATGCTATCGAAAGCTATTCGCTGAACAATGATGAGAACCCCTTAACACATGGCGAGGCCGTTGTAGCCGGCATGATATGCGAGACTTATCTTTCGCACCAAAAATGCGGGCTTTCCCTTACCGCGATGCAGGAAATTATCGATACACTGCTTGGCTTATATGGCAAATATCCATTGGACGAATCAACTTTCGGCCAGCTGAACGATACCATGCGCAAAGATAAAAAGAACCAGGGCGGTAAAATCAATTGCTCGTTGTTGTCCAATATTGGTCAATGCGAGATAGACAATGTGTGCACCGACGAAGAGCTTTGCGACAGCTTAAAATACTACGCTTCTTTAGAGTTCGAAAAAGCCTGATTGACAAGGGGATTTACCCAAAAAAGTAGCATGAAGAAAGCCTACGAGCAACAAGTTAAAAAGATACTGTTAGCTGCCTTTGTTATCCTCAATGTCTCTTATTTGCTGGTCAACAAGCTGCTATTCGGTATCATGATCAAACCTGATCAAGCACCTTCATGGTTGATGTGGGCCTCCTTTTATACCGTTATGGCTCTTTTGGGATGGTTTACCTACATATGGTTCATCCGGGCGGAAAAAAATACAAAACCCGCTCAACAGGAAAGCCAAAGCCAGGCATAAAAAAAGGGCGGATGTTTTAAACACCCGCCCTTTTCATTTCCATATATGGCGCCTTATTTGGCAACTGGCTTATATACGTTGTTTTTCAGGTCCACATCCGGCAGGTGGCCATACGGGTCGAGCGTAACGCTTTCGATGGCTGAGGTTGATGGATATTTGAACGTCCATACAGCTCCACGCTGAAATATGTTAACCGGCAGTTTTAACACCTCGGTTTTACCGCCTACCTGAACTATCTTTATCTCTACCGGCATCACCAGCTTCTCTTTGTTTACAATGGTGATGTAGGCGCCTTTTGACGGATCGCTATCGCTCACATATTTTACGCCGCCAATAGCTTGGTCAAGCTTCCAGGTGGTAAAAAACCAGCCTTTCCAAAACCAGTTCAGGTCCTCGCCCGACGCGCTGTTCATGGCACGGAAAAAGTCGTATGGCGTAGGGTGTTTCATGGCCCAATACTTCACATAATAGTTAAAGGCATAATCAAATCGGTCGTGCCCTAAAACCAGGTTACGCAGCATGTCCAAACCTAACGATGTTTTGTTATAGTAAGCACCATAATCGCGCAGGTTCATCGCTTCAGGAGGGGTCATCAGCGGGTCGAGGTTGCGTGAAAACTGACGCAAGATGTTCCGAGCCGATGTACTCACGGTATCAAAATACTCACCTTTGTTAAACTTCTCCGTCGAATACTCGTTGATGAAGGTGTTAAAACCTTCGTCTTGCCACATATACTTACGTTCGTTCGAGCCAACGATCATCGGGAACCAGTTGTGCCCTATTTCATGGGTGATATCTCCCCAAAGACCTCTCCCGCCAAGGTTATCCAAACAGAAAATAATACCGGGATACTCCATGCCCAAGGCCACTCCGGCCACACTAACAGCCGAGTTCCATGGGTACTCGATGTATTTGCCCGAATAGATTTCGATGCTGTATTTCAAATACTCGGTGGAGCGGCCCCAAGATGCGGATACGCTGCTACCCAAGCTTTCAACAGGGTAGGCCGACTGTGCTATACCTTTACGCCCCGAGGGGAAGTTGATCCTTGCGGCATCCCAGATAAAGGCTTTTGACGCTGCCCATGATACATCGCGGCTGTTCAACATTTTAAAGTGCCAGGTGCGGGTTTTGCCGATACCAAATTTGGTGGCTGCCTGCGCTACCTCTTCCGGCTTGATGATCATTACCGTTTTATCGCTTTTCCGTGCTTCGGCAATACGGCCTAACTGGGTTGGGGTGAGTACCTGGGCTGCATTTTGCAGGTCGCCCGATCCTACTACCGTCATATCGCTTGGCGCGGTAATGTAGTAGTCAAAATCGCCGTACTCGCAGTAAAACTCGCCTAAGCCCATATAAGGCAGCGTGTTCCAGCCTTCTATCTCATCGTACACGCACATGCGTGGGTACCATTGGGCAATCTCGTAAACTACGCCTTGTTTAAAGGTTTTGCGGCCCATACGGTCGGCACCGTAAAACGGTATCGAAAAATCGTAGTTCACTTTTACCTGTATTTTGCCGCCATTGGCTGCCATCGGTGTTTTTAGGCGCACCTGCATACGCGCGTCGCTAATTACCGGTGTAACATTATAGCTTTTGCCCATATAAGTAACCGTTACCGATTGGATATGATAACCGCCGCGGCTAAAGCCGCGCACGTCAAACCTGTCGCCGCTAACGGGTGTAGTGGCAGCTCCGCGCGAGTCGGGCTTGAACAAATTTTGGTCCAACTGAAACCAAAGGTGGTCCAATTGGTCGGGGCTGTTATTGGTATACGATACCGTTACCTGGCCGGTAACCGTAGTATCTGTTGGCAGTTCGTTCAGGCTGGCTTTTATCTGGTAATCGGCACGGTTTTGCCAGTATTTTGGACCCGGCTTACCGCTTGCACTGCGCAACTCGCTGCCCGGCGTTGGCCAGGTAATGGGGCCAAAAGCGTCCTGATGTTCATAGTGGATTGAATCGGGTTGGGCGCCTGTTTGCGCCATCAGGTTTGCATTGCCCAGCATCAAAGCCGGTGCAAGCAGCAAACCAAATAATCTTGATTTAAGGTGTCGCATTACTTTTATTTTGTTGAACTACAAATAAACCAAATATGTTGGACTTAACAACAATCCGCCAATTCAAAATTCAGTAACAATTTAGGTATCTAACATTTTTCAGCCCCCCAAGCAGGGGGGAAAAAGTAAGATATATTTCACAAATCTATCCATCATCCTCACTGACAAATTTTCCAATGACTTAATGACCCAATGATCAATGCCTTACACAGGGGGAAAAAGTAGGAAATATTTCACAAATCCATCCATCATCCTCTCTAACAAATTTTCCAATGACTTAATGGCCCAATGACTAATCCTTCACACCGGGGGGGATTTTGTAAGAAATATTTCACGTCTGTCTATCCTTATTCTTTGCTCCTTATTCTTTATGCAAAACTATACAAGGTACAAAAAATCGCCTGTATTTCCAAAAAAGCAACCAAATCCGCAACAAAAAAAAGGAGCATTCATCATATTTTTTTGTCCTGCCGCAGTCATTTAGTCCTCAATCGTTCTTCAAACAGCGATTTACCAAACAATCCAAAACCTCACAGTTAATATATTTTCTTTTTTTTTAAAAATTCATCATATTTTTTAACTAACTTTATAACATAAACGCCCACTGCCGGTCCCTTTTTCCGGATTACAACTGCTCTTTAAATCCCCGTTATGTTGCCCGTAGTACCACATCATATCATAGCCATTGGCGCTTCCGCGGGGGGAATGGAAGAGATTAACGCATTCTTCGATCATACACCTTTAGACGGCGTTTCGTATATCATCATCCAGCACCTGTCGTCCGATTTTAAAAGCCGGATGGTCGAATTGTTGGCCAAGCACAGCAAGCTCGATGTTATTGAAGCTACCGACGGTATGACTGTGGAATGTAACCTGGTC
Organism: uncultured Mucilaginibacter sp.; assembly: GCF_903893715.1. GTDB lineage: Bacteria > Bacteroidota > Bacteroidia > Sphingobacteriales > Sphingobacteriaceae > Mucilaginibacter. The sequence goes on from NZ_CAITNG010000081.1 coordinate 15,907, forward strand.
TACCTCATTCCGAACGATAAATACATGGTCATCCGCGAGGGTAAATTATTCCTCGCCGATAAAGAAAAAACCAAAGCACCGCACCTCACCATCAACCGTTTCTTTACTTCGCTGGCCGAATATTGCGGTAAAAAAGCCATAGCCATTGTTTTGTCAGGTCTTGGGTCAGATGGTACCGAAGGGATAAAAGCGATAAAAAAGGCGGGAGGCATGGTGATAGCCCGTAACCCCGAAACCTCCGATTTTGGAAGCATGCCGTCGCACGCTATTGCAACGGGCATGGTCGATTTTGTACTGGAGCCCGAATTAATGCCAAATGCTATTGAGGATTATGTAAAGTACGGAACCGAACTGGTAACCGATAGCAAAGCGGATGAAAAAAGCCTCAAAGCCATCCTTAACCTTATAAAAGATAAACTACCGCTCGATTTTTCTGAATATAAGCAAAGCACCATATTGCGCCGTACCTTAAGGCGGGCAGCACAGCATAACTTTTCGACCTTGGGCGACTACCTGGTTTTTTTAAAGAAAACGCCCGAGGAAATAGAGGCCCTGGCCAAAGACTTCCTCATCAGCGTAACCTCTTTTTTTAGGGACCCTGCCGCCTTTGAATATATCGAAACCAAGATATTTCCAAAGATTTTAGAAAAACTGGCCCCCGGAGAGGAATTAAAAATGTGGGTGGCAGGTTGCGCAACAGGCGAAGAAGTGTACTCCATCGGCATATTGATCTCAGAGCTGCTTGTCGGACCATTGAAAGATACCGTGGTGAAATTATTTGCTACCGATATTGACAGTGCGGCTTTGGCTTATGCAGGTAAGGGGGTTTACCCGTCGGCTATTGCCAAAAGTATTTCGCCGCAGCGTTTGGAAAAGTATTTTACAAGAGATGGCGAAAACTATCGCATCAGTCCGGCTATACGTAAAATGGTCATCTTCGCCCAGCACGATTTGATTAAAAATCCTCCGTACTGCAATATGCAGTTTATCAGCTGCCGCAACTTGCTCATTTACATGACACCCATATTGCAAAAAAAGGTGTTTGCCATGTTGCTTTTTGGCCTTAAAATGGATGGATACCTCTTTTTAGGCTCCAGCGAAAACCCCGCGCCCATTATACGCAACCTCGAAGTGGTCAACAAAAAATGGAAGATTTATCGCAATCTCGAAACCAAGCGGGCGATGAGTTTTGATGCTTTTTCATTCCCCGAACTGCCCGATAGCAAGCGTGCCAGGGCTGCCTTCGCGGGAGAATACCCTACTTATAACGCCGATTTAACATTGGCCGAGACCATGCAGGAAAGCCTTGCCATAGGCTTGGGGTATTTAGCCGTTTGTGTTGATGAAGACAACCACGTTGTAAAATCTTATGGGCATACCGCGCCATATTTATTGCCTAAACTCTTTAACTCAAGCCTTACCGATCTTTTGCCCAAACCCCTGGCTTTGGCGTTCAATACTTTGAGCCGCCAGGCCATTGCCGATAATAAAAAGACTACCGTAACAGGTATAAGAATTAAACACGCAGGCGGAGGGGTGATAAAAGTCGATCTGTCGGTGAGCCCGCTGCGTCAAAAAAACAGCCCGCAGCAATGGTTGCTGGTTACTTTTAGCGAAGACAAAAGCGATCAACCCGATGCTTTGGCAACCAATGTTTTTGATGAACAGGCCAACCTGGATAAATACACCTTAAACCTCGAAGATGAGGTAAAAGAGCTCAAAATAAAGCTGCATTCCCTGCGCGAGCAATTGGATGCCTCGAACGAGAACATGCAATCGTTTAACGAAGAGTTGCTCTCGGCCAACGAAGAGATGCAGAGTACTAACGAAGAAATGCAGTCGGTAAACGAAGAGCTGGATACCATTAATTCCGATTATCAGCAAAAAAACAAGGAATTGCTCGAAATCAACGACGACCTGAACAACTATTTCAGGAGCAACGTAAACGGGCAGTTGTTTATTGATAACGACTTGTTGTTGATGAAGTTTTCGCCGGGGGCGGTAAAACAGATCAACCTGTTGGAGAGCGACATTGGCCGCCCGCTTAGCAACATCTCCACCAATATCAAGTTCGAAACTATAATCGAAGATATTAAAACAGTGTTGGCAGAAGGGGGCATCATTACCAAAGAAATAGAAACTAACAATGGGCGTTGGTACCAAATCATGACGATGCCCTACGTGCAGCAAGCCGAAAATAAAAACAGCGGTGCTGTAATTACCTTTAACGACATTACCGAACTGAAAAAAGCCCAGCAAGAACTCAACGAGAAAAACAAAAGCTTGCTCCGGGTAAATGCCGACCTCGATAATTTTATCCATGCCGCCTCGCACGATTTGCTGGCGCCGCTGGGCAATATCGAAACGAGCATCAATATCATGAACAGGGTGGCCTTGAGCGGCGCCAAACTGAATGATTTCCTGAACATCATCAACACCTCTGTCAAAAAATTCCGTGCGTTGATTACCGACATCTCTACGATTGCAAAGGTTGAAGCTGATATGGCGATGATGGAGATGGTTAATATGGACGAAATCGTTAACAATATCGAGTGGAGCCTTGAAGATAAAATCATGTTGTCAGGCGCCGTTATCAGCCGTAACCTGGCCGTCAAACAGGTCAGGTTTTCAAAAAAGAACATGCGCAGTATTGTATATAATTTAGTCTCCAACGCTATTAAATTTAATCGGGGTAAAAGCCCTGTTATCCTGATAAATACCAAAAAGGAGGGCGATCAGGTTGTACTTGCTGTTCAAGACAATGGCGAGGGTATCCCCAAAGAGGATATCGATAAGATATTCAATATGTACGGGCGGTTGAACCATGCGGTGGAAGGTCATGGCATAGGTTTATACCTTACCCAAAAAATAGTGAACGCGGCAGGCGGCAATATCGTTGTACAAAGTGAACCCGGCGTTGGTACTACTTTTTTGATCTACTTAAAAGTGGAAACCGGACCCCAGGCTGCTATCCCTATTTTAAATTGACTTTGATGAAAAAAATATTGATTTTGGATGATGACAAGGATAACCTGGATATCCTTTCGTTTATTTTGACAGATACCGGATATGACGTAAAACTGTTGTCCTCAGGCGATACCGTATTTGATGAAATAGAAATATATCAACCCGACTTGATTTTAATGGATGTGCGTTTGGCCGGATTGGACGGACGGGAGATTTGCCGTAGCATTAAAGAAAACCAACTAACCAATGCCGTGCCTGTTATTTTGGTTTCGGCAACATTTGATTTGGCTGGATCGATGGACGGGCCAGGTGCACCCAATGGTTATATCACCAAACCTTACGACTTGGACTATTTGCTTGATAGCGTAAAAAAATACATGGTTGCCGTATAGTACCCTGCCTCCTTTATCTACCGGAAATATTCCTCAAACAAACTCTCAATTATTTGGTTAACTTGGTTGACTATATAAAAGAACAATCAGGCCTACATGCAATTAACCGACGGAGAAGATCTACATTACGCTGTACTCCGCGCACCCATCGGAATTTGCATACTTGATGCCGGCACGCTTATAGCCGAAATTGTAAACGATAAATTTTTGGAGGTAGCCGGCAAACCCTACAACCACATACGTGGAAAGTTTTACTGGGACGCATTTGCCGAAATCCGTGAGCGTTATGAGGACGCCCTGGCCGGCGTAGTGCGAACCGGTGAGGCGTATTATGCGGATGAAGTAGAATTGATGCTCATCAGGCATGGCCGCGAAGAGATGATCTTTGTGACCTTTGTTTATTCGCCGATAAAAGATAAAACAGGTACAGTAACCAAAGTAGCTGTTTGGGTGCTCGAAAACACCAAACAGGTGGTTGAACGGCAAATGGCTGAGACCGCTCGGGTAATGGCCCAAAAAGAGCGGGATCGTTTGAACCGTTTTTTTATGCAGGCCCCAACAGGTATTTGTATCTTCGATGGCCCCGAACTGGTATACGAACTGGTTAACCCCACCTACCAGCAATTGTTCCCGGGCCGCCAGCTATTGGGTAGAGCTTTGTTGGATGCCGTACCCGAGGTGCGCGACCAACCCATCTGGGATATATTGCAAAATGTTTACCGCACAGGCAAAACCTTTGAAGGCTATGAATTGCTCATTCCATTGGCCAGAACTGACACGGGATCGATAGAAGAGCGTTACTTTAATTTTATCTATCAGGCCAGGCTTAACGAAAAAGAGCAACCGGATGGCATCTTGGTCTTTGTCATTGAAGTAACCGATGCCGTCATCCTTCGTAACCGAAACATGGCGGAAAGGAAAATTGCCGAAGAAAAAAGCGCTAAGCTGGCCGCCATCATCGAATCGTCGGATGACGCTATTATCAGCAAAACCCTCGACAGTGTAATCACCAGTTGGAACGATTCAGCCCAACGCATCTTTGGTTATACCGCTGATGAGATTATTGGTGAAACGATATATAAGTTGATCCCGCCCGATAGGTTGGAAGAAGAACCGCAAATACTTTCCCGGATAAAGTCGGGCGAACGGGTAGAGCATTTCGAAACCAGGAGATTAACCAAGGACGGCCAATTGATCGATGTTTCTGTCACCGTATCGCCTCTTAATGATTTGGGGGGTAATATCATTGGCTTATCAAAAATCGCACGCGATATCACCGAACAAAAGTTAAACGAAACACGCAAAAGCGATTTCATCGCTATGGTTAGCCACGAATTAAAAACGCCGCTCACGTCGCTAAATATTTTGCTTCAGGTAGTGGGCACCAAACTTAAAAACAACGAGGACGGGTTTTTAGCCACCGCAATACAAAAAGCCAATATACAGGTGAAACGGATGACCGATATGATCAACGGCTTTCTTAATGTATCCCGCCTTGAGTCTGGTAAAATATTGATTGATAAACGAACTTTTCAATTGGACGAACTGTTGGCCGAAGTAATTGATGAAGCCAACCTCGCCGGAAGCATGCACCGAATAAGTTTCGAGCCTGAACGGCCTGTTTCGATAACTGCCGATAGGGACAGGATCAGTTCGGTCATATCAAACCTGATTGGCAATGCCGTGAAATATGCCCCCGGCGGAACCGGTATCGAAATCAATTGCGTAGTCGATAATGGAAAAGTTGTAGTCAGCGTGAAAGACGAAGGTCCAGGTATAAAACCGAGGGATATAGAAAGGATATTTGACCGCTATTACCGTGTCGACGCAGATCATACAAAGCACGTGGCCGGCTTCGGCATTGGCCTTTATTTAAGCGCCGAAATTATTCATTTGCACGGAGGTGATATTTGGGTGGAGAGCGAAAACGGGAGAGGGGCTACCTTTTACTTCAGTTTACCAATTGCTAAGCCATAAAAATGGGACGCCGAAAGACAACCCTTTTTTTATTAATGTGGAGAATATCGGAGTCGAACCGATAACCTCTTACATGCCATGCGCAGTCGTACGATTTTCATATCCTTTCATTTGTTTGCATTTTTTTATAAGTTATTGATTAAAAGTGATTTAATTAAGAATTGATTTGCAATCAATTTCAATTATTTTCCTTCGTTCGCAGTACTTGTGTGCAAATTGTGTGCACGGAGATAGTAACGAACTATACTCATTTCTAATAAATTAATTAAGCACCACAACAGTCAGAACCTATTTGCTTGCCCAATGCGTTCGACTGTACGCTAGTAGGAATATTCAAAAGCCGTTGACCACTTACTTAACCCCAAAACAGCAAAAAGTTAAGCTGTCGCACTTTAACAATTTCATTGTCTATGAGTTGTGATTTCCAAAGTTAACAACGCAAAATGCGTTTGAGACGAAAGGAATCAACTGGGTCGCCTATCTAAATATCCAATTATAGATCAGAAAGGTATTTTTAGGAACTGATTGAGCCGGAATTAGGATACGAGTTAATTCTCTTGAATTAATGAGACTTTGTTCAATGGACGAGCGTAAGCATTGTTGTGTACGTTTAAAAAGTCTTTTACTGATATATTCGGATTAAAAATCTCACTGAAATTATTTTTTTGACAAAAAGATAGAACTCACGGGGATTAGCTTTTTATCGACCCAATTAATGCAGGTTTCAGGAATCATAAATTAACCTGTTCAAGAGATCTAACCCATCCTTCTTTTAAAATATTAATAACAACGAAAACGATCTCTTATTAGGGTTTCGTTGTATCGCTGATGGTAGCAATTATGATGCCTATGTATCGGTTTCCCGTTGAGTAACAGCGTGGTTTCAGATCTTCCTGCAGCTTATTAATTAACGGGTGCCTACGAGCAGCATTTGGGTAGCGATTTTAAGGTGAGGCCTTCCGATTCATTGTGTTATCGGGGCAATGCGTTGTCCTTTGATTATAACGTTTCTGTAATATTGTATATGGAAGAAATTTTGACGAATGGGTTTAGTTATCGCAATGATAGTGCTCTGGCCGATATCTTTTTACTAATTTGAACAAGAATACACGGTTCGGTTTTAGCTATCAATTTAGTTTATGCAACTACGCATTGGGCAGACTAAACAATATCTCACAAGAGCTAAAGCTGACCTATCGATTTGGTAAAAGTCTGACTTTGGAAATTTTGTAACAACTCTATTTAATGAACCTTTAAACGCGCAGGTGTAATTGAAAGTCTTTCAAGCATTTGAGACCGATTAACAGAAATGGGGCATAAAAGTTTCTGTATTCAAAGCTCATGAAATCGGTTTTGGAAAATTGCGGTAATTCAAAAAAGACAATTATACTTCAAATTATTTATCGACAATTAAAGTGGCGATAGCGTGAGGTAAAATTGTCGATGATGCAATATACCCATCCAGCGATAGTTGGTAGTTGACGCTATCGTCTGTTACATTGAGTATCACTACGGCCAATTTGCCATCGGTATTGATAAAAGCCGTGGTGGCCAACTGACTGCGATTTGACGAACACGCCACCCGCTTAGCTCCCGGCCTGATGAATTTTGAAAATTGCCCTATATAGTAATAGGCGTTAGTGTAAGTTATATCGCCAGTTTGAGTATTGGCATGCACGGGCGCAAAACAATAATTGCCAACATGGTTGGGACCGCCGTTTTGATCGAGCAGGATATTCCAGTCTGACCATCCCACAACGCCGCAATTCAGGTCGTTAATCATCGAGATGCCGTACTTTTCGCCATGTTCCCAATTGTCCATTTTTGAGGCATCAAATTTCTCGGTGCAGCCCTCGGTGAAAATGAGGTGCTTTTCAGGGAACGATTCGGCCACGCGTCGTACGTTGTCAAACTGCATAGGGCCACCTGTCCAGGTTTCATACCAATGATACCCGATGCCCCACACGTATTTAGCTGCTTGCTTGTCAGCCAAAACAGTAGCAGTGCGTTGAAATATCAAATCGCGGTTATGATCCCAAATAATAAGCTTTTTGTTGCTAAAGCCGTTATTGTGCAGCGCAGGGCCCAGATAGTTTTTTACAAAATCGCGTTCCTCTTCAGCCGTAAAAATACACGATTCCCATTTCTGCTGTGCAAGCGGCTCATTTTGTACCGTTAAACCCCAAACCGGTATTCCCTGTTGCTTATAAGCTTGTATAAATTTGATATAAAAGTTGGCCCAGCTTTGCGCGAAGGCCGGCAATAACTTACCGCCGTTTAAGGTGCTGCTATTGTCTTTCATCCAGGCAGGCGGGCTCCAGGGCGAAATAAACAACGATAGCTTACCTTTGGCAACCTTCATAGCCTCTTTAATGAGCGGCATTTTATATTTTTCATCGTGTGTGACACTAAATGTTTTTAAAGCCGCATCACCATCGCTCACGTAGGTGTACATGTCGCTCGAAAAATCGCAGCTTTGCATATTGGTGCGTGCCAGGGTATAACCAATGCCCGATTGTGGATTGAAATAGGCATTAATCAACTCTTGTTGTTTTGTTGCAGGAAGTTTATAAAAAGTTTCGGCGGCGGCATCTGTCAACGCTCCTCCGATGCCCACTATTGTTTGGAATTTTTTTAGGGTATCGATAAAAATAAGCGCATCCTTTTCGGTAGGCGCTTTTCTTGTCTTTGAGAGAGAAAGAATGTCGGTATGGCTAAGTCTGTAAGCGGTGTTTTGGGCGGTAGTGTAAATTTCAACTTGTTTTTTTTGACTTTTTATTGCTTGTGCCGAACAGAAGCCGCAATACGCCGCCAGCAACAAAACCCCACAAGACATTTTATACCGATAATACATTATTGCGTTTTTATAAGTTGGAAAGTATCGGTTAACCTGATATCGTCCGAAGCGCTGCCAATCATTATATCGAACATGCCCGGTTCAGTGCTCCAAATCATTTTTTGATTATAAAATGCCAGTTTCTTTGAATCTATTTCAAAATTGACCACACAGGTTTCCGACGGTTTGAGATTTACTTTTATAAAGTCTTTTAATTCTTTAACAGGCCGGGTTACGCTTGCAACCCTGTCGTGCAGGTAAAGCTGCGCCACTTCTTCGCCGGCGTATTTGCCGGTATTGGTTAGGGCAAAACTTATCAATATCTTCTGCTTGTCATTCATAGTTTTTGCGCTCAATTTTAAGTCGGAATATTTAAAGCTGGTATAACTCAAACCATATCCAAAAGCATAGCGGGGGGTATTCAATTGGTCGATATAAGCAGATTTGTAGACCACATCTGCCGGACTTATTAATGGACGTCCTGTACTTTTGTAACTATAATAAATGGGAATCTGCCCTTCGGACCGTGGAAACGAAACGGGTAGTTTACCAGAGGGGTTGTAGTCTCCAAATAAAACGTCTGCCATGGCATTACCGGCTTCGGTGCCCAGCCACCAGGTGTACAATATAGCCGGCGCGTGGTCGGCTGTCCAGTTAAAAATAAGTGGCCGACCTCCCATAACCAAAACAACCAATGGTTTCCCAGTTGCCCGAATGGCTTTTATCAAATCTTCCTGAACACCAGGTATGTGAATATTGGCGCGGCTTTTTGCTTCGCCGCTCATATCAAATGCTTCGCCTACGGCCATTACGACAACATCGGCCTGTTGTGCTGCTTTTACGGCATCGGCAAAACCTGCCCGAACAGTATCATCTATGTTGCAGCCCTTTGCGTACAATAATGTTGTATTGTTTCCCAGTTTATTTTGTATCCCTTCATATAACGAAACTGGATCGGTTTCGTCACTTTCGCCCCATGGCAGCGCCCAAAATCCCCGCATATCTTTTTTTGCCTTTGCAAGGGGGCCTATCAGTGCAATCTGCTTTAGGTTTTTTGATAAGGGCAATAATTGATTGTCGTTTTTCAACAGCACCATACTTTTTTGGGCTACCGAACGTGCTATGGCTTTGTTTTCAGGAGAGTTTACAACTGTTTTTTCGCGTTCGGTGTTACAAAATCTAAATGGATCGTCAAACAAACCCAATTCAAACTTCTTTTGTAGTATCCGGCGCACCGCATCATCTATCAGCGCAACAGAAACCGCGCCCGATTTTACCAATTGCGGCAAATTATCGATATAGCTTCTTCCTTCCATATCCATGTCGCACCCGGCGGTAATCGCGGCCATCGCAGCATGCCTTTTATCGGCAACGAAGCCGTGATTGATCATTTCGGTTATCGAGCCCCAGTCGCTCACAACAAACCCTTTATAGCCCCATTGGCCTTTTAGTATATCGCGTTGCAGGTAAGTGTTCCCGGTTGCGGGTATGCCGTTCAACTCATTGAACGAGTTCATGAAAGTTGCCGCACCTGCGTCAACGGCTGCTTTAAAAGGCGGCAAATAAACTTCCCATAAGGTTCGGTCGCTTATGTCAACAGAATTGTAATCGCGGCCCGCAATGGCGGCACCGTATGCCGCAAAGTGCTTGGCACAGGCCATTACGGCGTCGAGACTGCCCAGACCATTGCCTTGAAAACCCTTAACCCGTGCAATAGCTATTTGCGAACCTAAGTATGGGTCTTCGCCGGCGCCTTCCATTATGCGTCCCCAACGCGGGTCGCGGCTGATATCAACCATCGGAGCAAACGTCCAGTTAATTCCGGAAGCGGCGGCTTCTGTTGCTGCTATACGGGCCGATAAACCAATGGCCGCCATGTCCCAGCTTGACGCTTCCGCGAGCGGAATGGGGAAGGTTGTATGATATCCATGGATAACATCTTCGCCGAACAATAGGGGGATTTTTAAACGCGACTGCATAGCGGCCTGCTGGTAAATGCGTATATCAACCGTTCCGTTTACTTTTAGTATAGACCCAACCCTCCCCTGCTTTATTTCATCTACAATATTGCCGGTACTATTAATCGGGCCTGTGGCATTTTTATAGCTGGCGTATTGATTAAGTTGGCCCACTTTTTCCTCCAGCGTCATTTTTAGCAATAACTGGTCAACCTTTTGTGCGATAGGCGCTTGAGAATCCAACGTGTTTTGTTGCGCAAAACACGTTAACGACCCTAACCAGATAAGTAAAATGGTTGTAATAGATAATTTAAGCATCCTGATGAATACTAACATATTAAAGCGTATTAAAAACGTGTCCCGCCGAGGAACAGGACACGCTGTAGAAAAATGGTGTTAAAACAATTTGAATACTTTTATTGGTACACCCTGATATAGTCTATTTGCATGGTGGCGCTGGTGAACGCAGGGTCAACCGTGCCTCCAAACGTTCCGCCCATTGCCAGATTTAACAGGATAAAGAAATTTTGATTAAATGGAAGGCTACTTGAATTAGCAACAGTTTGATAAACCTGGTTATCAACCAAAATATTAATAGATGATGCCGACCAAACTAATGAATAAACGTGAAACGCCGTTGTAGCGCCACTGATGATAGTGGTATTTCCGTTTCCATTTGCACCCGAGTGGCCGGGATAATGTAATGTACCATAAATTTTGTTGGAATTATTGCCATTGGTTTCCATAATGTCCATTTCGCCGCAAGCGGGCCAGGCGGTGGTGCTTATATCGCTGCCCAGCATCCAAATGGCGGGCCAAGGCCCCATACCTGAAGGTAATTTAGCCCTGATATCAATACGGCCATAGGTAAAAGCATATTTACCTTGCGTAAGTAACCGAGCAGACGTGTAAGCACTGCCGCTATAATTCTCTTTTAACGCAACAATATTTAACAGGCCGTTTTGAACAAAAACGTTTTGCGTACGGTTAGTATAATACTCCAACTCGCTATTACCCCATCCGCCCGAACCGGTACCAATATCATAACCCCACTTATTAGGGTCAGGAGCACCGTCGATATTAAACTCGTCCGACCAAACCAAATTTAGCTTAACACTAACCGTTACCGTTGTACTTGCAGATACGGTTTGCCCGGATGAACTTTTCGCGATAACATTCACATTATAAGTGCCTGATGCTGAATATTTATAGGTAACCACTCCCGATGCCACAGTTTGTATCACGCCGTTGCCAAAGTCAAAATCGTAAGTTATAGCATTTGTGGCAACAGCTGTAAAATTTACGTTGCCTGTACTATCTTGGGCCGCAACCGCGCTTACAGTTAAATTAGTAGGCGGTAAATTACCGGTGTCTGTACCACTTTGCCCAGACTTACTACAGGCTATCAGGAAAAAACTCAGTAAGATGCAGGCGTTAAGAAAATTCCTCATTTTTAATTATTTATAAACTTACCACATGGATATTAAATCCAGTGGTAAGTTGTTAATATTCACCAATTATTTGGCCCTTAATATTTGATACCAGGCATTACCATCGGAGCCAATATTCCGTAAAACCATTACATTGACCTTTAAAGATATAATTTCATACGTTGTGCCCCCGGTACCAAAATTTACAAGACCATTGCCGGGGACATTAAATTGCACTCCGGTTGAGTTAGTAGAATTAGACCCCGAGTTGGCTCCGGAAAAACCGAGTATTTTGGTTCCTCCCGTATTTATGACATAGCAGCCATCACCCCCCGATTGACCATAAAATGGCGTTGCGGCACCGATAATAAACGAAGAACCCAAATTATTATCGAGCATCGAAATGCTATTAGCACTTACCTGTGTAAATGTAATGGTACCCGCGTAAGCACACGGGGTGGCCGCTTTTTCGTTGGGTACTGCCTGGTACCAATCGGGGGTGAAACTTGTTATTGGCCCAACACCAAAATGACCTGTTGTGTCTTTTGCCACGCCCCAATTTTTTGACGTACCGTTAGTAAGCAATGTTATGATGTTTGCCGGTATTTGATATTTGTATAACACCCGTATTTGCTTGCTTGCAGTCGTCATGGCGCCGCCGGTACCTATAGCGTTTACGGTAACCGTGTACGTATTGGTATCCAGTTTGGTGTATTTATAGTTGGCTGTGGTTGATGTTGTGTACACCGAGTCGCCGTTACCAAAATAGATTTTGTAACCAAGCGCGTTGGTTGCCGATAAGGTAAAGGCAACGTTGCCCGAGCCATCGCCAGTGGGGTTGGCTGTATTTAAACCCTGTATAGCAGCGGTTATGGCTAAATTACTTGGTGCAGTAATACTCCCGAAAGTATAATCGGTCTTTTTACAAGCCGTTATGGCTATTGTCGCCACGAAGGCCAACAACAAGACGTATTTCATATTTTTTTCCATGTCTTTATTTTTTTTGGTTATAAAAAGATTGCGTTGTTCCAGTAAAACACCTTGCCCGAACCAGCATTGTTGAAGTCGAAGAAAACAGACGCTTTTACATATTTTACACCTGCTGTATACGAACCGGCAGATGGGGCGCTAAAGTCGAAGGTCAATGTTTCCCATTGGTTGGCAACTGTTGAGTTAACCTGGGTTTGCACAAATGTTGTACTGTTCAAATCTTCCAATTTCACCATGATGGGTATGCCCGCGGCCGGAGAATATACCTGCAAGGTCATTTTTGTCCTTGTGGAACTGATTGGGATAGCTGTTGCGAAACCAACCGGCGTTCCCATGGTAGTGCCTGCCCATGTTTGCGCACCTGCGGGTTTGGTTGTTTTAGTTACCAAAGTGCCGGAGTTGGCCGGATCGGCTACAAGCGAGGAATAATTGCTTCCAAAATCTGTTACTGTATAATCAACATCAGGGTTATTGAAATTAACCGGCAAGCTCATTTGGGATAAAAAGTGCAGTTCATCCCAATAAAATACCGAACCGGTGCCCGCATTATTAAAATCGAAGAAGACAGAAGCCAAATCATATTTATTAGCCAGATTTAATGCCGGTGTCCCTGCCGCGTTTTGTGTAAAATCGAACGTTAGCATTTCCCATTTGTTGGCTACTGTTGTTTTTACATCAGTCTCAACAGACAGGCCATTGTTGGGATTGGCGTGGTTATCCAATTTTAGTTTGACATCAAGACCTACTGCTGGTGAATAAACCCTCAGTGTCATTTTAGTGGCGTTAGCTGTCAACGGAATGGCGTGCAAAAACCCGTTGGTAGTACCAATAGTTGTACCTGCCCAAGTTTGCGCTCCTGATGTTTTGGTCGATATCATCACATGGTTACTGCTATTGGTTGGGTCTTTACCGATCACAGTAGAGTTACCTCCAAAGTCGGACATGGTATAATCTACCGTAGTCGCTTCAAAATTTACAGGTAAATCTATTTGTGTCAATGACGGCGGGGCCATCATCAAATCGTCAAAGTAAAAGGTTGCGCCCGTTCCGGCATTATTAAAATCGAAGAAAATAGATGCCAGATCATAGGTGTTAGCGGCTGTCCAGGCAGGTGTGCCCGTTGCCGGTTTGCTAAAATCGAAGGTTAAGGTTTCCCATTGGTTAACCAATGTTGTTTTAACATCTGTTTCTACAGATAAACCATTGTTTGGGTTGCCGTGATTATCGAGCTTTAGCTTCACATCCAAACCTGCAGCAGGTGATAATACCCTGACTGTCATTTTAAGATTTGCAGCAGTAAGTGGCACCGGAGTAGCAAACCCTGCGGCTGTACCGATAGTAGTACCTGCCCATGTTTGTGCACCGGCTGTTTTAACAGATTTCATCACGTGGTTGGTACTAACTTTGGGGTCTACAGCGAACGTGGATACATTGCCGCCAAAATCGGACATGGTATAGTTAGTGTTGGGGTCTTCAAAGTTTACCGGCAACGCTATTTGTTTGGATACATTGATAGTATCCAGATATTGCGTAGTTGCAGCACCCCCGCTTAAAGCGATGACCTTAACAATATACTTGCCTGCATTCACATAGTTATGGTTTACGGTTACGCCGGCCAGTATACTTACCGATGGGATTGGAGATACGTTGGTAGAGTCGCCAAAGTAAACTTTAAACAGGGTAGCATATTTTGCAGTTGCCGATACGCTTACCGTTAAATTGTTGGTTGTTACTTTTGCTACCAGGTTTTGTGGTGCCAAAAATGAAACCACCAGTTGTTGAGTAACGGTTACCGTGCCGCCAACTAGATCGTGAGCTATTACTTTAACATTGTAGGTACCCTCGGCATAAGTATGTAAGGTACTTTGCCCCGAGGGAACAGTTGCCGGGCTTACAGTGGCATCGCCATAGTAAACATCATATTTCACTACACCCGAGCCATTAGGGGTGATGGTTACAAGCCCCGTATTGTCATGCGTAATATTGAACATTACTGACACATTACTTGCCGGAGCAGCAGTATTAACCAAGGAGGTATCATCAAATTGGTCTTTTTTACATCCTAAAGCCAAGCAAATAGGAATGCTGAGCAGCGCTAAAAATTTTGATATTTTCATGTTGTTCTTCTTTTTATTAGAAATTAATAACCCGGGTTTTGCGCCAAGCCTGATACCGTAACTTCCTGCTGCGGTATCGGAAACAGCTCGTTTTTGCCTGTTTTAAAAGCTGATCCAAGCACCGTTGCTGCCTGACCGGTACGCACCAGGTCAAAAAAGCGCTCTCCCTCCATGGCCAACTCCAAACGGCGTTCGTTTAAAATTGCAGTGTAGAGCGTTGCTCCTGTTGCAGTAACATCATGCGAAGCATCGGCAACCTGAAATGCCCTGCGGCGTACCTGATTGAGGTAAAGCTGCGCTTTTGCATCATTATTGCTCTGGTTATAAGCTTCGGCAGCCATTAAAAGCACATCGGCATATCTGATGGTCCTGAAGTTGTTCAAATAGTTTAATTCGGGTTGCCCGCTGGTCTGGCCTTTTCGCGGCAAATACTTTTTATTGTAGTATCCGGTATTTTCATAGGGTGCGACCTGATAGGTAACATTTAAAGCCGGGTTTGCAGTGGCATAGGCTGCAACGTCAAACAAGGTACCCGGCTGGCGCTGGTCGCCTGCCTGATAGGCATTGTATAAGTTAACTGAAGGCAGATTAGTACTCCAACCTGCTGCATAGGGCATGGCCGATGTACCGCTCATTTGCCTTACGCCGCATTGTTGTACCGAGTAGTTGCCTTGTCCCTGTAAAACATTCGACCATTGGTAGTAAGGAGAGCTATTGCTGTATTGAATCTCAAATACAGATTCCGGGCCGTTCTCTCCTGATTTCACAAAAATCGAATCGAACTTGGTTACCAGCGTGAAAGCACCCGCGTCGATAACGCTTTGCAAAACCGGCGCGGCTGAAGTATATTTCTTTTCATATAAATAAACCTTGCCCAATAGTGCCTGTGCAGCATATTTGGTAACCCTCCCCGGTTGCGATTGTATGGTTGGCAATACAGATATGGCTTTGGTTAAATCGGCTTCCATTTGCGCATAAACAGCAGCGGGGGCCGCCCTTTGTAAAGTACCCGAGTTTGAAAAATCCAGGCGTTTATCGATAAATAGTGGTACACCGCCAAACATTTTTACCAGCGTGAAATAGTAATAGGCCCGCAAAAAGTAAATCTCGCCATACATGGCATCTTTACCTGTAAAATTCACCTGCGCCCCCGAAGGGTTGTTTGTTTGGTATTGGGTAAGATAATTCGCCCTGTTTATGCCTTCATAGGCATACTGCCATATACTGGTCAGGGTGCCATTTGTTGGAGTAACTGTAAACTGGTCTATCTGTTGCAGGTCAAGCACGTCCGAAGCGCTTTCGCCGCCGGCCACTGAATTATCAGAAGCAATATCACCAATAGGTACCACCTGATTTAGCCATTGCAAGGGGGTATAAACACTGATTTCCATTGTTTGGTAATCGGATGCTGATTGCAATGATGACGAAGCCGTGATCAGGTAGGAGTCCGTAGGATTATAGTCGACAAATTTTTTGCAGGACGCGACCAAGACCATCAAGCCCATCATCGCTGCTATTTTTAAATACGTTTTCATTTCTGTAATTTTTAAATTAAAATTTAAAATCAAGACCTACCAGCCCTATACGTGCCTGAGGATAATTTCCATAATCTACACCGCTGTTCATGATTCCGCCCGATATTTCAGGGTCAAAACCGGTGTACTTAGTAAATGTGTACGCGTTTTTAACCTGGGCGTAAATGCGCAGGCTGGTATTTTGACCCTTTAAAATCGACTTCGGGATAGTATAGCCAAGCTGTATGTTTTTGATTTTTATAAATGAACCATCTTCAATATATCTGTCGGATACACGGGAGTTATCGCTCACATCAGTAAATGTATACTCAGGATTGGCCGCATCGTTAGTGGATCCCGGACCGGTCCATCTTGCTAAGATGGTACTTGGTTTGTTGGTATAGTTGGCGTTCCTGTCCCAGGCTTTAAAAATTTTGTTGCCTTCGGATATATAAACAAATGTAGTCAGGTCAAATTGCTTATACGCCAGGTTTAAATTCCAGCCCATGGTAAATTTAGGAAAGGGGCTGCCTAAATCCGTTTGATCGGCACTGGTAATTACCCCATCGCCATTAACGTCAACATACTTTATACTTCCGGGTTGTGCTCCGGCTTGCGCCGGCGATTGAGTGATCTGCGCCTGCGTTTGAAACAGGCCATCTGTTTTATATCCCCAAAACTCGCCAGGGGCATATCCTGTTTTAAATACGGTAGCCGTTTGGCTTTGTCCGTTATAAAAAGACCCGCCGGTTACGATGGCCGAATTATCGGAATTAGTTGCCGTAACATTGCTTTTGAAAGTGCTAAAAGTTAAAGATGTGCTGAATTTAAAGTTTTTGCCAAAGTTAGTGTTGTAACTAACCATCGCATCAATACCCTTGGTAGATGTTGAACCGATGTTAGCATTGGAGGCAGGCACTGTACCTAAATACAACGACTGAGTTGGCGTAAACAACAGCCCGTCAACGTCTTTTTTGTACAAATCGAAGTTAAAAGTTAGCTTATGTGCCAATTCAATATCAAAGCCTATATCGGTTTGCTTGTCTTTTTCCCACGCCAAATCAGGGTTTGCCAGCGAGCCGATTGATGAACCTGGCTCAAACATATTTCCGAAACTATAACCGTTGCTGTTGCCTATGGTATTGTAAGGCCCGCCTGTTACAATAGTTGATACTTGCGCATTGGAGGCATTACTATTACCTGATATACCATAGCTGCCTCTTAATTTCAAGAATGTTACCAGTTTAGATTGGAAAAAGTCTTCTTTCGAAACTATCCAGCCTAACGAGGCCGCGTAAAAATTACCAAACTTGTTATTGGCGCCAAATACCTGATCGCCGTCTTCGCGATCGCTAAAGGTGGCTAAATATTTGTCTTTATAGTCATAATTCAACCTAGCGAAGTAAGAGAGCTTTTTATCGGAATATTGGTAGTAATACCCTGTTTGCGCGTTGGTATTGGTGGCCGAGTTGACACCTGTTGCAGCGGTATAATCTGCGTATGTCCAGGAATTAAATGGTACATCCTGCCGCGACACACCGATTTGATTGCCGGTAATTTCGGCAAATGTAATACCGGCTACAGCTTGAAAATGATGGTCGGTTTTATAGCTAAAATCATAATTAGCATAACTTTCCCAGTTCCAGTTAAAATTACCGTTGCGGACTGAAGTAACCGAGTTATGATCGCCTGTTACAGTCGAACCATCCGCGTTCATGGTATTATCGCTATTATTTAAACCGTAAAAAATTAACGGGTTAAATGATTTTGCGTTGTCGTTATAATCGGTATAACCAAAGCGTGAGGTCAATTTTATATTTTTTACAACATCATATTGCAACTCAAACTTGCCGTATAGCTTATTGCCTAAATCTTTGTTATACGTATTATCGAGTTGTGTTAAGGGGTTATGTACTTCCTGCAGTTCAAGCCTGCTAAAACCATAAGTGCCCACGGTGTTCGGTACATTGTTATAAACAGGTACTGTAGGGTCAAAGTTCAACGCATTGCCTATTACGCTATTAAAAGAGTTTTCAGCAACGCCTTTTGAATTGAGAATAACATCGGTCGCATTAATGGTAAATCTCAGCTTTGGTGTTAAGTCAAAATTCAAATTCGCGGTAAAGTTTCCGCGACCGTAATCTGATTTATCAATACCGCCTACTATACCAGCCTGATCGGTATAACCTGCTTCCAAAAAATAGGTGGTTTTACTGGTACCACCGGTTGCCGATAGCGTATAATTTTGAAGCGGGGCATTTTTAAAAATCTGATCCTGCCAGTTAGTGCCAACCCCAACGGTACTTAAATTAGGGAAAATGAGGGGACCTCCCGATAAGGTACTGGCTTCGTTTTCCATTGCAGCAAATTGCGTTGCATTTAAAACATCTACTTTATTGGCTACCTGTTGAATGCCATAGCTGGTACTCAACCTAAATTGTGTTTTTTGGTCTTTTTTACCGGTTTTGGTGGTTACTAAAATAACTCCGTTACCCCCATTTACACCATATATGGCGGTCGCGGCTGCATCTTTCAGTATCGACACCGATTCCACATCGGTAGGATTAAGTGAGTTAAAGTCGGTTAAAGTTTGTTCAACTCCGTCTATCACTACCAGAGGATCACTACCTGTATAAGAAGGTATACCCCGGATCAAAACTGTTGGAGTTACGCCAGGCGAGCCGCTTTGAATAATTTCGACACCCGAAACCCTGCCTTGAATGGCATCTTCTACGCGAACTGCGTTAACTTTTTCGACATCTGAGCTTTTGATGGTTGATATTGCTCCGGATACCTTTTCGGATTTTTGAGAGCCGTATCCAACTACAACTACATCGTTTAATGTCCTGATATCATCCTGCAAAACTACATTGATTGTTGTGTGGTTGTTTACAGCAATATCCTGCCCGGTATAGCCAATAAACGAAAAACTTAACACTGAATTTGCGGCCGCGCTGATAGTGAACTTTCCTGCTGCATCGGTCGAAACGGCCGTAGTGGTCCCCTTTACCTTTACGGTAACGCCTGGAAGTGGCAGTCCCGATCTATCGGTCACCTTGCCGGCAATCTTTAAACTTTGGGCAAATAGCTGGCTACCTGCAAAAAGTAAGAGTAAAATGAATAAAGTAATTTTTTTTCTCATCGATAATTTTTTTAATTGATTTAACGGTTTGGGCAATTGGTGGTGCCCGGCAATTTTTAATAAAACAAAGCAGGCCGCCTAACCATAGGTCAGCAAACAAAAATCATAAATGTGCATAATGGTGGTTTATAAATCAAAACCACAAGGCGTGGATTTTGAACACTGCAAACATGGGCATTATCTCCGCAAATAAAAATTTCCATACTACTACATAACCCATACAAAACGCTGATTTTTATCGATTTTGACAGTTTTCCACCCCTACAATACTACTACATCAAGAAAAAATTATTTGTAAAAAGTTATCAGTTTATAACATGCCGAATTGTCGTTATTTACGCAATAAGGTGCTTAAAAACGTGCTTCCGGTGTTTAAATCCCATTTATACCCTGTTCAAAATCAATCGTCTTTCCGACGCTTATAACTGCAATTAGGCATGGTTGGGCATTATTGCAGCTTAAGCAACCGTTCGGCTGGTTTAATTTTAAGCTAAACATTTATACATTTATAAACCATTATAAATACCGGCTCCGGGCTTAAGTGCCAAACAAAACTTACCCAGAGCAATTACTGTCGAAATAAAGTATGAGGAAATTTTACTTAATCATCTTATTACTGTTTGTAAAAACCTTAGTCTTCGGCCAAAACCCGATTGGGTTACCGCAAGTGGTCAACTTTACAAGCGCCGAATACCGGGGTGGTAATCAAAACTGGGATATACAGCAGGACGCGAATGGTATTATGTATTTTGCCAATAATGAAGGCCTGTTGACATATAATGGCCAAAATTGGAAGCTTTACCCAATTCCGAACAAAACAGTAGTGCGATCCGTTCAAATTGCCGATGACGGCAAAATATACACAGGCGCGCAAGATGATATTGGCTATTTTTTTCCCAATCAATTAGGTGTGCTGAAATACACCTCGTTAAAACACCTTGTTCCCAAACAAGATAGCTCGTTTAGCGATGTTTGGAATGTGGTGATTTTAGGAAAAAAAGTGTTTTTCAGGACCAATGCCAGGATATTCGAACTCGACAACGGCTCGATAAGATCGTACGAATCGAAAGAAGGCTGGCTTTATCTGGCAAAATGCAACGGCAAACTCATTGCCGAAGAGCGGTCCGGCCAGCTAATGGAGTTAAACAATACAAAGTGGGAGCCTTTGGCCACGCTACCAGCTAAAAATATTGTAACGGCTGTACTCAGTTATTCGGGTGATACAATGATGGTGGCCACCCTAAAGGAAGGCTTGTTTCTGTTGCACAACAGCATATTGACTAAAAAATCAACCGTATTGGATGGACAATTTTCAAACGTTTGGATAAACACCATGCAAGCGATTGATAAAAACCACTATGCAATCGGTTCGGCCTTTAATGGTTGCTACGTCATCGATAAAAAAGGCAGGATGGTGCAAAACTTCTCTAATGAACAATCTTTACAAAAAAACAATATCCGCAGCTTATTTTCAGATCGTGATCAAAACATTTGGCTTGGCCTGGACGACGGGATAAGCTATGTTGCATATAATAGTTCCGTCAAACAGATTTATCCTGATGCCAATAAACTCTCCTCTACCTATGCCGTTAGGGTTTTCAAACAGTCGCTGTATATTGGCACATCAGATGCCGTTTTCACCATCCCACTTAAAGACTCCGTAAAAGACATCAGCAACAGCAGCAGCCGCTTTATTGAGGTGCAACGTACCAAAGGGCAGGTTTGGAACTTGAACGAAGTAAACAATCATCTGTTGTTAGGGAACGAAGATGGTGCTTATCTTATTGATAAGAACAGTTCAAAACCTATTTACACATTTCCGGGTACTTGGCTGTTCAAACCGCTTTCACCCAACCAAACATCCAAAAGTGTGATTGTGGGCACTTACAACGGGTTACGTTTGTTGGACTATACCGGTAATCAATTTACCGACATGGGCCAACTGGATGGCCTTATGGAGTCGTTGAGGTTTTTAACTATTGATGCCGACGCACATACTATATGGGCATCGCATCCTTACAGGGGGGTTTACAAAATCGTTCTATCGGCAGACGGCAAAAAGATAGCGAGCCAAAAACTGTTTACCAGCCGCGATGGGTTACCGTCATCTTTGCACAATTATGTTTTCAAAATAAAGGGGCGGAATGCCGTCACTACCGAAAAAGGTGTATATGAATACGACTCCAAAAACAACCGTTTTTACCAATCGCCATACTTTTACGCAATTTTCAAAAACACTGAACTGCAATACCTTAATGAAGACAAGTACGGCAATATTTGGTTTATCGGCAATAAGAAAGTTGGTGTAGTTGATTTTAGCAGAAGCAATTCAGGAGTGCCTTTCACAATAGTTAACTTCCCTGAATTAACTGCAAAGGTTGTGGCCGGCTTTGAAAACGTTTATCCCTATGATAGCGAGAATGTGTTTATCGGTTCAAACAGGGGAGTTTTTCATATCAACTACGATAAGTATAAAAAAAACATCAGTCAGCCCAACGTATTATTGGGACAAGTACGGATTATCGGCGATAAAGACAGTACTATATTCGGCGGGTACTTCTTGAGTAAAAACCATGTTGACCAAACCCAAAATAAAGATTCGATTTTACAATTTCCCCATAGTTTTAACTCTTTTCATTTTGAGTTCTCTTCTACCTTATTTGAGCAACACAGCAATATCGAGTTTAGCTATCAGTTGGTAGGTTTTGATACGCGGTGGTCGGAATGGAGTACCAAAAGCGAAAAAGAGTACACCAATTTAGGCTATGGCACCTATACATTCAGGGTTAAAGCACGAAATAATTTGGGAAGCGAATCAAAATATGTTGAGTACAGTTTCGAAATAAAGCCGGCATGGTACCAAACTATTTGGTGCTATATGTTATACGTCCTGTTGATGCTGTTGACACTTTATAGCATTGTCAAGTTACAGCAGAAGAAGCATAAAAAGGCCGAAATACAGCTTAAGTATATGCATCAGTTGGAGATGGAGCATAACGAGCGCGAAATTGTTACCCTGAAGAATGAAAAGCTGGAAGCTGAAGTGGGCTACAAAAACAAAGAATTGGCTACTACGACCATGCACCTGGTGCAGCGTGGCAAATTGATGGCGAAAATAAAAGAAGGACTATTGCTGATAAAAGACGCAGATGCAAACAGCAAACAGCGGGAGCTGTTAAAAGTACTTCGTTTGATAAATGAGGCCGAGCGAAAAGATTCTGACTGGGACCATTTTGCCATACACTTTGATCAGGTTCATTCCAATTTTTTAACCACGCTAAAAAACAGATTTCCCGAATTGAGCCAAAACGACCTTAAAATGTGCGCCTATTTAAAAATGAATCTATCGTCAAAAGAGATTGCACAGTTAATGAGCATTACCATAAGGGCTGTTGAAGTAAGCAGGTACAGGTTAAGAAAAAAACTCGAGCTTCCGTCGAACGTCAATTTGTTCGATTATTTGGTAAAAGCCACAGAGAAGGTTGATTAGATAACGCCAAAATTAGGAGACGATAGTATTGATTAAAGCGACCATTCGTCTTGATATTTAAAAAACTACAGAAGTCAAATGCTGAAAGGTAGGAACATTTTTACGAACACTTAATTTTTTATAAAAATGAACGCTTTTGCACGGAGTTTAGTCAGTTTGCAGACCAAGGAATCGTGTTACACGGCTGGCATAAAAAAGCCACCCAAACATTCGTTTAAGTGGCTGATAATCAATGTGGAGAATATCGGAGTCGAACCGATGACCTCTTGCATGCCATGCAAGCGCTCTAGCCAGCTGAGCTAATCCCCCGATTGGGATGGCAAAAGTAACAAAAAAGTTTTTGTGGGCAAATATGTTTTTCAAAAAACCGAGTTGTTATAAAACAGCAAAGCCCCCTGATGGGCAGGGGGCCTTTACTAACCAATTATAAACCTAAATTATGAGAAGACTATTTTAAACTTTTTTCAATCTCGTCAACATCGTTGCTGATTTGATAGTGTAAAGGTAACACTAATTTTCAAAGCTCCAAATTTTTAATTGTAATTTTTTTGTCATAAACTACTAAAATTTTTAATCACCACGTATTATTGGTGCGATATTATCAATAAAATTAACAAATAATTGATAAAATCAAAAATTGAATATCTTTAAAATTTGAATTTTTATCAAAAATTTAAATCGGTTTAATTATCAAATAAACCTTGATAAATTATTTTTATTGCTTCTTTTAGCCCGCTTAACATTATTTAACATATAGTGCAACCAATAATGTACTATATTCATCTTAAATAAAAACGCTTTTGCATGAAGTACACTTTTACACTGTTTATTTTCCTTTTTTGCGGCCTTAATTTATTTGCACAATTAGTTACCGTGAGCGGTACCATTACCGACCAAAGCAATCATCCCGTCCCGTTTGCCACTGTTTATGTAAAAAATACTACCAGAGGCACATCTGCAAACATCGATGGTAAATACCAACTTCAACTCAATACCGGCGACTACGAGATACTTTACCGAGCCATAGGCTATCATCAGGAAAGCAGGAAGCTCACTATTAAGGCTGATATGCAAGTCAACGTTACCTTGGCCATAGAGGCCTACCAGCTAAAAAATGTAGACATCCATGCCACGGGCGAAGACCCTGCCTATGCCATCATCCGCAAGGCCATAAAAAAACGGCCTTTTTATCTTAAACAGGTAAATGCTTATAGCTGCGAAGTGTATATAAAAGGCTTGCAAAAATTATTGGCAGCGCCCAAAAAGTTTTTAGGTGCCGATATTGATAAAATAGCCCGCGAAAATGGCCTTGATTCAAACCGTACAGGCATCGTTTACCTGTCGGAGTCTGAATCTAAATTTACTTTTATGCAGCCCGATAAGGTACATGAGGAAATGATATCGTCAAAAGTATCGGGCCGTAATAATGCATTCAGTTTCAATCGCGCAAGCGACGTGAAGGTCGACTTTTACAAAAACAACGAAGACTGGGAAGGCTTGAGCAACCGCCCGCTCATATCGCCCATATCTGATAACGCCTTGTTTTATTACCGCTATAAATTACTGGGCACTATTGTGGAGAACGGCGAGACCATCAACAAAATTCAGGTAATACCTCGCCGTGGTTACGACCCCGTTTTTGAGGGTACTATCTATATTATTAACGATAGCTGGCGGCTTTACGGCACCAACCTGTTCATCACCAAAAAAGCCGGGATAAATTTTGTGGATACCCTAAAGGTCGACCAGCAGTTTTATCCGGTATCAAAAACGGTGTGGATGCCGGCTTCTATTCGTTTCGACTTTACCGGGGGCTTTTTGGCATTCCGTTTTGGCGGGTATTTTATTTCGATATACAAAAATTACGACCTCGACCCTAAAATCGAGAAGAACGAGTTTAACGAAGTATTGCGCATTACCAAAGAGGTGAACAAAAAAGACTCTGCCTACTGGAACGCCGAAAGGCCTATACCGCTAACGACCGAAGAAACAACAGACTATAAAAAGAAGGAAGTACTAGCCAAAAAGCGCGAATCGAAAACCTATATGGACTCGATTGACAGCGTCAACAATAAGTTCAAGCTCAGCAGGCTACTCATTGGTTCAGGCATAAACCATAATGACCGATACCATAAAGAGTACATGCATTTTAACTCGGTTTTGGGTTCGCTATCATTTAATACGGTGGAGGGTTTTAACTTTAATTATGATGTAAGGTATGTAAAACAAATAGACAGTTTGAATAATCGATATTTATTGGTACAGGGCGCTATGCGCTACGGTTTTTCCGACAGGTTAGTACATGGCAATATCAACGGAAATATCCCGATAGCGAGCTATAACCTGGGCTTCAAATTCGGGTCGGATGTATTGGATATGAATAATTTGGTGCCTTTTGGTAGCGGCGATAATACATTATACAGTCTCATCCAAAGGCAAAACTTCGAAAAGTTTTACGATAAGCAATTTGCCAACCTATCCCTGTCGCACCGCATTGCCGGTGGCTGGCAGGGTAGCATCGGAGCAGAACTTTCCAAACGCCAATGGCTGTCCAATACCTCATCGTATTCTTTTTTTTACAACGATTCGCGCGAGTATACCAGTAATAACCCCATCCAACCTACCAGCAATGCCCCCTTATTTGCCAATAGCGACGCCTTTAAAGTAGCCCTCCGCACCACTTACGATTTTAGTAACCAATACGAAACCTTCCCTAACGGGCGGCGTTATTTCCCGTCGAAATACCCAACATTGGGCATCAGCTATGTAAAAGGTATCAAAAATATATTTGGCTCTGATGTTGATTATGACGAACTCTCCGCCGATCTGCAAAAATCCGACATTAGCCTTGGCCTGTATGGCAAAACATCGTTTTACCTTGGCGCGGGTAAATTTTTGAATGCAGGCAGTGTATACTACACCGATTATAAACACTTCAACGGTAATTTATTGCAGGTTTACGACACCTCACCCAATAAGTTTTTATTGCTCGATTACTATAAGTACAGCACTGCCAAGCAATACTTTGAAGGACATTTGGAGCATAATTTTTCGGGCTTTATTACCAATAAACTGCCACTTATCCGGAAGCTTAAACTGCAGGAAATTGTCGATGTGAATTACCTCGCCACGCCCGATTTGCAGGGCTATACCGAGTATGGTTTTGGCTTGCAGTACCTCTTTATCAGGGTAATGTATGGCATAGCCTTCAATAATGGGACCAAAGTAAGCCAAGGCTTTAGGTTCTCACTTGCCGGGCGTCGATAGGGGTCAATTCACTTTGTCGAGCGCGATGTTGGTACCTTCTAAAGCTTCTTCCGCTTTTTTCAATTCAATAGCCTCTTCAACCGAATGGCTTTGCGTGTTGGTAGCGGCCAGTTGGGTCAGTTCCACCAGTTTTTGGTAATGCTCATAAAGGGTACGCAGTTCAACTTCGCTTAGGTCTTGTATATTCAGCAGGCGGTTGCTTGCTTTGTTATTGGCTGCTATCAACTCGTTTAGTTTTAACTGTACCGCTATCGATTCCTTGTTTTGTGCCTTCTGTATCAGGAACACCATCAAAAAAGTAATAATGGAAGTACCCGTATTCACAATAAGTAACCATGTGTTTGAGTAACCGAATATCGGTCCGCTGATGGCCCATATCAATATCAGCCCTACGGCAATTGCGAACATAGCCGATGTGGAGCTAAAATCGGTGATGGTATTGCTCACTTTTTCGAAAGCGCCTTTACTTTGTGTTTCGTCGTTTAGGTTGTTCATACTTTTAATTTACGGGTAACCACTTGCCAATTTCGTGCCACTAAGACATATCCCTATCACATCAACAGGTCGAAAAAACAATCAAGTTAAAAGCTTAATGGATAAAACGTTTTATTTGCAGCCTCAATGCGTAATACACCTTTAAAACAACAACCACTGCTCACACCGTCATTACTTTGGGTGATGGCTATAGCTACCGGCTTGGTAGTAGCCAACATCTATTATAACCAGCCCCTGTTGAAGCAAATGGAGGGCACATTTAAAATAACTGAAGGCCGGGCGCAGTTAATTGCGGTGCTTACGCAAATGGGTTATGCTGCCGGTATGTTGCTGTTATTGCCACTGGCCGATATGTTGGAACGCAAACGACTGATGATGTTCGATTTTGTGCTCATTGTCCTTTCGTTGTTGGGCGCCGCGTTTGCGCCAAATATGGCCGTTATGTTGATAGCGAGCTTTTTTATTGGCTTATCATCCATGATACCACAAATGCTGATACCCATGGCCGCGCACTTGACCGGTCCCGAAAACCGTGGTAAAACCGTTGGCTTTGTAATGAGCGGTTTGTTGATGGGTATTTTACTGTCGCGGACCTTGAGCGGTTACATAGGCGCTCACTTTGGCTGGCGGACGATGTTTATAATAGCAGCCGCACTGATGCTTGTTTTATGGGTACTGCTTTATTTTATGCTGCCAACCGTAGAAGCTGAATACGATGGCAACTACGGCTCGCTGATGCGCTCAATGCTCAGACTCATCAAAACCGAACCTAAACTAAGGTTGGCCGCACTCCGTGGCGCTTTGGGCTTTGCCTGCTTTAGTGCTTTTTGGACAACCCTCACCTTTCTGTTAAGTCAGCCGCAGTTTAAAGGCAATAGCCAAACGGCTGGATATTTTGGCTTGGTTGGCGCATTTGGAGCCTTGGGTGCTTCGGTAATGGGGCGGCTGAGCGATAGGGTAAATCCTTATAAACTAACCACAGTTACTATTTTGCTCATCATCGTTTCGTATGTGGTTTTTTCCTTTTCGGGAAGCAGCATGATCGGCTTGGTTATCGGCGTTATCCTGCTCGACCTTGGTGTACAATCAACCCATATCTCAAACCAAACCATGGTTTTCGGCCTCAACCCGCACGAAAGGAACCGCCTTAATACAGTTTATATAGTTTGTTATTTTCTCGGCGGGTCACTTGGAACGTATTTGGCAAGTGCCGTTTGGAACCGCTACCACTGGAATGGCGTGTGCGCCATCGGCCTTGGTTTTTCAACAACCTTACTGCTTGTACACTTGTTTAGCCGCCGCATAGCCGTTACCACCTAAACCGCTCAATTGTACCGACACACTGTAGCTTTTTTTAAACGATAATATTGCACTCTCATATTTTTCTATGATTTAAAATCCTTTTGCCAGCCTGTTTGCGTAGATATGATAACAAGCCATAGCGAAACAATTGTTTGGCATACTATTGGCAATACACAAAGCAACATATTAGAGCGATCAACCTATGAAGACCATAAAGAAACCATCGATAAGCCAATTGCTTACCCGTTTCGATAACGAATTGAAGAATATATTATTGAACGATTTGAAAACGATGAAAGCTGCGAAAAGCGGAGTTTTAAATAGCATCAAACAAGGGATGGACGCCGGTACGTTATCGGCTGCCTGATCAACATATATATCTACCTATTTTTTTATCATCTACCTATGAAAAACAAATCCCGGCCTTTAAGCCGGGATTTGTTTTTTTGTAAGATAGCCGAAAATAAGGGAAGCAGTTTTTCCGGATGCACCGGGTTTGCCCATTCTTTCATCTAATTCGACGTAGTTATCCAGCATTTGCTTGCGGTAAATCTCGTCATGCAATAACAGTTCTAATTCAGCTTGAACGGTTTCGCGTGTATAATCGCCCTGTATCAGCTCTTTCACCACCAACCTGTCCATAATGAGGTCTACCAGCGATATAAACCTGATTTGTATCACTGCCCTCGCTATCCCGATAGAAACAGCGTTCCCTTTATACACCACCACCTGAGGTACATGGAACAATGCCGTTTCCAAGGTTGCCGTGCCCGAAGCTACGATGGCTGCCTGCGCTTTGTGTAATAAGTTGTATGTCGAATTGAACAGCACCGCAATGCTTTGCCCATCAACAAAAAAAGGCGTATAAAAGTCTATGCTGAATGATGGTGCGCCCGCTATCACAAATTGATATCCGGGAAACTGCCTTGCGCACTCCAGCATGGTTGGCAGCAAATAACTGATTTCCTGTTTGCGGCTACCCGGAAGGAGGGCGATGATAGGTTTATCCGACAAGCCATTTGCTTTCCTAAAATCAGTGTCCGGTTTAAAGGCCGTTACAGCATCCAGCAAAGGGTTGCCAACATAGTCAACCTCCATATCCCACTTTTTATAAAAATCAACCTCAAATGGCAAGATACAGAACAGATGGTCAACTGATTTTTTGATTTTTAGCACCCGTTTTTGGTTCCATGCCCAAACTTTTGGCGATATATAGTAGCAAACCTTAATCCCCTGTTTCTTTGCAAAATCGGCAACTTTTAGGTTAAAACCCGGGAAGTCAATCAATATCAGCACATCAGGTTGCCAGGCTACAATATCCTGTTTGCAAAATTTAAGGTTCCCTAAAACAGTACGCAGGTTAGCTATCACCTCCACAAAGCCCATAAAGGCCATGTCGGCATAGTGCTTTACCAAAGTGCCGCCCTCGGCCTGCATCAGGTCGCCGCCAAAATACCTGAACTCCGCATTAGCGTCCAAATTCTTCAACTCCTTCATCAGGTTCGAGCCATGCAAATCGCCCGATGCTTCGCCGGCTACCAGGTAATAACGCATAAATTTATGTTCAGGTTAAACGGATATCCCATCCTGCAAAAGTCTGATTATTTTTTGATGAATTTGTGGAACGCTTATCGTAATTATAAATCAAGGGTCGGAAGGATGTTCTGTAGTCTGTACTATGAAAGTTACATCAAACTGTTGTTTTTTTTGAGAAAATCATAACGAACATAACATTACGGTTACACGTCGAACTTTTTTAGATTGCCACAGTCAGACCTTATAATCAAGGCAAATAATCAAAAACTGACCTAAAATGAAAAAACTATCCCTCACGATACTGGCACTTGTACTAGGTACAGCAGTATTCGCCCAAAACACAGTGCCCTCTATAAAGGGTAACTCGGTAATTACCTACACTTATACACAGGACGGGCAAGACCTGTCGCTCACCCTCACCTTTAGCAGCTTGGGCGACCCGATAAAAATAGACTGGAATATCGAAGGTGTTGGCTCCGGCAATTACGAAATGTCGCCCAAAGCACTCGAGAGTGGTAAAGGCATGGTAATAACAGCCGCTGAACCCGACCAGTTGACCAAGCTTCCCAGCTATCAAACTGTAGCCTGCATATCGAAAGAAGCATTTGCCAACATGGTAAAAACACAAAGCTTCGAGTTTGACGACCTGAAATATACCGTTAAAAAAGATGACAGTGGCACCATCAAGTTAAATGGTAAACCACTGGATGTTTACCATGCTATAGCAACCAACGGCAAAGGCGAAATGTGGATATTGAACAACCCCGACTTCCCCTTGGTTTGCAAAACCAAAGATAATGCCCAGGGTGTTGATATTGCTTTGGTGAGCATTAAATAAGTACTTCTTCCGGATTATGTCCTATAAAAAAGCCCTCGCGTTTGTTCGTGAGGGCTTTTTGTTTTACTGGTACTGTATGTAAATCGGTGCCGGCTTCAATTTCAATACCTCTTCAGGCGTCATCATATGGTTTGGCGCTTTCTTGATGTCGTTTTTGTAGAACAGTTTAAAGCCGGTGAATTGGATCGGTTCTTTATATATCCAATCGCGGTAAGTACCTAATTTCAGCTCCGGTTCGCCCCAGCCGTCCATATCCAAAACAAATTGTATTTCGGGGTGCAGTTTCATGTTTTTGGCATTGGTTACCATTTTACGGGTAAAGCGGTGCAGTATAAATATTTTGGGGGGCAGGTTGTATTTTTTTACCAGGTTAACCAAATAGTTGGTGGTAAAGTTAACATCCGTTGCATCGTATGTGCCGATACGTTTGCCCGGTACACTGCCTTCCTTCATCGAAAACTCCGGGTCAATACCCAAATGCACGTTCGGCATTTTTAAATATTTCTCCAAACGCGGTACCTCGGTTTGTACATTGCTAAAGCCCACTTGTATATCTAAAAACACCAGGGCATGTATGGTTTTGGCGATATGCAAAATGCTGTCAATCTGTTTATCGGGCATGCGCAAATTATGCAGTCCGTTTTTGCCGGGTTCGCCTTGAGCGGTTACGGCTATATAATGCAGTGCCGGCATGGTTGGGGTTTTAGGGTCGGCCTTTTCCCAATGCTTGCGCTCAGCTTGCAATTTGGCAATCATTTCTTTAGGAGGCAGTTCGCCCAAAATGCCCATTTTTTTGGAATACAAATTACCGTAATAAGCTACCACCCTGTAAAAGGGCAATATGGCACCTGGCAAAGGGTAAGGGGTATTTTTAACCGGCCAGCGCCCTGTGGTATCGCCATTGGCCAATCTTTTCATTAACGAGTCGTATTTGGCTTTGTCGAGTGGCGGATAAGTTACCTTAACTGCTGCTGTATCGGCAGCGGGTTTTTTAACAGTATCTGCCTTTATTGTTGTGGCTGCGGCCGAGGCTGTACCTGTTTTATCGCCGGAATGGCAATTGGTAAACGCAATAACCGATGTGGATAATACGATGGCGGAAAGAAGGGTTTTCAATTTCATTTGAATTTAATGAGGCGATAATAACACCAGTGCAAGATACCAAGCTTAACTAAGGCTTAGGGTTAAAAGTTTTTAACAATATTCAATTTTTGTTAACTGTGGATGCAAACTGCCTATGCTTTGTGTTTAAAAAACTTGCCAAAAACACCCAGCGGCAGTTTCGGCCCTGCGGTTGCCTGAAGGTAAAGTTCGCCTATCTCGAGGTTTTGTACTTTCGGGAAAGCGCTTTGCAGCAGGTTTTGTACAATAACCGACGAAAAGCCCAGCGAATATGTATTCAGAATCAAAAAGTGCTCTTCGGGGTCCAATAGTCTTACCACGTCGTGCATCATTTCGTTCAGGCTGTCTTCCAGCTTCCATTTTTCGCCGTTGGGGCCGTGGCCGTAGGCGGGCGGGTCTAAAATAATACCGTTATAGGTTTTACCGCGTTTTACCTCGCGTTTTACAAACTTGAGCGCGTCCTCAACCACCCAGCGTATATCCTTTATGCCCGATAGCTCCATATTTTCGTTGCCCCAGGTAACCACCTGCTTTATCGAATCCACATGAGTGGTATCGGCGCCGGCGGCCTTCGCTATCAACGATGCGCCGCCGGTATAGGCAAACAGGTTTAATACCCGCGGCTGCTCCGCTGTCTTGAATTTTTTGACATGGTGCGATATATAGTCCCAGTTAACCGCTTGCTCCGGGAAAACCCCCACATGCTTAAACGAAGTGAGCGCCATTCGCATGCGGATGCTTACATCATCGTTTTGGTAACCTATGTTCCAGCGGTCGGGCAGCCCTTGGTTCTTCTTCACCCACTCGCCCGAAGTTGCCGAGCGGCCCCTGAATTTAATATGGTGCCTGCGTTGCCATTCCGATTCGCTCAAGGCCTTGTCCCACACCGCCTGCGGTTCCGGACGAATCAACACCAGCTCGCCAAAGCGCTCCAGTTTCTCAAAATCGCCGCAGTCAATCAGTTCGTAATCTTTCCAGTGGGTAGGGGTAAGCAGTTGGATCATTCTTTTTGCGTCATTAAATCATTGGGTCATTTAGTCATTCCCCAAACGCCGACGGCTGCAAAGATAAAAACACATGGGTAAATATGGGTACATTAAAAAAACACATCTTCCGTCTTCCTCCCGATGGCTATCGGGATTACATCTTCCATCTTATCACATGGGTATTTATGGGTATGTGTAATGTGTTCCCGATAGCTATCGGGATGAGCGGATGTCAGCCTGCCGGCTGGCAGGTGCCAATATATAAATGCTTTTGACGCTTTGCGCCATGCGCTACGCGCTTTGCCAAACTCATGGGTATTTATGGGTATCTTTCAAAGAACAATTTGCTCGCCGGTAGATTTGACAACTTTTTAAAAGTTGTCAAATCTTTGGAGGCTATGGGTAAATATGGGTATTCTATAACAATAATTTCCATCAACTCACCGCTCACTACTCACCACTCACCATTCGATACAATATAAGAAAAATCTGTTGCATTTGGAAATACCAATCATAAATAACTATATTTATAGTTATAAACCAATCTTTCATGAAAACAACATTTGCCGCAGTTATGGGTTTGTTATTGGCACTTATCTCCCAAGCCCAAAAACTCCCAAACATCCAGCAAACAAGCCTTTACGCGCCTGAGAATGTTAAAATAGACGGCAAGGCAGACGAATGGGGCAATCAATTTCAAGCTTATAATCATGCTACTGATATTTTCTATACCATAAGTAACGACGATGATAATTTATATGTTGTGGTGCAGGCTACCGATGCGGTGGTTATTAAAAAGATCATTTATGGCAATATTACGCTTACTGTAAATCAAGGAAATAAAGCAAGCAAGAATATTGCATTGAGTGTTACTTATCCCTCGATAGAAAGAAAAAATCAGGGTAGCATTATTCAGAATAAGAACAAATTAGTAAGCATTGCGAACGATGCGGCTGTGAGTAAAACCAACGATTCGTTGATAGCGGTTTTAAATACGCAAATGCTAAGTCTTTCCGGAATAAAAGTTAGCGGGATCGTGTCTTTCAAAGATTCTTTGCTTACTGCCAATAACACTATGGGCATCAAGGCGATGGCATTAATGGATCATAGTCAGGCTTATACCTGCGAGATAGCAGTCCCGCTAAAATACTTAAAGGCTGCCGGTGTTACCAATGATAAGTTGAAATACAATATCAAGCTGAACGGCCTTTTTTACAATACCAATACAACAGTGCAACTATCGGCCGACGGACAGTCCACATTGCGTTCTACACCTGGCTACCCTTCCTTAGAGATGAAAAATACACCTGAAACATTGGTTTTGGATTATGCTACCGACCTTTCAGGAGAATACACCCTCGCAAAAAAGTAATCGCCATGAAAAAGATAACCCTTGTTTTGCTGCTGTTTAGCCTTGCCGCCACCGCCCAAAAACTCCCCAATATCCAACAAGGCAGCCTCTATGCCCCGGCCAATATCAAAATCGATGGCAAAACCACCGAATGGAACAACCAGTTCCAGGCATACAACCACGCCACCGATATCTTTTACACCATCAGTAACGATGACGATAACCTGTATTTGGTTGTGCATGCTACAGATCCGGATGTGCTCACTAAAATAACCAATTGCGGTGTAGTGTTCAGGGTAAATGCTTCAGGGAAGAAGAGTGATGAAAATGCAGCATCCGTTACTTTCCCCATTTTTGAACTTCAATATCATAACAAACCCTATATCCGTTTCACTATTATGGGCCAATTGGCATCTCAACGTAAGGCGGCAGCGTTGAATCCGGATTCGGTAAGCAGGGTGTCCAACAAAAAGTTACACTCAAATGAGAAGTTTATACGCACCAGCGGTATACCGGGTATCGACACGCTTCTTTCAATTTACAGTAGCGAAGGCATTAAAGTTAGCGAAGCATTTGATAACACGATGGCTTATACCTACGAACTTGCTATTCCATTAAAACATCTCAAGCTATCTACTGTAAATCCCACTAAATTTGCTTACCATATACTTTTACCGGGGATTAATGTAGATAGGGATTTCGGGATTACGGCCACAAAGAATGCTAACGGAGTGTTTGTCGTTTCCCTAGCAGCAGGCGCGGAAGCTCCAAAAGGAGACCATCTACCAGCCGTAACGTCAACCACCGATTTTTGGGGAGAGTATATGTTGGTGAAAAAGTGAATTATATAAAGTCTTTGAGTAACCGCGCGGAATGGTGAATACGGATAATTGCAATTTCATTAAAGGACTCTATTTTATAGATGATCCGATAAGCGCCTTCTATCAGTTCTCTTATTAATTCGTTTTCAAATTCGGGGACGATCCGACCCGCTTTTGGCTGTTCAATTAAAATATCTACCCTGTCTACTAATTTGTCAATATATCGGTCTGCATAAAACTTCGAATCTTTTGCGATGTAATCATATACCGATTGCAGATCTTCGAGTGCAAATGCCGTCCAAATTATTTCTGCCATTCACGAACTTTTTGTTTAACCTGTTCATGGGTAAAGGTATTACCGACATTTAACTGATCCAGGCCTTTTTCTACCTTCTCTATCAGTATCAGTTTTTCAATTAAAACATCCAGCTCAAAATCGGTAGGCATATCATTAATAGCCTCGGTAGCCTTTGCTTTATTCATGGGATAAATTTTATACGAATATAATCAATTTTAAATATTTCCTGCCAATCAACGCCCACGGATTTTTGGGGAGAGTATGTTTTGGTGCGGAGGTGAGTGGCAGGATTTAGTTGCAGTAGCAGTCTCTTAAAACATCCAAACTGCCACTCATCCCGATAACTATCGGGACTGCAACTGCTACTATAACTTCTCCTTCGCTGCCCGCATAAACTTACTGGCAAACACAAAGGCGTTCAGTTCGGCATTATCGGTATGGGCTATTTCTTTGTTGGTGCCTTCCCACCAGTTTTGGCCGTCGTTTAAAAAAATGATGTGGTCGCCAATACCCATTACCGAGTTCATATCGTGGGTAACCACCACGGTAGTGGTTTGGAAATCGACGGTAATTTCGGCAATCAGTTCATCTATCAGGATGGAGGTCTTTGGGTCGAGGCCCGAGTTGGGTTCATCCACAAACAAGTACTTCGGCTGCATGGATATGGCCCGTGCAATACCTACCCGTTTTTTCATCCCGCCCGAAAGTTCGGCAGGGAAAAGTTTGTTCTTCCCGGCCAGGTTAACGCGCTCTAAGCAAAAGTTGGCCCGGTCTATCTTTTCGGCCTTGCTCATATCGGTAAACAAATTGAGCGGGAACATGATATTGTCCTGCACGCTCATCGAATCGAACAGCGCCGAACTTTGAAACAGCATGCCGATTTGTTTGCGGATAGGAACACGCTCCACAAAGTGCATTTTGGTAAAGTTTTGCCCATCGTATAGCACCTCGCCCGATGTGGGTTTATGCAGGCCCACAATGCACTTAAGCAAAGTAGTTTTACCCGAACCCGAACTGCCGATGATGAGGTTGTTGCGGCCGGCTTTCAGTTGTACGTTGATGTCTTTCAGCACCACGTTATCGCCAAAGTTTTTGCAAATGTTGATGGTCTCTATCATAGCATGATACGCGATATAACTAAGTCGGCAAATAAGATCATGATACAGCTGAACACTACGCCGCGTGTAGCCGATTGGCCCACTTCCAGGGCGCCTCCGCTGGTATAAAAGCCCTGGTAAGCGCAAATAGAAGTGATGATATATCCAAAAAATAAGGCCTTCACCATCGATACCTGCAAAATGATGGGTTTAAAACCACCTGTCAGGCCCTGTATGTATTCGGCAACGGCCACTTCTTTTGATGCCGCGCAGGCAATGTACCCGCCAAACAAACCCAGCGAAATCGAAATGATAACCAGCAAAGGTATCATGGTGATGCCGGCTATGATTTTGGGAGATATTAAAAAACCCGGCGCGTTTACGCCCATAATTTCGAGCGCGTCTATCTGTTCGGTAACGCGCATGGTGCCAATTTGCGAGGCAATGCTCGAACCTACACGGCCCGCCAACACCAGCGAGGTGATGGTAGGGCTGAACTCCAGTATGGTCGAGTCGCGGGTAATCGTGCCCACTACCGATTTGGGTATATAATCAACCACCAACTGAAAAGCCGTTTGTATGGTAGCCACCGCGCCAATAAACAACGAAATAATGGCCACAATACCCAACGAGCCAATACCGATGGATACCATTTCGCGCATTACCTCGGCCCAATACACGCTGAATTTTTCGGGCTTTTTAAAACTGAGCCGCATCAACAGTATATATCTCCCTAAATGGTATAGCATTCCTATTTATTAATTTGGCTAAAATACGCTTTTTAGTCAAAGTATGACCGCTGGCATTTAATAGCTTTGTAATTTTATTTAAACTTGATAATAGTTTTCTGTGTTAACAAGTATGCCTAACATTGTGTTTAATTATATAAATTCAACCATGCAAAACGTATTGATCACCGGCGCTTCAAAAGGAATGGGCCGTGCCATAGCCACCGCTTTCGCTAAAGAAGGTCTTAACCTTGCCCTATGTTCGCGCAACGAAAAAGAATTGTTGGCTTTGCGCGATGAACTGCTGGCCATCAACCCAGGCATCAAAGTGGCCATACGTCAAACCGATACGTCAGACAAAGCCGATATCAAAGCTTTCGCGGCATTTGCACAACAGCAATTGGGTTTTATCAACGTTATCGTCAATAATGTGGGCACGTACATCCACCAAAGTATTTTGGATGATGAGGAAGATACCTTCAATAAACTCATCAATACCAACCTGCTGCCGGCTTACGAGCTGTACCGCTTTTTCGGTAAAACCATGATGGGGGCCAAAAGCGGGCATTTTTTTAATACCTGTTCGGTAGCTGCTATCGATCCTGTGATGCAAGCCGGCACATATTCTGTAACTAAGTTTGCCTTGTTGGGTCTAACAAAAGTAATGAGGCTCGAAATGCAGGCGCACAATGTTAAAGTGACCGCCATATTGCCGGGATCAACCTTTACAGAATCGTGGAAAGATTCAAACCTGTTGCCTGACTTGTTTGTTTCGCCCGGTGATGTAGCGGCGGCAATCATCTGCGCTTACAAAATGAGCGCGGGGGCAAACGTCGATGAGATTGTGATAAAACCTGTCGGGGGGCAGTTATAACAATTAACAATTAAATGTAAAACAACATGAGAAACACTTTATACCGCGATGAAAATCGCAAAGCAATAGGAGGTGTGTGTGCCGGTTTGGCCGACTACTTTAATATGGACATAGGCCTGATGCGCGTCATCTTTGTACTGGGCTGGATATTTGCCGGCTTAAGTTTTTGGGTTTATATTATTTTATGGATAGTGATACCCGCTAAATTTACCATTAATCCGGGTGTTGACTATACCATACCAACACCCGATGGCCCCACTGTGCCTGCCCGTTCTACGGTAACCGGCACCATGGTTGTGGGTTTGGTATTGATTTTCTTCGGTGCCCTGTTTTTAATGAAGGAATATGATATATTACCTTATTTTGAATACCACAAACTTTGGCCATTGGTATTTGTGGTATTAGGCCTTGCCATTATTTTTGGCGCCGGAAAAAGCCGGGAGATACCCAATCAGTTTGAAAACTGGCACAAGGCGCAAGGTGAACAAAAAGAAAACAAAGACACTAACGAAACCATTTAAGCCATGAGAAACGACAGACTGATACCGGGCATGATCCTGGTAATAATCGGAGCGATTTTTTTGCTCGACAACTTTGGCTATATCAATTTTAGCTGGGAAACTTTTTTTAGTCTTTGGCCTATTATTCTCATCATAGCGGGGGTAAACCTGGTGTTTGCGCACAACCGAACAGGTTGGGCAACCGCCTTAAAAATAATAGTATTAGTTATTGGAATGGGCATTTTAATTTGGGATGGCACAACCCGCCACGATAGCC
Organism: uncultured Mucilaginibacter sp.; assembly: GCF_903893715.1. Lineage (GTDB taxonomy): Bacteria > Bacteroidota > Bacteroidia > Sphingobacteriales > Sphingobacteriaceae > Mucilaginibacter. The sequence continues at coordinate 54,212 of NZ_CAITNG010000081.1, forward strand.
ATTGGAATTTTTCGTGGGAAAATAACATGAACGATAGCGACAGCTATACAGGTTCGGGCAATGGCGACTATAACGAGCCATATAACTCAGCGGTACAAACCGCCAAACTTAACATTAGCGGCGGCGCCACAAGCTATACCTTAAAGGATACCACCAACCAACTGTTTGATGCCAAAACACGCGAAAGCGGCATGGGCTATACCCTCAAAACCAGTATGGACAGCGCCACCGAAGTCATCGACTTCAGCATGAACGGCACCAAAAACAAACGCCACGGTTTTTTCTTTTTTAACCACAATGGCAATAAGGCTGTCATCAGGCTCAACAGCAAACCTGTTTGGGATATTGATGTATCTGCCGGGGCGACAAACCTCAAGTTCGACTTGACGCCCTATAAAGTGAAAAAACTGGAATTGGAGGGTTATGCCGCTTCCTTAGATGTTAAAATGGGTGAGCCTTTAGAGGCAACACATATTGAAATACAAAGCGGTGCCTCAACAGTAAAAATAGCCGTACCGCGCGATGCTGCCTGCGATATCACCACCGATACCGGCCTTTCATCACGAAACTTTAATGGGTTCGACAAAAAAGACGATTCGGAGTATCAAACCCCCGGATTTGATCACGCCGCCAAAAAAATGTACATCCACATTGAAGGCGGCATGGCCGATTTTAAAGTATCGCGTTATTGATTAAAACCTTTAAATTTACAGGGGAACAAAAACTTGTTCCCCTTTTTGTTTTTATACCATGCCCCAGGAATATGTTTTGGTTGTTAACGGCAGGCCCGAAGGCCCATTTACCATCGATGAGCTCAAGGCGCGCCGCATAAAGCCCACCGACTTTGTGCGCACCGATACCATGGACGACTACAAAGAAGCCCACGAAGTTGCCGAACTGCGCGCTATATTCGGTTTTGCCCTGCGGCCGGTAACGCCCCAGTACTTTGCCGGGTTCGATCAGCGGGTAATGGCCACCATGCTCGATTGGCTGCTGATTTCGGCCGTGTTTATGCTACCAGCGGTTATCGGCATGATTTTGATGCGGGATGCCATGATCAGGCTCGTTTTATTGGGCCTGATGTTTATATTGGTTCCGCTTGCTAAATTTATTTACAGCATCGTATTGGAAGGCGGACCCAAACACGCCACCTACGGAAAAATTGTACTTCATATCAGTGTATGTGCAGAAGATGGTTCCAATACCGACTACACCAAAGCCGCGGCGCGCAACCTCACCAAAATATTATCCACGGTGGCCTTCCTAGTCCCGTACCTGCTCTGCTTTTTTACCAAAAAACAACAATGCCTGCACGATATGATAGCCGGTACGCTGGTGATAAAAGACAGGTTGGTGTGAAGAAGTTCATAGTTGATGGTTCATAGTTCATAGTAAAAGGGAAGCTTATTCGTAAAAGAATTGCGTACCCCCAAAACTTCTTACCATGAACCATGAACTATGATCTATGAACTTCCCGGCATGATCCATGAACAAAACAACGGCCATGAACTATAGAATTATATCCTTAATTTAGCAGCTCGCTTACAGTACAATGGACAACGAATACTATATTTTAGAATCGGGCCAAAAAATAGGGCCATTTACCCCGCAGGAGCTGATGGACCGGCCGCTGGAGCCCGACGACCTGTTGGTGATGCCCTTGCAAAACCAAGGCACCGAGGCGCACCTGCTGCCCGAGTTTAAGCAGTATTTCATCGACGAGGGTATTTATTACCCTATGCCCGAAAATACGGCCAGCTACTTTTTACGCCTACCGGCTTATATTATCGATTTTATCATCATTGTATTTGGTACCGAGATATTGGCTTTTATACTTTTCCCGGGATACATGAGCCGTTTAATGGGCGTTTTTACATTAAGCGCTCTCACCGACCCTAAGTTGCAGGAAAACCTATTGAAGCACCAAACCGAAATCATCATCATCCAACTGGTGGTTTTTGTGGTTACTGTTCTATACAATTCGCTTTGCGAGGCCGGCCGTATGCGCGGCTCGGTTGGCAAATATATTTTGGGACTGGCTGTGGTAGATGGTTTGGGTTATGGCCTAACCTTCTGGCATGCGTTAAGGCGGAACCTCGGTAAAACTATATACGAAGTTTTGGGCCTTATCATCGGCCCGCTTTCCTACCTGGCTTATATGAAAATCATCTGGTCATTCCGCCATCAAGCCATTCACGACCAGTTGGCTGGTTGTTTTGTGGTGAAAAGGAGTAAATAAGAACCGAAATATTGCGGTAGCCATATTAGTGGAAAGCAAGTAACGAGGATATGAAATGCCCACAACATTTTTAGCCACTAAGACACAAAGTCTCGAATTGACAAGCTTAGTCCTTTGTGCCTTCGTGGCAACACAAAGTTTTGAAAATAAACTTTACGTTCATCCAACCAACAAAAGCTTCCGAATACCTATTTTTGCAATACAAAATTATCTGCATGGATGCCGAAGCGATAAAAGCCCTCAAAGGCCGTTACTGTAACTCACTAACAGAATACTCCCGTTTTAAAACCCGCGAGGTATTTATTGGCGATGTGCCCATGGGTGGCGATAACCCCATCCGCATCCAAAGCATGACGACCACCAATACGCTGGATACTTTGTCCACGGTAGAGCAAAGCATCCGGATGATCAATGCCGGTTGCGAATATGTGCGCATTACTGCGCCAAGCATAAAAGAGGCCCAAAACCTGGCCGACATAAAAAAAGAGTTGCACAAACGCGGCTATAAAACGCCCCTGGTTGCCGATATACACTTTACCCCCAACGCCGCCGAAGTGGCCGCCCGCATTGTGGAGAAAGTGCGGGTAAACCCGGGCAATTATGCCGATAAAAAGAAATTCGACCAGCTGACCTATACGCCAACAGAGTACCAGGCCGAACTCGAGCGTATCTATAAAAAATTCGCGCCATTGGTTAAGGTTTGCAAGGAGTATGGCACGGCCATGCGCATTGGCACCAACCACGGTTCGCTGAGCGACAGGATCATGAGCCAGTACGGCGATACGCCGCGTGGTATGGTGGAGTCGGCAATGGAGTTTATGCGTATGTGCGAGGATATGAATTATTATAACCTCGTTATCTCGATGAAGTCGAGCAACCCGCAGGTAATGGTGCAGGCCTACCGTTTATTGGTAGAAACCATGGTTGCCGAAGGTATGAACTATCCGCTTCATCTCGGCGTTACCGAAGCCGGCGATGGCGAAGACGGCCGTATCAAATCGGCAGTGGGGATCGGCACCTTACTGGAAGATGGCCTCGGCGATACCGTACGTGTATCCCTAACCGAAGAACCCGAATACGAAATACCGGTTGCGCAGGCTTTGGTTAAACGTTATGTTGAGCGGAAAGCGAAAAGCACAAAGCACAAAGCGGAAGAAAAGCTTTCAGCTTTCGGCTTTCAGCTTTCGGCTCACAATCCCTACGAATACCAAAAACGCGAAACCTACGAAGCAAACGCCTTCATCGGCGGGCATATGGTGCCAAGGGTGGTGGTCGATCTGTCGGCCGCAAACCTGAAAGACCCCGCTGTGTTGAGCGATGCAGGGTACCTATATAGTGCCTTGCTGGATAAATATAACATGGCCGAGCAATCGGTCGATTTTGTGTACCTGGGCGATGCTTTGCCCTCGTTTAATTTCCCCGGTAATTTAAAGCAGTTGTACAATTATAAAACCTGGCAAACATTGGCCAATAAAACACTTTGCCACCCGGTTTTTGAATTGAGTGAATACGTCGGCGAAAGCCAAAAAGACCATGCCTTAAATTTGGTGCGCGTCAAACCTTCGGATATTGAAACAGCCGATTTTGGTGCTTTGCCATTGGATAAAACGCTTGTTTTTGTTTTAGAAACCGATGCCCTTAACGGGATGCAGGACCAACGCGCTTTCTTCTTCAAAATGGAAGAACTGGGTTTGGATGTGCCTGTCATCATCAAAAGGACCTACCCGGCAACTGAATTTGATCTCAGCAAAACCGGCGATATCACCAGCCCCGAAGAGCCGGTATCAAAACTACAGCTTTTTGCCGCTACCGATATGGGTGCTTTATTGGTGGATGGTTTTGGCGATGGCATTTGGATAGATGCCCCATCCGTGCCGGCCAAAATAATTACTTCCACCGCTTTCGGCATTTTGCAGGCCACTCGTTCGCGCATATCAAAAACAGAATACATATCCTGCCCCAGCTGCGGCCGTACCCTGTTCGACTTGCAGGAGACCACCCAAATGATCCGCAGCCGTACCAGTCACCTCAAAGGTTTAAAAATAGGCATCATGGGCTGCATCGTAAACGGTCCCGGCGAAATGGCCGATGCCGATTACGGCTATGTAGGTGCAGGCCCTGATAAGATAACGCTGTACCGTGGTAAGGAAGTGGTGCAAAAAAACGTGAGTTCGGCCAATGCCTTGGATGAGTTGATTGGTATTATTAAGGATGATGGGAATTGGATAGAGCCAAGCGAAAGCTAATTCAGCGGCTTAAACCCTGCAAACATATCCGCCGACTCTGCCAAAGTATTCAAAGGCACACAATCACACACTTCGGCAAACGCTGCCCATATTTTATGCACATCGGGGTTGCCGTGCGCCTGTTTAATGGCTTCGGCATTCAGCCACTCAAACACCTCGATAATGGTGCCGTCGGCTGTCTCCATGATCGAAGGTTTACGGTCGGCAACCAAGCCAAGTTTTGCCAAATCGGGCACGTGGTTCATTACAATTTCTTTTAAAGCTTCGTTTTTGCCGGGTTTGGGTTTGTAGGCTACGATAACAAGGCTGGGGCCGATTTGGTTGTTCATGGCGATAAATTTTACTAAAATTACAAATTACTGAGCCATGATAAACCTATGCAATGATTTTTTTTGAGATTGAGTTAGAAACTAAGTAGAACATTGTCCCAATCAATATCCGTCGTTCATTATTAAACAAACAAACCTATATTTACGTTCCAAGGTCCACCTGCCATGCAAAACGAAAAAGAGCTCATTCCGCATTTGTTCCGTCGCGAGTTTTCAAAAATGGTTACCGTGATCAGTAAACTGTTTGGCTTGCAGCACATCGAGGTGGCCGAAGACATTGTGAGCGAAACCTTCCTCATCGCTACCGAAACCTGGGGCATGAAAGGCATACCGCCAAACCCCACGGCCTGGCTGTACGCCGTGGCCAAAAACAAAACACTCGAGTATCTGCGCCGCGACAAAGTCTTCGCCGAAAAGGTGGGCCCGGCATTGGCTTTAGCCGAAAACACCAACATACAATCTATCACGCTCGATTTTTCAAGCCAAAACATCAACGACAGTCAGTTGCAAATGCTCTTCGCTATTTGCGACCCCATTATTCCCGCCGAAGCGCAAATCGGTTTGGCATTGCGCATCCTATGCGGTTTTGGTATCGACGAGATTGCTGAAGCTTTTTTATCGAACAAAGAAACCATCAATAAACGCCTGTACCGTGCCCGTGAAAAATTGCGCGAAACCAAAGTGAAACTCGAAATGCCGGGTGAGCAGGAGGTAAGCGCCCGGCTCGACAATGTATTACATGCCATTTACCTGTTGTTTAACGAGGGATATTATTCCACCACCCAAAACAAAATATTGCGGCAGGATATGTGTGTGGAAGCATTGCGCCTGGGCGTGATGCTCGCGGGGTACGGAAAAACCAATCTGCCCCAAACTAATGCTTTAATTGCATTGATGTGTTTCCACGCCTCGCGGTTTAACGCAAGGCAGGATAGTAATGATGTCGTGGTTTTATACGCCGATCAGGATGAAGCCCTATGGGACAAAGAACTCATCAGGCAAGGCAACCGTTACCTCAACATTTCGGCAAAGGGCAGCGTAATCAGCTCATACCACCTGGAAGCGGCCATCGCGCAGCTACATTCAAAAAAAGATGACACGACCGAAAAATGGGAGGCCATTTTGCAATTATATAACAGGTTGTTGCAAATCAATTACTCGCCCGCAGTGGCCGTTAACCGCACTTTTGCTTTGTACAAGGCTCGTGGCGCTGCCGAAGCCATTATTGAGGCCGAAAAACTGCCCGCGCAAAACAATCATTTTTATTTTACCCTGCTGGGCGAATTGTACAAAGACATCGACACCATGCACGCCAAAGCTCAGTATCAAAAAGCATACGCTTTGGCAAAAACCGAAAAGGAAAAGAGCGTGCTCAGCCTAAAAATTAAGGCAATAAAATAGCGGCCGCGTTTTCACACAAGCCGCTACAGGGGAGTTTAAAAACAATTATTCTTTTACAAAAGCGTGCCTCAACTCTTCAACCTGCTCATTATTAATAGGCACCAGCGAGCCGATGGAAGCACACATCACTAACGATTTGGCACTAAACTCGGCTACTTCCAAATAATCAAAGGTTTGCAACAGCTTATCGCCGGCGACCAGCACGCACGAGTTTTTGATAATAATGGCCGGGTTGTGTTTGTTGATGATGCTTGGTATCACATCCTTGCCGGTAAAGTGCTCGCCAAAATCGAGGGTGCTCACGTCCTGCAAAAATATCCAGCTTTCGGGTATGGTGCGCACGTTAAAGGTTTCGCCGGTAACGGCATATGCCATCAGATAGGGCGATTGTGTCAGTATGATGGAATTGATTTCGGGGTGCGACGCGTAAATTTGTTGGTGCAGATGTGTGGACCGGCTCGGGAATTTACCCGGCTCGCGTTTGCCGCCTTTTATTTGCACAATATCGTCCAGGGTCAGGTCCCAGCGGGGCACATCGGTCGGGGTGATCAGGAAGTCGTTACCCCTCCAGCGGGTCGATACAGTTCCATACGAACTGATCATCAGCCCTTGTGTACAGGCGCGTTGTATAATATCGCATATTTCTTTTCTTTTTTCACGCTCGTCCGACGGGTGGGTAACATTTTCAATTTCGGGCAGCGGTGCAGGTACCTGCGCTTCCGAATCGGCAATTTGTTTATCAGTAAGATAATTTGGCTGGCCTATAGCTTTGCCATAAAGCAGGGTGCGCGCGCAAAGCTCCAGAGTTTCAAAGCGTTCAAAAGTATCCGCCAAATCGGCACCGCCAACCACCGTGCCATGATTTTCCATGATAACGGCTTTGTAGCCCTTGGTAAATTCGACGGCTATTTTGGCACCTAAAGCTTCGCTGCCCGGCAGTTCGTATTCGGCATAACCTACAGGGCCGCATACGCGGCTGGCCTGTGTAATTACCCTGGTATTGGGTATGGTGCGTACAATACTGAACGAAACCAATGCCGGTGGATGCGCGTGGATAATGGCGCGTATATCCGGCCTGATTTGGTAAATAGCTTTATGGAACGGAAATTCGGATGATGGCTTATGGCAGCCGATAATGGTGCCGTCTTTTTTCACACAAACTATATCAGTGGGTTGCAACTTTCCCTTGTCGACCGCCGATGGCGATATCCAGATATCTCCGTTATCATCAATTATCGAAATATTACCACCCGATGTGGTGGTTAAACCCCTGCGGTAAATTCGGAGCATAACCAACGCTATCTGGTCGCGGGGATGCATGAGCTTTGTATTTAGTATATCGTTTTGCATTACAAATATTATTGTAAACCGGAGCGAACACCATGTTTGTTCCGTTTAGCAAATAATGCAATTCGTATCAACCCGGCGAATGACAGTCATCATATTTGTACGAAACATCCATCATAACCCGCGAATGTTTCGCATGGTTTGGGTTGGCGTACCTCCATGCCCAAAATATCAATAATACCTGTAGTGGGATACGCAGCCATGCTATGAGTGGCGTAATCAATAAACTGCCCATCTTCATGGGCGCATGAACAATCATGCCGATATGCACCGGCAAAAAAGCGATCAACATCATTATAATCCAAAAAGCGCCTTCAGCACGTGTTTTTTCAAATGCGAGCATCAACGCGAAGCTCATTTCGCAAAGGCCGGCCAATAAATTCAGTACTTTAGGGTAGGGCATATAGGCCGGGATAATACTGATATAACCCTCGGGATGGATAAAATGGTTAATGCCTGCAACCATATAAAAAATAATTAACGCAACAAGGCTCAGTTTCTTGTGTACTTTCACAGCTTAATAAACGAAAAAAAATTTCGTTCGGTTTTTTGATACTAAAAAGCCTGAAATTAGTGTTTAAACGCAATTTATAACCATTCTAAATTGACTTTGTTTGACAAAGTATTGACATAGCATCGTGTGTTGAGTATTACTTTTGTCCCGCATTATTTTATATCGCTTTGAAATATCTAAAGATTATAGCGTTTACGCACAAGCAGATCGAACTAAAGGAACTGGGCAAATTGGTAATTTGTCAGGAGAATTTGACCGATAAGCTAAAGCAGGTTCAAAGCGAATTTAAAATCCCCGAAATTTTTTATCTGGCCACCTGTAACCGTGTGGAGTTTGTGTTAGCTACGTCGCAGGTAATTGATAAAGCCTTTACCAAAAAATTCATCGCTGCATTGCAGATAGGCCTTTGCGAAGACTATATGGCCACCTTTTTGGCCGGCGTTTCTATTTATCACGAACAGGAAGCCTTGAACCATTTGCTGCGCACTTCATGTTCCTTAGAGAGTTTGGTGGTGGGCGAAAAAGAAATTTTAGCACAAGTACGTAAAGCATACGAAAGTTGCAGAGAAGCAGGCCTTACCGGCGATTACCTGCGCATGGTAATGGAACGCGTAGTGAAAACAGCCAAAGAGGTGTATACAGACACTATGATATCGCGAAAGCCTATCTCAGTGGTATCATTGGCCTATCGCAAATTAAAAGACCTCGACCTCTGCTCCAAAGCCCGCATCCTGATTATCGGTGCCGGCGAAACCAACCAAAACATCTCCCAATATCTTCAAAAACATAAATTTTCAAACTTTTCAGTATTTAACCGTACGCTTTCCAAGGCTGAAGAATTGGCAGCCAACCTGAACGGCGATGTCTATAATTTGGACGATTTGAAGACTTACAATAAAGGTTTTGATGTTATCATCACCTGTACATCGTCGGTAAGGCCTATTATTACGCCCGAAATTTATACCACCCTGCTCAACGGTGAAACAGGCAAAAAAACCATTGTGGATTTGGCCATACCTAACGATACCGACCCTGAGGTGGTAAAACAGTTCAATATCAACTTTATCGAAGTGCACTCGCTGAACGAAGTGGCCAAAAACAACCTGAAAGACCGTTACGAAGAACTGGTTTATGCCGAGCAAATTATCGAAAATAACATCAGGGAGTTTGTGCCGGTGCTAAAACAACGTCAGATTGAGCTGGCTATGAGCCAGGTACCCGTTAAGATAAAAGAAATACGCCATCGTGCCCTTAACTCTGTTTTTGCTGATGAGGTTGGTAATATGGACGAGCAATCGCGCGAGGTGCTCGAAAAAATCATGGACTACATGGAGAAAAAGTACATCAGCGTACCCATGGTAATGGCCAAAGAGATTTTGGTGAATAATTGCAATTAAGCACCTGCTTTTTAAAACGGCAAGCCCCCTTAGTCAACCCAACTTCACATTACAATAAAATTTACAATTCCTGCCGTTTAAAAGTTAAATTTGCGCTGCAAAAAACTATAGATGTTCGACAGAAAACTCATAATTGGTACCCGCGGCAGCGACCTGGCCCTTTGGCAGGCTAATTTTGTTAAAGACAGGTTGGCCGAAAACAACATCACCGCCGAACTGAAGATCATAAAAACCCAAGGCGACCGTATATTGCACCTCAGTTTTGATAAACTGGAAGGCAAAGGGTTTTTCACTAAAGAACTGGAAGAAGAACTGCTGGCGGGCACTATTGACCTTGCCGTACACTCACATAAAGACCTGCCTACCGAAAACCCGCCGGGCCTCATCATTGCTGCCGTATCGGAGCGTGAAGACCCTGCTGATATTTTACTTGTATTAAAAGATTGTGTGGATGTGCACCAAAAGCTGTCTGTAAAGTATGGCGGTATTGTGGGCACATCGTCCAATCGCCGAAAGGCACAACTGCTAGCTATGCGCCCCGACCTGGAAATTCAGGAACTGCGCGGCAATGTTCCAACCCGCATCGGCAAACTGCGCGATGAAGCTTACGATGCCATTATGTTGGCCAAGGCTGGTGTTAAAAGGCTGGGGATTGATCTGAGCGAATTTCACGTAGAGGAATTGGCCGCTACCGAACTGATACCCGCGCCCGCGCAAGGCGTAATGGCGATACAAATCCGCGAAAGCGATACCGAACTGTTTGATGCCCTGCAAAGCGTATTGCACAACCCCGAAGTGGAGCAGGAACTGGCTGTTGAACGTAATGTGCTCAAGTTGTTTGGCGGTGGCTGCCACCTGCCATTGGGCTGCTATTGCCGCAAGCACGATGGTAAATTCCAGGTATTTGTTTCAAAAGCTGATGATGGCGATGGATTTCCTGACAGACTTTTTTTAGAGACAGCCGAAATTGAAGGCCTGCCCGAAAAAATACTGCCTTATTTTGATAAAGAACGGAAGTTCTGCTCGTCGGTCTTCATCTCGCGCGATTTGAGTGAACAGAGCTATTTCCGCCGGGCTATCGAGAAACTAGGTATACAAATCGATGCACGCTCGCTTATCCGTACAGTACCTGTTATTACAAAACTCGACCCATTTATATTGCATAATTTGAACTGGGTATTTTTTAGCAGTAAAAACGCGGTAGAATATTTTTTTGAATTGGAACCTTTGTTACCCAAGTCCATTAAATTCGGCGTTATGGGCCGTGGTTCAGAAGAAAAACTACGTCAGATTGGCCATTTTGCCGATTATGTTGGCGAAGGTATAGATACTGCCGATGTAGCTGAACATTTTGCAGCATTGGCCAATGGGCAAACCGTTTTGTTCCCGGCAGCCGAAAATTCGATGCGGAGCGTTCAGCAGGCTTTATCGGCCGATACAAAAATCATCGACCTGCCGGTTTACGAAACCGTGATGCAGGAAGAACCGGAAGCTGCTACAGCCGAAATATTAATATTTACCAGTCCATCCAATGTAGATGCTTATTTTAACGTTAACTTGATGGATCCGGCTCAAAAAATAATAGCCATCGGAAAGTCGACAGCGAAAAAGTTCCAGGAAATGGGCGTACCATACATCTTACCTTTTTCGCCGGATGAAATTGGACTTGCGGAAGCGGTGTTTGGTATAACAATCTAAATGTCTATGGTCGATGGTCCATACACCATGGCAGGATATTTATAAATAGAATTTAAACGACTATGGTCCATGGACTAAGAGATATGCTACAACGACCAAGAAGAAATCGGAAAAGTGAAGTAATCCGCCAAATGGTGCAGGAAACTCATATCGGCGCGGCCAATTTGATATTTCCGCTGTTTATTGTAGACGGCAAAAACAAAAAAACAGAAGTAGCCTCGATGCCGGGCATCTATCGTTATTCGGTAGATAATTTGCTGCACGAGGTGGAAGCCTGTGCCAAGTTGGGCTTAATGTCGTTCGATTTGTTCCCCAATATCGACGACTCATTAAAAGATAAATACGCCACCGAAAGCCACCGCGATGGCAGCTTATACCTGCGGGCCATCAGCGAAGTAAAAAAACATTTCCCCGAGGTTTGTGTGGTAACCGATGTAGCCATGGACCCCTACAGCAGCGACGGGCACGACGGATTGGTGGAGAACGGCGAGATACTGAATGATGAAACTTTAGAGATATTAGGCAAAATGGCTTTGGCTCACGCCCATGCCGGTGCCGATATCATTGCCCCGTCGGATATGATGGACGGAAGGGTAGGCTATATCCGTAAAGTGTTGGACGAGCATAAATTTACGCATGTATCTATCATGTCGTACACGGCAAAGTATGCAAGTGCTTTTTACGGCCCTTTCAGGGATGCGCTGAACTCTGCACCAAAACACGGCGACAAAAAAACTTACCAGATGAACCCGGCCAACCAACAGGAAGCATTAATTGAGGCCCGTTTGGATGAGCACGAAGGTGCCGACTTTTTGATGGTTAAACCCGCTTTGGCTTACCTGGATGTAATTAAATTAATAAAAGACAATACGGATTTGCCCGTTGCCGCGTATAATGTAAGCGGCGAATACGCCATGGTAAAAGCATCGGCACAGCGAGGCTGGTTGGATGAGCGCCGAACGACGGTGGAGGTACTAACAAGCATACGCCGCGCAGGCGCAACTGCTATTTTGACCTATCACGCAAAAGAGGTGTTGGAAAAAGGGTGGATTTGATACAAGTCAAAATTCAAAAGTAAAAAGTCAAAAAACCGGCTTCTTTTTTGAATTTTGAATTTTAATTTTTGACTTAAAAAGATATGTTCGATTCAATAAAAAAAATGTTTACGGGGAATGAGGGCGAGGAACCGGTGTACACAGGCTCAAAGCCCGATATCAGCAGGGAAAAATCGGCAGAGCTTTTTGAGAAAGCCAAAGCCTATTTCCCTGGCGGTGTAAATTCTCCCGTAAGGGCATTCAAATCGGTACACGGTACACCTTTGTTTATACAAAAAGGCGATGGTTGCCATATTTGGGATGCCGACGATAACCAGTTTATTGATTTTTGCTGCTCGTGGGGGCCGCTTATCCTTGGTCATAACAATACCAAAGTGCGCGAAAAGGTGACCGAGGTAATGCAGAACGGAATGTCGTTTGGCGCGCCTACTGCTTTGGAGAACGAACTGGCCGAACTAATACTGAAGAACAATAAGTTTATTGAGAAAATACGCTTTGTAAGTTCGGGTACCGAAGCGGTGATGTCGGCCATCAGGTTGGCTCGCGGCTATACCCGGCGCGATAAGATATTAAAATTTGAAGGTTGCTACCACGGGCATACCGACTCGCTGTTGGTAAAGGCAGGCTCGGGCTTGGTTACTTTTGGCGAAACTTCATCGGCTGGCGTACCCAAGGCTTTCGCTGACGAAACCATCGTCGTTTCGTTGAATGATAAGGAAGCGTTGAAAGAAGCCTTTATCGAATTTAAAGACCAGATAGCCGCGGTTATCATCGAACCTATACCTGCCAACAACGGCTTGCTTTTGCAGGAAAAAGAATACCTGGAGTTTTTACGCGACATCTGCACCAAAAACGACACCCTGCTCATTTTTGACGAGGTGATATCAGGTTTCCGAGTTGGTTTTGAGGGCGCGGCCGGTTATTACCAAATTAAGCCCGACATCATTACCTATGGTAAAATTATCGGCGGTGGTTTGCCTGTAGGCTGCTATGGCTCATCTAAAGAGATTATGGGCAGCATATCGCCCGAAGGCCCTGTTTACCAGGCCGGCACCTTATCGGGAAATCCGGTAGCTATGGCAGCGGGTATTGCGCAATTGTCGGAGCTGTTGCGCATGGGCTTTTATCGCGACCTGAATGGCAAAGCCGAAGAGTTTACTGATTCGATACAGCGTTTTGCTACAGCGCGTAATTACAAATTCAAGGTGTTTACCATAGGTTCCATCTTCTGGTTCGCCTTTACCGATCAGGAAGTTATTCGCAAAGCGGAGGATATAGACCCGGCCAGCATGGATAAATTTAAAGTATTGCACCGCGAGCTGTTGAACCGTGGCGTTTACCTTGGTCCATCGGGTTATGAGGTGGGTTTTATATCCTCTGCGCACAATAAAATCGAGTTAGAAAAAGCCAAAAGGGCTATATTTGAGAGTTTGGATTTTGTATTCAGTAGGCAATGAAGACCATTATAGGCTACAAAAAGCAACATTGCTTACGATAGATTTCATACCGCTGAAAAATAATTAATAACATGAAAAAGCCTTTCGTTATATTCTATTTCCTCATCATCTACGCTTTGGCGGAGTTGCTGTGGTGGGGTATTTTGCTCATTAAAGCCAAGCCGGCCAGCGTGGGTATGATAGGTGGCGAACTCTCGGTGTTTCTGTTCATATTATTAGTGGGGGCGGTGCACCTGCATAAATCCATCAATAAAGAAAGGCAACTGCACCAGCGCCAAAAAAACTTCTTGCTTTCGGTAACGCACGAACTGAAGTCGCCTTTGGCATCCATCAAATTATTTCTGCAAACCATACAAAAGCGCGACCTGAACCGCGAGCAACGCATCAACTTTATCGACAAATGCCTGCAGGATATTGAACGCCTTGACGATCTGGTAGAGAACATGCTGTTGGCCGCAAAAATAGATAACGAGATATATACCTTCCCGAAAGAAAAATTCAATTTTTCGTTATTGGTGGATAGCGTAGTAAACCGCCTGCAAATCAACAAATGCGATGGAAAGGAACAAACTATCAACGCCGAAATTGAACCACAGGTTGAGGTTACCGGTGATAAATTCGCGCTAACATCAGTAGTGAACAATTTGATTGAGAACGCCGTGAAATATTCGCCGCCATGCGAGGCGGTTAACGTGAAATTGTTCCGTAAGGACGGTACCGTCCACTTTACCGTAGCTGATAATGGCATTGGTATAGCCGACGAAGAAAAACTACATATATTCGATAAGTTTTACCGTGTAGGTAACGAAGATACCCGAAATACAAAGGGTACAGGGCTTGGGTTGTTTATTGTTAAACAAGTTTTAGATAAAC
>NZ_CAITNG010000082.1 GCF_903893715.1 uncultured Mucilaginibacter sp.
AGTAATCGCAAACTTTCCATCAACTTTGGTTTGAGTACCAACATTGCTTCCGGCCACCTTTACGGAAACACCGGGAATGGGCTGTCCATCGTCGGCGCCGATTACAGTACCCGTAATTTTTCTGCTTTGAGCAAACACACTAAGTGTTACAAGGCTCATAAGAAGAAGGGAGAGTAAATTTTTCTTCATGTTTTGAAATTAATTTGAGTGATAAAATGAATTAGAATTGAAAATTATGCTTTTTAAGTCTATTTTTTTATCAAATTGTTTAAAAAGCGCCTGCAATTCAACTTACACCTTTTTTATGACAAAACAATGACGGTACAACCTTAGCTATTTTAATTATAACATATAGTAATAGACTATAATACATAAACCTAAATTTATAGTTCATTCTGTAAACATTGTTGAACATCAATTAAAGTATTAGCATGAAAAACACCTCCCGTCAAAAAGCCAAATACTTTTATTTTCGGATGAAAAAATTGTTGACCTTAGCATCAGGACATCCTCAACTTATAAACTTGTTATGATAAAAAACGTCACAGTAATTGGCTCCGGAACTATGGGCAATGGTATAGCCCATACCTTCGCGCAAAATGGGTATAATGTAAACCTTGTAGATGTAAATTCACAGGCTTTAGAGAAAGCGTTGCTTACCATCGAAAAAAATCTTGACAGGCAACTCAGTAAAGGCATAATAAGTGAAGCTGTTAAAATATCGACACTAAAAAACATTACAACACATACCGATATAAAGTCGGCAGTTACTAATGCAGATTTGGTAGTTGAGGCAGCTACCGAGAATATTGACCTGAAACTTAAAATATTTAAGGAAGTTGATGAGCACTCTCCTGCCACCGCTATTTTAGCATCAAATACATCATCTATCTCCATCACTAAGATTGCTTCGGTAACCGCCCGTCCCGATAAAGTAATTGGTATGCACTTTATGAACCCGGTGCCGGTAATGAAACTGGTTGAGGTAATACGTGGCTATGCCACCAGCGATGCAGTTACAGAAACCATTATGGACCTATCGCGTAAGCTGGAGAAAGCACCTGTTGAGGTGAACGATTATCCTGGCTTTGTGGCCAACCGCATTTTAATGCCTATGATAAACGAAGCTATATATACACTGTATGAAGGTGTGGCCGGTGTTGATGAAATTGATACCGTAATGAAATTAGGTATGGCCCACCCTATGGGCCCGCTGCAATTGGCCGATTTTATAGGCTTGGATGTTTGTCTGGCCATAATGCATGTGCTATATGATGGTTTTGGTAACCAAAAATATGCGCCATGCCCGCTATTGGTCAATATGGTTACTGCGGGCAGTAAAGGTGTCAAATCGGGATCGGGTTTTTACGATTATAGCAATGGTACCAAGGAACTGGTTGTTGCAGCCAAGTTTAAAAAGGTAAAATAAACTTTTTTCATTATGGTTTGTCATATAGTTATATAGCTAAAAAATGATTAACATTATGAAAACGATAGCAAAATTTGGCCTGATGATTTTGTTGGCAGGCTCATTATTTACATCATGTACTGTTCAGGGCGGATATTGGGTGCGTGAGCGTCCTGTTGAACCTGTTTACGAACGCCCCGTGGCACCTTATGACGATGCCATATGGATCGGAGGAGAATGGGAATGGCGCGGTGGCAACTATGTATACTTACGTGGTCACTATGAGCACCGTCGCGAAGGGCATGAATGGATCCCGGGCCACTGGAACAATACGCCACGTGGTTATGCCTGGGAACGCGGGCACTGGAGATAATATTTTAGTGGCAGTTTCAAGTTGCAGTAGCAGTAGGTTTTTTTCTATTTATTGTTACTGCAACTACATACTGCTACTCCCTTTTACATGCGCTCCGGTACATCTATCCCCAATAAACGCATGCTTTTATTGATAATTTTAGCGGTTGCGGCAGAAAGCGTTAGCCTGAATTGTTTGCTCTGCTCGTCCTCGGCTTGCAGGATAGATTTTTCGTGATAAAATTTATTGTAGGTTTTGGCCAGCTCGTATACATAGTTGGCGATAATAGCTGGACTATAATCTTTTGCAGCCTGAGCAATTGTTTCGGGGAATTGATTAAGTGACAAAACCAATTCCAACTCTACATCGGCCAATTCGGTAACCGTAGCTGCTTGCCCGTTTAATTCAAAGCCAGAACGTTTCAGTACCGACCGGATGCGCGCATGCGTATATTGTATAAAGGGCCCGGTATGCCCCTGAAAATCTATCGACTCATTCGGGTCGAACAGCAAACGCTTTTTAGGTTCAACTTTTAGTAGGAAGTACTTTAAAGCGCCCATACCAATCATATGGTATAATTGATTCTTGTCTGTTTCACTAAAGTCGGCTGTTTTGCCCAGGGCTTCGGTTTGTATTTTTGCTGTCTGCTCCATCTCGGCCATCAGGTCGTCGGCATCAACTACAGTACCTTCCCGGCTTTTCATTTTACCTGATGGCAGGTCCACCATGCCGTAAGACAGGTGGTATAAACCATTCGCCCAGCTTTTGCCCAGCTTTTGCAGGATGAGGAACAATACCTTAAAGTGATAGTCCTGTTCGTTACCTACCACGTATATCGATTTATCAGCATGGTATTGGTCGTACTTTAACTGAGCGGTGCCTACATCCTGGGTCATATAAACCGATGTACCGTTAGCGCGAAGTACTAACTTCTCATCCAAACCATCGGCAGTCAAATCTATCCAAACCGAGCCATCATATTTTTTATAGAAAACGCCTTTTTGTAAGCCTTCCTCAATAATATCCTTGCCCAGCAGGTAGGTTTTAGATTCGTAATAATACTGGTCAAAGTCAACGCCCAGTTGTTTATAGGTCTCAGCAAACCCAGCATATACCCAACTGTTCATGGTTTCCCAAAGGTCAATAACTTCTTTATCGCCCGCCTCCCACTTTTCGAGCATTTGCTGGGCTTCGATAATTAAGGGCGCATTCTTTTTGGCTTCGACCTCGGTTTGGCCTTGAGCCACTAATTCGGCTATCTCTTTTTTGTATTCCTGATCAAAAACAACATAATATTTCCCGACAAGGTGGTCACCTTTTAATGTTGACGACTCCGGCGTTTCGCCATGCCCGAATTTTTGCCATGCCAGCATCGATTTACAGATGTGGATACCCCTATCGTTCACCAAATTGGCTTTGATAACTTCGTAACCATTGGCTTTCAATATCTCGGCTACCGAATAACCCAACAGGTTGTTACGGATATGGCCCAAATGCAAAGGTTTGTTAGTATTTGGCGATGAATATTCCACCATCACCTTCTGCCCGTTCGGCGCAAAGTGGCCAAAACCAGACGAAGCTATTTCGGTGTACAGTTGTTTTATCCAGTAAGCATCAGTAATCACGATATTCAAAAAACCTTTGATGACGTTAAATCCCGAAACTTCAGCTACTTCGTTTTGGATAAAAGCGCCTATCTCCTGCCCTGTTTGCTCCGGCGATTTGCGCGAAAATTTCACGAAAGGAAAAGTAACTATGGTAACCTGCCCTTCAAACTCTTTACGGGTTTGCTGCAGGTTTACATCGGCGGCGGCAATATCGGCTTGGTATAATGCTTTAACGGCTTTTACGGCCGCATCAACTATAAAATTCATCGGGCAAAATTAATCAAAATGGCGATAGCTGCCAGTAATAATGTTCATCTAAAATCCAGTCTTAAACAAATTACATTCAGTACATTAAAAATCTGTTAATTATTAGGATTATTTCCATTTAAAAATTACATTTTTGCGCAAATTTTTTATTAACAATAGATGCAGAGCTACGAAGAATTTATTGACCTGAGCGTGGGTTTCCCGCAAGAAGGTTTTGAGGTGTATGATGATGAACTTTATTTTCATGACCTTAACTTAATGGAAATGATAGAAACGTATGGTACGCCCCTGCGTTTTACGTACCTGCCCATTATTTCTAAAAAAATACAACAGGCCAAACTGCTGTTTCAGCAGGCCATTGTAAAAAATAATTATCGCGGCAGCTATAAATACTGTTACTGCACCAAAAGCTCACACTTTAAGCACATTGTTGAAGAAGCCCTAAAGAACGATATTCACTTGGAGACATCATCGGCATTTGATATGCCTATGATTGATGCTTTGGAAAAAAAAGGTTTATTGAACAAGGATATGACCGTTATATGCAACGGTTTTAAAACCTTCCAATACAAAACCTATATCATCGATATGCTGCATGATGGTTTTAAAAACATCATCCCTGTATTGGATAACAAAGAGGAGTTTAATATTTACGATGACGAAGTGGAAATGGATACCCCATGTAACCTCGGCATCCGTATCGCAGCTGAAGAGCAACCTGATTCGCAATTTTACACCTCGCGTTTGGGCATCCGCATGGAAGATATTGTTGACTTCTACTACAATAAAATTGAGAAGAACCCCAACTTTAAATTAAAGCTTCTACACTTTTTCATCAACTCCGGGATATCCGACACGCCTTACTACTGGAACGAACTGGAGAAATACGTTACCCTGTATTGCAAGCTAAAAAAGATAAACCCCGATCTCGACACTTTGGACATCGGCGGCGGTATGCCTTTTAAAGATTCGCTGGTGTTCGATTTTGATTACGAATACATGGTGAACGAAATTGTGAGCCGTATCAAAGAGATTTGTGCCGAACACGATGTGATCGAACCGGATATCATTACCGAATTTGGTAAATACACCGTTGCCGAAGCTTCGGGCATTATTTATAAAGTACTGGGCCGCAAGCAACAAAATGACCGCGAACGCTGGCTGATGCTGGATGGCTCGTTCATTACCAACTTGCCTGATGTTTGGGCTTTGAACCAGAAATATGTTTTACTGCCCATTAACAATTGGGATGCTGAATACGAGCGTGTTAACCTTGGCGGGATAACTTGCGACGGACAGGATTACTACAACCAGGAAGCCCACATGAATAGTGTATTTATGCCAAAAACGCGTAAAGTGCAATACCTCGCCTTCTTCCATACCGGTGCTTATCAGGAAGTATTAAGCGGCTACGGCGGCATACATCATTGCCTGTTGCCATCGCCTAAACACGTTATCATCCGCCGCAACCGCGATGAGACCTTCAATTTTGAGGTGTTCGGCGAGGAGCAGAACAGTAAGCAGGTGTTGAAGATACTGGGCTATACAACATAGGTCTCAACCTTAGCCTAATAATTAGCGTCATTGCTGTAAGGCACGAAGCAATCTCTGCGCGATATATCTTTCGTTTTTTTTTATGAATAGTTTTGAGATAACTAAAGCCTATCAGTGAAATGCCCTTTAATTCAAATGGTAGTTATTAGTCTTTTATTATTAAAAAATAACCATGAGACTATTGTTTACTCTATTGTTTTCATTCTCAAGTATCGTGTGCTTGGCTCAAGTCGGCTTTTCTCAAAAAAGTATTATTAGTATGCCGTCGCCAGTAAGGGGCACACCTTCATTTGACAATCCGCCCAAAATTACATTAATGCCTGGCGATACGATAACTGTTTACGGAATGGAAAGCGGATATTGGAAAATCGTATATAAAGACTCATTTACGGGTTATTTGGCACCTAATTATATAAAACATGATAGCGTCCAACGTAGATATAATGCTTTTTTGGATTCGTTAAACGAATTACAATATAAAAAGATTAAAGAGAATAATATTATTGCGGCTAAACAAGCTACAGCCGACTCTTTGAATGATATCCGTGAGGCTAAAATCAGAATGACCGAATTGACTAAAAAATACGGATATAAATTGGCAAAAATGTTGGTTAACCATGTGGTTCAATTAGGTATGACAAAAGAAATGGTTAGTGAGTCTATAGGTGTCCCAACTCATATAAACCGTACTGTAAATTCATATAGTACCAGCGAGCAATGGGTTTATGAACATAGTGGAGCAAAAACTGAATTTTATTATTTTACCAATGGTAAACTAACTTCGTGGCAGGATTAATTTACGGCGGCGCCTGTAAACGTATATTTGTCGTCTTTGTTGATGTTTAACCAACAAACCAGCATATGCCTTGTTAAACTGCGATGAAAATCTACCAGCAAACTATACAACTTCGCGAACGCAAAAGAGGCTTTCACATCATTACTGCTGAGGTTATTCATACCTTGCCTCAAATCAACGAGATAAACATTGGTATCTGCCAGGTCTTCATTCAACATACATCTGCATCATTGACCATCAATGAGAATGCCGACCCAACCGTTCGTCAGGATTTTGAAATGTACTTCAACAAAACCGTTCCCGAAAACGACCCGGAATATTGCCACGACGACGAAGGCCCCGATGACATGCCTGCACACTTAAAAGCTGCTATGCTGGGCAGTTCGGTAACCATACCTATTCGCAATGGGCGGTTGGCTTTAGGCACCTGGCAAGGCATTTACTTATGCGAGCACCGCAATTATGGTGGCAACAGGAATTTGGTTATCACGGTTTGGGGCGAGTAAAAAACTATACAGCCTAGCCTGTATTTATTTAAATCTCCCGATAAACTCTCCGATTTTATTCAAATAATCCTCATTCTCCCCCAAAAACTTTACAAAAGCACTACCCACAATAGCGCCACGGTTGTACTGACAAGCCTTTTGATACGATGTCCTGTCAGCGATGCCAAAACCGACAATGGTCGGGTTCTTCAATCGCATATCTTCAATGCGTTTAAAGTACGTATCCAAGCCATCGCTCATTTTAAGGCTGTTACCGGTGATAGAGGCTGAAGACAACAGATAAATAAAACAATCGCTCAGTTCATCTATCTTACGGATGCGTTCGTCGGAGGTTTGTGGGGTTACCAGTATGATGTTGCTCAGGTTGTTATCCGCAAGGTCTTTTTTATACAAAGTCTCATATTCGTACATCGGCAGGTCGGGAATAATCAACCCATCAACACCAACTTCCGCTGCTTTTTTACAGAATTGAGCCACGCCATACTGGATTACCGGGTTAACGTAGCCCATCAGGATAATGGGGATACTTACCCGCTTACGCAGGTCAGCCAATTGCCCGAATAACACATGAAGGTCCATACCGTTATCCAAAGCAGTTTGCAAGCTATGTTGGATGGTTGGCCCATCTGCTACCGGGTCAGAGTACGGGAAACCTATCTCCAGGAAATCGGCACCGGCTTTTTCCAAAGCCTCGGCAATATCAAGCGTACTGCCCAAGCTTGGATAACCCGCTGTGTAGTATATGGATAGCAGGTCTTTTTTGCCGCTTGCGAATAAAGTTTGTAATCTGTTCATTAGTTCATTTGTCATTAGTTCATTGGTGTCATTAGTTCACCGCAATTCAATTCTTTTTCTTCTTTATGCTTTAGACCAATGACTAATGAACCAATGGCCAATGAACTAAATCAAAATCCAAAATAGTTAATATACGTCGTCAAATCCTTATCCCCACGTCCCGAAAGGCATATAATCACATTATCATCCTTCTTAAAGCTCATTTTCTCCAAATATGCTAATGCATGCGCCGTTTCAATAGCCGGGATAATGCCTTCCAGTTGCGAGCATAACAAGCCCGCCTGTAAGGCTTCGTCATCGGTAATGCTCACATACTCGGCTCGGTGTATTTTGTGCAGGTGCGCGTGTTGCGGGCCAATACCCGGGTAATCCAATCCTGCAGAAATGGAATAAGGTTCAACTACCTGCCCATCGTCAGTCTGCATCAAAATAGTACGGCTGCCATGTAACACACCTTCGCGACCAAGCGCTGTTGTAGCTGCAGAATGACCTGTATCAACACCCTTGCCAGCCGCCTCAACAGCAACCAGCTTTACAGATTCATCATCTAAAAAGTGGTAGAACATACCCATAGCATTACTGCCTCCACCAACGCAGGCCATTACATAGTCAGGGAGTTGCTTTCCGGTATGTTCGGTCAGTTGCTTTTTGGCTTCTTCGGATATAATGGATTGAAAACGTGCCACCATATCGGGATATGGGTACGGCCCTACCACCGATCCTATGATATAATGCGTATCCACCGGGTTATTTATCCAGTCGCGCATAGCCTCATTTGTCGCATCCTTCAAGGTTTTACTGCCTGATGTTGCAGGTACTACAGTTGCTCCAAGCATCTTCATACGGGCCACATTGGGGGCTTGTCGTTCAATATCCACCTCGCCCATATAAACTACACACTCAATACCTTTTAAAGCGCATACCGTAGCCGTAGCCACACCATGCTGCCCTGCGCCTGTTTCCGCAATGATGCGCTTTTTACCCAGCCTGATGGCCAGTAAAATCTGCCCGATGGCGTTATTTATTTTATGCGAGCCGGTATGGTTCAGGTCCTCACGTTTAAAAAAGATATTGGCACCGTAACGCTCCGAAAAACGTTTGGCCAAATACAATGGCGAAGGTCTGCCAACATAATCCTTCAAAAGCGATTCAAACTCGTCTTTAAAGGCCTTATCATTGGTAATAGCCATATATTGCTGGCGCAGTTCCTCAATATTGGGGTATAACATTTCGGGAATGTACGCCCCGCCAAAATCTCCGTAATAACCTAAATCGTTTACTCCGTATTTCATCTTAGTAGTTCAAATGCCTCGTTAAGGCGGTTAATATCTTTTAGCCCGGGTGCAGTTTCAAAACGGCTGTTCAAATCAACCGCGTAAAAGGCCGGGTGTTGTATTTGTTTGATGTCGGCCAGGTTATCCAGGCTCAATCCCCCGCTCAAAAAGAAAGGAACTTTTAACGTATACCGATCCAAAATCTTCCAGTTAAACGTTTGACCTGAGCCTCCATGCTTATCAGTTTTTGTATCGAACATAAAATAGTCGACCACGTTTTTATACCTTATCAACTGACTAAAGTCAAAACCGTCATCCACGCCAAAAGCTTTTATCACGATGACTTCTCCTTTAAACTCCGCGCAAAATGTTGGGCTTTCGTTTCCATGCAACTGTATCGCGTCAAACCCAAAACGGTCAATCGCTTTCCTAACATTCTCTTCTGTTTCATTTACAAAAACCCCTGTCTTGATAATGGCTTCATGAACATCTTTCAAAACATCTGGGACCAAATCCGCGATAAACCTTGGCGAGCGGTCATAACAGATAAAGCCCATAAAGTCAGGTGCCAAACCTGCTACATCGTCAATATTGACCGTACCCTTTAAACCGCAGACCTTTATTTTCATCCTTCTATCAACGTTTTAAAACTAATCAGCGCCTTTTTGCTCAACAACGAGTCTTCGGCCTCGTAAAAACAATCCCCAAAACTTTTGTTAGGTTGTAGTGTTTGTATGGCCAATGCGGCATTACACAATACCACATTAGTTTGAGCAGTGGTTGCCTCGCCAACCAAAACGCTGATAAATATATCTGCCGATTCAGGTACGGTGCTCCCTCCTGCTATTTCTTTGGGGTTCAGCTTCTCAAAACCCAGGTCGGTAATCGAATTTATCTTCTCCCCGCTTTTGCTGAAGGTTTTAAAGTCGCAGGTGAGCGACACTTCATCATAACCTTCCAAAGCGTGCAATATGGTATAGTTCTTTGCCGATTTTTGGTATAGGTAAGCATATACCCTCGCCAGTTCTAAACTAAACACACCTACAATCTGGTTTTTTGGCCTGGCGGGATTAACCAGTGGTCCCAACATATTAAAAAATGTCTTTACGCCCAATTCCCTGCGTATTGGCGCTACCGTCTTCATTGCCGGGTGGAACAGGGGCGCATGCAAAAAGCAGATGTTAGCCTCATCCAGGTTTTTTTTGAGGGTGCCTATTTCGGCAGTGAATTTATATCCCAAATATTCCATCACATTAGACGAACCACAACCCGACGACACGCCATAATTACCATGTTTAGCGACCTTATATCCCGCCCCGGCAACCACAAACGATGCCAGTGTTGATATATTGAATGTGTCCTTACCATCACCGCCGGTACCGCAAAGGTCTATCAGCTCATCTGATGGCAATTCGACCGGCAGGCATAGCTCCAGCATGGCATCACGGAAGCCTTCCAATTCATCAACGGTGATGTTACGCATACAATAGGCCGTCATAAAAGCTGCCATTTGCGAGTTATTGTATTTACCCTGTGCAATATTGGTGAGTATGTTTTTCGACTCGGCCTTGCTAAAGGTTTTATGTTCAAATAAATGGTTTAGTATCTGTTTCATTGCTTTAAAAGCTGTTACTCCAATTCGGTTAAATAAAAAAGGGCTGCCATTGGCAACCCTTTACAATATATTTATGGTTTAAACACAGGGATGCCTTACGATTAATCGTTAAGCCACCACCAATTGTTATTTAAGCCTGTTTTTCTCATTTGTGCAGCAAATATGGAAATTGTTTTTTCATAATGCAAGTATCCCTTAAATTTACGTCGATAATTTACCTATATTTAATCCCAATGGGTTTCAAAAAACAAAAGTTCAATCCCGAAAACGACCTTGGCTTTGGCACCAAGGCGGTTACAAAAAACCAGCGCTTGCTCAATCAGGATGGCTCGGTAAATGTGAAACGCAAAGGCTTGCCCTTTTTTGATACCAGCAACAATTACCATACACTCATCACCATCAGCTGGACCAAATTCTGGCTGCTGGTTTTTACCTGTTATTTTACCCTAAACCTAATTTTTGCCTCCATCTACATGGCCATCGGTGTCGATTCCCTTGCGGGTGCCGACGGCAACACCTTTTGGCAACACTTCTGGGAAGCCTTCTTTTTCTCGGCCCAAACGCTCTCAACAGTAGGTTACGGGCACATGTACCCTTCGGGCATGATGTCGAGCACGGTTTCGGCTATCGAGTCGATGATTGGCTTACTCGCTTTTGCCCTGGCAACCGGATTGTTGTACGGGCGCTTTTCGCGACCCTCGGCACGTATCAGCTACAGCAAAAATATGCTGGTGGCACCTTATCTCGACGGGCAGCAGGCTTTTATGTTCCGTCTGGCCAACCAGCGCCGCAGTACCCTCATCGACCTGCAGGTTGAAGTAAACCTGTCTTACCTCGAAGAAGTTGACGGCAAACCCATTCGGCGGTTTTTACAGCTGGAGCTGGAACGCAAACGGGTTAGCCTGTTAAGCCTCAACTGGACAGTTGTACATCCTATTGATGATAAAAGCCCCTTAAAAGACGTAAGCCACGCTGATCTGGTAAAAGCCGAGGCCACTTTCGCTGTATTGATCAAGGCTTTCGACGATACCTTTTCGCAAACCGTGCACTCGCGCACCTCTTATCAATACGATGAGATCGTCTGGGGTGCCAGGTTTAAACCCGCATTCGACCGTGATGAATCAGGGGCCATTGTGCTCGACCTTAGCCAAATCAGCGCGTATGAAAAGGTCGAACTGCCGGTTTCAGTTAAACAACTGAACTAAACATCACACAACAGAACAGCCTTTTCCAACGATGCCATCGCGTTTTCCCCTTTCGGAATAAATTCCTGTGCCACAAAACCTTTAAAGCCGGTGTTTTTGATGGCCTGCATAATGGCGGGGTAATATAGTTCCTGCGTTTCGTCGATCTCGTTACGGCCCGGCACGCCGCCGGTATGGTAATGGGCAAAGTACTGGTGGTTTTGGTTGATGGTTGCGATAATGTCCCCCTCCTCTACCTGCATATGATAAATATCGTACAGCAACTTAAAGTTTTCCGAAGCCATGCGTTTGGCCAGCTCCACGCCCCAGGGTGTTTTGTTGCAATGGTAATCCGGATGGTCCACACGGGTGTTCAACAACTCCATCACCAATACCACCCCGTATTTTTCGGCAATGGGTATCAGCGGCTTTAGACCCTCTATACAATTGGCCAGGCCCGTTTCATCGTCAATCCCATTACGGTTACCGCTAAAGCAGATCAAGTTAGTATAACCCGCTTCGGCAACTACTGGTATCTTCTTACTATAATTCTCAAACAAAGCCTTATGATATCGCTTATCATTAAATCCTTCCGTCAAACTAATCTCTGCCCCGTTACACATCGGCGAATACAGGCCATGTTTCTTCAACACCGGCCATTCGTTCGGGCCAATCAGGTCTATGCCGGTTATGCCGATGCGTTTGGCTTCAATGCACAATTGCTCCAGGGGTATATCCTGGTAGCACCAACGGCAAACAGAGTGATTAATATTTCCTTTTAACGGCACAGGTTTTTTTTTTTGGGGGGGGGGGGGGGTATTTATGGGTATATTTTATTTAAATGTGCAAATTACAAATGTGCTTATGTGCAAATGATTTCCCTTTTTCTTTAAGTCTCCCCAACAGGGGGAGATTTAGAGGGGGCTATATGGGTATCCCCAAAATATCGAATAATGAATTTTGAATAACCAATATCGAAGTCGACTTCATCGTTCGATATTGGTTATTCGGTGTTCGATATTTAAAAAACATGGGTATGTATGGGTGTTTTTTTAAATCATTAAATCAGCGTCATCACACAAATCAAAACCAATCAGCGGTCACACAAATATACGAAATTCCTAATTTAAAGCAGGATTTTCCGGAAAATTAGCGATGTGCGCGTACCGGTTTCCCAAGCTCCGTACCACATCCTTCCACAGGCCTTCCTCGTTATGGTTAAACAGGATATCGGGGTTAAATTTATCTGCCACTATCCAGGTATCTTCGTTCAGTTCATCGTCCAACTGGCCATCGCTCCAGCCGGAGTATCCTATAAAAAACTTGATCTCGTTATTGGTCAATTGGTAAGTGTTCACCAGATCGGTTACCTGTTCAAAATCGCCGCCCCAGTATATGCCGTTACCAATGGGTACGCCGCCTTCAATCTTTTCGGGGCAGCGGTGTATAAAATGCATGGTATCGTTACCCACCGGCCCGCCCCTAAACAAGGGCATCTCGGCATAACTTACTTCCGAGATAATATCGCTCAGCATCAGGTCGCTAAAGTGGTTCAACACAAAACCGATCACCCCTGCGGTGGAGTACTCGGTAATAAGGATAACCGAACGCCTGAAATTCGGATCCATCATAAATGGTTCCGATATAAGCAATCTTCCGGTATCAGGCAGTGTTGAACTCAGCATTTTTTAATAAATTCTATTAAGGCTTTAAACGCCATTTGCACATTTACTTATCTGCACATTTGCACATCCACTAATCCATCAGACTCTATAAATATACGTAGGTTACATGTAAAACAGATGAAATTACCCTATAGTTTTTTATTTTTCCTAAATCTGACACAAATCACAGAATAAGACGCCACAGATGTTTAATTTTGCAAAACATGGATAGTAAGATCATAAACAACCTAAGGACAGAGTTCACGGCTGATACGCTTTTAGAAAAAGATGTAAACAAGGACCCCATTAAACAATTCGAGAAATGGTTTAAGGAAGCCCTCGAGAAAAATAAGTATACCGCCAACACCATGACTTTGGCTACCGCCGGAACCAATGGACGCCCAACGGCACGTATTGTTTTATTGAAGGATTTCAGCACCAACGGTTTTGTGTTTTATACCAATTACCTGAGCCGCAAGGGAAAAGAACTGGCAAAAAACCCTTTGGCTGCCCTTCTATTCTTCTGGCCCGAACTGGAACGCCAGGTATCTATCGAGGGAACTGTCGAAAAAGTGAGCCGCGAAGAGTCTGAACGCTATTTTGCCACCCGCCCCAAAGGCAGCCAGATAGGCGCTATCGTATCACCGCAAAGCCAGGAGATTGACGGCCGCGAAGCATTAGAGAAAAAATGGAACGACCTTGAAGCCGTTTATGCCGATAGCGCCGTACCTAAACCCGCGCATTGGGGTGGTTATATAGTAAAGCCAACCATTATTGAGTTTTGGCAAGGCGGCACCAGCCGCCTGCACGACCGTATTGTTTACAAACGCGCCGATAAGAGCAGCTGGAAAATAGTTAGACTGGCCCCATGACCTTTGCCCAAATCAAAGCATTATTGACCCAAAAGTTTAGCCCCGAAATTATTTTGGGCGAAGAAACCACGGGCCTGCAAAGCGCCCTCATCATAGCGCCCGAAAGTATTGCTGAGGTATGCCTCGAACTGCGCGATAACCCCGAAACATATTTCGATTTCCTCTCTAACCTATCCGGTGTAGATTATGGTGCCGAGGATGGCGGCTTTGGCGTGGTTTACCACCTGGCCTCCATCCCCTACAATCTGCAATTGGTACTTAAAGTGAGCGTGACTAACGACCGCTCCCTAACAAACCTGCCCGCCTTCCCCAGCATTGCCGCCGTGTACAAGGCCGCCGACTGGCACGAACGCGAAGCCTACGATATGCTCGGCATCTTCTTCACCAACCACCCCGACATGCGCCGCATCCTCCTTCCTGACGACTGGGAAGGCTTTCCGTTGCGGAAAGATTATGTTGCCGCTGAAGAGTATAAGGGGATAAAGATTAATTGATTTATATATGAGAGGATGAAAACATTAATAGTATCAACATTACTCCTCCTGGCATTTAATTTTTCAATTAAATACTCATATGCTCAACAACATGCAGCATTTTATAAAACACAAATTATTCATATTAATGGTAAGACCATAACCCTTAAACCCGTTTCGTCTTCAACTGCCACGCAATACAGTTTTAGGTCGTCAATGCATGATGTTAAACCCGTGACTATTAAGAAGAAAAAAGGTGTTACAAAGCTAAAGTTGAGTAATGGCTCTTTTGTTACATTGAAGGACAAAGGTGTAGGAACTGACAATCCAGACCAGGAAAGCTATCAGCTACTCGGTCAAATAATGGATAAGTTTTATATCGTTTTGGCAAAATATTATGAATCAGGCGAATATTTACTGATTAATAAATATGATGGCACAGAATTAAAAATATGGGGAGAATTATATATCTCACCAGATGGGCTACATATTGCTTCATTTTCGGGATACTTAGATTATGATGAAATGCCAACGGGTATTCAATTATTTGAAATAAAAGGCGGGAAGATTCTTTTGGACTGGGAATATGAATTAAAGGATTGGCAGCCCAACAAAATTGCCTGGAAGAATAATAATACACTTGTTGTTTTGAAAGTTATACCTGAGTTTATGTCTCCATCAAAGCACGAGGTTAAGAGCTATTTAGAGTTAAGTTTTTAATGATTTGTTAATTATTCTACCCCCCCCCCGCGGTTCGTAGACTCCGTCTACGAACCCTTATGCCTGTAGTTTGCATCGATTTGATACAATTGGTTATTTTATGTAACTTTATAAGCGGATAAGAACAAGCATTTTAAAAGATGGAAACAGTATTGGTACAAATAAACAGCAACAAGGCTTACAAACTCCTGCAAGACCTTGAAGATTTGCATGTTATCAAACTTTTAAAAAAAGGTACCGAGCCTCAACAAAAACTTTCTGAAAAGTATGCGGGCAAGCTCCCTGCCGATATTGCCGATGAATTGCAAGACTACGTGACGAAAAGCCGCGAAGAATGGAACAACCGCAGTATTTAGTTGATACCAATGCCATAATTGACTACTTAGGGCAAAAGCTGCCAATTGAGGGTGTTCAATTTATGAATGAAGTAATTGATGCCATTCCAAATGTCTCAGTCATCTCGAAAATAGAATTGCTTGGTTTTAATGCCCCCGACCAATATTATCAATTGCTTGTAGGCTTGATGAACGACGCCGTCGTGCTTGACCTGACGAGCGAGATAGTAGATATTAGTATTGATATTCGTAAAAAACACCGTACCAAGCTCCCCGATGCTGTAATTGCAGCAACTGCAATTTTCTATAAATTCACACTGATATCCAGGAATATTTCTGATTTTAAGAATATCAAAGGTTTGAAAGTTGTCAATCCTTATAGCATTTAACCCCTGTTTCTACGACTACGTTAAAAAACTAACTCGTTAAATCGTCCGCCTTTTTCCAAAGAAGTCTCAACAATCCTAAAATTTATTGGCATTTAAATTAGGGTTGCGGCTGGCATTTACCTGGTAAGTGTACACCTGGTTATCATCGCTTACCTCAACTATGCGATAGCCCTTATAGTCGGTGCCCCAGTTGCCGCCGGTATGGCTATCGAAAAAGTGCGGCAGCTTATCGGTATACCGTACCCCGTCAAGCGAGTGGTCATGGCCATGGAAAACGGCCTTTATGTTCGGGTAACTGTGCAGTAGTTTTACGGTATCGGGGCAGTCTAAGAATACGGTAGCTTCTTCTTTCAGCCATTGTACCGGTGCGATGTGCAGTATCACAAATATCATTTTTTTATCGGTCAGTTTATCAAACGAAGCTTTTAAAAAGGCGTTGTCCGGGCAAACATAAACCCCTTTTGTATCCGCCGTATTGGCAAATACAAAGGCAATGTCGCCCTGCTCAATTACATACTTGTCTTCGTAGCCAAATGCTTTTTTCCAAATGGCGGTATCGGCAAAATCGTGGTTGCCGGGTATAGTATGATAAGGCACGGCTATCTTATCAAAAAAACGTTCTTTTAAAACAGGCAACAGGTCGGGGCGGTTATGCACCAGGTCGCCATTGATGATTACCCTATCCAAATGGTTGGCAGCGTGTTCCTCGTTCATCCACTTCACAATATTGGCCGCGTTTTGGTCAAAATCGGTACCCTCCTGCCCATAATGCAAATCCGAACAAATGGCGAACCTTAACTTCAGCTTTTTAGGCGCTAAGCGTTCTATACGGTCGTGCCCGGCGGCAAAAGTGTTGATAGCAGGCAGCAAGGTGATACCGGCAATCCCGGTTAATGTATTTGCGATGAATGTCCTGCGATTAGCCATAGTCTCTTTTTGAGTTAAAGATAATGCTTGAATGTTAACTAAAGGTAAACACACGCCGGCAGTCTGCGACTACCGTTTCTTCAACACACCCGTAATCTTATATTTCCAAACGGGTTGTGTTGGCTGGTTCAGCTCAATAACGTATTCAAAGTGTTTGTCCATCCAGCGTTCAAAGGTGGCAAAATCGGGGTATTGCAGGGTGGTAATATTAGGATAAAGGATAATGTCGCGGGGTTTAACGGCATCTAAGCGGTTTTGCGCTTCCAAAAAATCATATACCTTAGGCTTCATCAACCAAAGTTAAGGTAATAAGCGCATATACAAAGGGCAATACGCTATTTAGCGGTAACAAACATCATCAAAAATTCAGGCTGCGCTGTTTGCCAATAGCATAACTATAAAACTTTTTCGCCAAAAGCGTCTTGCAGGTGCTGGTCTACCTGTTTCAGTTTTTTTGCGATTACTTTGATACCGATACCCATGCCTATGGCCAACAACAGCACAATGCCGGCATTAATGGGCAGGTTAGAAGCGCTGGCTACAGGTACCGTGGGGGCGGCAAAACCCGAAGAGCAGCTTAATAATACTACAGAGAGAGTAAATAATTGTTTCATACAGGTTTGAGTTTGTTTTATCCTTTATACGAAATGAAATAGCGCATGGTTTCGTTTTTTTGAATAAAATTTATTGCTAAAATAATTTGCATTTAAAGTCCGAGTTCCGTTAATTTGAAATACTAAAATAATTAGCATAATGAAACTGGAAGCAAGCTTAAAACTGAAAGTATTTCAAAAATATATTGGCGAAAAGGTATGGGTAAAAAGCCTGCACCCTATTTATTGGGCGCAAAGCAACCAGATACTTACACTTACGGGCATTAAAGGCGATGCCTTGCAGCTTTTTAACCCCACCGACCGCACAACGGCCTGGTACACCATAAAAGATACCCGCGAACCACAATTTGAGTTTAAACTGCTGCTAAAGCCCTTAAAACAACTCACCCCCGAAATACAGGCCGTGGCACAGGCATTGCCTGCCCCGCCCTTCATTATCCAATATTATGTGGACCTGGGGTTTGATATGCCCCTGTTTTTTAAACCAGGCCACCCCGGCAACCAGCAAAACGCCTTTGAATTAGGTTTGGCCGTATATGATACGGAAGAGGCCATCATCCAAAAAACCATGGCCGCCATAAGCCCCGAAAAGCGCGAAGCCATGCGCAATTTATTGACGGAAGCTTTGGGCTAAACCCCATGCCATTAAACTTCCGGAATTTTTATATCTTCAACTTTGCTAAAAACCCTAATAATAGGCAAAGGCAGACACAAACCAGAAGGTATTTTAAATGCGTTATAACATCGCCGGTTTATTTATGTTTATTGCCTTAGCCGGAATGGCTAACGCACAAACCAAAACTGCCGACAGCTTATCCCGGGCGCAATTTGTAAAAAAACAAACCGCCCGGGGCGATTCGCTGAACAAAAAGGCCCTGAACATGGCCAAACAAAATGCAGAGCCCGACCAGCTTTACCGCGCCTTAAACAGCATCGACGAAGCTTTGCATATATACTCACGCTATCGGGATAGTGCCGGGATGCGCCTCTCCTTTGATAACATGGCCTCGGTGTATCGATTGATGAAAAAACACTCGCAGGAAAAATGGTATATCCTGCAATCAAACACCCTGTCGCGCGAGCTAAAGGATACAGCCGCCGTAATCAACTCGCTCATCAAACTGGCAACACTGAAAAGGGAAATTAAAGATTATGACCTGGCTAAGACCGACATTGCCGAAGCCAATTATTTAGCCAATAAAACAGGCAATGTAAATAACCGTATCATCGAAATGCAGCAGCTCGCCGATGCTTATATCAAAAACGGCGACCTTAAAATAGCAGCCGTCCAACTAAACCGCATCAGTTATTTAAAAGATTCAATTGGTAACAAGTTGGCAGGCAAGCAGTTTGTTGTAAATAATAGCGTTGTTACAGATACAAATTCTGTAAAAAAAGATGTTTCGGGCAATATACATCGTGGGGTGCAAAATACGCTTTACTTAGTATTTATTGCATTGATAATCATCATATTATCAGCCTTAACGTACATTTTTTATTCAAGTAAAAAAGCAGGAAAATAATAGAATTTTAAGGCATTCTCTACACATTGGGAAGCTATTTCCACAAAATAACCGATTCCGTAGAAATCAATTCACAGCCCGGGAAAGGTAGTTAACCCCATACAATTTATTGTATTGAAAATCAGTTTGTTATAAAATAACAAATCATGGCATAAGTTTAGTTTAGCCTATAATAACTTAATCACCTAAAATTAAACTATTATGGACACTTTTATCATCATTTCTTGCATCGCTCTTGGCGTAATCGTAGTAACAAACGTTTCAACCAGCGCTATCAACTACTTTAAAATACGCTAATAACAAACCTTTTTTCGCATGGTTTCTGTCTTTTACGGGCAGGGTTACCAAAAGGTTTCATTTTTTTTAAAATTGTTTTAAACCACACTTTTTATTATCGCCAGATAATGATAAGGCATACCATACTCCGGTTTTACTAACAAATAAAAGCCTGAGTATGGTTATGATAAGATTTTTTTGAGGATTTTGCCGAGTTATTTCAGCACTTCGCCAAGGCGCGATGTTTCGTGGTCTGCAAGCTTTTGTAGCGGCCCGCTAACAAGCATTTTCATCATCATATTCAGGTCGGCCGATATTTGATAGGTAACCTGCGTGCTTTCCCCTATCGGCTCTAAAAGCCATTTTAATTCCAGTTCAAACGGAGGTGTCTCGGCCGGTATGATTTGTATTTCCTTGTTTTCAACCAGATTTCCGGTTTTCAGCGCAAGCTTGGCCATGTTTTGAATAGTAAAGCGCGCCTCTGTTACCGTCGACGACCAGTTGTATATATTTTCAGGCATCAGCTGCTGATGATTGTTCAAATCGGCTAAAAACGCGTAAACAACAGGTGCGGCCTTGGCAATGCTAACCTTGCTTTCAATAACGGTCATAATAAATCGGATAAATGTGGTTATTCGGCTGCTATTTGACCCCACTCTGCGGGTGCCTCGCGCCATTTTTGCAAAAGCTCAACATCTGCCTTAGTTATATACTGATGTTCTTCGGCATAATTTATCAAAGCTTTATAGTTTGATAAGGTAGCAAAGCGACAATTGGCTTTTTTAAAGTTTTCCGCCGCAGCATCAAAGCCATAGGTAAAAATAGCCACCAGGCCGGCCACGTTATATCCTGCGGCACGCAAAGCGTCAACGGCCTGCAAACTGCTTTTACCTGTCGAAACCAGGTCTTCAACCACTACCACCCTTTGTCCTTCAAATATTTCTCCTTCAATCAGGCTGCCGGTACCGTGTTCTTTCGCTTTCGCGCGAACGTAAACAAAGGGCAAACCCAATTCCTGAGCCACTAAAACACCTTGCGGTATCCCGGCAGTTGCCACACCGGCAACACATTCAACATTACCAAATTCTTCGGTTATCAATTTGGTAATGTTTTGGCGGATATAGGTACGTATGGTAGGATGTGATAAGGTTGCCCGGTTATCACAATAAATAGGCGACTTCCAGCCCGACGCCCACGTAAATGGATTGGTAGGTTGCAATTTAATTGCTTTAATTTGCAGCAGGAATTCGGCCACTTGCTGTTCGATCTCACTTTTATTAAACATGGCTCAAATTTATAGAATTTATATCAACCAAAAGGCTCTTTTGATAACTGAGACAGCCCCAAAGCACTTAAAAAATTTTCAACAAATTGACAATCAGTTGTTTGATTTGAAAATAATTTATCCACTAATTAACGAACACTATCGTGGGCATAATTTCTTTATCATATGCACCGATGCCAAATTGTTCTTCAAACAGATGCTGAAGACAGTAACCGTTATAGAAGCAGCCGGGGGCTTGGTTAAAAACGAAAAAAAAGAGTTTTTGTTTATTTATCGTAACGATACCTGGGACCTGCCTAAAGGTAAAATTGAAAAAGGGGAAACCATAAAAGACGCCGCTGTGCGCGAAGTGGAAGAAGAATGTGGTATTGTGGTTAAAAAGTTGGGGAAACGCATCTGCAAAACTTACCATGCCTATATTTCGCGTGGCGAAGTAGTCATCAAAAAGAGTTACTGGTTTAAAATGAAGGCCGAAGGGCAAGAAAAATTAAAACCTCAAAAAGAAGAAGGCATAACCGACGCGCGCTGGTTTGTGAAAGAAAAAATGGGCATTATCCTTAAAAACTCATTCCCTTCCATTATCGATGTAATGGAAAAAAGTGGACTGGTTAAAGATAAGGAAGCGCCTCTTTTGGGATAAACTGGTCGGCATTGCCTTTAAAGCGTAAAATCTCGCGCACAATGGTTGAACTTATCGACGAATATCCGGGCTTGCTCACAATAAAGATACTTTCGATGCCCGGCTCCAGGGCGTGGTTCATCTGCGCAATGGCCTTTTCATATTCAAAATCGGAAACGGTCCGTATGCCGCGTATCATATACGCCGCTCCTATTTGCTTGCAAAAATCAATGGTCAAGCCTTCGTAAGCCACTACATGAATTTTTGGCTCGGTCTCAAAAACAGCCCTTAACATCTGCTCCCTCTTTTCAACACTTAAAAAACCTTGCTTGCTGCTGTTGGTGCCGATACCGATGTACACCTTATCGAACAAGTCGATTGACCGTTTGATAATATCCACATGGGCCTTGGTTACAGGATCGAACGAGCCGGGAAAAAGGGCGATTTTCATATCAAGCGGTGCTAATGTTGGCTAATCTTTGTAAAATTAAGATTTAAAAAACGAAAAAGACGAATGCCCATATTTTCTTTGCTCAACAAAACCGGTTTGCTGGCTCAGGTTTTGCATGCTTTGGTGTTCAACAATGAGCATTCCGCCCTGTTTTAACAGTTTTTTTTCAAAAACTATCTTCGGTATCTCCGGTAT
Organism: uncultured Mucilaginibacter sp.; assembly: GCF_903893715.1. Lineage (GTDB taxonomy): Bacteria > Bacteroidota > Bacteroidia > Sphingobacteriales > Sphingobacteriaceae > Mucilaginibacter. The sequence continues at coordinate 21,702 of NZ_CAITNG010000082.1, forward strand.
CCGGTTCAGGTCGTATGGCGGGTCGGCAAATATCAGGTCGTATTGGTCGGTTTCCATCTCCAAGTACTTAAAAACATCTGCCTTAAAGGTGCTTATCTGCTCCAGTTTATGCTGCCTTGCCGTATCTTTCAGGTAATTGATACATTGTATACTCCTGTCTACTGCAATCACTTGCTCCGCCCCTCTCGATGCAAATTCCATCGCTATATTGCCCGTACCGCTAAACAGGTCGAGCATCATGATACCTTCAAAATCTATTTGATTATTCAGGATGTTGAACAAAGCCTCTTTGGCCATGTCGGTTGTTGGGCGTACAGGCAGGTTGTTGGGCGGGTTAAGCCGCAAACCTTTTAATTTACCGCCAATGATTCGCATAAACTTAGTCCGGCAAGCATCAAAATCTGGTGCGATATAAACCCTGATGGCAATGATACCACCTGGTTTTGGTTAAAATAAACTTTAGGCAACAGGTCGCTCACGCGTTGTATCCTCTTGTCGGATACGGTAATATCGCCGCTCAAAATTACGGAAGTAGCATCGAGGTTTATATTCAACTCGTTGGCGGTCAGCACTACGTAATACATCAGCTCGTCGGGGTTGCTAAATTGAAACCTGTTGTAAAAATCAAGCTTGTCATTATTAGTATGGTACAGTTGCACCACGCTGCCTGTAATATGGGCATACAGCGGCTGTATATAAGGTTTTGCCATATTGATGGCGGCTATCCATGGTTTGCCGGCAAAAAACACCCATTTCAAATCAAAATGTTCGCTAATGGCTGTCGTTAGTTCCCCGCTTATTTTGAAGATGACATAGTTATCATCGTCCAGCAGGTTCACCAGTATCGTTTCATTTGTTTGTGCATCCAGGCATTTTGCAAAACCGGCAAGTTGATTGGCCCTGTACAAATCTTTATGTACGATAGTGAACGACTGCGATTGCACGCCTATTTTTGTTTCGGCAAATGGTGCCAATAAAATATCGCTCAAATCTCCGGATGTATTCAACTCTTCAAGGCGATAATTTTCGCCCCAAACCAATACTTTATTGGCCCGCTTTTGTATAATGGCGAAGGAAAACGTATTATCGGATATCATGATGAGCAGACTGCAACCTGCTGCATCGGCAGGGTTAAATTCGGGGTCGTAGTAGTTAAATCGTTGATTGCTCATCAAAAACAAAAGTAAAAAAATAATACCGCTCTTACTAAGCCTTTTTATGCGCATTTTTGGCTTGTGAACCCCGAAGACGAGTATATATCAAAATGTTTCCCGCATACCCCTACCGGCCAGCAACTGGAGTTGTTTAACCGCCTGCACAGCTTTTTAAACAGCACCAACGGCGATGAATGCTTTTTGTTGAAAGGATATGCCGGCACGGGTAAAACCACCGTCATCAGCTCGCTGGTAAAGGCTTTGCGGCGTTACCAATACAAATCGGTTTTGCTTGCCCCCACCGGCAGGGCGGCCAAAGTTATTACGGGGTATTCGGGCAAAAAGGCTTTTACCATCCATAAGCGCATCTATCGTAAAAAATCGGCCATGAGTATTGATGATGCCTTTGCTATAGCCGATAATATAGCTGTTGATACCCTTTTCATTGTTGATGAAGCCTCGATGATATCCGACGAGGTAAGCGGCAATAATCGCAAAAGCCTGCTGCAGGACCTGGTTGACTATGTTTACAACACAAAAAACTGTAAACTGATGCTGGTAGGCGATACCGCGCAATTGCCCCCTGTCGGCTCCGACAACAGCCCGGCTTTGGAAGAAAAAGTATTGAAAGACACCTTCCGGCTAACCGTTTTCGCGTTCGAGCTTACCGATGTGGTGCGTCAGGAAAAAGATTCGGGCATTTTATTGAACGTAACCGGCATTCGAAACCTCATCCGCAAAGGCAAAAAGGGCATACCGCAAATCATCACCAAAGGTTTTAAGGATGTTTACCGCATAAACGGCACCAAACTGCAAGAAGGTTTACACTACGCTTATAATAAATACGGCATGGACCGTACCCTGGTCATCTGCCGGTCGAACAAGAATGCAAACCTATACAACCAACAAATAAGGGGGCGTATATTGTTCCGCGATGAAGAAATTACCGGCGGCGACCAGATAATGGTGGTGCGCAACAACTATTTTTGGCTGCAGGAAGAAGAAGAAAACAGCACAGGATTTATTGCCAATGGCGATATCGCGAGAATAAAGAAAATTCGAAATTTCCAGGATATGTATGGCTTTCGCTTTGCCGACGCGCAACTTGAATTTATAGACTATGCCGAAGACCTCACGATTAACTGTAAAGTGATGTTGGACACCTTATATTCCGAAGCTCCCGCGTTGAATCCCGCAGACCAAAAACGCTTTTTTTTGGAAGTAATGAAGGATTATGACCACATAGCCAACAAACGGGCTAAGTATAACGAACTGAAAACCAACCCTTACTACAACGCCCTGCAAATCAAGTTTGCCTACGCGGTAACCTGCCATAAAGCACAAGGTGGCCAATGGGATGCCGTTTTTGTTGACCAAGGCTATTTAACTGAAGAAATGATCAATTATGATTTTTTGAGATGGTTTTATACAGCCTGTACGCGCGCCACCACAACCTTGTTCCTCGTTAATTTTAACGAGCGTTTTTATCCGGCGGCCGATAATAAAACCGAGGATTGAGGCAGCATGATTGTAAAAGTAGTACCTTGCTTTTCAACACTGTCTACCGTAATATCTCCTCCATGCTTCCTGATGATTTGGCGTACGATGCTTAAGCCGAGGCCAACCGAGTCTTCCCCGCGGATGCCTTTTCGGCTGGCTCTCGAAAACCGGTCGAAAATGTAAGGTATCATGTCCTTAGGGATACCAAGGCCTCTATCTTTAACATGGATAAAACATTTTCCCGAAAACTGTTTCAAAAATATCTCCACCGGGTTGCCGTCAACCGAAAATTTTATGGCATTGCTGATGAGGTTGTCCATTACGCGCTGCATCTTTTCTTTATTTATCCAAACATATATCGGCTCGTCAGTTTGTCTAAACATCAATTTTGCACCGCTGCTTTGCTCCCATTCAGCAACTATTTCCGATAAAAAGCCATTTACCTCGGCTTTCTCTACCCCAAAATTGTCTATATTATCATTGTCGTTACGGGCAACCTCAATCAGGTCGTTGATGATAAACCTTGCTTTTTCGCACGATGCCTTGATCATCATCAAATTATCCAATATGTTATCATCCAGTATATCGCTATCCAACTCCATCAGCATAGCAATCGATTCTATGGCCGATAGTGGGTTTCTCAAGTCGTGCGCCACTATGCCCAATATTTCATCCTTTAGATGTATGGCGTTTTCTATCTGCTGGTTTTTCTCCTGAATGGTTTTCAATTGGCTAAAATGCGTTGCCCGATAGGTAAACACATAACGCGATGCAAAGAAAAACACACAAAGCAATGTTGCGGCAACAAAATTATTTTTGAATATCTCGCCCTGGTCCGTTAAATAATGTGGCAGCAAAAAAGCGAACGAGGAAATAGATATAGCGATGACAAAAAGCGTTTCGTAATACTCAAACACAAAAAGAATGCAGACGATAACGAGCCACAGCATATACATGGTCATGGTGTTGCGCGGATTATGGGCAGCATTAAAAGTATTAATCATACCCCTGCTTAGTAAATAAAGCGAAAACAGCACAACCAACGCTTGAGATATTGCAATGATGTTTTTTTCTTGCCTAAAGTTATGAATGAGCAGATAGCTCAAAATATAGAAAACCGGGATGACGTATATCGAGGTGTACAACGAAGCGGAAAAACCACTAACATTTATGGCCTTATCGATGTTGAAGCCGGAATAGTAAATAAACAACCTGAAGGCGAGGATAACGATAAAGTAAATCAGGCTGAAACTTTTGACAATTTTCAGGTTCGAAAAAACATAGTCGGCACGAAATGCTGCTCTGTTCGGGGTTTCGATAGGGGAAAACAAGTAAATCTTCACTCTGATAGCATTATTGTCGCCTAAATATAGAAATATTATCCAAATAGAAAAAAGAACGATTTTATTTTAACTGATTTACAGCGGCTTATATATTCACAACTGTATTGTTAGCCACTAAAAAAGGCCTTCATTTACGACAAAGGCCCTTTAATACATTTTGATATGACAAAGATTATATTACCTGCGCTGAAATTCAGGAGAGCCGATAATAATGCCCACTACCTGCGCCAACATGGTATTTGCCTGGTTGTTGCTTACTTGTGCGTTTACTTTTGCCGGAGCCTGCGGGTTTGATGCGCCCTGGTTTGTAGTCATTGATGACATATCCTGTACGGGCGATAAATTAGCCGGCTGCGATGCAGGCATTTTAGCAACGGCATTATTGATTTTAGCCACCAACTGAGGGTCGTTCAACAAAGGCGCTAAACGTTTGATGGTTTTGTCTAAATCCCGCTCGGGCATTACCAGTTTGCTATAAGTCAGCAGGGCTGCCTGCGCGCTTTCGGGTTCATGGTGGTCATTCAACGCCGCCAAATTAACGGTAACACCGGGTATCTTTTGCGAAGCAAGCGCCAAACCAAAATTCATGCGGTTTAACAGCGAACCTGTATTTATCCAGTAAGTGCCCCTATCGGGGAAACCGGTGGGGGCTTGATAATAATACATTTTTTCGCCCATTCGGCTCACCCAATTGTATACCTGATATGGGTCGGTAATATTGGCATTTAATCCCCTTATCGAACTGATGGCCAGTTCAAACGGCGATTTAGTTTTCTCCCTCACCGCGTTCTTCTTCCAAAACTCCGGCGAACTTACCATGGTAATCAAAACCTGTTTAATGTCGCCGTCCTGTTCGGTGAAAGTTTTGGCCATTTTATTAATTAAAGCGGCAGGCGGGTTATCGCTCACAAAGCGTGTAGCAATCTTTTTGCAGATAAACTGGGCGGTAGATGGATGGTGTGCCAGCATTTCCAACAAATCAACCCCCTCCTGATAACCGCCATTGGCATCAAAATGATGGCCTAATACAGTTTTTTGGCCCATATCATGCCGTGTAGGTGTAAACAAAAAGTCGCCCCGATGCACAAAACCATTTTGGTTCATTTTGGCTGCCCCAATCTTGTCTACCAATCCCTGCATGGCGCTGCCAAAACCAAACCTGCCCAAAGGATAAATTGTCCAGCCGGTTAAGACACGTGCGGCTTGGGTAACATCTGTTTGAGTATAGCCACCATCAACACCCATGGTATGCAGTTCCATCACTTCTCGGGCAAAATTCTCATTTAAACCAGTCACATTTGTTTGTGGAGTAATGGTTTTAACCGTTAGTGCTTGCTTTTGAGCACCTGCATCCACCATCATCATACTCTGTTCCGGCTTTGCAACAGGTTGAGCTGCTGCCTGCATACCGCCGCTCATCATCATACTACCGTTATCAGCTTGCTTTGGAGTTGGTTTGTTATTTGGTTTTGCCGGTGCCGGCGGACCTTCACTGGCAAAATTATCCAGGTAATACAGCATAGCCGGCGATTGCGCCTCCGCAATGAGCATTTTATCAAATTTGCCTAAAACATTTGGGCGTATTACATCACGCTCATAAGAAGGTATAAAATCGGCGCATTCGGGTTTGGTGAGCGATACATTAAAGTGGTTAAACCAAAAATCGGTCAAAACTTCCTGCAGTTGGTTATTGGAGTAAGTAGCCCTAAGTATCTTCTGACTAATGAATTGTTTGTACAGCTCTTGCTCGGGCCTAAAACCTTTGCGTGTTGAAAAGGCAGCTATGGTGTCATTATATGCCTTTATATTTTTAGCTTTTCCAACCGAATCTTTACTGATTACATTTGCTTTAATCGCCCGATAGCGCACCACAAAACCCGGAGGGAATTTCTCAACCACTTGGCTGTTGCTCAGGTTGATGGCATCTAATTTACTTAAACGGTTATTAAGCGTATCATCAGGCAAACCGGCATCCAGTTGTTGTTGAAACCAATTTTCCAGGCCCATGTTAACCACTTGGTCAACCTGGCCGGGCGTAGCACCGTAAGTAAAACGGTCTAACAAATGCGCGGCAGCTTGCCTTTCGTTTAAACCGCCGCGTTTATATGGAAATCTATAGTTTTTATATCCAAGACGGGTGGCCGAAAAAAAGGATGATAACAATATTCCGCTTATCATCACAATGAGCGCGGTGGCTAAAAATTTAAATGATTTCATAGAGAGAAAATTTACCTGGGTACACTTTAGAAAAAAAAACAATTAACTTTTGATTATGCAATTAATAAATTAATAAAAACAATTAACTTTAAACAAATGATTATCTACCTGCGCTGGTATTCCGGCGAACCGATGATGATACCAACCACCTGCCCCAACATACTGTAATTACCCGCCGGTCGATTGCCATTGTATAACGCAGCATAAACTGGTGGCTGGTTGCTCGGTTTTGCAGAAACAGTTGTTACGGTGCTTGAGTTACCCATCCGGTCCTGCTGGTTCAATACTTTCGGGTTTGGCGCAGCGCTTGCATTATTGATGGTCTGGGCCAGATCGGGCTGATGCAGCAATGGCGTCAACCTTTTAATGGTTTGGTCAAGGTCGCGCTCGGGCATAAATAGCTTGCAATAGATGGCCAGCGCGGCTTCGGGGCTTTCGGGCTCATGGTTATCATTCAGTGCCCCGAGGTTAAAAGTTACGCCTGGTATCCGCTGGGTCGCCAGTGCCAATCCAAAGTTCATACGGGTCAACAATGAGCCGGTATTTATCCAGTAAGCGCCCTTATCGGGGAAACCTGTGGGTGCAAGGTAATAATACAGACGTTCGCCCATGCGAGAAACCCAGTTGTATACCTGCAGAGGTTGCTTAATATCGGCGTTCATACTCCTTACTGCGCTTATAGCCAGTTCAAACGGCGATTTTGTTTTCTCCCTTAACGATTCCTTGCTCCAAAACTCGTGTGATGTTACCATAGTAATCAATACTTGCCTGATATCGCCGTCATGGTCTGTAAACGATTTAGCCATTTTATCCAACAAAGTTTGGGGCGGGTTATCGCTCACAAAGTGGATGGCTATTTTACGGGTAATAAATTTAGCTGTAGATGGGTGGTGCGCCAGCATTTCTAATAGGTCTACCCCTTCCTGATAACCACTGCCATCAAACTGATGCCCCAAAACCACTTTCTGACTCTTATCATGACTGGTGGCATCAAATAAAAAGTCTCCCTCGTGCACAAAACCCCGCTTTTCCATGGTTTCAACACCATTACGTAAGTATAGCTGCGTCATGCGGTTATTGGCATCACCGAAAGGATAAACCGTCCAGCCGGTCAGCACGCGGGCGGCTTGAGTAACATCGGCTTGGGTATAACCCCCGTCAACACCCAAGGTGTGCAATTCCATTACCTCGCGGGCATAATTCTCGTTCAATCCCGATGTTCTTTTACGGCGTACCGGCACTTGCGCTATTTTATGCGATGTATCACCCCCCATCACCATAGCCTCTGTTACCGGCAAAGCAACGGGCTTCACATCGGCAGGTGGCGCAACACTGATAAAATTATCGAGGTAATGCATCATGGCCGGCGATTTGGCAGTGGCCAGTAACAAGGTATCAAACCTGCCAAACACATGCGGGCGTATCACATCGCGCTCGTAGGAAGGTATAAATAACTGCGGACCGTTTTTGCTATACGATACATTGAAATGGTTAAACCAAAAATCGGTCAAAACTTCCTGCAGTTGATTGTTGCTATACGCGGCACGTAATATTTTTTGACTAATGAATTGGTTTTGAAGGTCCTGGTTAGTGCGGTAACCTTTGGCTTTCATATAAGCCTGTATCAGGGCATTGAAAGAACGTTGGTCTTTAGCAACGTAAAGTGAATCCTTGCTTACAATACCGTCCTTTACGGCCATATTATACAGGGCACCCCTGTCGGGATAAGTATTTACAGCCTGCTGATTGGTAAAGTTGAGCGCATCAAAGCCACTTAACCTTTTGTTAAGCGAATCATCGGGCAGTTTGGCGTCAAGTTGTTGCACAAACCACTTTTCGAGACCTATCTTGACCACTTCATCAACCTGTCCGGGAGTTGCACCGAACGTAAATCGGTTCAGCAAGTGCGCAGCCGCCTGACGTTCAGTCAGCCCTTCCTTTTTAAATGGAAACCTGAATTTTCGGGTAGCAAGTTGCGGGCCCGAATAAAACGAGTACAAAGCCGCGGTACAAAGTAATAAGACGATGACTAAAAGTAACTTATGTTTCATTTGGAAAAACAATTTAGGAACTATTGCTTTTGACTCTTAAAATCCAACAAAGTTTAATAATAAAGGCCTTTTATTTGATGGTTAAACTTAGCGATTTTTTTGGTGAATAATTAATTGACAATTAGTCATTTAAATACAAACCAATCTGCCTTTTTTTCAGTTATGGCTTTGTGGCAACAGTTTTGAATAACCCTAAGTACTATGAATTTAAACAATTTTACTATTAAAGCACAGGAAGCCGTTCAAAAAGCTTCCGAAATTGCCGTTGGCAACCAACAACAGGCAATTGAAAATTCGCATTTGCTAAAAGGCTTGCTTTTGGTGGATGAGAATGTGATCAGCTACCTGCTAAAAAAGTTGAACGTAAACGTTAACCGTTTAAGCGAACAGTTGGACCAGCAAATAGCCACTTATCCTAAAGTGAGCGGCAGCGATGTCTATTTATCATCGGGCGCCAATTCGGCTTTGCAAAAAGCTACATCCTATTTGAAAGAATTTAAAGATGATTTTGTATCGGTTGAGCATATCCTGTTAGGGATACTTTCGACAAGCGACAAGGCTTCTACCCTACTAAAAGATTCGGGTGTGAATGAAAAGGACCTAAAAAAAGCCATAAAAGAATTGCGCGGCGACAATAAAGTAACCGATCAGAACGCCGAAGCCACTTACAACGCGTTAAATAAATATGCCCGTAACCTGAACGAATATGCCGAGTCGGGCAAGTTAGACCCGGTTATTGGCCGCGACGATGAAATACGCCGTGTGATACAGATACTCTCCCGTCGTACCAAAAACAACCCGATATTGGTTGGTGAGCCCGGCGTGGGTAAAACTGCCATAGCCGAAGGTATTGCTTTCCGTATCATTAAAGGCGATGTACCCGAAAGCTTGAAATCGAAAACTGTTTACTCCTTGGATATGGGTGCTCTGATAGCCGGAGCGAAGTATAAAGGCGAGTTCGAGGAACGTTTAAAAGCCGTTATCAAAGAAGTAACCCAAGCCGATGGGGAAATTATCCTGTTTATTGATGAGATACATACCCTTGTAGGTGCCGGCGGCGGCGAAGGTGCAATGGATGCTGCAAACATCCTGAAACCTGCCCTCGCCCGTGGCGAATTAAGGGCTATTGGTGCTACAACCTTAAACGAGTATCAAAAATATTTTGAAAAGGATAAGGCTTTGGAACGTCGTTTCCAAAAGGTGATGGTGGATGAGCCTGATACCGCCGATGCCATTTCTATTTTACGTGGTTTGAAGGAACGTTACGAGGCCCACCACAAAGTGAGGATACTGGACGAGGCCATTATTGCTTCTGTCGAGATGTCGCAGCGGTATATATCCGACCGTTTTTTGCCAGATAAAGCTATCGATTTGATGGACGAAGCCGCTTCAAAACTGAGGATAGAAATGGATTCGGTGCCCGAAGTGGTGGACGAACTGGAACGCCGCATTATGCAGCTCGAAATCGAGCGCGAAGCTATTAAACGCGAGCGCAACGATAAAAAGGTGAAAGAGCTGAGCGAGGAAATAGCCAACCTTTCGGCCGAACGTGATTCGCTGCGTGCCAAATGGAAAACAGAAAAAGACGCCGTGGATGGCATCAATACCAAAATAGAACAAATAGAAAACTATAAACTGGAGGCCGAGCAGGCCGAACGTGCAGGAGATTATGGCAAAGTTGCCGAATTACGCTATGGCCGCATCCGCGAAACGCAGGAAGAAGTGGAGAAGCTGAAAAAAGCGTTGTTAGAGAACAAAGACAGCGTGCGCATGCTGAAAGAAGAAGTTACTGCCGAAGATATAGCGGGCGTAGTTTCGCGCTGGACAGGCATACCGGTTTCGAGAATGATACAAAGCGAACGCGAAAAGCTGTTGCACTTGGAAGAGGAACTGCACAAACGTGTAGCCGGCCAGGATGAAGCCATCGAAGCCATCAGCGATGCCATACGCCGCAGCCGTGCCGGTTTGCAGGATAAGCGCAAACCGATTGGTTCATTTATCTTCCTGGGAACTACAGGCGTTGGTAAAACTGAACTGGCAAAAGCCCTGGCTGAGTTCTTATTTAACGATGAAAGCGCATTGGTGCGAATAGATATGTCGGAATACCAGGAAAGGCACTCGGTTTCCCGATTGATTGGTGCCCCTCCTGGATATGTGGGTTATGATGAAGGCGGCCAATTGACCGAGGCTGTAAGGCGTAAACCTTATAGCGTGGTTTTGTTGGATGAGATAGAAAAAGCGCATCCGGATGTATTCAATATCCTGTTACAGGTATTGGATGACGGGCGCCTGACCGATAATAAGGGCCGTATCGTAAACTTTAAGAATACCATCATTATCATGACATCCAATATCGGTTCGAATATCATTCAGGATAATTTTACCGATTTGAACGACAATAACCGGGATGAGGTGATTGCCAAAACAAAGAACGAACTGTTCGAGCTCTTGCGCAAAACCATACGTCCTGAGTTTTTGAACCGTATCGACGAGATCATCATGTTCACACCGCTGAGCCGCGATGAAATAACCGATATCGTGAAGCTTCAGTTCAAACATCTGCAGGATACGCTCGCCGAAATGGGCATCACCATAGAAGCCAGCGAAGAAGCATTGGATTGGCTGGCACAATTGGGCTACGACCCTCAGTTTGGTGCACGCCCGTTAAAACGTGTTATCCAGAAAAAAATACTGAACGAATTGTCGAAACAAATTTTGGCAGGCAAGGTAGATAAAGACAGCAAAATCAAGCTGGATGCCTTTGACCATCAGTTTGTGTTTTTGAACGCCTAATTAGGCAGTCCCCTTTTTTTAGGCAAAACCATCCCGTATCAGTACAGGATGGTTTTGTTTTTTACAATCACAATATTTGCTCAGTGATGTTGATTGCGAAGGCTTTTTAACATCAATAACCTCAATTATAACCTGTAATTTTTTAAGATGAGCAATTTCATACGAAAAGGTGTTTGCGCCTTAGGCTGTTTGTTTTTGGTATCCGTTGCTTTTGCCGACATTAAACTGGCCAGCCCGTTTACCGACCATATGGTACTCCAATATGATATGCCTGTTCCCGTTTGGGGCACAGCTATACCGGGCGAAAAAGTTGTAGTTAAGTTTGGCAAGCAGGTTAAAACCGTTGTTGCGGGTGCCGATGGCAAATGGATGGTTAAACTCAATAAATTAAAACCTGGCGGCCCTTTTACGTTGTCGGTTACCGGGAACAATAAAATTGTGCTTACCGATGTTTATGCCGGCGATGTTTGGCTATGCTCAGGCCAATCGAATATGGATATGACCGTTGCCCGCGAAGACCGTTATTGGTGCGGGGTATTTAACGAAAAACAAGAAGTTGAAAGCGCTAACTATCCATTAATAAGGGTATTTGATACGGATTTCGTACCCAGTGCTACACCTTTAACCGAAGTACCCGGAAAATGGGAAGTGATATCGCCAAAAACAGTAGGGCATGTATCGGCCGCGGCATTTTTTTTTGCCCGAGACTTACAAAAGCGCATCAAAATACCAATTGGTCTCATCACTACCGCATTTGGTGCGAGTACAGCCGAAGCGTGGACGAGCAAAGAGGCGCTGGTGGCAAATCCTAAATTAAAATATTTAG
>NZ_CAITNG010000083.1 GCF_903893715.1 uncultured Mucilaginibacter sp.
GAAGCCGGCATCTGAGCAATGTAATGTTTTCATGATTGTTTTGGGTTTTAAATTTGCTAATTGTTTTGTTGAAACAAAGTTATAAGCCATTAACAATCAGAACGGTATCAAAAGATACATAAGGAAAAATAAAATTTTTACGTGGAATACGGAAGATGTAAAATGGAAGATGTAGTCAGACTAACTCTATTTTTCCTCTGAAAAGTTTTATCTTTTTTTGGCGTTCGTAATCTTTGAGGATGCGCGATATCACTACCCTGGTAGTACCCAATTCGGAAGCGAGTTGCTGGTGCGAAAGTTCGATCGACTTACTGCCGTCTGCCAGTGCTTTGCTTTTCAGATATTCCCGAACCCGAACATCGATATGTTCGAAAACCAGGCCCTCGAAGGAGTTAATGAGCTCATCATATCGTTTCCTGAACATGTGCATTACATACTTGTTCCACGATGGGTATTTCATCTGCCATTGGTCTATCAGGTCGGCGGGGAAGACCAGTACTTCGGTCGGTTCGGCAACGATTCCATGCGAGGTGCTTTTGTTATTGAAATAGGCCGCCGCCAGCGACATGGTGCAGGTTTCCTGTGCTTTTACATAATAAAGCAATATCTCGCGGTCTTCCTTTTGCTGAAAAACGCGGATAGAACCTTTTAACACAATGGGCAGGAATTTGACATACTGTCCATCGCGCACAATGGTATCGCCTTTGTTAAGCGAGAGGAGTTTGCCATGTTCCAGCAATTCGGCCTTAAACTGTGGCTCGTTAAAAAAAGTAAGTTTTTTAAGAAGTTCGTTTGTGGTTTCCATACACAAATTGAACAAAAATTTCATTCAAAAAAACAGGGAAATTTACTTGAGTTGTCGTTGCAGTTTTTTCAAACGCAAAACCAACAGCACACAAACAGCCAAAAAACCAACAAACCCAATACCCGAACTTACAGTACGCCACATCGTGTTACCGTTTAAGGCTTTGATAAATACTGTTAAAGCCCATATACAAATCAACAGGTTTAGCCATAAAGCTACCCGTACACGTCTTATCAAATCGGTTGTGCTGGTTATTTCCATCGAACTAAGATAAACTTTTCAAGTATAATATTTATAAAAAGACGGGGGTGTATTGTCATCATTAAAATGTTTATAGGGAAATATACCGTACTATAATCGGAGAAACAGGCATAGGGGTTCGTAGACAGAGGCTACGAACAGCTGTGGTTGAAAAAATATAAAAATACGGTAGGCACCGATTTGCGCATAACTACAATTTCAAAATAAAGCTTGTGCAATTTCAAAATAAACGACAGGTAAAACTATACACACAGTAGTCGTAGACTACATGCATAATAGTTCGTAGACAGAGTCTACGAACAGCGGGTGGGATTGGAAGAATTATAGCTCATTCAAAAACTCGTCGGCATTACGGGCTTTCTTTTTACCTAACTTTATAAGCTTCAGTTCTTCAACTGCTTCGCGTATCTCTTCAATAAGTAAAGCTTTCTCATTAGTAATAGCTTTAGCCTTTACGTACGAAATATCATTCAGTACATTCATTAATGAAGCCGCTTTGTTATCGGGTATGTCCAGTAATACTTTCATTGTGTTAGCGCAAATGCTATTACAAATATAGCTTATTTTTATTTGAGTACTTTATGGGGATTGAGTTTACTACTCTATAGCGATGCAATCGCTAAACCATGTTAAGCGCTCGTTGCAAACGAGCGCAAGGAGGGTAGATAACTATTTTATTTAGACAAGGGAAAATGTACGGAACTCTTTTTTTCAACAGGCGAAACTGTGGGCTCCCAAGCTTCCAATCTTGTGATTTTTTCGATAGAACCACCCCAAGCACCCATATGTCCGGTTTTGGTATCAAAAGTACCTTCTACTATCACATAATTTTTTATAAGCTTTTTTATGTTTGGCAGTCTCATGCTATCTCTTGACATATCTACCCACAAGCCGTTTTTGCATATCGAGTTATCATAGTCCTCTTTGTGAAAATATAATCCATTACCTTCAAACTCCAAATTAAGGTAACCAATAACCCTAACACGTTTATGATTATAGCTTTGCGGGTCAACAATTAAATTTAACATGGAAACATCGCTCAAATCAGTATTAGTGACTATGTTTTTTTTAATTAATAATGAGTCGTTTGAAATATTTTTATCTGAATTTGATTGACAAGATAAAAAACCTATCAAAGAAAAAAACAATATCAAATTTCTGTATCTTTTCATTCACTATTAAATCTATTCCTCCACCCCCTTATTCTTCTCCTTCCAAAGCTTGCTGAACGACTGCTCGGCCACGTTGGGCATGGCCCTAAAATGTCCCCAGCTTTTTTTGAAGTAACGGTTGAGGATGCGGTTTTTGGTTTTGCCGCTAAAAAAGTCCATCATTTTACGGCTTAGCATGCCTTTTTTCCAGAGTTTCCAGCCCCAGCGCTCTTTGCGGGTTACCAGGCCTTCTTTTACCGCGTCGCGGCGGTTGAGGAGCAGCATTTTGTGTATCTCGATCTTTACAGGGCAAACCTCGCTGCAATTGCCGCAGAGACTGGAGGCGTAGCTGAGGTGTTTAAAGTCTTCCATGCCGCGCATGTGCGGGGTGATGACCGACCCGATGGGCCCGCTGTAGGGCGTGTTATAGCTGTGCCCGCCAACGTTTTTGTAGATGGGGCAGGCATTTAAGCAGGCGCCGCAACGGATGCAGTACAGCCCCTGGCGCTGCTCTTTTTGGGCAAGCAGGTTGGTGCGGCCATTGTCGAGCAGGATCACGTACATTTCTTCGGGGCCGTCGGTTTCGCCGGGTTGACGGGGGCCGCTTAAAATGGAGTTGTATACCGTAAGATTTTGACCCGTTCCGTGTGTGCTGAGCAGGGGCCAGAACAGGTCGAGATCGGCCATGGATGGGATGATCTTTTCGATACCCACAATGGCGACATGTATTTTAGGGAAGGTGGTGCAAAGGCGCGCGTTGCCTTCGTTTTCGCTTACAGCGATGCTGCCGGTATCGGCAATCAAAAAGTTAGCCCCGGTAATGCCCACATCGGCAGCGAGGTATTTTTCGCGCAGCAGTTCGCGGGCTTTTTGGGTAAGTTGTTCGGGCGTGGCGTCGATGGGTGTATCAAAACGCTCGTGGAAAAGTTTGGCGATGTCTTCCTTGCTGAGGTGCATGGCCGGGGTAACGATATGGTATGGCGGCTGGCCGAGCAGTTGAACAATGTATTCGCCCAAATCGGTCTCTAACGACTCCATTTGGTGGCTTTCCAAAAACTCGTTCAGGTGGATTTCTTCGGTGACCATCGATTTGGATTTGACCACCGTTTTGGCACCGGCGCGCTGCATAATTTGTAGTATTTCGGCCTGGGCTTCTTTGTAATCGTTGGCCCAGATAACCTTGCCGCCGCGGCGCTGAAAGTTAAGCTCGAACTCGGGCAAAAACTTGTCGAGGTTCTCCATCACTTTCCACTTGATCATGTGGGCCTTGCGTTTGGCGTTTTCGAGGTTGGCTATCCGCGACAGGCCACGTTCAACGGCCACATCGTACTTGCCGATATTGTAATTCAATATGCGTCGGTGGTCCCTGTCAAAAACCTTATCCTCAGTCGCTACCAAAAATTCGTCGGCAATGGTTGTCATAACATCAAAAATACGGCATTATTTTTTTGATTACACCGATTAGGGGTTGATTGCACTGATTATTTTATCCACACAGGCCGCTTATCAAATTCGGTGTTTTCACGGATTGCGACGTTGTTTTATAATGACTATTTTGAGGGACTGAATCAATTGACATGAATAAAAGATATTTGGCAGTATTTATCTGTATCATCTTTAGTGCTACATCGGGCTTTAGCCAAACACGGACGATGAAAGATTTGGTGGGTAAATGGCTACGGACCAATAATATTGTACATAAAGACAGTGTTGAGTATATCTTTGTAAACGACAGCCTTTTTATTTTCAAAGACAAAAAAGGGTTTTTCAGGGATATTTACAGATGTCGTTTCGATTTACATCAGGACCCGATTGAGTTCACCCGATACGGAATTAACCGCGATGGCAATACCATTGAAATAAAATACTTATTAAAATTTGTTAACGACAATACCATCGCCTTGCAAACTAAGGAACAGAAAGACCCCAAGAAAGCGATTACGGTGTTACTGACGAAAATTGACAGCAAAGATTATTCTTATATCACAAAACCAACTCTTTTGCACCTCAAGGGCTGGTGGATGTATTCCATGGATAAGTTTGTAAATTTCATTAGCGACAGCTTGGCGACAATAAAAGATGGCGGCAATTTTGCAGTTCTATATAGCTATAAAGTTGATTTCACCAAATACCCTTATTATATCGACCTCAAATCGCAGGAGGACAATAAAACAGTCCAAGGCCTCTTCACACTCCCTACCGACTCAACCATGATCTTCGCGACTTTTCCGCACAATGATCGTAAAGGTTACTTCAATACTTTTTATAGATATACTTATTTAAAACTTGATTCTGTTAAAAGAGCGATTATGATAAAAAGGATACGATCGAGATAGCCAATCATACCCTTTTTACATTATATTTTAAATAATCCTTACTGTTTCCCGGTATTCCCGTCAACGACCGGGCGCTTATCGCGGTTAGCCAGATCCCAGCCAGTATAGAACACCAGTTGCGCGCGTTTGGCCAGCAGCGGAAAGTTGATCTTGCTTACTTCGTCGCCGGGTTGGTGGTAATCGTCATGGGTACCATTAAAATAAAAAATAATGGGCACGCCATGTTTGGCAAAGTTGTAATGATCGGACCGATAATAAAAACGGTTTTTGTCGTTAGGGTCGTCGTATTTATAGTCAAGATCGAGCTTGGTGTAGGTTTTGTTTGCGAGCTCATTGGCTTTGCGCAGGTCGGTACTGAGCATGCCCGATCCTATCACATACACATAATTTGCCGAATCGGGTTTACCGATGTAGTCATAACCAACACGACCTATCATATCGATATTGAGGTCGGTAATGGTTTTTTCGAGCGGGAAAACCGGGTGGTCGGTATAGTATTTTGAGCCCAATAATCCTTTCTCTTCGCCCACGTTGCCTAAAAACAAAATGCTGCGGCGCGGGCCGTGGCCTTCTTTTTTTGCTTCAGCGAAAGCTCTGGCAATTTCTAAAATACCTGTGGTACCCGAGCCATCATCATCGGCGCCGTTGTTCACCTTGTCGGTACCCGATGTGGTGAGGCCGATATGGTCGTAATGTGCTGAAAATACCAGCACCTCATCCTTCAGGTCGGTACCGGGCATATAACCCAATACATCGACCGCTTTGGCCTCATTGCTAATGGTACTGATGGTGGTGGATATCTGCCCTTTCAACACCGTGTTGGGTTGTGAGCCGTCGGCATCTCCCGAGGCCTGAAACGTTTCGAATGTTTCGCCCGAGTTGACGAATAATTGCGCGGCAACCTCGGCCGAAATATTGTAAACCGGTGCCAAAACGGGGATGGGACCATCTTCTTTAATAGTTAAACGGCCACCGCCGCCATTACCGCGACCGCCATATAGGTTTTTTAATATGTTGGCCACGTTGGCCGATGTAGCCAGTATCAACGCCGGTTTTTTGGTCTGGATAAAATCGATGCGTTTGCTAACATTCGGGGGCGATTCGCCATCGTTTACCAATAGCACCACTTTGCCTGTAATGTCAGTAGAGCCAAGTTCCACTGCAGGGTCGCCACCTTTTTTATGGTTCAGATATACAAAATCGGTAGCTGTAATTACATTATCGGCAGTAATACCTGTGTTATATGCGTTTGCATAAAATTGTTTACGGTATGCGTAGGAAGTACCGTTGATGGTGAGCGTTTTTACGGTAAACGAATTTTCGACGAGGGGTACATTTAAAAAGTAGGAGCCGTTTACAGGCGGCTGCAGGCCTAAGCGTTTAAATTCTGCTTCGATGTAGTTGGCGGCCATGGTGGCACCGGGTTTACCGGTTTCGCGGCCTTCAAAGGCGTCGGACGCGATGATGCTTAAATGTTTTTTGGCGTCATCGGCAGTGATGAGCGAGGCGTATTTTTGCGCTATCGGGTCCTGGGCGTATAGCCCGGCGGACAATGCCAACGCGACAGCGGTGGTGTAAATTTGTTTCATTTGGTCAGTTAAAAAATTGACCCTAAGTTAACAAGAAATTTTATTTACACGATTGGCGTGTCGGCCACCTTCAAATTCTGTCGTAAAAAATATTTCGATGATGCTTTGGGCTAATTCAAACGAGATAAAACGCTCGGGGATGCATACGATGTTGGCGTTGTTATGTCTGCGTGCCAGGCTTGCCAGTTCTTCGTTCCAGCAAATAGCGGCACGGATGCCCTGGTGTTTGTTGGCGGTTATGGCCACACCGTTGGCGCTGCCGCAGATGAGTATACCGAAATCAAATTCGCCGCTCTCAACAGCCGAGGCTACAGGGTGGGCAAAATCGGGGTAATCTACAGAGTCGGAACTAAAGGTTCCAAAATCTTTCAGCTCCGCCACCTGCAATGTTTGCAGCAATTGTTGCTTGTAACTGAATCCGGCATGATCGCCACCGATGGCGATTTTTAAATTGTGCATCTATCTAAAATTATGAGTTCATGAACTCCTGCTCTTTTTTGAGTTTACGTTTTTGCACGCGGGCCGCAACAGATATGCTCAACTCGTACAAGCCGAACAAAGGCGCACTCACGACCAGCATCGTTGTAGGGTCGGGCGTAGGTGTCACCAGCATGGCGATCACCATAATGATGATGATAGCAAAGCGGCGCTTTTCGCGCATAAACTTGGGCGTCAATATGCCTAAAGTAGCGAGTATAAACACCACGATAGGCAACTGGAACACCAGGCCGCTCACCAAAGTTAATGTTGCTACCGAGGTAAGGTACGAGTCGATAGTGAAGGTGTTTTGAATATCAGGACTGATTTGGTAATTGGTGAGGAAGTGGATAGACAAGGGCGAAACCACATAATATCCAAAAAGAATGCCCGCGATAAATAAAGTTGAAGAGAAGAATACGAAACCGCTGGTAGCTTTTTGTTCTTTCTCCTTTAAAGCCGGTTTAACAAAGCGCCATATTTCCCACAATAAATACGGGAAACCAAAGATGATACCCAGCATGATAGACGAATTGATCTGGATAGAGAACTGACCCGCCATTTCGGTATTGATGATTTTGCCGGGGATACTGGTAACACAAAGGCCGTTGTTATTTAACAACACACCCAGTTTGCACAACATGCGATAGGTAAAAAAGTCGCCATTTTTGGGACCCATGATGATGTTTTGCCAGATGGACTGGAAGTAATAAAAAGCAACACCGGCAAAAACCACAACAGCGAGGGCCGCACGGATGAGGTGCCACCTGAGTACTTCAAGATGATCGAAAAACGACATTTCGCTTTCGAGGCTTTTTGTTTTGCTGCGTATCGCTTTTAGGAATCTGTTGTCGTCGCTCATGGTTGTGTTAAAAACAAAAGTACCACTCTTGGTTTACAGAACGGTACTTACATTTTAAAGTTGCAATTTAGTGATTATTCGGAAAACTCAAACGTTTCCATAAACTTGGTGGTAAAATTACCCGCCCTAAAGTTTGGATCTGCCAATAATTTTAAATGGAACGGTATAGTGGTTTTAACCCCCTCAATCACAAATTCCGACAAGGCACGGTGCATGGTGTTCAAAGCCTCTTCGCGGGTTTGGGCCGTACAGATCACCTTGGCAATCATAGAATCGTAGTTGGGCGGTATCACATAACCGGTATACACATGCGTATCGATACGTACACCATGGCCACCCGGCGAGTGGAAATTGGTAATTTTACCCGGCGACGGGCGGAAATCTTTCGACGGGTCTTCGGCATTGATGCGGCACTCGATGGCACACATGGTTGGCTCGTAATTTTTACCCGATATCGGGATACCCGCGGCTACTTTGATCTGTTCTTTTATCAAATCAAAATTGATCACCTCTTCGGTAACCGGATGCTCTACCTGGATACGGGTGTTCATTTCCATGAAATAAAAGTTGCGGTGTTTGTCCACCAAAAACTCTACTGTACCGGCACCTTCGTATTTTACGGCTTTGGCACCTTTTATGGCGGCTTCGCCCATTTTTTTGCGCAGTTTTTCCGTCATGAACGGCGATGGAGACTCTTCCACC
>NZ_CAITNG010000084.1 GCF_903893715.1 uncultured Mucilaginibacter sp.
GTTAAAAATGCAGGGCAAATGGACCGACCATGTAAAAGTGACGCCTGAACAAATGAAAGTTTTAAATGGTCCGGAAACAAATTGGGCCTTCACGCCCAAATCAGCCTATGATTATACTGGCTTTAATACAGCTTTATTGGGATCAAAAGTACCGGCACCGGGTGTGTACCCTCGCATATTGTTCAGCGAGGCAGATATTCCGATGTTGGCAAAACGGATCAATAGTAGTAAATCAGGCCAGCAGTCGATGATCGAGGTTGGGTATTTGCTAAAAAAGTCATTTTGGGACCCGACCACCAGCGACGGAAAAGTATTTTTAAAACTGTCAACAGGCGATTTGAATGGTTTGGAATGGCCGGCCAACCCTCCGGGGGGAGCAATAGCTGGCTTGCCGCAGATGTTTAAAGGAGAGGTTGCTGGTATTTACAATTCCCATATTGCGTATGTGCCCGAATGTTTGGCCGACATGGCATTGTATTGCCTGCTGACCAACGACAACGTGCACGGTAGGATGGCTGCGGCGGCTATTGCCAATTATTTTAAGTTACGCGAGCCCCTTATCGATGAATACAACGCAGTAAGCGATTCGGAATTTGGTACCAGTTATACTCGCCCTGACGGTACAGTTTCTGAAGTTGGCGGAAATGGCGCCAATACCGCGTGGCGCAATATTCATGGCCTTGTGGCACACATGAATTTGGGGCTTAGCCTGGATTTTGCGGGTAAATGGATGAACGCTGAGGAGAAGGATTTGATGCGCCGTGTAATTGCTAAAGCAACTTATGGAAGGCGGGGTTATGGGCAGGACGGACCCAAGCGGTTCAGGGATATTAACTGGGTTGCCTGGGACTTACCCAATTTCTTGGCTCTAGCAGCAATTGAAGGCCTTGAAGGATTTGATGAAGAAGCTTATGAATCGAATTGCGAAACAGTAAAATCATTTGCCGAATGGGGAATCGATCCATCGGGTGTTATTTATGAAAGTAATGGTAAGACACCCGGCGGGATGCAATTTTTCACCCTTTCCATGATCACGCTTGCGCGTCGTGGCGACAACCTTTGGGGGCATCCCAATGTTCGCAGACTATTAGAAGGGCAAACACAAATGACATCCCCGGATGGAAAGGTGATTGTTAACAGTGGCACGCAATATGTTCCATTTAGCCAAAGTAATTTTTCATTTCAAACAATTGAAGAGTTTAAATCTTTCTATCCGGAAAGCCGTATTCCCGATTACTTACTATCTCAATCGGCCAATTTTGATGATAAGGACGAAATGTACCGGGAATGGAAATTTGATCGTTTTGATGCGGAAGCCTATAAATCAGATGTAGCAAAAGTGCCGCGCTTGCGTATGCCCAGCCCAATGTATCCGGGTTTTGTACATAGCTTGCTTTATAATACCGATTACAAGCAAACAACCCGTGCCGATTTGAAATTGCCTTTGACATTCAATGCGCCGATACACGGGGTGTTTTCAGCATATAGCGATGCCTCAACAAATGCCACCTGGATCAATATGATGGTGAGACCGGATCATTATTTAGGTGGCGGGCATCATCATGCTGATGCAGGCATGTTCCATTTTTCTGCCCTCGGGATCAACTGGTTTACCGAAAGCCCGTTCCCGCAGGTATATGACGGTAAATACCATAATCAGGTTTTGGTTGACGGAGAATCGGAGCCGGAGGGTTCTTCAGGGCTTGGAACCGGCTATCAGGCTGCAGCAACGTACCTTGGTGAAACCGAAACTGAACTGGGCGGTTTTGCTTCCGCCGATTTGACAAACTCTTACACTTATCGTTGGCAGACGCAACCTGCGCAGATTTGGGAAGATAAAATGAAATCGCTCGACTGGGAGCTTGACCCGTCGGAACAAAATCTTAAAATGTTTGCTGGTACATCACATTACAAAATGCGCCCTTGGTGGGCAACTTATACGTATTCAAATTATATAGCCACTTCACGGGCGCCATTTAATCCTATGGAATACGTATACCGATCAGTAGGGTTGGTAAGAGGCAAGCATCCTATTTGCATTATAACCGATGATTTAAAAAAAGACGACAAAAACCACACTTACCAATGGACGGCGATGCTTAACGGTGGCGTTTGGCAAGCCAATATAGCCGGGCTTGAAAAGAATGAAGTGGTGTTAGCTTACCGGACTTATAAAGCGGCTTCTGATCAAACAAAAAAACAATTGATCGAGCCGGAAAAAGGTGAGCCGCTGTTGTTGGTATATATTTTAGGGTTGGATAACAGTAATGATGAATCTATACCGCTCATGAAAGTAAGTACAGAAGTCGGCCCGTCTAATTCGAAACAAGCTAAAACACAATATTATGATCGTTTAGCGATCAGTACAAAGGCGAAGCTGGTAAACTATAAGGTATTGCTAATCCCTTTTAAATATGGAGACGAGCTACCTAATATAGGTTTTAGCAATAATCAGGCACAAATCAATTGGAAAGACGAAGCTGAAACGATTGTATTTAAGCTAAACGGAAATCGTACGCAAACCAAAGTTGTAAATGGGGGTAAGGTGATTTGCGAAAGCAAGTAAATTCGAAAACTGTATATTTAAAAATGGGACATGAGCAACATCATGTTTTTTTACTAACGTACCAAAAGAATACAGACACTTTTTAATGAAGTATTGATAGCATTTCTCGGAAGTATTAATAAAAAATGATGCGATTTAAATTAGAAAAAAGTATTGGTCTTATACTCCTGATTTCGTTTTATGCTTTTACGCAAACCTTTGGTCAAAGCATTAAGTCGTTGCCAACAGTCGATTCGGTAACAATGAAAGAATTGTTATCAGGGCCAACCATGCAGCAAGTGATATTCAA
>NZ_CAITNG010000085.1 GCF_903893715.1 uncultured Mucilaginibacter sp.
AAGTAACCCGCATTGTTTACAGCGACTATTGAGCGGTACTAACGTTGCATCAAACGTGCAACATATTTTCCTATAATATCAAATTCGAGGTTTACAACGCTGCCTTCTTTTACCTGTTGCAGATTGGTATGCTCGAAGGTGTAGGGTATTATGGCTACGGAGAAATAATCGGGCCCGGAGTTGACCACCGTAAGGCTGATGCCATTGACGCATACAGAGCCTTTCTCCACCGTTACATTGCCAAAGGAAGCGTCGTATTGGAATTGATACTCCCAACTGCCTAGCAAGGTTTTAAAAGAAGTGCAGGAGGCGGTCTGGTCAACGTGCCCTTGAACGATATGCCCATCAAGCCTTGCATTCATTTGCATACAGCGCTCCAGATTGACGAGGCTACCAACGGTTAGCTGCCCTAGGTTGGTTTTGCTAAGGGTTTCCGCTATCGCAGTTACAGTATGTGTACCGTCAGCTATCGCGACAACGGTTAGGCAAACGCCGTTATGCGCCACCGACTGGTCTATCTTCAACTCGTTTGATATGGCTGAAGCAACGGTAATGTGTAAATTGCCTTTATCATGTTGCAAATGGGTAACGTTGCCCAATGTTTCAATTATCCCTGTAAACATATAATTTTATATAGGATGGCAATTATGAAATCTGCTTCCTGTTTTTTACCCAATTTGATGTATCTGAGTTCGCAACAGTGGCTGCATGACTAGTGTTCTTTGCCGTGTTAAGCAAGCCCCCCATTATCAAAGCCGCTATGTTAGCTTCATCGGCACTTGCATTTTTCAATACCGATGGTTTGAAATATTTTTTTACAAAATGGGTATCAAAATTGCCGCTTGTAAATGCCTCATGTTGCATTACAAATTTGCCAAAGCCGAGTGTTGTGGTTATGCCGGTTATCTGGTATTCATCTATGGCACGCACCATGCGCTCTATGGCTTCGGTACGGTCTTTACCATAGGTGATGAGCTTGGCTATCATCGGGTCGTAATAAATCGGGATTTCCATACCTTGCTCAAAGCCATCATCAACCCTAACACCAGGTCCTTTTGGAGTTTTATAGGTTTGGAGTGTACCGATGTCGGGTAAAAAGTCATTGGTGGGGTCTTCGGCATACACGCGCAATTCCATCGCATGGCCCTTTATAGTGAGGTCTTCCTGCTTGAAACTCAATGCTTCGCCCCTCGCTATGTTTATCTGTTCTTTGACGAGGTCGATACCTGTTATCAGTTCGGATACGGGGTGCTCCACCTGCAAGCGGGTGTTCATTTCCAAAAAGTAGAAGTTGAGGTTGTCGTCCATGATAAACTCAACTGTTCCGGCACCTGTATAGTTCACAGACCGGGCGACATCGACGGCACATTTACCCATTTGTGCGCGGAGTTCGGGTGTTAGTATGGATGATGGTGCTTCTTCTACCACTTTTTGATGTCGGCGTTGAACCGAGCAATCGCGTTCGAAAAGATGGACAATATTGCCGTGTGTGTCGCCAAGTACCTGTATCTCGATGTGGCGTGGTGAGGAGACGTAACGTTCAATAAATACCGAGCCATCGCCAAAAGCTGAGGTTGCTTCGGATACGGCCAATGCCATTTGCTCTTCAAAAGCGTCTGCGCTTTCTACTATGCGCATACCCTTACCTCCGCCACCTGCTGCGGCTTTGATTAGGATTGGAAAGCCGACTTCGGACGCTCTTTTTTTTGCTTCAGCAACATCGGTGATGGCTTCTTCTGTACCGGGCACCATCGGGATATTATATTGAAGGGCTGCTGCTTTAGCTGATAGTTTGTTGCCCATTATCTCCATGGCATCGGGAGATGGGCCGACCAGTATCAAGCCTGCCTCACGCACCTGCCGGGCGAAGGCAGCGTTCTCTGATAAAAACCCATAGCCGGGATGGATAGCTTCGGCACCTGTTTTGCGGCAGGCTTCGATAATTTTATCGCCAACAAGGTACGATTGGTTTGATGGTGTCGGACCAATATTGACAGCCTCATCAGCATAGCGGACGTGAAGTGCGTGCACATCGGCATCAGAGTAAACAGCGACTGTTTTGATGCCCATTTCGCGGGCCGAACGCATTACCCTAAGGGCAATTTCACCGCGATTAGCTACCAATAATTTTTTCATGAAAACA
>NZ_CAITNG010000086.1 GCF_903893715.1 uncultured Mucilaginibacter sp.
GAGAAAGAACTTTGGGATGCTATATTGAACCTGTTAGAACCTAAAGTGACACTTGACCCTGTTGTTATAAAAGCTAATGGACCTCAATTTACTACAAAATTAACATGCTTGTAAAAGTTCGTTGCGCAACAGCCACGGCACACGCGCGCCAGCATGGGGTTAGGTCAATACCAACATTTTTGATACACTTGTTCATCTCTCAGTTATTTACGTTTGCTATTTTACACAAAAACAAAGCGGATGATGCCCTGCACCACCCGCATTCAAATTTAATTGCTATTTGACTTAAATGTTATTATTGGTTTTCAATGAGTTAAGCAAATACCAACATTTTTGATACACTACCAAGTTAGTCTATTTTTCTATAAAATTGCCACCAACATTTTTGATGCACTACCCCAGGTTGGAAAGTTTAGTTAATTACCCACAATTTTGAAACGCTCCCCGCTTTGATACATTACAGAGTATTAATACCAATTTTTTTTAATTTATTGTCCAGCGAATGAGTTCTAACAAAAAATATATATTTATTATCTGCTTTTGATGAGGCTTCTATTGTATCTACAACCAAAGTATTGGTAATGCCAAGTTTATTCCTAAATGATGGCATAATTAACTTTTGAATTTTCATATTTAAAAGCGTATTATCAATTTGCTTTTCGTTGAAAATTTCTATACGAACACCATTTAATTCATTTGAAATAAAATAGCAGGAAATAAAGTACACCATATCAAACCTTCGTACATAATCCTGAAATGTATTACCACCATATTCGCTGCCATTACTGTCTTCAAATCCCAAATTAACCCCTTCCTTCTTGCAAACAGTACGAACTGTATCTAAGTTATCGTAGATATCAAATGTAAAAGGGTAGATGCTAATTTGTTTCCTTTCACTTTTACATGAGAAAAACAGTAAACACATACATAAAACAATAGTGATTTTTGCTTTATTATTTGGAACTCGGCCTATCCACAAATAGTTGAAGTGAGTCAAAAATTCTTTGTACATTTTCATTATTGATATCAAAAAGTTTTACTTTCCCAGTTCTCAAATTATCATAATCTTTATCATTCTTATAACCATCAACTGTAGATGTTAAATGCTGAACTAATCCGTTCAAATAATCTGTAAAGCTAATAATATCTTTTGTTACAGTGTTGAAGTCAAATTTCTTACCATATTCCCTACCATAATTATTATTCAATAAATCTATTATGTTGTCTTTTATAAAATCTCCATGCTGGGTATTTATAATCCCATCTGCTTCATGATAATTCCCTGTTGTTTTTGCATCTTCCTCACCATACGCCATAGTGAGCATTGACTGCCATAATTGATGCCTAAACGTATTACCAAATCCCGCTCCAACATCCTTTGTTTTATTTCCTGTTGCATTATGTACTAATTTAGGTAAAGCATTCGGGTCATCTGTTAATTTTATTAATTCTTGGGAAAAAGTGTAGACATGTAGCGCTTCAAAATACCCCGCCCGTTCAGGCGTCCTCGCCTGAACGATTTTGAATATCAGCGTCCACGCTGATATTAATTCTTGCACCAGCTCAAGCGCCGATACAAATAATGATATTTTTAATAACTCAAATCTACCCGATATTATGAATTATATCAGTAAAGCGGTATCTTAGGCTCCAGGTTAGGTAGCCCATTTTATACATAAGGTAAATAAAAAATATCGTTTGCATGAAGATCCTGTTGGTATATCCTGAAATGTATGATTCGTTTTATGCTTTCCGGCATCTCGCTGCTTTAGTAGGTAAAAAAGCGGCATTCCCTCCGCTGGGCTTATTAACCGTTGCGGCCATGTTGCCTCAGGATTGGGAACGAAAGCTTGTCGACCTCAATGTAAAACCCTTAACCGATAAAGACATTGAATGGGCCGATATGGTTTTTCTTTCAGCCATGAACGTGCAGGAGGAATCTGTACGGAAAATTATAGCACAATGTAAGCGTAAAAATGCCACTATTGTTGCCGGCGGCCCTTTGTTTACGCACGAGCATGAGCGCTTTGAAGGCATCGATTATTTTGTTTTGAATGAGGCCGAAATTACGCTCCCGCTATTTCTTGCCGACCTGAGGGTAGGTGAGGCCAAGCCAATCTATAAAACAGCCGAGTTTGCCGATGTAAGCCTCACGCCGCTGCCGCAGATGGACTTGATCAATATGAAGGACTACCTGTACGCCATTATACAGTTTTCGCGCGGCTGCCCTTACCTGTGCGATTTTTGCGATGTAACCACACTGTACGGGCGGAAGCCGCGTACCAAGTCGGCCGAACAGGTTATCGCGGAGTTAGAGCTGATCAATAAAGCCGGCGAAACGCAGAACGTGCTCTTTGCCGATGATAACCTCATTGGTAATAAAAAAATACTGAAGTCGGAATTGCTCCCGGCATTGATCGATTGGCAATACAAAACCAACCCGGGCCTGTATTTTATAACACAACTCACTATTAACCTTGCGGACGATGATGAAATGATGCGGCTGCTGCTTGAGGCTAAATTCAGGAACGTATTTATCGGCATCGAGACCCCGGAGGCAGATAGCTTAAAAGCTTCGCTAAAAAATCAAAACCTGAAGCGCGACATATTGGGCAACATCCATAAGTTGCACCAGGAAGGCTTTACTATTATGGGCGGGTTTATTGTTGGCTTTGATACGGATAAGGAGAATAGCTTTAAAAATATAGTTGATTTTATACAGGAAAGCGGCATCCCGATCCCTATTGTGAATGTATTAAAAGCGCCGCCGGGTACTGCGTTGTTCGACAGGATGAAGCGCGAAAACAGGCTCTCCCGGCATTTTACCTTTTCGGAAGGGGAAACAAACATCATACCCATGATGGGGGCCGAACGTTTAAAAAATGGTTTTTTAGAGGTAGTTTCGAGTATTTATCCTCCCGAACATTCCTATAAAAGGGTTAAAACCTTTCTGAGCATGCACGAGTTTCCCAAAAATGGCGGCGTTAAAACAAAAGAAAAATATACCGCGTTGCAACTATACCATTTTATAAAAGCGATTATAAAACTGGCTGTGTTGGATAAAGACAGCAGGCATTACCGGGATCTGTTGTTGTGGACATATAAAAACAAACGAAACCATCTCTCATTAGCCTTCATGTACGGAATGATGCTTTATCAATTGCGGGAAAACTACAATCAAATTGTGACCACGCTTTCGAAACCGGTTGATGAATACGAATTACACCCTCAAACGCCGCTTTTAGCAGAAGTTGGTTGAGGAGTTGTCTGCAGCGGCCTCCCCTCAGCTTATGGTCGGTGTTATCACCGCACCATGTATAAGTTTTGTGGTACGTTGATAAGACCGGCAGTAGGCTAAAGTTTTAACAAATACTGTTTGATATGAAATTAATCCTGGAAAAATTTAATGTGAAAGTTAAATATTCCATTGAAATGCGAACAAACCTTGAAACTGATGTTTTGAGAAAGAATATTCTGCAAGAGTTAAGGCAACTGGACTATAACATTATCGCTGAATCTGACAGTTTGATTGAGTTTGACAACGACAATGGACGATTACTAAGTTCTCGATTAAAAGATTTTACAAGATTACCCGATTCAAGAATTGATATAGTTAATATAAATGGAACGCGATTCGTTAATATTTCTTATACTATTTCGATAACGGGAGATATCATTGTAATCGCATTTACTTTGTTGGTGGCATCTATATTTACCTATTTTTATTTTATAGGCACTGTACTGTTTTTATTGCAATTATTAGTTAAGGCAATTATGGTAAATGGTTTGGGGATTGAGTTGTTAACTTTGGCTCTCCGTGTGCCCACGCCCGTTCAGGCTTCTCCGCCTGAATGAAGTTGTATCGTTACGTCGATGCTATGATTTTTGCTGTTTCTTCACTTTTGAACTGCTGTTGCTTTTCAATTGTGATACTTGTTTCCGCATTTGAGTTAAGGAAACGTTGGACTTTTTGGAGGTCACTTGCCTGGTCATTTGGTCCATCTCCCGCCCGTTCAGGCGTCCACGCCTGAATGACGATGAATAGCAGCGTCCACGCTGATGTCGGTTTCCGTGAGCGTGGACGCTCACGATCTTTTACAGTTAAGCGTGGACGCTTAACTGGGCGATAGTTCGTCCTAACCTAAAATGTATTAAGCTTTTAGCTTTATGCTTTCAGCTTTTAGCTCACCCTACACCATATACTCAAACAAAGTCAAATCATGGTTCAACTCCTTCACTTCAAACTTATACTCTTCCATACGCGCCATCAGTAAAGGGTAATCCGAAGCGTTTTTGAGTTCGATGCCAACTAAGGCCGGGCCGCTTTCTCGGTTGGTTTTTTTGATAAACTCGAAACGAGTGATATCATCATCGGGGCCTAAAACGTTGGTCACAAACAGTTTGAGCGAGCCGGGCTTTTGCGGGAAACGCACCACAAAGTAATGCTTCAGGCCTTCATACAGCAGCGAACGCTCCTTGATCTCCTGCATGCGCTCAATATCGTTATTGCCGCCGCTGATGATGCAGACCACCTTTTTGCCTTTTATTTTTTCCTTGTAAAAGTCGAGCGCGGAAACTGACAGGGCACCTGCCGGTTCCACCACAATGGCATCTTCGTTATATAGTTTCAGGATGGTGGTACATACCTTACCCTCGGGCACCAAAAGCATATCATCCAGTACGCGGCTGCACAGTTCGTAAGTAAGTGCGCCTACGCGTTTTACGGCGGCACCATCCACAAAGCGGTCAATTTCTTTCAGGGTAACGGGTTCGTGTTTTTCCATGGCCTTCACCATCGATGGCGCGCCCTGCGGCTCAACTCCGGCCAGCAGGATATTTGGATTTTTTGATTTAAGGTAGTCGCCCACCCCGGCAGATAGTCCGCCACCACCAACTGGCATCATCACCACTTCTACGTCGGGCAGGTCTTGCCATATCTCCACACCCACAGTGCCCTGACCTTCAATAATGCGCTCATTATCAAAAGGCGGGATAAAGGTCATGTTATGTGCTTTGGTATAGGCAAGGGCCTCGGCAAGGCAATCGTCAAAAGTATCGCCAACGAGGATGATCTTCACTTTACCCGCGCCAAACATTTCGGTTTGTTTTACCTTTTGGCGGGGGGTGGGTTCGGGCATAAATATCACGCCGAGGGTACCTAAAGCATTGCAGCTAAAAGCCACACCCTGCGCGTGGTTGCCAGCGCTCGCGGCAACAATGCCACGGCCCAACTCTTCGGCACTCAGCTGACTGATCATGTTATAAGCGCCGCGCAGTTTGTACGATCGTACTACCTGCAGGTCTTCGCGCTTAAAGTAAATTTCGCATTGGTATTTTTCCGACAGGCCGGCGTTGTATTCTAGCGGGGTATGTTTAACAACGTGTTTCAATCGCTGCGATGCAGCAATGTAGTGGAGTTTGTCGGCAGTCATGTTTTGTAATTTAAAAGCCGCCACCCGTTCGCGCGGGCGGCGGTTTATCCTTACAAAAGTACTTATATATTTTTAGCCAGCCAATCGCCTACTTCGCTTGTTTTGTAGGCTTTGTTTTTGCCGGCAAGGTCTTCGGTAACAATGCCTTCAGCTAATGATTTGTTTACCACGGTACGTATCAGCTCGGCTTCTTCTTTCAAGCCAAAAGCATCTTCGAACATCATGGCAGCTGATAATACAGTGGCTAATGGGTTAGCGATATCCTTACCTGCCGCCTGCGGGTACGAACCATGTATCGGCTCGAACAGCGAAGTGTGGATACCGATAGAAGCCGAGGGCATCAAACCCATCGAACCTGATATAACAGAAGCCTCATCGGTCAAAATATCGCCAAAAAGGTTTTCGGTAATCAACACATCGTAGCTGTTTGGCCATTGCACCAAACGCATCGCCACGGCATCAACAAACTCGTAAGCTACAGTAACTTCCGGGTAATCCTTTTCCATATCCTGCACAGTTTCGCGCCATAAGCGTGAGGTTTCCAATACGTTGGCTTTATCGACACAGCATAAACGTTTGCCGCGGGTCATCGCCATCTCAAAACCTAATTTAGCCAAACGCTGAACTTCGGCACGTGTATACGTACAGGTATCAAAAGCGGTGTTACCATCATCAAGGCGACCACGTTCACCAAAATAGATACCACCAGTCAATTCACGCAAGATGATCAGGTCAGTACCCTCGATACGTTCGCGCTTTAGCGGAGAATTGTCTATCAACGATGGAAAAGTAAAAGTAGGCCTCACATTCGCGAAAAGGCCCAGTTTCTTACGCATTTTCAGCAAACCCTGCTCCGGGCGAACAGTGGCTTTAGGGTCGTTATCAAAACGCGGATGGCCGATTGCGCCAAACAATACGGCATCAGCAGCCATGCAAACTTCGTGGGTCGAGTCGGGGTAAGGTTCGCCAACGGCATCAATAGCAGCGGCGCCGGTAAGGGCTGCGGTCCATACAATCTCATGGTTAAACTTTTTTGCGACAGCGTTCGAAACTTTAACGGCCTGGTCTATAACCTCGGGGCCAATCCCGTCTCCTGCCAAAAGGGCGATATTCAATTTCATTTTGTTTTTTTGTTTTTGTGATTTCACTGATTATTAGTGATTTCACCGATTTATGTTTCTTTGTTGTTATTCTATTTTTTACGCTTTGCGCTAAGCGCCATGCGCCTTGCTATATTATGTTCAGCATCTTCTGCGTAGCCTTAATAGCACAAACCGTTTGGTCAGAGTCCAGCCCGCGGGTAATAAATTTCTTTTGGTCGGTTTCCCAGGTGATGATGGTTTCGCAAAGTGCGTCGCTGCTGCTGCCCGGTGCTATACGTACCGCATAGTCGATGAGCTTTGGCAAGCGGCGTTTCTTTTTGTTGTACACCTTGGTCAGCGCGTTCATAAAGGCATCAAACTGGCCGTCGCCCTGGGCGTTTTCTTCAAATTCCTCGCCATCTATGGTTACCGAAATGGTTGCCGAAGGGCGCAGACCCATTGCGTTCATCAACACATACGAGCCGACGATAACTTTTTGCTCGTACAGGCTGCTGTCCAGCACGTCGGATATGATGTAGGGCAGGTCTTCCTTGGTTACAGTTTCTTTTCTGTCGCCCAGTTCAATTACCCGTTGGGTAACTTTTTTCAGGTCGGCATCGTTGAGCTTTAAACCCAGTTCCTGCAGGTTTTTTTCGATATTGGCTTTGCCCGATGTTTTGCCGAGTGCATACTCGCGCTTGCGGCCAAAACGCTCGGGGAGCAGGTCGTTAAAGTACAGGTTGTTCTTGTTATCGCCATCGGCGTGTATACCTGCGGTTTGGGTAAACACGTTTTCGCCAACAATAGGTTTATTGGTAGGTATACGTACCCCCGAGAAGGTCTCCACCAGTTTACTTACTTTATAAATAGACGATTCTTTGAGTTTGATATCCACCTCGGGGGCAAAATCTTTTATCACGGCTACCGCGCTGGCCAAGGCGGCGTTACCTGCCCGCTCGCCCATACCGTTAACGGTCAGGTGCAAACCATCAATTCCGGCACGGACAGCTTCTAAAACATTAGCCGTTCCCAGGTCGTAATCATTATGCGCATGGAAATCAAAATGTAGTTTTGGATATTTTGCTTTTATCTCCGACAAATACTTGAACGTTTCCGCAGGCGTCAAAACACCCAGCGTATCGGGCAGTAAGATGCGTTTCACTTTTTGTCCCGAAAGGAAATCAAGATACTGATACACGTACTCCGGCGAGTTGCGCATACCATTGCTCCAATCTTCCAAATAAACATTGGTGCTGATGCCTTTGCTTGCCGCGAGTTTGATAATGTGTTTTATTTCGGCGAAATGCTGCTCCGGTGTTTTCTTCAGCTGGTGCGTCAGGTGGTTCATCGAACCTTTGGTTAACAAATTCTGCAACTTAACACCAGAGTTTACCATCCAATCAATCGATACCCCGTTATCTACAAACGACAGCACTTCGATGCGTTCGGCGTAACCATGCTCATGCGCCCAGGTCAATATCGCTTTAACCGCGCTGAACTCCCCGTCCGACACACGTGCCGAGGCGATCTCCACACGGTCCACGTGCAGTTCTTCCAATAACAATTGAGTAATGGTCAGCTTTTCTGAAACAGAAAACGATACGCCAGAGGTTTGCTCCCCGTCGCGCAGCGTGGTATCCATTATCTCTATTTTCCTTTTTTCCATTGTCCCATAAGGGTGTTTTACACGGTTTAGTGCTAATGTGGTTATAGCCACGAAGGCACAAAGGCACTAATTTTTTGTGTCTTCGTGCCTTTGTGGCAAATAGTCTTAAAGCGGCAATTGCGCCGCAAACTCTTCTATTTCTCCCTTTATGCTTTGCAGGTAATCAATATCATCAAAACCATTGATCATGTTGTCCTTTTTGTACGGACTGATGTCGAATTTCTCGCTCTCGCCGGTTGGTACCAAAGTGATGGTTTGCGCCGGAAGGTTGATCTCCAGTTCAGTTTTAGGGTCGGCATGTATAGCCGCGAATATCTTGTCGGCAAACTCAGGGCTAACTTGTACCGGCAATACGCCAATGTTTAAGCAGTTGTTTTTAAAGATGTCGGCAAAAAAGCTCGATACTACGGCGCGGAAACCGTAATCGTAAACTGCCCAGGCAGCGTGCTCGCGCGATGAGCCCGAGCCAAAGTTTTTACCGCCAAGCAATATTTTACCACTGTATTTCGGGTTGTTCAACACGAAATCGGCCTTAGGGCTGTTATCCGGGTTGTAACGCCAGTCGCGGAAGAGGTTATCGCCAAAGCCAACACGCTCGGTAGCTTTTAAAAAGCGGGCCGGAATGATTTGGTCGGTATCTATGTTTTCTATCGGAAGCGGTACTGCTGTGCTTTGCAATACCGTAAATTTATCGTAAGCCATAATTTCTGTTCTTTTTAATATTTGTCAATAGTCGATGGTCCATAGTCCATGGTGAGATGAATATCCATGGTCTATCGACTATGGTCTATGGACTGTTAAACCAATTCTTCAATTAACGTCCTCGGATCAGTAACCACACCGGTAACGGCAGCCGCGGCGGCAACCAGCGGACTGGCCAGCATGGTGCGTGCACCGGGGCCCTGGCGCCCTTCAAAGTTACGGTTTGAGGTACTTACCGCGTATTTACCTGCGGGAACCTTATCGTCGTTCATGGCCAAACAAGCGGAACAGCCTGGTTGACGCAATACGAAACCGGCTTCGGTCAGGATGTCCAACAAACCTTCTTCTTTTATCTGCGCCTCCACAATATGCGATCCGGGTACTAACCAGGCAGTAACGTTATCGGCTTTGTGTTTGCCTTTTACCAGGGAGGTAAACGCACGGAAATCTTCGATGCGGCCATTGGTACAACTGCCCACAAATACAAAATCAACCGGCTTGCCTATCATGTGATCGCCTTCGGAGAAGCCCATGTATTTTAACGATTTCTCGTAAGTAGCGGCACCGCCTTCCACATCAGCAGCATCAGGAATATCTTTCGAAATGCCCATGCCCATACCCGGGTTGGTACCGTAGGTGATCATCGGTTCAATTTTCGAACCATCAAAAGTCAACTCTTTATCAAAAACAGCATCAGGGTCGCTTTTTAGGGTTTTGTAATAAGCTAAGGCTTTATCCCATGCTTCGCCTTTAGGGCTAAACTCGCGGCCTTTAACATAGTTGATGGTGGTTTCGTCGGGTGCTATCATGCCGCCACGTGCGCCCATCTCGATACTAAGATTACAAACCGTCATACGGCCTTCCATGCTCATGTTTTCGAACACATCGCCCGCGTACTCCACAAAATAACCTGTAGCGCCCGAGGTAGTCAATTGAGAGATAATGAATAGCGCCACATCTTTCGGGGTAACGCCAAAGCCTAATTTACCGTTCACATTGATGCGCATTTTTTTAGGTTTTGGCTGCATGATGCATTGCGTGGCCAAAACCATTTCCACTTCGGATGTGCCGATACCAAAAGCAATGGCACCGAAGGCGCCGTGCGTTGAAGTATGCGAGTCGCCGCAAACAATGGTGGCGCCGGGTTGGGTAATGCCATACTCAGGACCTACCACGTGAACGATTCCATTTTTTTGATGGCCCAAACCCCAATGGCTTATGCCGTATTCATGAGAGTTGGTCTCCAAGGCTTGTAGCTGGTTGGCCGAAAGCGGATCGGCAACGGGTAAATGCTGGTTGATGGTAGGGGTGTTATGATCAGCCGTGGCGAAGGTACGATTGGGGTATAAAACACCAATATTCCTGCTTTTTAAACCTAAAAAGGCTACCGGGCTGGTCACCTCATGTATCAGGTGCCTGTCGATAAAAAGGACATCGGGGCCGCCTTCAATTTTGCGTACCACGTGCTTGTCCCACACTTTATCAAATAATGTTTTGCTCATTTTATTATTGCTGATTGTGTATATGTACTATTCTTTGTGATGATTATGCCATTTGTTTAATGCCGACCATCAGGGCGGTCAAATCGTTATCATCAATATCTAATTTGCTATCGGCCAGTACCAGGAAACGGGTGTAAGCATTGGCCAGCTCTTGTTTATCTAAATTATAACCTAAGCGCTCCAAATGGAACTTTAGGGCATGCCTGCCACTGCGCGCGGTAAGCACGATGGTAGCGCTTGGGAAACCAACGTCTTCAGGACGGATAATTTCATAATTCTCGCGGTTCTTCAGGAAACCATCCTGGTGTATGCCCGAGCTATGCGCAAAAGCATTGCTGCCCACAATGGCTTTATTGGGCTGTACCGGCATGCGCATTTGGGTGCTTACCATGCGGCTCAGTTCGTAAAAGTTTTTAGTGTTGATATTGGTATGGAGGCCTAAAATAGGGTGCGTTTTCAGGATCATCACCACTTCTTCTATCGAAGTGTTACCTGCACGTTCGCCGATACCGTTGATGGTGCCTTCTATTTGGCGGGCACCGTTTTGCAGGCCTAATATCGAGTTGGCGGTGGCCAGGCCGAGGTCGTTATGGCAATGAACCGAGATAATTGCCTTGTCGATATTTTTAACGTTTTCCTTGAGGAATTTTATTTTTTCGCCGTATTGGTCGGGCAGGCAGTAGCCGTTGGTGTCGGGGATATTGACAACGGTGGCGCCTGCCGCGATGACCGCCTCTATCATTTGGGCTAAAAAGCGGATATCCGCACGGCCTGCATCTTCGGCGTAAAATTCTATGTCTTCGACGGATTTCTTCGCGTATTTCACCGCCTCAACGGCGCGCTCCAATATCTCTTCGCGGGTGCTGTTAAACTTGGTTTTGATGTGCATATCCGATGAACCAATGCCCGTATGGATACGCGGATGCTTGGCATAGGCCAAAGCCTCCACAGCGGCATCAATATCGCCTTTGTTGGCACGGGTCAATGCGCAAACAGTTGGGTTTTTAACGGCTTTTGATATCTCCACCACGCTTTGGAAATCGCCCGGGCTCGATACCGGGAAACCGGCTTCAATTATGTCGACGCCCAAAGCTTCCAGTTCGTGGGCTATTTCTATTTTTTCGGGGGTTGTCAATTGGCAGCCCGGTACCTGCTCGCCATCGCGAAGCGTGGTATCAAAAACATAAACGCGGTTTGGATCGTGTAACATAGTTTTTCCTTTAAAATTTTATTTATCGTAAGTGGTTTTTGAGTTGATTAGGTGAGCAGGTGTTTTTACCATCCATTCACTAAATCCACTTAATTAACCATTCACCTCTGCATTAATCAATCATTCACTGCTTCACCGCAATGAAGCGCAATCTTTTATAATCCGAATACCAAATCCCCTTTTTATAATACAACGGGCGCAGTATTTCAGTAATTTCTTTCAGCATTTGCTGTTTTGTATCCGAAGGCACACCTTCGAAATATTGTTCGCCAAACATGGCAATCCATTTTGTTACACTTTGCTCGCCATCCTGCAGGGCAGTAGGACGGTCAAAATGCACGGCGAACGTTACGCGAAAACCATGGCTTTCCAACTCGCTGGTATATTCACCCAGGCTTGGGAAACGCCATATTTCGGTTTCGGCCTGTTTGCTGTAGCCGTGTTTAAGCAGTACCTGTTTGGTAGCTGCTATCAATTGCTGCACATTACCTTTGCCACCCATTTCGGCCACAAAACGACCGCCGGGTTTTAAACTATGGTAAACGCATTTTATCATGGCATCGTGGTTTTTTACCCAATGCAATGCCGCATTGCTGAATACGGCATCAAAAGGCTCAGTAAAACTGAACCTTGATGCATCGGCAACACTAAACGATACTTCGGGATGGCTTTGCTTCGCCTTCTGTATCATTTCGGGCGAGTAATCGATACCTGCCACATCGGCACCCAAATCGGCGATTTGCTGCGTGAGGTAACCGGTACCACAACCCAAATCAAGGATACGCTCGCCGGGTTGTACACCCAGCAATTCCAAAACACTCTCGCCGTATTGGTATACGAAAGCATGTTTTTGGTCATATAGTTCAGCGTTCCATTTCATTGTTTGTTTTCACCGATTTAATTCAATTTCACCGATTTTTTTTTAATAGCGATGGGTTTCAAACCCATCGCTATGGTAATATTGAGCAGCTTTCTGCTTTTAGCTTTAAGCTTCCAGCTTTTTCTATGCTTCTACCGGCTGGTTCTCAGGGCGTAAACTGCGTACAGTTTTGCCTGCCTGCCATAATTCGCTTTCGCGGAGTTCGGCTAATTCGGCATCCAGTTTTACACGATAATCCGGTTGGCTGTTCAGGTCGATAGAACGTTGCGATTCTTTACCTGTGGCAACACTTTTGTACAATTCCTCAAATACCGGTTTAGTAGCATCGCGGAATTTTTTCCACCAATCCAAAGCACCACGTTGCGCGGTGGTTGAGCAATTGGCATACATCCAATCCATGCCATTTTCGGCAACCAAAGGCATTAACGATTGTGTTAATTCTTCAACAGTTTCGTTGAAAGCTTCTGAAGGTGAGTGGCCATTGGCGCGCAATACATCGTACTGTGCGGCAAAAATACCCTGGATACATCCCATCAATGTACCACGTTCGCCGGTTAAATCGCTGTATACTTCTTTTTTAAAGTTGGTTTCGAACAGGTAACCGCTGCCTACAGCAATACCCAAAGCGATAACGCGCTCGAAAGCTTTACCTGTAGCGTCCTGGAAAATGGCGTAGCTTGAATTTAAACCACGACCTTGCAGGAACATACGGCGCAATGAAGTACCCGAACCTTTAGGGGCAACCAAAAATACGTCCACATCGGCAGGAGGCACGATGCCTGTTTGCTCTTTAAAGGTGATACCGAAACCGTGAGAGAAATACAATGCTTTGCCCGGGGTTAGGTGTTTTTTAACGGTTGGCCATAAAGCAATCTGTGCAGCATCGCTTAACAGGTAGCAAATGATGGTTCCTTTTTCTAATGCTTCTTCAATTTCGAAAAGCGTTACGCCCGGTACAAACCCGTCGCGCACTGCCTTATCCCACGATTTTGAATCTTTACGCTGACCAACAATTACGTTGATACCGTTGTCTTTTTGGTTTAACGCCTGACCGGGGCCCTGAACGCCGTATCCGATAACCGCTACAGTTTCATTTTTTAATACTTGCTGCGCTTTAGCTAAAGGGAACTCTTCGCGGGTTACTACATTCTCTTCAGTGCCGCCGAAATTTAGTTTTGCCATTTTGTTTGTTTTTAATTTTTGATTTTACCGATGCTTTTTGATTTCACCGATTATTGTTGTTATTGATTTGATTTATATTGATTACTCTCTTAATTCTTGACTCTTGATTCTCACATCGTAAACACCTTCTGCCCCTGGCCCAGGTATTCGTTTTCCATTACATCCTCACCCGGTTCAAGGCGCTCAAATTCGCGCAGTTTGCGGTTAAAGCCATCGCTGTCTTTAATGATGGCGATGCGGGCGCTGCGAACAAATTCAATCAGTCCGTAGGGTTGAAGGATAGCTACAAGGGCGTCGGTTTCTTCGCGGTGGCCGGTGGTTTCGAATATGGTATAGTCCTTACGGATAACCACAGCACGGGCGCCATTTTCGCGCAACAGGCGCTCAACGCTTACCTTTTCGGCGATGATATCAGTCGATACTTTGTATAGGGCCATTTCCTGCCAAATCACATCGGCATTGGTGTGGTAATATACTTTTAAAACCTCCACCTGTTTTTCTATCTGGCGGCAAACTTTACGCACCACGTCTTCCGTTTCGGTGATGACGATATTGAAACGGTGGATACTGTCGACCTCGGAAGGTGAAGTGTTCAGGCTGTCGATATTTATTTTGCGGCGGGTAAATATAATGGCGATGCGGTTCAGCAAACCGATCTGGTTCTCGGTATATACCGTGATGTTATATTCCTGCTTATCTGTTAATTCACTCATGATCTTTCTTCTTGATTCTTGACTCTATTTCAACCTGATCTCGCTTACACTACATCCCTGTGGTACCATCGGGAATACATTGTTTTCTTTGGTTACCATTACTTCCAACAGGAAAGAACCTTTACAATCCAGCATTTCTTTCAATGCGCCGGGCAGGTCTGCGCGTTCGCTGATGGTTTTACCCGGGATGCCGTACGCACTCGCAAGTGTTACAAAATTCGGGCTCTGGATATCGACAAATGAGTAACGTTTCTCGTTAAACAGCTCCTGCCATTGGCGAACCATGCCGAGGAAACGGTTATTCAAAATAATGATCTTTACGTTGATGCCTGTTTGCATAATGGTGCCCAGTTCCTGGCAGGTCATCTGGAAACCACCATCGCCGATGATGGCGACAACTTCGCGGTCGGGTGTGCCAAACTTAGCGCCGATGGCGGCAGGCAGGGCAAAGCCCATGGTACCTAAACCGCCGCTGGTAACATTGCTGCGGGTTTTATTGAAGATAGCATACCTACAGGCCACCATTTGGTGCTGACCTACGTCGGTAACAATAACTGCCTCGCCTAAAGTCAGGTCGTTTAGTTGTTTGATTACCTCGCCCATGGTCATTTCGCCCGAGGTTGGGTTCAGTTCTTTTTCGATAACGGCTTCAACTTCCTGGCGGGTATAGTCGTTAAACTTGGCCAGCCATGCGGTATGTTGTTTTTCTTCGACCAATGCAGTAAGTAATGGCAAAGTCTCTTTACAATCGCCCCAAACAGGTACGGTCGATTTTACGTTCTTATCGATCTCGGCAGGGTCGATATCCAAATGGACAACCTGGGCTTGTTTGGCGTATTTATCTAAACGGCCGGTTACACGGTCGTCAAAACGCATCCCTATCGCGATGAGTACGTCGCATTCGTTGGTTAATACGTTTGGCCCATAGTTACCATGCATACCCAACATGCCTACATTTAGAGGGTGGCCGGTAGGCAAAGCGCCAGCGCCCAAAACGGTCCATGCGGCGGGGATACCGCTTTTTTCGACAAATGTTTTGAACTCCTGTTCGGCACTGCCCAATATCACACCTTGTCCGAATAAGATAAATGGCTTTTTAGCCTGATTGATCAATGCGGCTGCCTGCTCAACGTAAGAATGCCTAACTACCGGTTTTGGTTTATAACTGCGGATGTGATGGCATGGGGTATACCCTTCAAAATCGAATTTCTGTATCTGGGCGTTTTTGGTGATGTCGATTAATACCGGTCCCGGGCGGCCGCTTTTCGCAATGTAGAACGCTTTGGCGATAGCCTCAGGTATCTCACGTGCATCAGTTACCTGGTAGTTCCATTTGGTAACCGGGGTAGTGATGTTGATGACGTCGGTTTCCTGGAAAGCATCGGTACCTAAAAGGTGCGCGAATACCTGACCGGTGATACATACCAAGGGAGTGCTGTCTATCTGAGCATCGGCCAAGCCGGTGATCAGGTTGGTAGCGCCCGGTCCGCTTGTAGCGAAAACCACGCCCACTTTGCCAGATGAGCGCGCATAGCCCTGACCGGCGTGTATACCACCTTGTTCGTGGCGAACAAGTATGTGTTGCAATTTGTCGTTGTAATCGTAAAGGGCGTCGTATATCGGCATAATGGCACCTCCCGGGTAGCCAAAAATGGTTTCAACGCCTTCTGTTATCAGTGCTTCCAATAATGCCACCGAGCCGGTAACTTCTACAGTTTCCTTCTTCGGGGTTTCCATTGTTATTTCCTGTGTAACTTCCATATTTTTATATTTCGGATATCGAATGTTCGATTTCGGATTTATTTTATTTGTGATTCTCTCTTTGCTTTCAGCTTTCGGCTTTTAGCTCTCATCAGTAACGCAACCCTCTGCGGCGGTGCTTACCGATTTTGCGTATTTGTACAATAATCCTCTGCTGACTCGGAGCGCGGGCTGTTTCCATGCCGCTTTCCTTTTGGCAATTTCTTCGGGACTTATTATCAGGTTGATGGCGTTTGTTGTGGCATCAATAATGATCTTGTCATTATCCTGAACCATACCTATCAAACCGCCATCGAAACTTTCGGGTGTGATGTGGCCTACCACGAAACCGTGTGTGCCACCGCTAAAGCGGCCATCGGTAATCAAAGCTACCGAACTGCCCAAACCCGCGCCAAATATGGCCGAGGTGGGTTTTAGCATTTCGGGCATGCCGGGTGCGCCTTTGGGGCCAACATTTTTAATAACCACTACATCGCCGGCTTTAACTTTACCGCTTTGTATGCCGGCAATCAGTTCAAA
The DNA here is from genome assembly GCF_903893715.1 of uncultured Mucilaginibacter sp. Taxonomy (GTDB): domain Bacteria; phylum Bacteroidota; class Bacteroidia; order Sphingobacteriales; family Sphingobacteriaceae; genus Mucilaginibacter. The sequence goes on from NZ_CAITNG010000086.1 coordinate 16,650, forward strand.
CTCGCCATCGAATACACGTGCGGGGCCTTCAAAGTGCGTACCTTCTTTGCCGCTTATTTTGGCAACGCTACCACCTTCGGCCAGGTTTCCGTATAATATCTGTAAGTGGCCGGTGGCTTTTATCGGGTTTTCGGAAGGGAAAATGATTTTTTGTGAATCGAAATCCAGTTCCGGAACATCGACCAGGTTCTCGGCAATGGTCTTCCCGGTAACGGTTAAACAAGTTCCATCTATCCAGCCTTTTTTCAACAGGTATTTCATTACAGCAGGTACACCGCCAATATTGTGCAGGTCTTCCATCATGTATTTACCGCTTGGCTTCATATCAGCCAAAACAGGGATACGGTTACTCACCGATTGAAAATCGTCCTGAGTTAATTTAACACCTACACTTTTTGCCATGGCTATCATGTGCAATACCGCGTTGGTTGAGCCGCCAAGTACCATAATGGTAACTATCGCGTTCTCAAATGCCTGGCGGGTCATGATGTCGCTCGGTTTAATATCTTTCTTCAACAATATCTTAATGGCTTTACCTGCCGCTAAGCATTCCGCTTTTTTGTCTTCGCTTAAAGCGGGATTGGAAGAGGAGTAAGGCAAGCTCATGCCCAAAGCCTCGATAGCCGCGGCCATAGTATTGGCGGTATAAATACCACCGCATGCACCGGCGCTTGGGCAGGCATTTTTTATAATGCCCATAAAATCGATATCATCAATTTGTCCGGCTATCTTTTTACCCAAGGCTTCAAAAGCCGATACGATGTTCAAATCTTCACCTTTATAATGGCCCGGTTTGATGGTGCCACCATATACCATGATGGACGGACGGTTTAAACGGCCCATGGCCATAATAGAGCCCGGCATGTTCTTATCGCATCCCGGCAAGGTGATCAATCCATCATAATATTGAGCGCCGCATACGGCTTCTATCGAGTCGGCAATAACGTCGCGGCTCACTAAGCTATAACGCATACCCTCTGTGCCGTTGCTCATGCCATCGCTCACGCCAATGGTATGGAATATCAGGCCCACCAAATCCTCATCCCAAATGCCCTGTTTAACCAGCTTGGCCAAATCGTTCAGGTGCATGTTACAGGTATTGCCATCGTAACCCATACTTGCCACACCCACCTGCGCCTTCTTCATATCCTCGTCGGTTAAGCCAATACCGTAAAGCATGGCCTGCGCGGCAGGTTGGGTAGGGTCTTGTGTGAGTACTTTGCTGTACTTGTTCAGTTCGGTAGCGGCGAGCGTATCGTTAGTTAAACTCATTTTTTTGTTCGGTTGTAGAAATTTGGTAGTATAAAAAAGCGCCTTCAAATTTTTTGTGAGAAGGCGCTTTAGTTTATTATGGTTTATTATTGGTTAAAACGCGTTCTCTTTATTGGCACAGGCACCAGCGCCAGGTTGTTTTGAATACCCAGCAGGCTCAGCAAAAATCCATTGATGACAGAAAAAAATCCTCTCATTTTGCTTATCATTTTCATGGGTTCAGTTTGTTTAAATTGTATAGCTGTAATTTAGGCTGTTTGATTTTAAGTATCAATAGGCCATGTCATTTATTTGTAATTAGTATATAATTTTGATATTTTGTAAATATCAGAATAAGATATTGATATTTTAGTATTTGTAGAATTTATAATTGCGTACCGTATACCAAAGTTAAATTCGGTATACGGTATAGTAAATGTTGTTTTGTGATTTTAGTCATAAATTCTGCTTAAATTTGGCTACTACCGAAAAAAATTTGCATTTTTAGAGAGCAAAGCCTGTTAAACAATCCATGTATTTTTTATTGTAATTTGAAAGTGATTTTACATGAGGAAAATTACCTTAATCCTAATTTTTTCCTTCGTGTTTTGGGGTGGTTTTGCACAAAGCATTGAAGGTACCTGGTACGGCGCGTTGATGACGCCGGGCGGCAAGTTTGTGCTGGTTTTTCATATCAGCAAAGAGAATAACGAATACGCATCGACCATGGACAGCCCGGCGCAAAAACTCGTGGGTGTCCCGATGTTGGGTATATCTTTCGAAAGCAACGTGCTGACTATGGGCGGCCCGGGCGGTGTTTTTATTTACAAAGGCAAATATAAGCCGGATAGTAATAAAGTGAGTGGTACTTTTAGCCAGGGCGGACTGGCTTTGCCCATGACGCTTACCCGCGATTCGGCCAATACCCAGGTAAGGCGGCCGCAGGACCCGAAGGATTTTCCATATATAAGGGAAGAAGTAACGATAACGAATGCCAAAGCGGGTGTTCAGCTTGCCGGCACATTAACCATGCCCCGCAATAAGAAAGCTGAAAAAATAGTGGTATTGGTTACCGGGTCGGGCCCGGAGAACAGGGATGAGGAAATGTTTGACCATCGCCCTTTTTTGGTTTTGTCCGACTGGCTGACCAGAAACGGGATAGCCGTGCTGAGATGTGATGACCGGGGCGTTGGCAGTTCGACCGGTGATTTTGCAAGCGCAACCACTTATGATTTTGCGGATGACGCCGAAGCGATAGTTAGTTATATTAAAACGCGCCCCGACCTTAAGGGGATGAAGGTAGGGCTGATAGGACATAGTGAGGGCGGTGTGATGGTATCAATAGCGGCATCGAGGAATAGTAATATAGATTTTGTGGTATTGCTTGCCGGGCCGGGCGTTCCATTGAAGCAAATTCTGCGCGAGGGTACCGCATTGTCGGCAAGTGAGAGCGCTGCCGCGATGGTAGACAAAGTATATGCCTATATAATAAAGAACCCCGGCTTAAGCGCCGCTGACATAGACAAAGGCATAGAGGCGCTGGTTTATAAAGAAGCCGCGAAATCGGCAGATGGTTTGGTACTGGGCATGCAACCCAAAACATTGAGCGATATTTACAAAGGACAGAATTATTCGGGTACCTGGTTCCGGAAGTATGTGGCATTGGAGCCAACACAATTTATATCGAAACTGCAATGCCCCGTTTTGGCCATTAACGGCACATTGGATATGGTAGTGCGCTGCGATGAAAATTTGAAAGCCATTGAAGGCGCTTTACAAGCAGGCGGTAACAAGCATTTTGAAATAGCACCCATGACAGACCTGAACCACTTTTTTCAAAAAACAACGGCCGGGCCCATTGTGCCTTACGAGAAAATAGACGAAACCTTTAACCCGGCGGCCTTAAAAAAGGTGAGCGATTGGATAAATGGGTTAAAATTTTAATTGTAGAAAATTAGAAACAAAAAAGGCATCTTAATTAAGATGCCTTTTTTGATGAAAAAGAATAACTTATTTGGCTGTTGCCGATTCGGCTAAAACCATTACATTGTTGTTCAACACTTCAACAACACCGCCTTTTACCAAAAAAACTTCTTCTTTGGCGCCTGTACGTACAATCACTTTGCCATCTTCCATTGTCGAGATGATAGGCGCGTGGTTGTTCAATATCTCGAACGAACCCATAGTACCCGGTACGGTTACCGAACGCACTTCGCCTTCGTATATCTTTTTATCGGGTGTTAATATTTCTAAATTCATTTTTTTGCGTATTGCGTAGTGGGTATTGCGTAGTGCGATATGAGAAGTTCAGTCTCAATACGTAATACGCATATCTCAATACTAATTGTTCGCTTCAGCCAATAACTTTTTACCTTTCTCAATAGCATCTTCAATGCTGCCTACCAGGTTGAACGCTGCCTCAGGATATTCATCTACTTCGCCATCCATAATCATGTTGAAACCTTTGATGGTATCTTTAATGTCAACCAACACACCTTTTAAACCGGTGAACTGCTCGGCAACGTGGAAAGGTTGTGATAAGAAACGTTGAACACGGCGTGCGCGCGATACTACCAATTTATCTTCTTCAGATAGCTCGTCCATACCTAAGATGGCGATGATATCCTGTAGCTCTTTGTAACGTTGCAAGGTTTCTTTAACACGTTGAGCGGTGTTGTAGTGCTCATCGCCTAAAACCACAGGGTTCAAAATACGCGAAGTTGAATCCAAAGGATCCACCGCAGGGTAGATACCCAACTCGGCAATTTTACGTGATAATACAGTAGTAGCATCCAAGTGGGCAAATGTTGTTGCCGGTGCAGGGTCGGTCAAGTCATCCGCAGGTACGTAAACGGCCTGTACTGATGTAATTGAGCCGCGTTTTGTTGAGGTGATACGTTCCTGCATCAAGCCCATTTCGGTGGCCAGTGTTGGCTGGTAACCTACCGCCGATGGCATACGACCTAACAAAGCCGATACTTCGGCACCCGCCTGGGTAAAACGGAAGATGTTATCAACGAAGAAAAGGATGTCTTTACCCTGGCCTTCGCCTTCGCCATCACGGTAATATTCGGCAACAGTTAAACCTGAAAGGGCCACACGTGCACGTGCACCGGGAGGCTCGTTCATTTGGCCAAACACCAATGTTGCTTTCGATTCTTTTAATTTTTCTTTATCAACAACGCTCAAATCCCAGCCGCCTTCTTCCATCGAATGTTTGAAAGCGTCGCCGTAGTTAATTACGTTCGATTCGATAAACTCACGCAGCAAGTCATTTCCTTCGCGGGTACGCTCACCTACACCGGCAAATACCGACAGACCGGCATAAGCTTTAGCAATGTTGTTTACCAGTTCCATGATCAATACGGTTTTACCAACACCGGCACCACCGAACAAACCAATTTTACCACCTTTTACGTAAGGCTCCAACAGGTCGATAACTTTGATACCTGTAAAAAGCACTTCAGTTTCGGTTGAAAGCTGGTCGAATTTTGGGGGCAGGTTGTGGATTGGATAACCGTTTGAGTTATCTATCGTATCTATACCATCAATAGCTTCGCCAACCACATTGAACAAGCGGCCTTTGATTTGATCGCCAACCGGCATTTTAATGGCCGATTGCGTATCTAAAACCGGCATCCCGCGCAATAAACCGTCGGTCGAGTCCATCGCGATGGCGCGAACACGGTCTTCGCCTAAGTGTTGTTGAACTTCGAGGATAATTTTTTGGCCGTTTTCTTTAGTGATCTCTAAAGCGTCGTAAATTTTAGGGAGATGGGCATCTGCAAAACTCACGTCAACTACCGGGCCGATAATCTGAGCTATTTTTCCAATGTTTGGCATACTATTGAGCTTATTCTGTTGTTTTAAATATTGTACAGTAACGTGGTGTTAACCATGCCCTGTTTCGGGTTGCAAAAATAAGCTTTTGTACCGATAATCAAACACTTCGATAAAAGAATTTGTTACCGTTTAAAATTTAAGGTTTGACCCTAAAAAATATTTAAAAAATTACTATGTTAGCATAGTAATTTTTATTATGTTTGCATACCAATTACCTTTTACTGGATAAAACCAAAAAAAACCAATTATGAGAAAATTACTACTACTGGCCTTAGTGGTATTGCCTTTTTTAGGTATGTCACAAGGCTTCCAGGTCAATTTGCACGGAGAAAAGCAGATTGGTATGGGCCACACAGGCACAGGCTTGTTGCAGGACGGTGCATCTGTTCTGTTTAACCCCGGCGCGGTAGCCATGCTGCCCGAAAACTACATTCAGGGAGGTATAAACCCTTTGTTTTTTGAGTCATCGTTTTTAGCAGCGGGCTCAAGCCAACAAGAAAACACATCGAACCAGGTAGCTACACCCTTTAATATTTATGGTGTATGGGGGCCAAAGCACTCCAACCTTAAATTTGGCATGGGTATTTATACACCTTTTGGCGGCTTAACCAACTGGGGCAATACCTGGAGCGGCAAATACGTGTTGGAAAGCCTCAACCTGAAGGCCATCTACTTTCAACCAACCATAAGCTACAAATTGTGCGACGCCATCAGCGTGGGTGCAGGCTTTGTTTACGATTACGGCAGCGTTGATTTGACCCAGGCTATACCATTGGCCAACTCAAACGGACAAGATGGCCAAGCTGAATTAAAAGGCAGCGGGCACGGTACCGGTTATAACGTGGGCGTATTCATTAAAGCAAGTAGTAAACTGACTTTCGGTATAGATTACCGCTCGCAGGTTACCACCACCATCAGCAATGCACCGGCTACTTTTACAGTTCCGGCTTCGTTGGCAACAAGTTTCCCATCGCCTAATACATTTACTTCATCTATTCCACTGCCGGCTACCAGTTCTTTGGGTATTGGCTACTCGCCAAGTAAAGACTGGACCGTTGCTTTTGACTTTAACTGGGTAATGTGGTCGGTTTATAAAACTTTGGAGTTTGATTACGGAACCACTACACCGGCATTGCAAAACACCGTATCGGCACGTAACTATCAGGATGCATACGATTTTAGGGCAGGCGCGCAGTATCAGGCCGATGCCAAAACCTTTATCCGTTTTGGTGGCGGTTATGCCACAACAGCAGTTAAGGATGGTTATGTAACACCCGAGGCACCCGATGCCAACCGCGTTTACGGAACTGTTGGCATAGGCATAAAAGCGATGAAAAACCTGGATATCGACGCAGCGTTTGAATTTGAGCATTTAATGAGCCGTACGCAAACTAACCTGCAGAGCAACCTGTCGGGTACCTTCCAAACCAACGTATATATACCGGGCGTATCATTGGCCTATCACTGGTAACATAAATTAGATGAACATGAAGAACTTTAAAAATTACTTATATATACTGGCGGCATCGGTGCTTTTTGCAGCTTGCAAGCCGGTTATCACTACGCCAACCGCTACATCAGGGTCGGCAAACTTTACACGCTACATAGCGGTAGGTAACTCGTTAACCGCAGGTTATGCCGATGGTGGTTTATACCTGGCAGGGCAATTAAACTCGTATCCCAGCATTATCGCGCAGCAAATGCAGATAGTTGGCGCGGGCAGCTTTACGCAGCCCTTGTTTAGCCCAAGCCAGGCCAGTGGTACAGGTTACCAAAAGCTGACCGGTTTTGATGCGAGCGGCAACCCACAACTAACCGCAGTTGCGGCAACAGCCGTAAGGGGTACCATTACCTTACCGGGATTAGGCACCATACCATTGTTTACCAAGTATACCGGAGCTTTAGAGAACTATGGTGTACCGGGCATTAAGCTGAACGACATTGATAACCCGGCTTATGGTAACGGCAACCCGTACTACGAGCGTTTGTTGCCTGGCAACTCGCCAACCAATACCACACAGTACCTTGATTTTATTACAGCGCAACCATTTACCTTTTTTACTAACTGGTTGGGTAATAACGATGCCTTGGCCTATGCTACCAGCGGCGGCGCCGGCGATGTGCTAACCGATGTAGGTACCTTTAGCAGTAAATACACTACCTTGATAAGCAGGTTAACCGCCAACGGCCAAAAAGGCGCCTGCGCCACTATACCCGACGTAACTACCATACCTTATTTTAATACGGTAACGTATGCTGCTATTTTAGCCGGGGTGCAAAAATCGATTCCAAGTATTCAGAATATTTATATTTTGGCTGCTGATCCAATCGGCACTAATTATGCATACCGACCAGCTACCGCGAGCGACTTATTTGTTTTAACCTTCCCTACCAGCCTTATCGGTTCAACTACTGCAGGTGTTGGTACATACCCTTACGGTTTAGACCCGCGTAACCCTATCGAGTCTAAATATGTGTTGGATGCCAATGAAATTGCTTTGGTTAGAAGCCATGTGGCATCTTTTAATAACACCATTAAATCGGTGGCATCATCAAAAGGGCTGGCAGTGTTTGATGCGTTTACCTTCCTGTCAAATATTAAAGCCAATGGCTATTTGATAAACGGTTTGAGTTTAAACTCCAACTATATCAGCGGGGGCATATTTTCGCTGGATGGGGTGCATTTAACCCCGCGTGGTTATGCCATTGTGGCCAATCAGTTTATTACGGCTATCAATAACCAATATGGTTCGAACATACCGCTGGCCAATGTTTCGGCTTACAATGGTGTGATGTTCCCATAACAAGAGTTTGTTTGATTTGATATAAAGTTTGATTGAGTGAGAGCCGCCCTGTCCCGATAGCTATCGGGATATTGGGGCGGTTTTTTTTGTTCAATCATTCCACAGTTCGGAATATGGAATCCCTTTCAGCTTACTGTCTTTTATTAATAGAGCTTCCTTGTATCCCCGTTTTAGCGATTTAAATTCGTATGTATTAAGGTCATCATCCGAATGCATATAGATATCGCCACCTGCATTTGTAACAAGTGAAGAAATAGTTGATATAACTTCTGAGTTATTGTCAGGAAGGTGAATAGTTAGCGTTATCATAATGGTACTATTGGTCCAAAAACTGTAACACCTTTTTCATCAGCGATACCCGTTTGTTGCTGAAAGGATGGTCGGTATCCCAAACCTGGTAATCGAAGTAGGTTTTGTGGCCTGTTTTTATCGCATCGGCAATGGGTTTGTTGCGGGTATGCTCGTCGAGCATCACAATTTGTTTGTTGGCGAGGGCTTTGCCGTCGTTGGTTAAATCGTAAAATGATGGATTGGTCATTACCGCGCCAAACAGTTCGGCACCCGTAGTGTTCAATACAAAAGATGGTTCATTATCGTTTGCTTTGATGATGTTTTCGAGCTCCTGTGCATTTTTGGCTGCTTTTACCTCCCCATAAATATTCCAGGTGGATAAGGCGAAACCTTTTTTAACTCCAGGCAATTGTTGCAGGGCCTTTAAGCATATCCAGCCGCCCATGCTATGCCCAAAGAGTGCCATGTTAGCGGTATCGATTTGCAGCGCATCGGCATTTTTTTTGCAGTAAGCTACAGCATTTACCACGTCCTCCACACAGTTTTTAAAGCTGAACTTGCCGGGACTGCCCCAGGAGCCGCGGTAATCGAAATAGATAACGTTCCAACCGTGGGCGCGTACCACTTGTGCCAGGTCGAGGTTTTTTTCGTTGCCGGGGTAGCCGTGCAGCATCAACAGAGTAGGGTGTTTTTGTTTGCCGTTGGGTGTATACATAAAACCCTGTAAGGTGCTGCCGGCCGATGGGATGATCAGTTCTTTAAAACCGGCATGCGCGTTTTTGTCCCAGGTGAGGTTATGCAGTACGATAACGTCCTTGTCAGACTGACAAAAAGCTGTTTTAAATATTAGAATTCCAACAATTGTAAGCAATAAACGCAGGTTTTTTTTCATGAGAAATAATTGTTATTAAACATTAGCTATTCAGAAAACGGTAATACTAAGTTTGAATTTATTTGGATAATTATCGAGTGAATTTGAAGCTTAATAAAAAAAACATCCAAATCAGTAAAATGCTAACGATACTTACCCAAAAGTATCGTTGCTTTTTATCCGAATTAAAATCATCAAATTCGGCAAAGTACGCTACATATTTACTGTTCTTGAATAAAAGAAAATAGTTAAATAAAAAAGCTGGCAATATTATAGTACCTAAAAACAATGCACCGTTGGTTTGATTTTTAAATGACCAATCACTTAGTGACTCATGGAAAAATAACTGGCAAACATTGAATAGCGCCCAATCTATATTCATGACTAAAATTCCCATAAAGGACCCTGCATGAATAGTAGGGTTTGTGAAAGATTGGTTTTTTAAAAATCGATAGACAGAGTAGTGTAAGACATTCCAATACCAAACAAAGTTTCTTGATTTCATGAGGCAATTTATCGATTTTTTATTTGGCGTCAATCACCAAAAGTCAGTACGATTTTACCAATGTGTTCGCTGCTTTCCATCAGGCGGTGTGCACCGGCCACATCCCCGAAAGGGAAAGTTTTATAAAGCACAGGCTTTATTTGGCCCGATGCCAACAGCGGCCATATGTGTTGCTCCAAATTTCGGGCGATAGTGCTTTTAAAGGCCGTATCGCGCACACGCAAAGCCGAGCCGGTAATGGTGAGGCGCTTATGCGTAATGAGGTTGAGGTCGATTGTCGCATCTTTGCCTTTGAGTGCGCTTATCACCACCAGGCGCCCATCGTAGCCTAATGATTTGATATTGTCGGGGGTATAATCGCCGCCAACCATATCGAGAATCACGTTGACACCTTTGCTGCCGGTCAGTAGTTTGATGGCATCCCTAAAGTTTTCGGTTTTATAGTTGATGGCTTTTGTGGCGCCCAACTGTTCGCAAAACTTGCATTTCTCGTCGCTGCCTGCGGTAATATATACCGTGCTGCCCAAAGCTTTTGCCATTTGTATGGCCGCCACGCCGATGCCACTGGTGCCGCCGTGCACTAATAATGTTTCGCCGGGCAGTAGTTTAGCGCGGTCGAACACGTTGCTCCACACCGTAAAATAAGTTTCGGGCAGGGATGCTGCTTCGGCTAAGGAGAGGTTTTCGGGTATGGGCAGGCACTGGCCTTCGGGAATGGTACAATACTCCGCATAGCCGCCACCACTTACCAGTCCGCAAACTTTATCGCCAATGTGCCAACGTTCAACGCCTTCGCCAAGGGCGGTGATGGTGCCGGCTATTTCCAGTCCCGGAATATCCGATGCTCCCGGCGGGGGCGGGTAAATGCCTTTGCGTTGAGCGATGTCGGGGCGGTTAATGCCCGCGGCTGCTACTTTTATGAGTACTTCGCCGGCCGCTGGTTGGGGTGTGGGGCATTGGCCTATTTCGAAAACTTCGGGACCGCCGGGTTGGGGGATGATGATGGCTTTCATGGTGTGGGTGATAACAGGTCAAGTATAGCTAATGTTTGGCAATTAATAGCAATAAGATGACGCTGAGATAAGGGCAAAAATCCGTACTTTTGTATGGGTGAAAGGTGAGTGGTGGACAGTGAAAAGTTCTTTAAAATGTAAATTAAATACCCATGAGATCGGCAATCGGGTCTATGGGTGTGATATTATCAAAATGGCAATGTTACATCCTTTTTTTACGCAAAATACCCATAATTGCCCATGGGTATTGGCCAAACAGGGGTGTAGTATTGCAAAAATTGCAAACGGGTACCCATAATTGGAAAGAAAAATAAAATTTTAAACACCCATAAATACCCATAACACGTGTCGCCCGAAAAGGGCACTTTATTTTAAAATCAGTGTAATCAAAATTAATCGTTGTAATCAAACCCTAATCAGTATAATCAAAAATATAAATATGTCAGTAAAAATCGGCGAGGCCGCACCACAGTTTATTTTAGTATCCAACGAGTTAAAGTCGGTTAGTTTGGCCGATTACAAAGGCAAAAAGGTAGTTATCCATTTCTTCCCGATGGCGTTTACAGGTACCTGTACCACCCAGCTATGTACCATGCGCGACAGTTTTGGTTATTACGAAGGACTGAACGCGCAAATATTGGGTATATCAGTAGATTCGCCGTTTACCCTGAAAAAGTTTGCCGAAGAAAACGATTACCAGTTTCCGTTGTTATCAGACTTTAACAAAGAGGTATCAAAGGCATATGGCGCTTTTTATGAGGAGTTTGTATTCGGTTTAAAGGGGGTATCGAAGCGTGCAGCCTTTGTTTTGGATGAAGAACAAAAAGTAATTTACGCCGAAGTGCTGGATGTGGCTACAGATTTGCCTGATTTTGAAGCCATTGCAAACGTTGTAAAGTAATTTATAATTTTTTTTAACAGATTGAAAAGAAATCCTATTTTTGCAGTCCGTTAAAAAATGCATTCGTAGCTCAATTGGATAGAGCGTCTGACTACGGATCAGAAGGTTAGGGGTTCGACTCCCTTCGAGTGCACACATTTAAAGTCTTTCTGCCCCCTGACAGAGAGACTTTTTAAATTTTATCACAAGGATGCTGAATTTAGTACTGTTTGGTCCGCCCGGAGCAGGGAAAGGAACACAATCTCAAAAGCTGATAGAAAAGTATCAGTTGGTTCATCTTTCAACCGGCGATATCCTACGTGGTGAAATAACGCAAGGCACCGAGCTTGGTCTTGAAGCCAAAAAGCTGATGGACAACGGAATATTGGTTCCGGATGAGGTTGTTATCGGGATGATCAGCAATAAACTGGATGCGAACAAGGAAGCCAATGGCTTTATTTTCGATGGTTTCCCACGCACAGTGGCACAAGCCGAAGCATTGGATGGTTTGCTGGCATCAAAAAAGGAAGCCATATCGGTAATGATAGCTTTAGAGGTAAACGATGACGAACTGGAGCACCGGTTGTTATTAAGGGGAAAAGAATCGGGCAGGCCCGATGATGCCAACCCTGAGGTTATCCGCAAGCGCATCCACGAATACAACAGCAAAACAGCGCCGGTAGCGCAATTTTACAAAAGCCAGCACAAGTTTAAAAGCATAAACGGCATAGGCAGTGTTGATGATATATTCCACGCGGTGTGTGGGGTGATTGATGCGCTGTAGCGTGCGTTACAAACGCAGAACCATATTAAGCGCTCGTTGCAAACGAGCGCAATACTTCTAAGAAAATCCGAAAACGTCCCGATAGCTATCGGGATGACTTCCGAATTCATATATATGTCCCAAGGTTCAAATTTTGTTGATTATGTGATGATATGTTGCCGCTCGGGACATGGCGGTGGCGGCTCGTCGCATTTGCATCGAGATATCCTGACCTCGAAAGGTGGCCCCGATGGCGGCGATGGCGGACGTGGCGGCGATATCATCGTGGTGGGCAACGCCCAATTATGGACCTTACTGCACTTAAAATACCGCAAGCACATTATTGCCGGCGATGGCGAATCGGGCGGCAGTTCGTTACGTACCGGCAAAAGCGGTCGCGACGAGATACTCGAAGTACCTTTGGGCACCATAGCCAAAGATGCCGAAACAGGCGAAACGCTGTTTGAGATAACGCAAGATGGCGAAACCCGTATACTGACCAAAGGCGGTCGCGGTGGTTTGGGTAACTGGCATTTCCGTTCGGCAACGCAGCAAACGCCCCGGTTTGCTCAAACAGGCGAACCCGGAATTGAAGAATGGAATATATTAGAGCTGAAAGTATTGGCCGATGTGGGCCTGGTAGGCTTTCCTAATGCCGGGAAATCTACGTTGCTATCCGTTGTATCAGCAGCCAAACCCGAGATTGCCGATTACGCTTTTACCACTTTGGTGCCCAATCTGGGTATTGTGGCCTATCGTAACAACAAGTCGTTTGTAATGGCCGATATACCGGGTATCATCGAAGGCGCATCGCAGGGAAAAGGCTTGGGATTCAGGTTTTTGAGGCATATCGAACGCAACTCGGTACTGTTGTTTATGATCCCCGCCGACACCAACCGCAGCATTGTTGAAGAATACAATATTTTGCTGCACGAACTCACCGAATATAACCCCGAGCTTACCCATAAGCCCCGCGTGCTGGCCATTACCAAAGCCGATATGCTGGATGATGAACTACAAGCCGAAATGAGCAGGGAATTGCCAAAAGGGATACAAACTGTATTTATCTCATCGGTTGCCCAAAAGGGCTTAACGGAGCTGAAAGATTTGCTTTGGAGGGAAATTAACCAACCGGCCTAATTAATGGCAGTATATAGCCGGTAGTCTTTATCGAGCGGTTTTACCTCGAAGTGGTGGTAGTTTACAAAGCTTTTGCAAATACCCCTGGCTGTACCGTTCTTTTCATAGCTTACCGGCATCAGGATGTAGATAATGCCTCCATTTCCGGCGTACTTTAGCTCGGCAAACTCCTGGCTACTCATATCTTCAATATCGAGTGTAATGATGCGGTTGTGCGGCAGTTCGATAGCGATATCGGGACTGGGTATCACAAAGATGGCCTGGTTGGTGTGCTGCGCATCGAGTGAGGACAATTCATCCAACGTAGATTGCAAATAAGCCTGTTGCGAAAGGCCCGAAATACCATGAGAGGCATGCCGGTTATAGTTGTACTCGGTTTTAAAGGTCTTGAACTCCCAGCAAATAAAAGCTATCCAAACGATGCCGAACGCTATGCGCGATATTTTGGCTTTGCTTACCAGGTAAACTATGCCCGGGATGGCCAATAAGCCAATGATGCGGTAATGCCTGCCCTCGAAGGATACCGCGGCCTGCTTTAAATAAAGGTAGGTGAAAAATACGTTGCCTATTACATAAAAAGCGATGAGCGCGATGGCGTATCTGCGTTCCGGTACATACCGGTACACGGCTATCACCAAGGCAAGCGCAGATAAGGCAATTACCATAAGGATAACGGTTGTCCATTGATAGGAAAACATGGCGCCATCGGGGTGGTAAATAAAGCCGTTGAACAGCTCGTCTAACGATAAGCCGGCCAGCAAAGGCGAGGCCAGCGGAAAGCTGAAGGTTTCGGGTTTTATGAGCAAAGGCCCTCCTGCGTTCGACGGGTTTTGACCCTTTGACAGGTAGAAGAGGTAAATAATAACAAGAGCGCTAATAAATGGGATAGCAAGGAGCACACCGTTCTTTAACCATTTCAGGATATCTTTTTGACCGAAGGAAACATTTATCCAGATACAGGCAACGCCGGCAGCGTACATCCATAAAGCGGATGATTTAGCAAAAAAGCCGACCAACCCGGTACACAATACAAACAATAAAGCCTGCCAGTTGAGTTTACTGACGCCAAAGCATCCGTATAAAAACCAGCCGGCAAAGGCAAATAGCAAAGTTTCGCCGCCGGTGTAAAATATGTGGGGCAGGATAAAGAAGTTTTGACTGGCGATGAATGCCATGCTGATAGCCGAAATCCATGGTGTAAAGCCAAGGCGTTTGAACAATTGGTAATAACCTGCTAGCCCTAAAACCGAACAAAGAGACACGGTAAGCGCTACCGCTTTGCCCGTATTGAGCCACAATATGGTTTTTAGAAAGTAGGGCATAAGGTATTGACCCGGCGACCACCACGACAGGAAGTCGGCATCGTCAAGAGCGATATTATCGGGGTTGGGGCTTAACAACAGGTTAAAAGGGTGCCCTTGTTGCATGCACCGCATTACCTGAAAGCCCCAGCTTGGGTCGGGGAAGGGGCTGGGCGGCACGATGAATATCAGGATACCAAGCACCAGGGTAACCAGGCCGGTAATGAGGATAACGATGCGGTAAGGCTTGTTTTTTAAGGATAACGACGCGTTCATTTGAGCGCTAATTTAGCAAAATAACTATTGCCTGCGTTCTGCTTTATCCCACGCGGCGCTTTGCGTTTTTTTGAAGTATCGGATAATACCTGCTAATACTGCATAGTTCATCACACAGAAGTAATAGGGGATAAAGAGTATTTTGATGCGCAGCTCGCGTTTCTCCATAATAAACCCTAAAAAGGCCATCAGGTAAAACAGTACCTGTGCAACCAACAACAATTGATAGAAGGCTTCGCCTTGCAAGGCGATAAACACATTGAGAACAAAGGCCAGGATGAGGAAGAAAGGTGTAACTGTCCAGCGTAATACACGATGGCTTACGTATTGGAAGCAAAGTATGCTGGAAAAAGGATTAAGCAGGCTTTTTAGGCGGATGATGGATTGGATACCTCCGGCTGCAATCCTCACTTTGCGTTTTAATTCCTCGGAAACATTGGCCGAGGCTGTTTCGGTTGCATAGGCTTTTGGCTCGTAAATGATACGGTAGCCTTGTTTGGCTATGAGCATCGATATCATAAAATCGTCGAGGATGGTATCAGGGTAAAACCGGCTTGTACAAATGGGTACGCACGCTGAACAATTCGCCGGCGGCACCTACAACCGAGTACAGTTCTGAGTCCCATTTTTTGAGTGCCGACTCGTATTTCCAGTAAAAGCCTTCACCTGCAGAGCTGGCATCATCCAGGATATTACAGAACGTAAGCAGGAGGAAGAACGCCAGCGGGTGATATTCGAACGCTCTACCGATGCGCATTTATTAATAGACGATACCGGCATTATAGATTGCAACAACGCAGCGTTGCGTATGCTGGGTTGCAAGAACAAAACCGATTTAATTGGCCTTAATCCTTCGAAGTTTTCGCCCGAGTTTCAACCTGACGGGCGCAGGTCGGCCGAAAAAGCAGCCGAAATAAACCAGCAGGTTTATAAAAAAGGCTATCAGCAATTTGAGTGGCTGCACAGCCGTATGGATGGCAGTAATATTATGGTTGAGGTAACAATGAACCCCGTTACTATCAATAACAAAGCAGCTTTGCTTATTGTATGGCACGATATTACCCTACAAAAGCAGGCTGTTGAGAAACTAAAAAGCAGCGAGGCTCTTTTACGCGATACGCAACAACTTACTCACAGCGGCAGCTGGGAAATGGATATGCTTACCGGCAAAAACTATTGGTCGGCCGAGGCCTTCCGTATTTTTGGTTTGGAGCCTAAAGGGCATGGGCCAGGTACCGAGGAGTTTGATAGAATGATCCATCCCGATGACAGGGAAAAGTATCTGGATTCGATAAGAAGTGCTTTAAAAGGTGGCGAAGCATCTAATTTCGATTTACGCATCATTAGGGCAAACGGCGAGGTAAGACACATACAAGCCATTGGCAAACCTTTTTATAACGAGCATAACCAGGTAATAAAATTGCACGGTGCCATTATTGATATCACCAAACACAAAGAAGCCGAAGAGGACATCCGCGCAAAACAAGAGCAATTAAAATCGTTCATCGAGTTTTCGCCGGCAGCTATCGCTGTATTTGATAAGGATATGCGGTATATAGCCGCAAGTAACATTTGGAAACGGGATTATAAACTTGAACGTAAAAACATTATCGGGATTTGCCATTACGACATATTCCCCGAATCATCACATCGATGGAAAGAATTTCATCAGCGTGGTTTTGCCGGTGAGGTGTTGAGCAACCCCGAAGATAGCTATGTGCGTAAAAACGGAAGGGTACAATGGTTTAGATGGGAGATACGGCCCTGGTATGAAAAAGATAATGAGATAGGTGGCATCATTATGTTTACCGAAACCATTACCGAACGCAAAGAGGCTGAACAAGCGTTGGTAAAGGCGAAGGAGCAGGCTGAAAACGCGGCGCAGGCCAAAACGCAGTTCCTCTCTACCATGAGCCACGAGATACGTAAACCCATGAACGCCGTGATTGGGTTTACACATTTATTGTTGCAAAACCCGCGCGAAGACCAGATTGAATATCTGAAAATCTTAAAATTCTCGGGCGAAAACCTGTTGGTGCTGATCAATGATATACTCGATTTTAGTAAAATAGAAGCCGGTAAGTTGGAATTTGAAGATGTTGATTTTAGTGTAAAAGATTTGGTGCGCAATACACGGTTGGCATTGATACAGCGGGCCAACGAAAAAGGCATACAGGTGAAGTTAATGATTGACGAAGACCTGCCAGACGCCGTTATTGGCGAACCGGTTAGGTTAGGGCAAATACTCACAAACCTAATCAGCAACGCCATTAAATTTACAAACGTAGGTAAAGTAACTATTGCGGCTTCTCTTTTAAGCCAGGATGCAGATAGTACGACAATTAGTTTTGAGGTTATGGATACCGGCATCGGTATCCCTGCCGATAAACAGGAATCCGTTTTCGAAAGCTTTACCCAAGCCAGTTCGGACACGACGCGGAAATATGGCGGAACAGGGCTTGGTCTCACCATTACCAAGCGTTTGCTCGAAATGCAGGGCAGCCAAATAAAACTGCAAAGCGAGCCGGGCAAAGGATCGACGTTTTACTTTGACCTGAAGTTAAAAAAGAGCGATTTGAAACTCGGGTCCGACGCGGGATCAGACAAACCTGTTGTTACCAAAAGCTTGAAAGGCACCCGTATTTTATTGGCCGAAGACAACCAGATTAACGTGCTTTTGGCCAAACAGTTTTTAAAACAATGGGACGTAGAATGCGACGTGGCCGAAAACGGTGTAATAGCTGTGCAATTGGCAAAAACCAATAATTACGACATGATACTAATGGATTTGCAGATGCCGCAAATGGATGGTTATTCAGCAGCTGAAGAAATACGTAAACTGGAGCCTGTTGAAATTTATTCAAAGCTACCTATCATCGCGCTAACAGCGTCAGCTATGCTCGACAATAAGGACCGTGCTTTTGTTGTGGGAATGGACGATTATGTGAGCAAACCATTTAATCCGGACGACCTATACCGAAAAATAGCCCACTACCGGCAACTATCCCTTAGTCGAGCAGTTTCAAAATAAGTTCGATTGTAGGTGAGGTCCCAATTGCCCTTATTGTAACTTATTGGTTATTATTTCCAAACATTAAACCTGAAGTATTGTTAAAATGTCATACCGACACACATTGTTAATCGTAACATTTTAAACAATTAACAAAGTGATGCCAAAGTATTGTTAATATTGTGCTTTGCGATAAGCAAGTTCGATATTTGATTAAACCTGATACTACAACCATTTATATATGAGCCTGATCAGTATTGTTAACGGTGCTGAACGTCCTGATTTTTTGCTTAACGAAACTTTGGCCGACATATTTACCGCATCGGCACAAACGTTTCCCGATAAAACCGCCCTGATTTTCGAGAGCGAATCTATAACCTATGCAGAACTTGATACCTGGACGAATGCGATTGCTGCCTTCCTCTCAAAAAAAGGTATAAAGCGGGGCAGTAAGGTGGGTGTATGGTGGCAGCGCGGCCTTGAGTTGCATGCTGCTATTTTGGGGATAGTAAAAGCCGGTGCAGCTTATGTTCCGGTCGACCGCGAAATGCCTGCCGAACGGGTTGAAACGGTGATGAAAGAAGTTGGTGCCGATGCCTGTTTTAGCAGGGCCCAGTTAAATGTAAACTGCAAAATAATACGCGTACCCGCTCGCGGCGACAATTACGACAAAGTTGTTCACCATCACGGGCCAAAACCGGATGATTGCGCTTATGTATTGTATACTTCAGGCAGTACGGGCACACCAAAAGGCATACCGATAGGGCACAGGCAAATATGCCATTTGGTACGGTCGGAGCAAAGCGTTTTACAGATACAAGCTACAGACAGGGTTTATCAGGGCTTTTCAGTGTCCTTTGATATGTGGTGCGAAGAGACCTGGATAAGCTATTTTGCAGGGGCAACCATTTGGGTGGCCAACAATACAACTTCAAAAGTAATCGACGAATTGGCCGGTGTATTGCGCGAGCAAAAAATTACGGTATTGCACGCCGTGCCAAGCCTTTTGGCGGTGATGGACGATGACGATCTGCAGTTGCGAATAGTGAATGCCGGTGGCGAAGCCTGCACACGCAAGGTGTTGGATCGTTGGGCAAAACCCGGTCGCGCTTTTTACAACAGTTACGGCCCTACTGAAACTACCGTTACGGCCACCATGGGGATACTCCATCCCGGCGACCCGATAATGATAGGCGACCCTTTGCCCAATTACAACCTGGCCGTGGTTGATGAGCAATTGAACGTGGTACCCCGTGGCGAGCGTGGTGAACTGGTGATAAGCGGCCCCGGATTATCAAGCGGCTATGTAAAACTGCCCGAGCTGACGAAACAGAAATTTGTGCCTAAGCCGGCATCTTTAGCCTATATGCATGGCGATATGATATACCGATCGGGCGATGCAGCCATTATTAATATAGATGGTACTGTTGACGTTCAGGGCCGTTTTGACGATCAGATAAAACTGCGTGGATATAGAATTGAGTTGGGCGAAATAGAAGCAAAGCTGAACGGTATCATGGGGATAAAATCAGCAGCCGTAGCGGTTAAGAAAGACATTAACGACCAGGATCAATTGGTAGGTTATGTAGTTACTGTCGACGATACAGAAATTGAGGAAATACTGTTGCGGACCGAATTGGCTAAGGTATTACCAACCTATATGGTGCCAGGTGCCATTATGCGGATGGCGGAGATGCCACGCATGCCGAGCGGTAAAATTAACCGTAAAGCTTTACCCGTTCCCGATGTGATGAATATCAGGAGCGCTGGCGATCCCGATGACGTGTTGGATATGAATGCGCCTATGCGCGATAGGTTTCTCGCCATCCTCAACAAAATATTCCCTAACAAATCAATCGACTTTTCGATGGATTTTTTTGACGACCTTGGGGGCCATTCATTGTTGGCAACAGCCTTGGTTTCGCGCTTGCGTAGGGATGCCGGGATGCCTTATGCGTCGTTAAAGGATATATACGTTAACCGGCCACTGAGTAACCTTGTTGAAAATTGGGAAGGCCGCGTCAAATCGAAAAAGAAAGAACGCGTGTTCCATAAAGTGAACCAATGGCAATATTATGCTTGTTGGATGGCACAAACGCTTTCTCTGGGAATAATTTACGGATTGTTTGCTGTCGAGATATTTTCGCCATACCTGGGTTACTATTATATGGAGCAAGAGCACGACAGTATGCTGACAGGTATCCTGGTAGCAATCGCATTGTTCCTCCTTATCGCCCCTGTATACACCGTCGCCACCATCGCTTTGAAATGGCTTTTGCTGGGCAAAATGAAAGAAGGCGATCACCCCTTATGGGGATGGTTTTACTTCAGGTGGTGGTTTGTTAAAACCATGCAAGGCTTAGTGCCGGTGCAGTTTGCAACCGGAACACCAGTGTATCCGCTTTACCTGCGTTGGATGGGTGTTAAAGTTGCTGCCGATGCGCAACTAAGTTCGTTATCTATCGGCGCCGAAGACCTGGTTTCTATTGGCAGCGACGTAAGCATCAGCTCGGCAGTAATGCTTAACAATGCTTTTGTTGAGGATGGGATGCTCAAATTACGGAGCATACACTTAGGCGACCACGCATACATTGGCAGTAGCGCCGTTATATCAGGCGGGGCAGTAATGGAAGAATGGAGTGAGCTGCAGGATTTGAGCCATTTACCTGCAGGCAAAACCATTAAGCCCGGCGAAATATGGCAGGGCAGCCCGGCTCAACTGAAAGAAACCAAGAAAATTGAAGATTTACCGCAGCCTTTGCCGGTATCCCGGCAGATGCGCCGAAAATATGCGGCTATATTTGCCGTGTTGGTTTTTCTGGTACCCTTTATCGTCCTGTTACCACTTATCCCGACAATTATAGCGGTAAATTATCTGGATAACCAAGCCGACGATTACGACTTTACATATATATGGGTGGTGCCTTTTTTAGCTGCGCTATATATTGTGATGTTTGCCTTCGAAACCATTGTGCTGACGCGCCTGTTACAACGCCACATAAAACCGGGTAAATACCCGATATACAGTCCTATTTACGTGCGCAAATGGTTCGCCGACCAACTCATGAGTTTGTGCTTAATCGTATTGCACCCAATTTATGCCACGGTATTTGTATCAGCATTTTTCAGGTTGCTTGGCGCGAAAATAGGCAAGAACACCGAAGTGTCTACAGCCAGCAGCGTAACACACCCATTGTTGGAAATTGGCGACGGCTGTTTTATAGCCGATGCCGTGACCTTAGGCGAAGCCGACGTACGCGGCCAACAACTGATACTGGACCATACAATCATTAACAGCAGTAGTTTTGTGGGCAACAGCGCGCTCATCCCGCAAGGTTATAATTTGCCGGGGAATATGCTTATCGGCGTACTGTCAACCCCTCCAAGCGTACAACAGATGGAAGATACAGGTGCCAAAGATTGGTTTGGCTCGCCTGCAATCGCCATGCCGCGCCGCCAGGAGAGTACCGTTTACCCGCCCGAATTGACCATTACACCTCCATTTTGGCGGAAGCTGGTACGTGGAGTTGTCGAGTTTATCCGCATCATACTTCCCGAGACAGCCATCATTTGCTTTACCATCTTCTTTATCGCTTTTACGGTCGATCTGGTGGTTAATGAACCAATGTGGAAGATTGCTGTTATGTTCCCTGTATATTACTTAGGTATAATGGGCATACCATCATTTTTGCTGGTAGTGCTGTTAAAATGGGCCTTTATAGGTAAGTATAAACCGCGCCAAAAGCCTATGTGGACATGGATGGTTTGGCGCAGTGAAGCCATTACGTCAACCTACGAGGCGCTTGCGGTTCCTTTCCTGCTCGACTTTTTGCGTGGCACGCCCTGGTTACCTTTGGCTTTACGCTTATTGGGGGTGAAAACCGGCAAACGGGTATGGCTCAATACTACCGATTTTACCGAACACGATATGATATCGATTGGTGATGACAGCGCCCTGAACGAAGACTGCGGACCGCAAACCCACTTGTTTGAAGACAGGGTAATGAAAATAGGTCCGGTTAAAATAGGTGCCCGCAGCAGCATCGCTCCCCGTACCATTATTTTGTATGATAGCGACATCGGTAACGATACCAATATCGATGCCCTTTCGTTAGTGATGAAAGGGGAGACCTTGTCGCCCGGAACGGATTGGATCGGTAGCCCGGTTAAACCGGCCTGATAATATAGCATTAGATGTTGCAAGGAGCAACGATTTGGACTACATTTGAATATTAGTAGTTACCTTATAAAAAAACAAGTATGGGAAAGCCAAAAAAAAGCGACTTCTTAAAGTCGGCTCAAAAAGGGGAGTTCAATAATCAACCGGGTAAAAGCGGCCAGGTAAGTTCAAAAGCTAACTTTGTAACCAAATCAAATCCGGCAAGGAAAAAAGGATAAGCTTATAAACCTTCTACAAATACAGGTGTCTCAGTTACCGCTATGGTGGTTTTGCCATTTATGGTCTTTAGTGTATGGCTATCCATTTGGATTGGACCGGGCTTTAGTTCATGTACAACTGCGTTCTTGCTGCTTCCCAAATCTAATCGGTAGCTAACAGTCCTGCCCTTTTCATCAGGTACCATCAAAACGTACATCTTCTTTGTGCCAAGGTCATATTCATCCACTAAAGGGTCTTGGCTGATGGTTCGTTTATAGCTATAGTTGCCCATCAGTTTGGTTACCTGCAAAATATAGTCGGCAGATGGGCGACGCTTTAGCGTGCTGCCATCCACCAATCCCGATGTGCCATATTGTACCCCGCTGCTATTATCGTCAAACAATTGGTAATAAAACAACCGCTTGATGCCATGTCGGTTGAACAGTAGGGCATCCCGTAACAGCCAATCGGCTTGTGTGGTGAGTGCCGATTTATCGCCTATTGCAATTGCCCTTTGCGGGCTTTTAGGGTGGATATCATAACCGGTCTCGGTTACCCATACTTCAGGGTGTTGCGGTAGTGATTGAGACAGCTTGACAAAATCATCGGCTACCTTGCCCGCATCGCTCAACTCAGGCGCAATGCCCCGTGTAGCCTGCTTATCCGAATGTTGTTGGCTGTCGTTAGGGTAGTAATGGAAGTTGATCACATCAAAACATAGGTCAACGCTGCCATCGCGTTTGTAACCACGGTGTTCTTTACACCAGGCAATCATGTCGGCAACATACTTTACATCGGCTTTAGCCAAACCACCCATCACCACTTGCATGGTTGGGTCGGCGGTTTTAACCCCCGCGTTTTTGCCCATCCTACCTTTGTCGCCATCATAAAAGGCCGACATATTGGCCGCGTATTCTTCGGCACTTTGTTGCGCCTGTTTGCCCTTCCACCATTTATCGCGCTCGTTATCGCACTCAATGTAATGAACAAGGCCCATTCCCATTTTTGGCTCATTCACCGGATCGCCTGTCCATCGTGGTTTGGTGCTTACGCTTACCAGCTTAGGGTCTACAGTTTTGTTATAGCCATATCTGGCTACAAATTGAAATGCGGCTTTGGCTTGTGAAATATATGATGCCGGGTCGTCGCGGTCCCAACCATAGGGTAGGGGCGCATTCTCATTGTCGCGCTGGTTTACCGGGTAGGTATCAACCAACCATTGCGGGCAGGTTTTCAGGCAAGTCAATACCATGATGCTGTCATCTTTGCAACGCTGGTACATGGCATCGTAGTTCCAACTACCGTCGCCGGCCGGATTAAAAGTGTAGCTGCCTTGTTTGGGCTCAATTTTACTCCAATCCAGATAATGCCGTATGCCGCTAAAGGTTTTGATGATGTCCATTTTGGGCTCGTAGGGTTTGCTCACATCGTTCAGGTTGTTGGGGTCTTGTAAAATGTTCCACTCGTAACAGTTGATGCCGAATATGTTTTTGATCGGATTGGGTACTACCGGATGCACGGCAACAAGGTTTTCGGCATGTAATAAGCCAAAATGCCGGCGCAAAAAACCGATAACCACAATAACAATCAAGCAACATATATAGAGCAGTTTCCTCATCGTAATAAATATACAAATTTTACAATAGCATACCATAGGCAACGCCGTTACAAACATATTCTTTATAAATTTGCCCCCCTCAATTATATACAAATGAATATAGCGATAAACGGTTTTGGCAGGATTGGCAGGATGTTCCTTCGTGCGGTGCTCGAAAACCCGCGGGTTAAGGTCATTGCCATAAACGACCTGACCGATACTGAAACCCTCGCGCATTTGTTTAAGTATGATTCGGTGCACGGCCCTTTCAAAGGAACGGTCGAACATGATGCCGAACACCTCATTATCAACAAGCACTGCATACGCGTTATTGCGGAAAAAGAGCCCGTATCACTTCCGTGGAAAGCTATGGATATCGATCTGGTGATCGAATCCACTGGGAAATTCACTTCCCGTCAGGGTGCCGCGCAACATATAACTGCTGGTGCTAAACAGGTCATCATCTCTGCCCCATCTTCAGACAAGGACGTGCCCACTGTGGTGTTGGGCGTAAACGACGGTATGATCGATCTCTCATCGCCCGTCTTATCTAATGCATCCTGTACCACCAATAATGTAGCGACTATGGTGAAAGTATTGGATGATAACTGGGGCATCGTCGACGGTTACATCACCACCGTACACTCCATGACCGGCGACCAAAACCTGCATGACGCTCCGCATAAAGACCTGCGCCGCGCACGTGCCGCTTCAGCGTCCATCATACCAACAACCACCGGCGCTGCAAAAGCCATTACCAATATCTTCCCCCATTTAAATGGCCGCTTGGGTGGTGCCGGTATACGCGTGCCCGTGTTGAATGGCTCGCTGACCGATTTTACCTGCAGTCTCAAAACTACACCCACTGTCGACGAGATCAACGCGGCTTTTAAAAAAGCTACCCTTAACGGGATGAAAGACATCCTGGAATATACCGAGGACCCAATAGTGTCGGTCGATATTTTGGATAACCCGCACAGTTGTATATTCGATTCCAAACTCACATCGGTTGTTGGCGGACTGGTAAAAGTAGTAGGCTGGTATGATAATGAAACCGGCTATTCCAATCGCCTGGCCGATTTGGTAAACAAAATCAGCTTACTCACATGATTAAATTTATACCTGCCGAAGCGGTAACCAGCGTCCGCAATATCGTGCTCCGCGAAGGGAAAATGCGTCCGGGGCAACCCCATTGGCCAACCGACGATTTGGAAGGCGCTTTCCATCTTGGCTACTTTGTTGGCGATGAACTGGCCTGCGTCGCCTCATTCCACCCCGAAAGCTATGCCGACTTTACCGGTACTGGTTACCAACTGCGCGGCATGGCTACTCTCGAAACCTATCGCGGCAAAGGTTTTGGCAACCAGTTGCTCAACTTTGGCATCGTTTATCTGCGCGGGCAAAAGGCCAATTACCTGTGGTGCAACGCCCGCAAAAAGGCACTCAGGTTTTACGAAAGCATTGGTTTCGAAATCATATCCGACGAGTTTGACGTGCCCGGCATTGGCCCACATCACGTAATGTATCTTAAAATCCAATAAACAAGGGCCCGCAGTTACTGTAGACGTGACTCAAGTCACCATTGGAATTGAAATTCATCATAAACGGCTCCTACTTTCAAATTATAATTCCATAATTAGTATTTATTTCGGAATTTGGCGCGAAATAATTCAATTGGACCCCATCAATGAAAACAATAGACCTAATCAGTTTCGCCGGACACAAAGCCCTCATCAGGGTTGATTTTAACGTACCGCTCGATGAAGACTTCAACATAACCGACGATAACCGTATAACAGCGGCCTTACCAACCATCAATAAAATATTGAAGGATGGCGGCTCTGTCATCCTCATGTCGCACTTAGGCAGGCCAAAAGATGGCCCTACCAACAAATACTCGCTCAAACACATTGTTCCTCACCTGGCCGACCTGTTAGGCCAGAAAGTTGAATTTGCCGACGATTGCATCGGTCAGCAAGCTATCGACGAGGCTAAAGCCTTACAGCCCGGCGAGGTATTACTCCTCGAAAACCTCCGCTTTTACAAAGAAGAGGAGAAAGGCGACGTAGCCTTTGCCGAAAAACTATCCAAACTGGGCGATGTTTATGTGAACGATGCCTTTGGTACTGCCCACCGTGCTCATGCCTCAACTTCCATCATCGCACAGTTCTTCCCCCATGCCAAATACTTTGGTTACCTGATGGCAGGCGAATTGGCCAATGCCGAAAAGATACTGAACCATGCCGACAAGCCTTTTACTGCTATTATGGGTGGTTCCAAGGTTTCCGACAAGATATTGCTCATCGAACGCCTGCTCGACAAGGTGGATAACCTCATCATCGGCGGTGGCATGGCTTATACCTTTGCCAAAGCTGCAGGCGGTACCATTGGCAAATCATTGGTAGAGCTGGATAAGCTCGACCTGGCTACCTCGTTAGTACAAAAGGCTAAAGACAAAGGTGTGAAGCTTTATCTGCCAATCGATACCATCATTGCCGACAGCTTCTCCAACGAAGCCAAAACCGAAGTTGCCCCAACAAATGCTATTAAAGATGATTGGATGGGTTTGGATATCGGCCCCGAAACAATCAAAGCTTTCAGCGCCGTAATTGAGTCATCAAAAACCATCCTTTGGAACGGCCCGATGGGCGTGTTCGAAATGGAGTCGTTTCTTATCGGCACCAAAGCCATTGCAAATGCTGTGGTAAAAGCAACCCAAAACGGTGCTTTCTCGTTAATCGGTGGTGGCGATTCGGCAGCTGCGGTGGCTAAATTCGGCCTGACCGATGACGTAAGCTACGTATCAACCGGTGGCGGCGCATTGCTTGAATATATGGAAGGTAAAGAACTGCCGGGCGTAAAAGCCATTAACGATTAAGGCTTTCTATGCGTTATATATTTGAGGCTATCCCAAAAAGGTAGCCTCTTTTGTTTAAACATCAAACCCTGTTAAAATGGATCCTTACAACATCCCATTCCAAACCGTCAACTGGTCATCCATTCCCAAAACAGAGCATACAGGCGATACCGGTATTGCCCACTGGCAAACCATCCAATTTCCCGGCTTGCGCATTCGCCTTGTGGAATACTCTGCCGGTTACATTGCCGACCATTGGTGCCAAAAAGGCCACGTACTGCATTGCCTCGAAGGCGAATTTGTATCCGAACTCAGCGACGGCCAAACCTTCACCCTCGCCAAAGGCGATACCTATGTCGTGTCCGATGAGATGAGCAGCCACCACTCCGTCTCTACGAACGGGGTCAAGCTCTTTATCGTCGATGGCGACTTTTTGAAACACGTTACCGGATAAGCCTCTTTTTTGCTACATTAGCGGGTAAACATTTCAACTATGCGTAAACTACTGACCCTATTGATCATTTTTGCGGGCTTCTCTGCTTTCGCCCAGCAAGGCTTCATGGCGCCCGACGCCCAGTACATTAAAGACAACTATGTCAAGTTCGAGTACCAGATACCCATGCGCGATGGCAAAAAGCTCTTTACCTCGGTATATGTCCCTAAAGACAAGTCGAAGGAATACCCCATCATGATGGACCGCACGCCCTACAGCGTTGCCCCATACGGCGCTGGCTACAAAACCAGCCTCGGTCCGTCATCGCTGTTTGTGCACGATGGCTACATCTTTGTTTACCAGGACGTGCGCGGCCGCTTCATGAGCGAAGGCATCTTCGAGGAAATGACCCCCGAAAAAGATACCAAGCCCGGCAGCACCGTTACCGACGAAGGCTCTGATACCTACGACACCATCGACTGGCTCATCAAAAACATACCCGGCAACAATGGCAAGGTAGGGGTGTGGGGCATATCATACCCCGGCTTCTTTACCACCGCCTCGCTGCTGAGCCGTCATCCGGCATTGGCTTGCGCATCGCCGCAGGCACCCATGGCCGACCTTTGGCGCGATGACGGCTGGCATAACGGCGCGTTCTTCCTCGTGGCCAACTTTAGTTTCTATCCCGGCTTTACCAATCGCCAGGACGGTACACCCACACAGCGCCGCGGCGGCCGTTTTGTGGCCGGTACCGAAGACGGCTACAAGTTCTATATGGACCTTGGCCCGGTGCGCAACACCAACGACAAGTTCTATAAAGACACCATCCGCCTTTGGAATGAAATGCTCGATCACCCCGATTACGACCAGCATTGGAAAGACCGTAACGTGCTGACCCATCTTACCGATATCAAAACCCCTGTTCTGGTTACCGGCGGCTGGTACGATGCCGAAGACCTATATGGTGCCATCAATACCTATAAAACCATCGCAAGGAACAACCCGCAAACCCCGGTTTACTTTTGCATGGGCCCTTGGGTGCACGGCGGCTGGTCGCGCGGCGATGGCGACCATTTGGGCGATGTCGACTTCGGTCAGAAAGTTGGCCCTTATTACCGCGAGAACATTGAGTTCAGGTTCTTCAGCCATTACCTCAAAGGCACCGATATGGACCTGCCCACTGCCTCCATGTTCGAAACAGGCACCAACCAGTGGAAGAGCTACAAGACCTGGCCACCGGTTGAAGCAGCCGAAAAGAACCTCTACTTCCTTCCGGGAGGCAAACTTTCCTTTGAAGTGCCAAAATCCGTTGGCACCTTCGACGAGTTCATATCCGACCCCAACAAACCCGTTCCCTTTTGGAATGGCATTGATATGGACATGAAACGCGAGTACATGACTGCCGACCAGCGCTTCGCCTCCACCCGCCCCGATGTGCTTACCTATCAAACCGAGGTGCTTGACCACGATGTTACCCTTGCGGGGAATATTTGGGCCAACCTTAAAGTATCAACCACCGGTACCGATGCCGACTTCATGGTCAAGGTCATCGACGTATATCCCGACTCTGCAAAGAACAACCAATGGACGGCTCCCGGCGTTTTTATGGGTGGCTATCAGCAAATGGTACGCAGTGAGGCCATGCGTGGCAAGTACCGGGTAAATATCAGCAAGCCTGTTCCTTTCATCCCCGGTAAGGTAAGCCCGGTAAACTTCGAGCTGCAGGATGTGCTGCACACCTTTAAAAAGGGCCACCGTATTATGGTACAGGTGCAAAGCACCATGTTCCCGCTTGTGGACCGTAACCCGCAAACCTTCGTCAACATTATGAAAGCCACCGAGGCCGATTTTAAAAAGGCCACACATCGCGTGTATACGTCGGCTACCCAGGCCAGCTATTTAAAAGTGCGCGTTATACAATAATATTGCCCGGGCCGTTGCTCTAAACGGCCCGGGTTTGTCATGTTTTTCGTGTTTTAGTTCCTTCTAAACATTCATTTTACGGCGGGCTTATTCCTATTGAATATCCACTTTTGTGGAAAAAATGTTTAAATGTGGAAAAATACCCGTCATTTTATTTTTTATTAGTAAATATCTTTCCTTTTTGTTTTGCTGAAAAACCTTGTTTTTAACACGGAAAACGCATTTTTTTTCAATCACTGATTTTTATACCTGTGTGATTCAATAGCATTTTGAATTTTTTTTACAAAACATGAAACAAAACAAAAACCATCACCGTAAAAGGAACTAAATAAGTACCCTCAATAAAATTTAAACATAAAATGAAAACACTAAAACTATCTATCACATCAGTACTTGTACTGTTTAGCGTATTGACCGCATCAACGGCTTTCGCTAAACTACCACCGGTCGACTTGAGCATTGCACCTGTTAACCTGTCTGTTGACGCGCCTACATATGGTAACACAACCGTAGGTACCGTTAATACTAACATTTCGCCTTACATTACCGGCAACACTTCGCAAATGGCCAACGCAAGCGGTAGCTCGATGGACAGTTTCGTAAATGGTCAGTACTATAACTTTTTTGGCTTTTGGTTCCAATACAACAACGGTAACTGGACCTATGCCCCAAACTATCCTATCAACTCGGGCCTTATCTTTTTATTGATAGCCGGTGTAGCCATAGGCGTTAAGGTAATCTCCAAACAAAACAAAAAACTTAAGCTATCTGTTTGATAATTTGAGTATTCGTTAGCTTTAGTTCTTTTCATCAATTATACGAGGGCGGACCATGTGGTCTGCCCTTGCTTTTTTTGCGTTTTTCTTCTATTTAATGTAAAAAATTCCAAAAAGTAGAAAATCATAAATCACCCACTTTTTTTTAAATGCCCTTAATTGCTTATTAAGGGCATTTTTTTATGATTATTGCCCCCGTGCCAAAACAGGCATGCCAATTGTAATTACCTGTATCAAAACAGTGTAATTAAAAAACAAAACCCGTTGGGGCAATCAATAAACAATCATCATCATGAAAAATTTAAAACTATCCATCGCATCAGTACTTGTAATCCTAAGCTTGTTCACTGCATCATCGGCCATGGCTAAATTGCCCCCGGTTGATTTAAGCATTGCACCTGTAAACTTATCTGTAGGTGCGCCTACTTACGGTAACGCTACTGTTGGCGACGTCGGCACAAATGTAGTTTCTCCTTATATCACAGGTAACACATCGCAAATGGCAAATGCTTCAGGCTCATCATTAAACGCAGGTTACGTTAATGGGCAATACTATAACATTTTTGGCTTATGGTTCGAATACAACAATGGTACTTTTACCTATGCCCCCAATTACCCTATCAACTCGGGCCTTATCTTTTTAATGATTGCCGCTATTGCTATCGGCATCAAGGTTCTGCTCAACCAAAACAAAAAACTCAAACCGCAATTTTCTTAAATTGAACATAATAATTTGGTGATTTATGGAAGGGCGAACTATCATGGTTCGTCCTTTTTTTTGTCTTAATTATTGCAACTCCAATATCCATTATAACGTAAAATAATATGCCACATATAGTTTATACAGCTTTAAATGCCAACACTCAAATATTTTTCCTATTTTTAACGTTAAATTATCATTTATTTAAAATGATGACCCCCTAAATAATTTAAGCATTAAAGCATACCCACTATGTTAGCGCAAACCTATTTAACCAAATGGAACCAGGTACCCAAAGCCGTAAGGCAGTTTTTGCTTAGGGGCCTCATTGTGCTGGTTGCCTGGAAAGTGCTTTACCTCTGCTTTTTAGCCCCGGCCCGCATACTCGACGGACCGCTTACCTACAGCGTGGGCGCCATGAGCGCCTCCGCCTTAAACTGGACTACCGGCTCACATGATTATACCTCCGTAGCCAACGCGCGCGATTATTCAACCCTAAACGAATCGGGCACCATACACCAGCAAACCATCATGTTCCAGGGCCAGCCCGTAGGCAACGTTGAAGATGCCTGCAACGGCCTCGAATTGATAGTGTTGTACGTCGCTTTCCTTTGACTGCTCCCATCAACCTTAAACCGCCGCGTTTGGTACACCGTATTGGGTGTTATAGCCATCTACATCGTTAACGTGGCCCGCTGTGCGGGGATATCCTACCTCATCATTTACTACCCGCAATATTCCGAGTTTGCCCATCACTATATTTTCGCATTTGTGGTCTATGCATTTATCATAACTTTGTGGCTGTTCTATTCAAACAAAGTAACCCTCCATGTCAAAGCCGATCAATAAACGCGTATACATCATCGCGGGTTTTGCCGCCATCGTATTGGTTTACTCGCTTTACAACGTCTTCCTGGTCGATGTAAGCTATTATAACGACATCCCCCGCAAGGTTCGCCATTTAACCCGTTTCGTTTCGGTGCTCATGGTATATGGTATCGGCATTTACACCCTCAAAAAATATATGGAAGGCTGGGTCATTAGCCTGTGGAATGTTATTTACCTGGTGGCCACCCTGTTGCTCATCATCATTGGTGTGTACGACTGGAGTGTGGGCGGCGCCTCATCCCAAATACGCGACGTAGCCAACACCCTGCAGGAGTTTTTGATATCGCCCCTGCTGTTCATCGTCATCTTCATCATTCACGATAAGCTGCTGCCCAAAAAACCTGCTGCTTAGTTCAATATAATTAATAATTAAACCCGTTCATAAATATTCCTCGAGCCCATCTATTACTACAAAAGGGGTCTAAGCGTATGAATATTTTCGCGGTCATTATTCGTTCAGCACTACATGAGCAAAGTTATATCGCAATAGGAACTCTTGACTCCTGACTCTCGGCTCTTGACTCAGTCTTCGCACGGGGGGAAAATGTAGGGATCTTTTCCCCATCAACATCAACCTGCAACTTTTCACTGCTACCGCTACTTTGCTGCGGGGGGGAAAAAGTAAGAATTTTTTCATCGCTCAAATCCTGGTTCAATTCTATAGAGTTCCCCTCTTGAGAGAGCCTGTCCCGACCTTCATTCGGGAGGCGGAGGGGTGTGTCCTTCACGGCGACAGGTAGCCCGCTATCACTATCCGCCACAGCTATTTCAGACTCAGCCCGCCTGCCGGACAGGCAGGAACTCCCGACTTCACACTCAGGGCTTCCATCCTCCACATCACCCACGCCGTTGTTGGTGTCCCGATAGCTATCGGGATCACCAACAACCGAAAAAACCCCGTCATCATCAGAACTCTGACCGCCGTCCTCCAACTTCTGACCTCCGACATCTGACTTCCGTCCTCCGACTTCTCAACCACAGTCTCCCCCATATACCAACCCGCAGCCCTCATCTTGTCCCCATCACGCTCCAGCAATTGTGCATACAATTCGTCGCTTACCTCTTGGGTAAAAGCCGCACTGGGCCGGGTTTGCCCGTGCTCCGCTTCAAAAGCAATATCTTCAGCCGTTTCCGTCCGGTCAACC
>NZ_CAITNG010000087.1 GCF_903893715.1 uncultured Mucilaginibacter sp.
CGTGGATTAAAGGCTACTTGTAGGTCGCGGCTCATGTCAAAATTCCCTTCGGCAAAAGGTGCATAGTACCCTAATTTTGCAGACGGAAAGTTCAATGGATGAATCTGCATACTTTTTGAATAGGTAAATCCATCTTTTCCATCACCGGAAGCTGTTAGCCCAGCTTCCGTTTCATTAACACCAAGCCAGGTACCCGGCGCAGGAGGCCAATGGCAACCCTTGCCATCAACAGTGATCATATTCTGTAAAAATGTAGCCTTTGTGGCCAGCATATTATTATCTTGAATCCAGTTTACACCGTCTTTCCAAAGCGTTAAACGGTTGTCTTCAGATCCTTCGTGCCCCCCGTAGAAAAAGTCCTGTTTACAAACGAACCCAACGTGCAGGTCATCTTTTCGCCAGCTATTGCGTACATCAACATAACCACGCTGATCATCTTTCCAGGTTAACGGTAATTTTAGATTGTTTATCCTCTGCTGATCATTCCAATCAATTGGATTTCCTTTACCATCAAGTATGCCATCATCTGCATAAAGCAATAGCAACTCCCTGCTGATGCCTACCGGGTCGGGCCATTTTGCATTTGCATCCGTTAAAAATGGATGTGTGGTCAGTGTAGCTTTATATAAAAGATCAATGCCCAAGTCTTTAGGGTGGTAATAGTGCATCATCCAAATAACGTGAAATGCGGATGCACGCATCTCATCACGTATATGCCATGTTCCGTCTTCCCATCGCAAAGCGGCCTGAAAAAAATGCATCTTTGCCCGTAAATGATCATGTTTTAGCAAATTGCGCTGCCGCTGTCCAACTGCCACAAACGCCGATATGTTGAGCCAGCCTTTTATCGACTCGTAGTACATCCCGTCGTCATCGAGGTACCAGTCGAGCATCGCGTTTGCTTTATGGCAAGCCAAGTCGAATAATTTTTGATCAAAGCCCTTTTGGCCTTCTATCAGTAACATCAACCTGATATATTCCATTCCGAAGCCTTCGTGGTTATTGATCATAAAATGGTCTGGAACCATCAGGAAATTCGATATACGATGGAAAGTTAGCCTTGCAATTACGCTACGGGCAAGTTCCTGTTCGTCGGCCGTCATCCAGTCATGCAAATAATCATAGTCGAGTAGCTCATAAATTTCTGATGGGGGATCGGGTTCACCAGATGCGATGATGGAACGTTCTACTGCCCAAATATTATCCCTGTCGGGTTGCTTGTCCATCATATCTATTTTGGGCCCGATGGAATGCAGCTTAGCCACCAGTTGTCGCGCCAATTGCTTACCTAACGTGTCATTTTTTGTTACCAATGCATAGAATGCGCCTTTGATCTTTGATTCTCGCTCCCACAAGGTTTTAAAAGTTGCCGGGGCTTTATTGCCCAGGGCTAATTTGGCCCTGATGATATCGATATCTTTTGGTGTCATCAACACACGCGGATATACGCCGGGGGCAGGTACTTGGCTTAATCGTTGCTCATCAAAGTCGGGGTCGTTATATGTATTGTTTACCTTTGGGGATTGCGGCCAGAAATCGTTGTTGATGGCGTCATTGTAGGGGAGAATGGCCCTTGGCGTCCAAGTAGATTCCTGATAGTATTGTCGTTGTTGTGCAAAACAACTTGTTATGCTGATGAAGATGCCAAAGCAAAATGCCAACAGGTTGCGTTTGAAAAGTTTATGCATGTGGTTTATAATTGGTAATTATTGTTACTAAATTAAAAAGATTCAGGCATTGATTTACTTAAGCTTATTTCGGCTATATGCTATTGCTGCCAAATTTTGATATCGTTTAACCTGTTTTGGGGCGAAACTTTCAGGCCGGTAACTTTGCCTTGTTCAACATGTCCCTCCACCGTGGTTTGAAATGGGGCATACAGTTTAAAATCCGCTTTCCATTCCTTAGGCCATGCCGGAAGTAATAAGATTTTTTTTCCGTCGCATTGCATCAGCATTTTTTGCAGGCCAAGCTGCCCGTTACCGCCGTTGTCTTCATCGGGCATATAATCATGGCCCCTAACCCAAAATGCCGGAAAGCGCAGCCTGGGGTCACTGTTGGTAAGGTTAAATGTGACGTCCTTTTTAGCTTGGTCCGACAGGCCTAAAAAGGCTTCATCTATGGGGTCCTGATGCCAACAGCCGCTGCGTTTGATCAACCGGCTATTAAAGGTTTGTAAGGCCAGCGGATAATCCGGCTTATCCAATCCGTATATCCTAAAAGGGTATATGGCATACAATTCCGGGTTTTCCGTATTATGCGGTCCTGTGTTTTTAGGATCGCTTTCATAGGGCAAGAGTACCTGACGGCCCTCTTTTGTGCCTACCGGTATGCCGGGCAGAAGTTTTTGTATCCTTAACCAGTTGCTACGCATATCAGAACCCACTTGTTTGGCCGGTAATGCAAGCAGCCTGTCGAGGACATAATGCAGCCCGGCTATGTCTGGTAATGGGTTACTGACATCCCAATACATTTCGATCGAATTATCCGGTGATAATAGTAATTTCCCCTGGTCATCTTTAGGAAAGTGTTGCTCAAAAAACGTCAGTCCCCCGTTAATGATCGGTAACAGGGTATCTCTTAAAAAGGATGGATTCCCTGTATAATCATAGTAGTCCAGCATCATACTGCTAAGCTCAAGCACCGGGGTGAAATATCTGTCGGTGTATTTTCCGGGCTTATCCGGCTTTAATTCAGGTAAACCACCCCAGTAATTTGCCGTTTCAGCGAAATAGAAACCATCATGGTTATAATACTGCTTAATGATATTTTTATTGCCCGGCATCATATCGAGAACCTGTTTAAAAAGCGGGCCCATCATGTCAAAGTCGCCCGAGGCCAGCATCGGCCAGTAAATAGGTCTCGTGTTCTGAAACCAGTATTGACCACCCCAGGCCCTAAAATCGGCGTTGACCGGCTCGATCAGTTCTTTCCCGGTTATTTTATCTTTTCCTTTGT
Organism: uncultured Mucilaginibacter sp.; assembly: GCF_903893715.1. Taxonomy (GTDB): domain Bacteria; phylum Bacteroidota; class Bacteroidia; order Sphingobacteriales; family Sphingobacteriaceae; genus Mucilaginibacter. The sequence continues at coordinate 2,959 of NZ_CAITNG010000087.1, forward strand.
TTTCGGCCGGGTTGTCTACCGTAAATATAGTGCCGTTAAATTTAATGGCATGGGCGCCGCGTCCTGCGCAGGCGGTCACAAACCGCTGTAGCACATATCCCTGTGTTACTTTGTACGAACTTTCATCGCCATCTATGTAAATATAACTGCGTTGCCAAAATTGTTTCCACCATTGCTGATGCGCCGCATAGGTCTTCGGCCAATCCATTTTGTTAAGATAGCTTGCCTGGCGTTCTAATTGGCTTTTCCAATCTTCAATGGAAGGGGTAGTCGCCGTAAATGGATAGATGGAAAATCGCTGGGCTTTTTTTGCAGATACGCTTAAAAGAGTATTTTCATTATCGGCTTCAAAATTCTCCCCCATCATTTTAGCGCCGAAGGTTAAATTTTCTATTTCTTTTATTTTTGTTTTATCGTTCCTATGGTACCATAGCAAAGCATCTTTTCCTTGCCTTAATACCACATCCGCACTAACAAATGTTGGCTTGTCTTGTTCAATGGTCCGCCAGGGCTCAAGGGAAACTTTCATCATAATCGGTTTTTCAGCATCTGCCTCTACCCGTATCGCCGGATGGTTGGCATCTACCCAGATATGCAGTTTAGTGGTATTTGCACCGATACCTCCGCTCACGATGATCTCTCCATTTTCTAAATGCAGGACTTGGCTGAAGGGAGTCCCTACAAAAGAACCCGGCTGAAAAGAAACCCTTATTTTAGCCAGTTTTACCGGAGAGGCATTTTCCTGCAGCGCATCGGTTTTGCTGATATAAAAAAGTACGTCTCCATTTTGCTCGGTCCATAGGTTCAGGCCGATGTCGCCATTGCCTAAGGGCATCGAGTCAGCGGAATAGTTTCCCAACGAATCCCATGAAACGTTATATTTTGCTACGGGAGGCTCTGGTTGCAATTGGTTTTGCGCCAACGAAGGTGATAAAATGCCAAAAAACAGGTACGATACAGTCAGCAATTTAGCAGTTTTGTTTTTAAGATACATTTTTAGCGAAGGTAAATGGTTAATTAACATTGTGGAGACATGGCTCCGTTGAATCTGCTCGGTATAAAATTTGGTCAAACAAACCTAGATCCATTTTATTGAAGCGATAGCGACTGATGTTGCAAATTATTTGCTTATTGGTTCATATCGTAACATATTTCAAGATATCCGGGCCGTTTTTTGTACTGTTTGAAACATCGGCTACAGCATCTGCAACATTTCATCCTGCGGTCTGTTAAGGCCGGCCATATCTTTACCAACGAATTTTAACCTAACAAAATAGCCGGACCATCGAAATCAAGTAGGTTCGTTATTGTTTTTTTATCTGACGATTTATGAGAACGAAGACACTTGCCCCTGCAAGCTTATTATGCCTTTTATTGATATTGTTCACCAACTTAGCCAAAGCGCAAACGTTTTATGTGAGCACTGCCGGGCGCGACGATAATCCGGGAACGTTCGAAAAACCATTTGCCACCCTTTTTAGGGCGAAGGCTGCCGTAAAAAATGTCGTTGAAAGAAAAGATACCGTTCATGTTTACCTGCGTAG
>NZ_CAITNG010000088.1 GCF_903893715.1 uncultured Mucilaginibacter sp.
ATACCGGCTGTCCGGAAAATGTTGTACCTTTAAGCATACTTTTTGAGTGTGGTAACTTAAAGGTAGAAAAAACGGGCGGGCTCTGGCCCTCCCGTTAATTTTTTGGTTTGTTAACCGGACAACAATGATTTAAAAAGAATAATTCAAACTAAGACGCTATCCAATATTTATCTGTGTACCCGTCAAGGACTATACCCTACAAATACAGTTTTTGGGTTCGTTTGGGGAAATACCGGGGGCATGAAGTTCCGTACCCCCTCAAAAAATATTATATGTGCTATACTTGGACTTCGAGGATAATGCCCCCTGTTTTAGAGGCCTTACAGATCAAAAGAGATGAAAACCCACAAACCGGGGTGGCCTCAATTCTCAAATTAAAAAAGATTTTTATGTACAAACGGTCAGGATAATACCCCTGCGCAATTTTTCCGATTTTTTAAACATTCAATTTGCTATAAAAAAGCACCATAAAAGCGCATAATCCTATTCCGAAATGAAAGAAGTAAAGCATTGTTTATTAGTGTTTTACTCTCAAATACGCAAATTCAATATTTAGACACTTTTTTAAACCGCAATATCTAACGGCGGCAATTCAATTCCGTAATCATAAGGCTCAGTAGGATCACTTAAACCCTGGAACTGTGGCGAGATTGTATGAACCGTCATTTCACTTGCCGGTAATTGAGTAGATGCTATCTCTTTAATACGTTCTTCTGAAAGGTCACCAAACATCCATTCATAAGCCAGATCGTCATTCAGGATAGTTGGCATACGCATTTTAGAGTTATGTACTTGTTCCATTAATGGGTTGGCTTTGGTTGTGATCACAGCTACGGTATTAACGGCTTCTCCCGTGTCGCGGTCAACCCATTGTTGATAGATACCAGCCATGTAAAAATAAGGTGCATCTAACACATTAATATAGTATGGGTACTTATCAGGGGTTTTTAATGGTAAACCCGTTTTTGCGTGGTTACGGTAAATATGTCGCCATTCAAAAAAGCCACTTGATAAAACTAAACACCGACCTTTTTTTACAGCATTCGCCCACATAGAGCGTTTGCCCTGCTCATTCGTAAACAAGTTTTCCGCTTTAGCGTTAAGGGTCGTAAATTTCCGTTTGAATATATTAGCCTCTTGCCTGTTAGGGATAAAAGGTGCAATCATACCCCATTCCATTTGAACAATGTCAAAGTTTGTTTCGTCAGCGTTCGGTACTATTACGGCAACTGGCACATCTGTAAACCCATTTATTACAACTTGGTTTAAGAAATTGTATTGGTGTATGTCCCGCTCCATTTGCTTGAGCCTAATAAACTCCTCTCTGGTAACAAATTGCCCGTTATAATAACACATATCCTACTTTTTTATTTAAAGTTAGGAAAATCTTGCTTACAAATCATTTCAATGATGATGGATATATCTTCTGTAGTCAATTCGCTTTTCGGATTGACGTCATTGCGCCAGCCGTAATTTTCGGTTAACCACACCCGTCCGCAATAGCGTCTGTCAATCATTACATAGTATATATCACATCCGCATCCTTGCGCATCGGATATTTCTACGTGCTTATCCGTCTCGCCAAAGGCAGCCCGCATAAAGATTTTTGCCACATTGTCGGCTATTATAACTCATTGCCAAAAGGTAGTATCTCATTCGGGTCTATTGGTGTTTTACAACGCAATAACTCATAAGCTTCAGGATCCAGGTTTGTTTCGTCAAACTCAATAATGTCATTGGGGTCAATGTCTATGACAGTGTCGATTTTCATTTTTTTCATCTTATTTTAAAATTAAATTTCCCATCCAAATGGAAGCCTGTAACGTTGCAGTTCATCAAGTTTGTATTCAAGTACAACGGCACTTAAAAACCTATCGGCAGCACGGCTGTTTTTGAACGCAAGGCCAGCACCAAAAACAATCCTATATTCAAATTCATTTCCTTTCTCGCCAATACGTTCGTAAGTATGCTTTATCCGATACCTTTGAGCTTCAAAACTTAACTCGCCAAGTTCTTCAATATCCATGAATCAAAATTATGCTAAAATAGTTAGTAAATCAAAATGATTTTTTTACAATTTTTTAAAGGCTTTATTTTAGTACTATGTACCTGTGAATACGGGGTAACCACACCACAACCGGGGGGGGTGTTCGGCCACCGGAAAATGATTTTATTATTGACGGGGTGGGTTGATTGTTTTTGATTGCCCGTAGGCTGCATTATGTGCGATAGAAGGCAGGATTATTGCTTTCGCTTACCAATAGCTATCTTTGAATATGAATAGGCATGTACTTAGTTATAGCAGTGGGGTAAGGCCTGTTAATGGCAATGACGAAAATATTAACCGTCTTATAATAGCTGCCTGTAAATTAAACAGTCTAAGCCCGGCATTAATTGAACCATACATACCCCGCAGGACAGGATTAAGAAACACCTTTGCCTTTCAATACCTGTTAAACATAAACGTTAATCCACGATTAACAAAAACAGCATACGCAAATATGTTTAACACCTGTAGGCATTCAACTTGCCATGTCATTGATTATTTAAAAGAATTGGGTTTAGTTTATGAATTAGGCAAGCCACGCTTAATTAAGCCCTTTCAGCGATTTAAAGTTGATACAGCCTATAATATCACTACTAAGGGCAGTAAAGTAATTACAGGGGTTTTAAAAGTCGCCGGGATATAATAAAAGGGATACTAACCAAATAGCACCCCTTTCAAGTTTTTACCGATAGCGACATCGGTAAAACAAATATAGTCATTAAAACTGGATGGGGAAACTCAATAATTTGCTACCAATTTTGCTACCAAATTATTTATCACTAACTAAAATGCCCTATACATATCATATAAGGCATTTTTTATTTTAGGTTAGCGGTGAGGGAGGGATTCGAACCCTCGGTACAGTTTCCCGTACGTCAGTTTAGCAAACTGATCCTTTCGGCCTCTCAGGCACCTCACCAGTTTTGTCGTCCCCTGTTTTTTGGGATTGCAAATATAGCAAATCGCTTATCCTGTCAAAAAAATATTTAGTTATTCTGATAATCTATCCTAACATGGTAAATACTCATCAGCATCCGCTTAAATATCATCTTGATGGTCTCTATGTCTTTTAGCGTTATGTTGCTGTCCTTCAACTGTTCCTGATCCAGCTTATATTCGATGATGCGGTCGACAAGCGAGTCGATGGTTTGGGCATTTGGTTCGTGCAGCGATCGAGAAGCTGCTTCAACTGAATCCGCCAGCATTAACACACCCGTTTCTTTCGAAAATGGGATAGGGCCGGGATACCGGAAAGTATTCTCGTCGACGATCTTTTCGGGGAAGTTTTTGAGGTACGATTGGTAAAAATAATCCACACGCGTATTGCCATGGTGGGTGCGTATAAAGTCGATTACAATTTCGGGCAGGTTCTCTTTGCGCGCCATTTCGATGCCCTTGCTTACATGGCGGATGATGATTTGGGCGCTTTCCTGGTAAGTCAGCTTGTCATGCGGGTTAAAGCCGCTGTTTTGGTTTTCGATAAAATAGAGCGGGTTCTCTATCTTACCAATGTCGTGATATAATGCACCCGCCCTAACCAGCAGGGCATTGCCGCCAATGGCATATATAGCACTCTCGGCGAGGTTAGCAACCTGTAGCGAATGCTGGAACGTACCAGGGGCACTAAAGGCCAGCTTGCGCAGCAAAGTGGCATTGGTATTGGTGAGTTCGATGAGGGTAATATCAGACGTAAGACCAAATACCTTTTCGAATATGTAGATAAGCGGATAGGCCAGCAGTGTTGAACCTACGCTAAACAGGAATGGCAAAAAGCCTTCCCAATCAATGGTGGTAAAGCTGCCTTCGCGAATAAGGGATATCCCCACAAAAGCCACAAAATAGTTAGCCAGAATGATAGCTGCCGATATGAGGAACTGCTCGCGCCGCACCAGATTTTTGATGCTGTAGATGGACACCATACCCGCCGTAATCTCAAAAAAGCCAAACTCAAAGCTGTTTGGAACAAAAAAACCTGCAATGAGCACTACCAGCAAGTGTATATTGAGCGCAAGCCGGGTATCGAACAGGATACGGATGATGATTGGTACGATGCAGTACGGGATATAATAAAAATTAGGCAGCTGCAGCCTGATGGCCAACGATAAGGTTGCCAACATCGCTGTTATAACCAGCAAAATAAGGCTCACCAAACGGTTGTCGTAATATATATCCTTCCGGAAGAGGTATAAGAACACCATCAGCAAACTGATAACAATGGCAACCAATAAAAACTGGCCCATCAAAACCAGTCGCGGGTCGCCGTTAACGCGTACGTTATCGTCAAATGCCGCTTTAAACGATTCCAGCTTTTGGTATATATCCTGATTAATAACCGAACCTTTGGACACGATAAGGTCGCCTTTTTGCACCATGCCCCGGGTTGACGACAAGCCTTCTATTGCCTCGTTTTCTAACCTGCTGGTCAGTTTATCGTCGAAAGTGAGGTTGTACTGCAACCTGTCTTGTATGATGCCGATGAGGAAGCTTTTGTCGATGTTTTTATAGGACGATAATGTCTGGTCGATATAACTGAGGGCTGTTTCTGAAGTATATAGCTGCGCCGTATTGGTTTCGGTGGCTATGTTATTGTGCAGTATGGTAATCCGGTAATTTTCAGACGCTGTTTGGTATTTTTTGTTGAGGGTAAGCAGCCCCTTATCATACACATCTTTTAAAAGGTTATAGCCAATGTTATAATATTTCTGTTTCAAATCGGCCGCAAGGCCACTTGTTTTCCATTTTACCTCGAATCCGTTTTTATAACTTTCGAGGCTCTGCTGTTCAATACCAGCATCCAACTGGTATATCGGGATGATGCTTCGTATCGCGGCATCGCGGTCATCCTTCTTTTCCTGATCGGTTTTTTGTATCGCGAAGATATAAGGAGAAAGGAGGTCCTTTTGGTTCCATACCTTGCCTTTTTCATATTCGTACCTAAACTTGGCCTGTTTGGGCAGTACCAATACGATAAAGCATATACTCACCAACATCATCAGCAGTTTGATGTTGCCCGAATATTTACGTAACAGCGCTTTTTGGCGCGAAGAGCTGAGTGTTGCCATCCGTTTGTAAAACCTGTCAAAATTATAATAAGTTTCGGTTAAATTGACAGTACCAGCACAGAAAGCTCAATATACCCATCGAACTAAAACAATAGTTGCAAAAATCGTTTTAAACTATTATTTTAGTTGAAAACTTCTTTTCGATGAAAAATACTTTGACCGGCCTTTTTTTAATGGTACTAATGTTCGGCGCATTCTCGTTAAAAGCCCAGCAATATAATATAAACGATGCTGTATTGATAGACATGTACCAAAATCAACGCTTTATGGATGCGGTTGATTATCTTAAAAAGAACTGCCCTGAACCAGTAACCAATATCAAGATACTAAGCCGGTTTGCGTATGCCTACCAAATGGCGGGAAAAGCGTTGCAAGCCGAAACTTATTATAAACGGATGTACGACCAGGACTCGACCAGTGTACCTGTTTTGCTGAGCCTTGCGGGGATTAATGCCAGCCGGGAAAATAAACCCCAGGCAATTTATTATTACGAAAAAGCAAGTCATTTCGACAAAAACAACTTTCAGGTGTACAAGCAATTGGGGCATTTATATTTGGAAAAGGCCGATACATTGAATGCTTTAAAAAACCTCTCGAAGGCTAATTATATTGATGCGGAAGAACCCAATGTGGCAACTGACCTGAGCGCAGTGCTGATTGCTACCAAAAAATTAAAACAGGCCGAAAGTATTTTGATCCGTGCACTTGCTGCCGATTCGACCAATTTGCTTTTGCTTAGGCAGGTAGTTAACTTACAATACAATGCAAATCGGTTTAAAGAAACGATTGTTACCTGCAACAAAATTATCGAGCAAGGCGACCAGTCAGTAGGTGTCATCAGCAAATTGGGCAATTCGTACTACAAGCTTAAGAACTATGAATGCTGTATCGAATCATTCGCTATGCTACCTGATATTTACCAAACGGAGGGCACTTACTACCTGGTTGCCATGAGTTATAAAGCGCTAAAGAAATATAAACCAGCGTTAGAGAATTTCGACAATGCTTTAAAACAGGCCATATCCCCTTATACAGATAGCTATTATGATGAAATAGCAGATATTGACGATACGTTAAACCAATTTAAAACAGAAGCTGCCAACTATCAAAAAAGCTTGTTTTTTAAAGAAAGTGGTACTATTTACTACTCATTGGGCAGCTTGTATGACAAACAACTGCATGATAAAAAGAACGCCTTAAAGTATTTCAAAAAATACCTCGACTCCAAACCACCCGAAAAAGAACACGAGTATGTTGCTTACGTACAAAGCCGGGTGGCAGAGTTAAAGAAATAAACTATATCCCTCGCCTCTTTTTTTCTTTGGCTATCAATCCCAACTCTCGGCTCATTTGACCGGATATGGCTGTATTCTCTTCGGCGCGCCTGAAAAGGTATGGCAATACCGCCTCGACCGGACCGTAGGGAACATATTTGGCTACGTTGTAATTGGCATCGGCAAGGTTAAAGCTCAGGTTATCGCTCATACCCAACAATTGCGAAAAATACACGTTCGGGTGGTTATGGTCAACTTTATGCGTGTTTAGCAGTTCGACTAAAAACCGGCAGCTATCTTCGTTATGGGTTCCCGCAACAAACGCCACATGCTTTATATTGGCTATACAAAACTCCATGGCACTATTATAATCATCGTCAGTGCCTTGTTTTGTAGTTTGTATGGGCGATGGGTAACCATTGTCGGCAGCACGCTTACGTTCTTTTTCCATATACGCCCCGCGAACCAGTTTAGCGCCAAAATAAAACCCCTCGTCTATTGCTGTAGTAGCATGCTTCCTTAACGATTCCAGCTTATCATGTCTGTACAATTGGTAAGTGTTATAAACTATGGGGCGGGTTTTGTTGTAGTCTCGCATCATGTCGAGCGCTAAAGTATCAATGGTGTCTTGTATCCAACTTTCCTCAGCATCTATCATTACACGTATATCCAGGTCGAAAGCCGTTTTACAAATATCATTAAACCGACCTTTGGCTATGGAAAATTCATTTTGTTCGGCTTCGGTCAATGTTTGGCCGGCGTCCAATTTTTCGAGCAAACCAAAACGTACAACACCGGTAGGTTTAAATACGGTAAGCGGAATGGCCGGATCGCCAACTGCGCGGTGGATGATCCGGATAATTTCGTCGCGGGTTTCATCAAAAACCTGTTCATCATCTTCACCTTCAACCGAGTAATCCAATATGGTACCCACTTTGCCTTCATGCAGGTTTTTGATGGCTTCCGCACATCCATTAATGGTTTCGCCACCGCAAAAATGCTTAAAAATAGTAGCACGGATAATGCCTTTAATGGGCAAACGTATCTTTAAAGCGAAGTTTGTAATAGGGGGGCCAATCCGTACAAAGAAATTAATGTTTATCATCTTGAAAAGCCAATATGCGCGCCGTAAGGCTGCATTTGAAGTATGGCGGAAGGCTATTTCGGTGTTTTCAAAAGAAAGGCCGCCCTTAGGCGAAGGGGTATCGGTTTCATGGATCAGCATACAGCAAATTTATAAAATGTAACATATATTAAAGCTTTATCCGTTGAATAGTTTATTTTTGCGCTTCTGATGATTGAGTTTAAACTTACCGAAGAATTTATCCCGATGATTCAATTATTGAA
>NZ_CAITNG010000089.1 GCF_903893715.1 uncultured Mucilaginibacter sp.
ATTCTGGACAGGACGAATTAAGTTATTCCCGTACAATGAAGATATTTCTATTCAAGTGTATGATGCCGGTTTTTTGTATGGCATTGTTACTGTCGATTAAAGCAGCAGGGCAAAATAAGCCCTATATCTTGGACATGGTGCATAATAATCCCGGGGAAAAACTGACGCAAAGCGCTTTCAATGACCCTGCTTTTCTGAAGCAAGAAGGCTATAATGGTATGGTAGTCAATGAATTCAGCTTCGTTCACACGGCGATTACTTTCGATGGGTTTGACAAACGCATATTTCCCGTTGGTTCGGTAGAACGTGAATGGGTACTGAAAACGGCAGAAGACATCCGCGCGCATATCAGGCGGGCTCATGCGGCGGGCCTAAAAGCTTACTACTTTACTGATATTATAGTTTTGCCAAAAAAATTGGTCGAACTTTATCATGATGAAATATGTGATGCGAACGGAAAAATCTCGTTTGAACGGCCTAAAACAATCGAAATCCATCGCTTTTTGTTTAATGCCGTGTTCGAAGCCTTTCCCGACCTTGATGGCTTGGTAATACGCACCGGCGAGACTTATTTGAACAATGTGCCCTATCATACAGGTAACAACCCTATCACCAACGGAGTTGAAAGCCATATTAAATTATTAAATTTACTAAGGCAGGAGGTTTGTGTAAAACACAACAAAATGGTCTTTTATCGTACCTGGTCATTTGGCGGGATGCATGATGATCCATCTTATTATTTAGCAGTTACCGACAAAATTGAGCCCCATCCTAACCTGGTCTTTAGTATCAAACACACTAAAGGTGATTATCAGCGAACCTTTGATTTCAATCCCACACTATTACTGGGTAAACATCGGCAAATCGTTGAGGTGGAATGTCAGCGGGAGTACGAAGGCAAGGGCGCATATCCTGATTACATCGGCGATGGCGTAATCAATGGTTTCGAAGAATACAAGGGGATAAAGCCGCAAAGAGGTTACCGTTCACTCCAGGATATCAAAGGCTCTCCTTTGCTCAGCGGCGTTTGGACCTGGAGTAGGGGCGGTGGCTGGGTAGGGCCTTACATTAGCAACGAGTTTTGGTGCAGGCTCAATGCTTATGTGATCAGCCACTGGATGCAAGACACCGGTCAAACGGAAGAACAGGTATTTGATAAATTTATGGATAAAAACGGTATAATAGGTGAATCGCGCAATGCTTTCCGGCAGTTATGCTTATTGTCTGCCAAAGCCGAACTCCGGGGCCACGAAAGCGCGAAGGTGCCGTTCAACAGCGAGTGGACTTGGTGGACGAGAGACGAATTTTTGGCGGGAACGGGCAGTTCCGAAATCAAGTCGGTAAATCAGGATTCTTCTGAGGGCTTATTGAACCAGGCTTTTGATCAATGGTATACCGATCATTCCCTTACCACGGTCATCGATGAGAAGTATGAAGCTGTGGAATTATGGCGTCAGATCACGGCGCTCAGTAAGAAAATCAAAATGAACAATAAGGACGACGAGCACTACATTCTGGTTTCTTCACAATACGGATTACTATTGCACCAAATTATCGCGGAGGGCTGGAATATTATGGCACTGGGCTTTATAGGTGATAAAACGGGAAGTTATGATCGGCCTCAAATAGCCAAATCAATTAAGAAGTATGACGAGGCGTGGGAGGCATTTAAAAAACTGAAAGATGAGAATCCGGATTGCGCAACTTTGTACAAACCATTTGCATTTGTTTATAAAGGACCTGATTATCACGGTTATCAGGGCATGGGCGCTTCTGTCGACGCATACAGAAAATTAATAGAGTGATACGATGCTGTATTTAACACAAATTCAATCAAAAAAATGAAACTAAAACCGTTGATAGTAATAGTACTCGTTTTATGTTGTTTGTTTACCCATGCTAAGGTTATTAAGCCGCCCAAGGTCAGTTATGTTAATGCGTTTGCAAACATTCAACACCCCGAGATCGCCTATTGGTTTTTTTCCAAAGATGTCATCGCGAAAGACAACTACATGGCTGAAATTGATTACCTAGCTGCCAAGAGTAAGTTCGACCTGATCTTCCTGACGGCGCGCAACGGCGTAAACTTTTACGACTTTGATGCGATGCACCCGGTTTTTAAAAAGTTGGTGGACGAAGCGCATAAAAAAGGCCTGAAAATAGGTTTACAGCTTTGGGAGAACCGCGGACCGGTAGCTATAGAGCATACAGAACGGATGATTGTCGAAAATGAATGCCTGCTTGACGTGAACGGACAGGGACAGTTTACAGCAAAAGCAAGGCATGTTCGCAGCGGCGTCCAGTTGATCAAGAGCGACCTTTTTAAGGTGTACGCTTTCAAAAAAACCGCTGAAGGTTTTTATTTGCCGGGTACGTTGAAAGATATAACCACATCTTGTAAATCTGAATCGCCCGACAAAGAAACCGTTGTTGTAAATATCAATTCATCGCCCGATATGAATGGCTATACAGCCTTCGTTATGACCCAGCATTATTACAATTATAGCAGCACGCACGACCTCAATGCCTCCAACCGTTTTATCGAGGCGCTCAGAGCCTATGCAGATATACCTTTTGATGGAGTCGGACTGGACGAGTATACAAATCTGCGCGTAGCTACACAATGGGAATTGGCTAAAGCCAAAGAAACGTTTCGCGAGAGCCCATATTCACTCGCGATGGCGCAACAATTTAAAACCAAATATGGCTACGATTTGGAAAGAGCTTTATTTGATATGCGTTACGCACCACAAGGCAAACCTGAAATGAGGGCCAAAGCCATTAACTATTATATGGAAAACATGCGTAGCGGCACGCTACAGGTAGAGCAGGCGGTGTATGCAAACGCGAAGAAGATATTTGGAAAAGACGAGTTTGCCGGATTGCACGATACCCATCATAACAGCCTGGATGGTGATGAAATATGGCAAACGGGCCTTAACTGGTGGAATATTCCACGCGAGTATGGACAAACCGACGAAAGTACGCCAACACCCACTCAGTTGGGTATAGCGCAATCATATCCGAAGAACGTGCTTTTTAATATGTACTATAACAAGAGCCTCGATAATATTACCGGGAAGGCCTTAACCGATTTGAGATATGGCATCCGCACACATTATCATGCACTTAACGATATTCAGGGGTGGGGCGTTAGCATGGATAAGCCTGAAACCCTTGACCAGGTAAACCCGGTTGAAAATTGCGCCCGTTTACTTAATCGATTTAATCCTTCTATGCCGCAAACTAAACTACTGGTTATTTTTGGCATGGAGGCGTTAGCAAACTGGTATCCAAATGAAAGCCAAAGAGGTATTTGTGATGTTAATGATAAATTGTTTATCGAGGAAAAGGCCAAAGCAATTTGGGATGCAGGTTACCGGGACGCATTGGTACCAACCGATCTGATACTCGACGGGCGATTAAAATTGGACGTAACAGGCAAGCCTGTGATCAACGGGCACCGGTATGATGCCATAGTTTTCCTTTATCCGCAATATTCTCATACACAAACATTGAAATTTTTAGAAGAATTTGTGAACAAGGGCGGTAAACTCATGACCGAAGGCGATGGCAGGTATGATTTTGATGGAAATGATATGGAAAGCAGGTGGAAAGCCATCAAAATTAAATCTACCGTTAATGTTTTTGATGTTAACCAGTTAGTCAAATTAAATATTCATCAGGATACTTTACGTGATGGTGCCTTAAATTCAGATGGTTCCTATGTATTTACGGATATTTCATCATTGCGAAACGGTACCTTGGCCAAATTCACTTTCGAAAAAAATGGTGATACCTTTAGTGGTCAGTATACAGGTATGGTCGCAGTACGGATCAGCGACAATGGTGAACTGTTGAAGCTTTCGGCAGGTGGTTTTAAAGAGTTGCGGAAGAACGGGAAACTGATATTCAGTCTGGACAGGCCTGCGGATGTATTTGCCGATCTTGGCGCAGATCCGCAGGTTATGATAGCTGATACCACCAAGTCGATCAAGGCTCATTGGGGGAATTTATAATAATACAAAAGTATGATAAAAAAAATATCTTTTTTCCTGTTAACGGCGATACTTTCCGTCGCATGGGTGAATTTTAAGCCGGTTAAACCCGTATTATACCTGATCGGCGATTCGACTGTTGAAGACGGCTCGGGTAATAAGGGTTTATGGGGCTGGGGGAAGTTTTTTCCCCGCTTTTTTGATACCAGCAGGATTACTATCCGCAATTACGCCCAGGGCGGAACAAGCGCCCGCACCTTCCAAACAAATGGTATCTGGAACAAGAATATTAACAAACGGGGTATGTGGGACACTGTTTATTCAAAATTAAAGAAAGGCGATTACCTTCTAATACAATTCGGCCTCAATGACCAGGGCCCTATAGCCGATACCTCTCGAGCCAGGGGTACACTCAAAGGTACGGGACCTGATAGTGTGCTCATATATAACGCAGTTACAAAACAGCAAGAAGTTGTGCACACTTTTGGCTGGTATATTCGTCGCTATGTACGATTGGCCAAAGCAAAAGGTGTGACGGTTATAGTTTGTTCGTCGGTACCAAAAAATGATTGGAAAGATGGCAAATTACTGCGCGATGAGTTAGGTTTTGCCAGCTGGGCATTACAGGTAGCAAAAGAGGAAGGGGCATACCAGATTGACCTAAACAACAAGGTTGCCGATGTCTACGACGCAGAGGGTCAGGATTCCGTAACCGTAAAATACCATATTGCCGAAGATCATGTTCATACCGTGAGTGCAGGTGCGATATTGAACGCCAGGTTGGTGAGCAAAGGTATTGTGGCGATACTTCCTGAAGGCTGTCGCTTGGGGGATTACATCAATAAAGCAACAATAAATGAAAATTAATTTTACATTTTTTTTAAAAACAACTCATTGTTTATTGATCACAATGATATGCGGGGTCGCTTTAACGGCCCGCGCACAGGGTTACAAGAACCCGATCATACCCGGTTTTTATCCTGATCCAAGTGTATGCCGGGTAGGTGATGATTATTACCTTGTTAACAGTTCATTTGAATATTTTCCTGGTGTGCCGATCTGGCATAGCAAGGACCTGGTCAACTGGGAGCAAATAGGCAATGTACTAAACCGGGCCTCGCAACTTCCGCTTAGTGGTTGTAAGCCGTCGAATGGTATTTATGCATCAACTATACGTTACCATAACGGGCTTTTTTATATGGTTACTACCTTAGTGAGCGGCACTAAAGAATACGGAAATTTTTTTGTTACCGCTAAAAACCCGGCTGGCCCTTGGAGCGAACCTGTTTTTGTAAACCAAAGCGGGATTGACCCTTCCTTATTTTGGGAAAATGGCAAAATGTATTTCATCTCTAATCGAGGTTTAAAGTCAAACGATGCAAGAGCAATCTACGAATCGGAAATAGACAGTATAACCGGCAAGCGTTTAACAGAACCGAAAATGATATGGAAAGGTAGTGGTGGCAGCTATGTGGAAGGACCACATATGTATAAACGCAATGGTTATTATTATTTGCTCACAGCCGAAGGAGGCACATCTTATGGTCACATGGTCACTATTGCCCGAAGTAAAAACATATGGGGGCCGTTTGAGTCTGATCCTACAAATCCGATCCTGTCAAACCGTTATGCGTACTCCATTATTTCAGGCACAGGGCATGCCGACATGGTAGAGGCAGCCGATGGCTCATGGTGGATGGTGCATTTGGCTTTCAGACCTATAATAGATCAGATACATACTACCGGTCGCGAAACTTGTCTTGAGCCCGTTGAATGGAATAAGGAAGGATGGCCGGTGGTTAATAAAACCGGCACGGCAGATATTATAGTTGATACAAAAACGCTACCGTTGCACCCCTACCCGGCAGCACAGGTTACTGATAATTTTGATACCGATCAATTGGACTTCAGCTATATTCATTTAAGAAACCCCGATTCGGCTAATTATTCATTAAAGAAAAGGCAAGGGTATCTATCATTAATTGGCTCTGCTTTTACCCTTAACGACCTTCAATCGCCAACATTTATCGGCAAGAGGCAACGTCATTTTTCTTTTGACGCAGTTACCAGTGTCGATTTTGATCCCCAATCAGACAATGAAGAAGCAGGGTTGACCCTTGAAATGACCAATGATCACCATTATGACTTTTATATCAAAAAGTTGGGCAATCAACGTGTATTGGTTGTTTATTACAAGCTTGAATTGATAAATGGGATAAAGGCCGAGGTTCCGCTATTGCCGGGGCCTGTCAAATTAAAGATCACGGGTACCAAGACCGTTTACAGTTTTTCCTACGCCCAGGGCGATGCGCCCTATAAAGAAATAGCGCAACTCAACACCCGTTATCTGGGCACTGAAGTTACCGGTGGGTATAATGGCGTTATTATAGGGATGTACGCTACAGGTAATGGCAAGGTTTCGGCCAGGCCGGCTTATTTTGATTACTTTACTTATCAACCCATTCAATAGCTGTTATATGAAGCGTGTTTTGCTGTTATATTTACTGATAATC
>NZ_CAITNG010000090.1 GCF_903893715.1 uncultured Mucilaginibacter sp.
ATACACATTTATACGAAGCCGGTGGCCAATTTTACCTGGTCGGCAATTGATTGCGAAACGAAGCAGATAACGCTTACCGACCAGTCGACCAGTACTGAAGGTACCAATACGCAATGGATTTGGGATTATGGCGATGGCAGCCCGTTGGATACGCATACCAATAATGCTGCTTTTACACACGTATTCGCTACGGCAGGTACTTATAACGTTAAACTATACACAGTGAGCAGTTTGGGTTGTGCAAGTTTAACGGTTACAAAAAGTATAGTTGTTTACCCGCTGCCAACAAAAGATTTTACCGTACCCGACGTTTGTTTGGCCGATACCCATGCCCAGTTTACAGCGATTTCGACTATTGCCGATAATACCACTTCAACTTACAGTTGGAATTTTGGCGATGCGACCCGGGCCAATGCAAACAACCCCAATACCGCCACCGGGCTAACCGTGACGCATAAATACACCGCTACGGGTAATTATAATGTAACGCTCACCATTACCTCGGCACATGGTTGCGTGGTGGATACGGTGAAACAGTTTACCGTAAATGGCTCATCGCCGCAATCGAAATTTGTGGTGCTGAACCCGACGACCTTGTGCAGCAACCGGGATGTGTTTTTTGTGGACAGCGCCTCGGTGCCGGGTTTTGGCAATGGCAGCGTTACCAGTGTGGACATGTTTTACGATTATGCAAATAACCCAACCGTAAAGGTGCATTACGCGCACCCAACTTACGGCCAACTGTTCAGGCACACGTATCCTCAGGATTCGTTGACGCATTCTTACCAAGTGGTGATGGATGCGTACTCGGGTGGTACCTGTGTTAACCGCAGCAGCCAAAACATTACGGTATTGGGTGTGCCAACGATTACTTTCCCGGCTATAGCTAATATTTGCGAGAACGCCGACCCGGTACAACTGAACATTGTGCATCACGGCCCGATCGGTACACCCGGAGCGGTATTTACCGGAACCGGTGTTGGGCCGACGGGTATTTTTAATCCCGCTATAGCGGGAGTGGGGACGTACACCGTCAAATGTATTTATACCTCGGCCAATGGTTGCGCGGATACACTTTCGCAAACGGTAACAGTTGAGCCTGTGGCTACGGTATCGGCGGGACCTGATGTGGTGGTGCTGGCAGGCGGGCATATCCAGATAAAGGCCACAGCAACAGGAAGTAACCTGCTATATTTATGGAGCCCTTCGGCGGGATTGAACAGGACCGACGTTTTACAGCCTGTAGCTTCGCCAACCGTTAACACAAGATACACGCTGACCGTTATTTCGACAAACGGGGGTGTTTCGTGCCCGGTAACATCGACAGTAACTGTATCAGTTTTGCAGGCGCCGGTTATTCCGACAAGTTTTACGCCTAACGGCGATGGTATAAACGATACCTGGATTATACAAAATCTGGATACCTATCCGGGTGCTACGGTTGATGTGTATAACCGCAATGGCGGCAAAGTATTTTCATCGGTGGGATACTCCATCCCATGGGACGGGCGTTATAATGGCGCAAATTTGCCTGAGGGAACGTATTATTACATTATTGACCCTAAAAACGGCCGCACCAAAATCAGCGGTTACGTTGCCATTATCAGGTAACGATATTTTGCATAGCTTTAACGAAATTTTGATTATTTAAGCAGATAAGTACGCACCAAGTGAAACAGATAAAAATTCTATGTATCGCGGTATTATGCTTATTTTGCCTGAAGGCCTTTCCGCAATCGAATACAACCAATAAGGGTACCGAATTTTGGACCGCGTTTATGCAGAATATCCGCGGCATTGACAACGACGGGCCCTGCGAAATGGACCTTTACATCACTTCGGATGTGAACACCACAGGTTCGGTTACTTTTGTGGATGGAAGTCCCACACAAAACTTTACGGTAACTGCCAACCAGATCACGATATTGACCATGCCTCAAAGCTGTTTTTTGACTAAGGCGGGGCAGTTTGCGGAAGGGATACATATTATAGCACTATTGCCCATCGTTGTTTTTGCGCATATACACGCCACCACCGTATCGGGCGCTACTTTGTTGTTGCCTGTGCCTACGCTGGGGAAAGATTACTTTTCTATCAATTATACGCAGCAATCCAACGAACAGCCCGCTTATTCGGAATTTGTGATTGTAGCTACGCAAGATAGTACCGTGGTTAACGTAACCCCCACGGCTGACCTCACAACGGGGCAAACGGCAGGGTCGACATTTACGTTGAATATGAAGAAAGGCGATATTTACCAGGCGTTTTCTTTTACCGATTTGACGGGTTCACGCATACAGTCGGTAAGTGTGGGCACCAATACCTGCAAAAAAATAGCCGTTTTTTCGGGTAGCAGTAAGTTGTATATTGGTTGCAGTC
This sequence comes from uncultured Mucilaginibacter sp., assembly GCF_903893715.1. Lineage (GTDB taxonomy): Bacteria > Bacteroidota > Bacteroidia > Sphingobacteriales > Sphingobacteriaceae > Mucilaginibacter. The sequence continues at coordinate 2,380 of NZ_CAITNG010000090.1, forward strand.
CGGGGGTTCCGGCAGAGCCGGCGAGTATCGGGATCACTTCAGATAACCTTTTCCAACAAGTGTACCCGACGGCATCGTGGGGAAAAAACTATTACACTGTGCCACTTGGGCAGCGTAATTACGATATTTTTCGGATTATATTGAGCGACCCCTCAGCCAATGTTACGTTAAACGGCACTGCACTGAGCGCAAACCAATTTGCCAACGGTCTTTATTATGAGTTTAACAGCAATGTACCTAATATTATCCGATCGGACAAACCGATACAGGTGGTACAGTATGCCGTAACCCAGGCCAACACCATCAATTGCGGTTACGATCCGAATGATGTTGGCGACCCAGAGATGATATTTTTAACGCCGATCGAGCAATCCATTAACGAGGCTACGCTATACTCGACGCCAAAAGAAATGATCACCGAACAATTTATCAATGTGATCATCAAAAGTGCGTCAGCATCCACCTTCACTATCGACGGGGTATCTAAAGGCAGCCAATTCTCACCTTTTGGACTGGACCCTACTTATTCACTTGGGCAGTTTTCGGTAACATCGGGCACGCATACCATACAGGCCAGCGCCGGCTTTAACGCCATTGCTTATGGTTTTGGCAATGCCGAATCGTACGGCTACGCGGCGGGTACCAACCTGAAAGACCTTAACGAATATGTGCAGGTAATTAACCCGGCAACAAAAGCGGTGATTACCAGCGGATGTACCTCGCAGGCCTTTAATACCAATATTACCTTACCCTATCAAACCAACAGTTTGACCTGGGATCTAAAGAATGGCTTGCCAACATATACGGATAACAGTCCGAAAGTAGCGCAAACCACTCAGAGCGGCAGCCAGACGCTGTATACCTATAACTACCCCAAACCGGTGATTTACAACAAAGCCGGAACGTATGATATTACCGTAACCTCGTTTAACCCGGCGGCGGATATTTGCGGTTCGACGGATATTACCGACTTAAACTTTAACATCGTGGACCCGCCGGTGGCGAAGTTTAGTTCGCGCGATACGATATGCACCACGGATACCATCCAGTTTCACGACCAGACCAACGGCGTGGCCAACCCGGTAATAGCCTGGCATTATAATTTTAACAATGGCGATACATCGGCACTACAAAACCCTATCTACTCGTTTATTAAGCCGGGCGATTATTCGGTATCGCTAACGGCAACGGGGTCGACAGGCTGCGCATCGGGACCGTACCTGAAAAAGATACATGTGTATGCTTTGCCGGTAGCGAAATTTACTTTTTCGACGCCTGATTGTGTAACGCGGGCCGTAACATTTACCGACCAATCAACTACCACAGAGCGCCCCATAGCCCAGTGGGTGTACGATTTTGGGGATGGAAGCGCCTTGCAAACGCAGACCAATAACAAAGCTTTTACGCATATATTCACGAAGTCGGGCACTTTCGGCGTAAAGCTGTATAATATAACCGATAAAGGATGTTCGGGCAATACGTTTATCGATTCGGTAACCGTACACCCGCTGCCGGTGATCAAGGTTACTTTGCCCGATGTTTGTATATCGGACGTGGTGGCGCATTTTAGCGACCAAAGTACTATTGCCGACAGCAGCATGGCCCAATTTACCTATCTGTGGAATTTTGGCGATGCCAACTCGACACCGTTGAACCCCAATACATCGACAGCTAAAAACCCGACGCACGCGTTTTCGAACCCGCAGCCGGCTAATTATAATTTAACGCTGACCATTACCTCGAAAAACGGCTGCAGCAGTACGCTGGATACGACATTTACCGTGAACGGCGCCAACCCTACGGCTGCATTTACGGTGCAAAACCCCAACCAGCTTTGCAGCGACCACGAGGTGTTTTTTGTAAACAATTCGAGCGTGAGTTTTGGTTCGGTAACCAAAATTGTGATGCAGTATGATATCAACGACCCGACGAGCATTGTTACGTATATCCACCCGAAGAACGGGCAGATATTCCGCCATACGTACCCTGTGTTTTATACCGGTCCGAATAAAAACTATACGGTGCGGATGATCGCTTACTCGGGCGGAGTTACCTGCGTATCGCAGCCTGTGGATGTGGTAATTACTTTGTTGCCGGTAGAAAAATTAGTGTTTGCGCCATTGGGGCAATTGTGCGTTAACGCAGCTCCGATACAGCTGACGCCTTACATTACTCAAACAGGTGCCTCAGGGCCTGCTGGCGTATTTTCGGGAGCGGGGTTGACGGGTACTACTTTTACGCCATCGGCGGCGGGCGTGGGAACACATACCATCCAATATATTTTTACGGCCACCAATGCTTGCGCCGATACAGCTACACAAACCATAAAAGTGAACCCGCTGCCAACGATTAGCGTTGGCCTTGATACCGCTATTTTGCTTGGCGCTAAAATCAGGCTCATTGCAAGCGCTACGGGCGATAGTTTGAGTTATAAATGGACACCATCGGTGGGGTTAAACTCGGCCACGCTACTGAACCCGACGGCCAGTCCGACACAAACCACTACCTACACCCTCACTGTAACAGGGCAGGGGGTATGTTCGGTATCGGCAAGTATAACGGTGAAAGTACTTTTGCCGCCGGTGATACCCAATACTTTTACACCCAACGGCGATGGCATAAACGATACCTGGGTGATAGACCACCTGAGTGATTACAGCAATTGTACAGTGCAGGTATTTAACCGCACGGGGCAAACCGTATACTCATCTGTAGGGTATACTACGCCATGGGATGGACGGTACAACGACAAGCCGCTGCCGGTGGGCGTGTATTACTACATCATCAACCCGAAACATGGCAGGGCGGCATCATCGGGTTATATTACCATTGTGAGGTGATGAAAATAGCAGCGATAGTTAAAAAATGCAGCTTAAAATGATAAATTGGCTGATTGAAAAATAAAAAAGGTATATTCGTTCCGCCACATATAAAAATTTGAAAATATTCGTTTTAGTTAAAACAAATTGTAATTTTTGAAAATGATTATTTTGGTAACGGATTAGGCGGGCATATAACAGAACTAAATGAAGAGAGTTTACTTGATATTATGTATTGCAGTTTTGGCGTTACGTGTACAGGCGCAACAAAAACCGCAATATACCCAATATGTTTTTAACCCTATACTCATCAACCCGGCAGTAACGGGTATTGAAAGCTATGTTGATGTTAAAGCAGGGTACCGCAGCCAATGGACAGGTTTGCAGGGCGCGCCGGTAACTACTTATTTTACGGTGAGTGCTCCATTGGGCAGGGAGTTTATAGAGGGCGACGCAACCAGCGGCCCGGCCAACGGCGATAACCCTTTGGGGCGTTCGTTTACCTCCACTTATCAGGCCGCCGCGCCGCACCATGGCATTGGCCTCACCATTGTGAGCGATAACGCGGGGCCCATCAGGCAAACCAATATTGATGCTAATTATGCTTACCATATCGGCTTAAGCCCAACCCTGAACCTTGCTGTAGGCGTTTCGGCGGGGCTTTACAACGCCAGTTTGAACACCGCGCTGGTTACTACCGACGTGCAAAACGACCCGGCCATCAGCGGGGGCAACAACAACCAGCTAAAACCCGATGTTAACGCTGGTGTTTGGGCTTATTCGTCGACGTATTTTGTGGGCGTGTCGGTACAGCAATTGTTGCCCGAAACCATCAGTTTTTCGAGTAACCCGGCTTATAATACCGGGCAGGCCGTGCCGCATTATTTTTTGACGGGTGGCGTGAAGATTTTCCTTTCGGACGATGTGGCCATATTGCCATCGGTGTTGTTTAAATACGTAGCCCCGGTGCCTGTTTCGTACGATATCAATATGAAAATGGCCTTTCGCGATCATTTTTGGATAGGCGGATCGTACCGCCAAAACGATGCCGTTGCCGGGATGATCGGGTTTAACATCGGTTCGTTTATGAGTTTAGGTTATTCTTACGATTATACCACATCAAACCTTAATACGGTGAGCAGCGGTACGCACGAAATTGTGCTTGGCTTGCTGTTGAATAATAAATACAACGTTACCTGCCCAAGGCATACGTTTTAGGACAGCCAGCCCCTCTAAATCTCCCCCTGAAGGGGGAGACTTTGAATAATATTTTTTTCCGTTTTGTTTTGTTTCGATTATACTTTGATAGGGTTTGCGAAGACCTGCAAAATCCTGCTTTGTTATTGCTGAACATAATCTTTACCTTCATGCCACTGATCTTATGGAAAAAATCTATCTCACGCTGGCCATTTTAATGGGCGCAACCGCACTTCAGGCGCAAATCATCGACCATGTAAGCGACCCGGTTGAATATATCAACCCTTTGATGGGGACGCAATCGAAAATTGACCTGAGCAATGGTAATACTTACCCGGCCATCGCGCTTCCCTGGGGCATGAACTTTTGGACCCCCCAAACGGGCAAAACGGGCGACGGTTGGCAATATACCTACGATGCCGATAAGATACGCGGCTTTAAACAAACGCACCAGCCATCACCCTGGATGAACGATTATGGATGTTTTGTGATCATGCCGGTAAGCCATCACTTAAAGTTTTCGCAAAACGGGCGGGCAAGCTGGTTTTCGCACAAGGCGGAAGTGGCCAAACCTTATTATTACAGTGTTTATTTGGCTGATGCCGATGTTACTACCGAGATAACGCCTACCGAGCGGGCGGCACAGTTCAGGTTTACTTTTCCGCAAAGCGACAGCTCTTTTGTGGTGATAGACGCGCTGGACAGGGGTTCGTACATCAAAGTCATCCCGAAAGAAAACAAGATCATTGGGTATAGTACACGCTATGCCCGCGGTCCGTTGAAGAACTTTAAGAACTACTTTGTGATTTATGTGGATAAGCCTTTCACCATGGCCTATACCACACGCGATACCGCTTTGGTGAAGGATTCGCTGGAACTCAATACCAAACACGCCGGGGCGGTCATCGGTTTTAAAACGACGAAAGGGGAGCAGGTGCACCTGCGGGTGGCATCGTCGTTCATTAGTTTTGAGCAGGCGGAATTGAATTTGAAACGCGAGGTAGGCGGCGATAGTTTCGACATCACCAAACAAAAAGCAAAAGCGGTATGGAACAAAACCCTGAGCCGTCTGGCTGCCGAGGGCGGCACTATTGATCAGGAGCGCACTTTTTACTCGTGCCTGTACCGCATGCTTTTCTTCCCGAATAAACTGTACGAGATAGATGCCAATGGCAAGCCAGTGCACTGGAGCCCGTATAACGGACAAATTTTGCCGGGTTATATGTTCGCGGGGACGGGTTTTTGGGATACCTTTAGGGCGCTGTACCCGTTTTTGAACCTGGTATACCCGTCCATCAACAAAGAGATGCAGGAGGGTTTGGTGAACGACTATAAAGAAGGTGGCTGGCTGCCGGAGTGGAGCAGTCCGGGATTGGCGAATGTGATGGTGGGGAATAATTCCGCCTCGGTAGTGGCGGAGGCTTACTTGAAAGGTTTGCGGGGGTATGATATTGAGACCCTGTACCAGGCTTTGAAACACGGTGCCAATAATGCAGGGCCGATTAGGGCAGTAGGGCGTTTCGGCGTTCAACAATACAATGATTTGGGCTACGTACCTGCCGATTATACCATCAACGCCAAACATGATACGGTGTTGACCTATCCCGAAAGCGCGGCCCGAACATTGGAATATGCTTATGATGATTTCGCCATATACCAGTTGGGCAAGGCGCTGGGCAAACCTAAAGATGAGATCGATATTTATGCGAAGCATAGCCAGAACTACCGCAACCTGTTCGACAAACAAACCGGCCTGATGCGGGGCAGATACAGCAACGGGCAGTTCCAAACGCCGTTTAACCCCTTTAAATGGGGCGATGCCTTTACCGAGGGCAACAGCTGGCATTATACCTGGGGCGTTTTTCATGATATTAATGGTTTGATAGGCCTGATGGGCGGCAAAAAAACGTTTGTGGCCAAGCTGGATTCGGTGTTTACGTTGCCGCCGGTGTTTGACGATAGCTATTACGGCGAAACCATTCACGAGATACGCGAAATGCAGATAGCCAATATGGGGCAGTACGCGCATGGCAACCAACCCATACAGCACATGATTTACCTGTACGACTATGCCGGCGAACCCTGGAAAACGCAATACTGGGCCCGCGAGACCATGAACCGCATGTACAAAGCCACGCCCGACGGTTATTGCGGCGATGAGGACAACGGGCAGACCTCGGCCTGGTATGTGTTTTCGGCGATGGGTTTTTACCCGGTTTGCCCCGCCAGTGACCAGTATGCTTTGGGCGCGCCACTGTTTAAAAAAATCACTTTGAAGCTGGAAAACGGAAAAACTGTACTTATTCTTTCGCCTGAAAATAATGAAAGTAAAAAATATGTTAGCACCCTTACCTATAATGGCAAACCCTACGATTTTAACTGGCTGAGCCATAGCGCGCTGATGAAAGGGGCGTTGATTGATTTTGGGATGTCGGCTACGCCGAATAAACAGCGCGGGGTGAAGGATGTTGATTTTCCGTATTCGTTTTCGAGGGGGTATTGAGCGGGGGTGCATAGGGCATAGCGCAAGGCGTTTGTAACCTGCCGCTTTGTACAGGATAGCTGTAGGGAGACCCTGCGTGGACGGATCATTTACAATTTATAAATTAATGTGTATTTTTGTATATAAGGAGATAGCACCCGCTTTATGAAAAATATAGAACGCATCACGCTAAACCCCAATATAATGGGTGGTAAGCCTTGTATCAGGGGGTTGAGGATGACTGTAGGCACGGTTATCGGTTTGCTGGCATCGGGCTTTGCTACCGATGATATTTTAAAAATGTACCCTTATTTGCAGCAGGAAGATATTATTGCTGCCCTGTCATACGCTGCCCGTTCAGGCGTCTACGCCTGAATGTTCCATGAAGGCAAGCGTCCACGCTTGCACTGCAGAGGCGATTTGATTTCGGGAGCGTAGACGCTCCCTGTTTAAAGTGTTCAGGCGTGGACGCCTGAACTGGCGAGTTTAATCAATGACCAAAACCATCAAATGAAAACAATTTATACATATTTGGCTACTGCCTTTTTAATAGCAGCCGGCCTTTTTACCGCTAATCGCGCGGCGACGCAAACATCGGGGCCGTTGTTCAATGAGATTGCGCGGTTGGACTCGTTGCAGTTCGCGGCGTTTAATGCCCGTCAACTTGACCAACTGATGAATTATTTTGACCCGAGTTTGGAACTTTACCAGGACAATACCGGGGTGCGGAATTTTGATGAGACCAAAAAGGCTTTCGGCGGGGTATTTAAAATGGGGTACGTTTTGACCCGTAAATTAATTGCCGGAACCATGGAAGTGTACCCGATTAAGGATTACGGCGCGATAGAAACCGGGCAGCATACCTTCTCGCACATCGAAAATGGCAAGCTACAGACCGGCACTTTTAAATTTATGCAGATTTGGCAGAAAAAGAATGGTGTTTGGCGGGTAACACGTGAGGTTACTTATGGCCATTAAATTGGGATGATTGGTTCACGGCTCTTTTGGGATGTCCTGCGACCTATCGTATTTATATTTATAATATAGATGGTGGAAATTCAATCTTAATTACATGGCAGGGTGGCACTGACTTTAAAGTAGTGTCAATATTGTGAGACCACTTTGTTGGATGCTTATGCCGATTTTTGTGGGTGGAAAAGTCCATAGTCTTGAGTCCGAAGTCTTGAGCCCATAGTCTTAAGTCGGTAGTTGATAAAAAGCTTTAAGATTCCGATCTGTTGTTTTGTCTATAACTCAAGACTCCGGACTTTCGACTATAGACTAACAACAAATTCATTTTTAAACCAAAAATCAAACAACCATGGCCATTTTAGAGGAACTATCATTTAAACAACAAAAATTTTGCGAGGAGTATCTATTGAGTTTTAACGCTTATAGGGCTGCCGTGGCGGCGGGGTATAGCGAGAATACCGCCCTTAAGGGCGATTTGCTGCACGTGCCGAAGATGCAGGCGTATTTGAAGGCGGCGATGAGCCGGAGCGCGGCACGTGCGGAATTGACGCATGATATGCTGCTGCGCGAACTGATGAAGATTGCCTTTTGTAATATGGGTAATTATTATGACGATTACGGGCTGCCGAAGAAGATGCATCAGTTGACCGACGAGGAAAAAGCGGCGGTAAGCTATTACCAACGGGCAGATATGTGCTACCAGGACGGGCACATTTTTGGTTAGCTGGTCAAAATAAAACTGCACAACAAAATGGCGGCTTTGGACAGGCTTTGTAAACATACGGGTTTTTACAAAGCGAATTGGAAGCCTTTGCCCGAGGTTGACCGGACGGAAACGGCTGAAGATATTGCTTTTGAAGCGGAGCACGGGCAAACCCGGCCCAGTGCGGCTTTTACCCAAGAGGTAAGCGACGAATTGTATGCACAATTGCTGGAGCGTGATGGGGACAAGATGAGGGC
>NZ_CAITNG010000091.1 GCF_903893715.1 uncultured Mucilaginibacter sp.
AACATTCGATTTTATTGAGCAACGCAAAACACGTGCAGGGTCAAAATCGGAATTTGTTTGTTTTGACAACTATGGCGAAAAAATAAAGGTAAAATCGTTACTCGACCTGCAAAGTGCCTTTTTTGAAAATTTAAGCCAGTTAAAATAAAGGCTACCCCTATATCCTTTTTTTAAGCTTTACGTTTACCCAGTCGCGTTTATTGCGGTGTAGTATTTCGAGGAGTATAGACCTGTCGTCCCTCGATTGGAAAATATCGTCTATTTCTTCAACATTCATTTTTTCAATCGGCTTAAAGTTGATGCCCAAAATTTCGTCGCCGGTTTCGAGCCCGGCTTCGTCGGCAGGTGAGCCACGCTCTATGCGGTTAATGATGATGTGTTTATACCCCGGCCCGTCGGCGTAGTATTCTATGCCGGTCATATCATGTTCAAACGGTTGTTTGTAGTTTGCATTGGGTTTAATGTACATGGCCCCGCTTTGGTAGTCGATAACGAGGTTAAACCTTTTAAGGATATTGATGCCCAGGTTGCCATCGCGCTTAACCGACAATTCTTTTTGTGCGGGGTTATCATCGGGAAAGGAGGTAATGATATTCTGCAGCTTATATTTCCCTAAATCTAGCTGATTGATGCGGCACAAAAAACCGCTGATTGGCCCTGTTAAACCCATGCCCAGATTGGCGGATACAAGTTTTTGCGCCAATTGATAATTTACATTGGCCTGGTTTTCGAGTAACAAAGGGTGGCCCGCACCTAAATCGATAACGAGTTTAGCGTTTAATTGCTTTCCGTCCGTAAATTTAACATTGGTTGTAAAGTACGGTTTATGGTCTTCTATGCTGATAGGCAGCTTATCGCTATGTTTAAATATCCGTAAATTGTGGAGTGCCCCTACGGTTAGTGTACTATCGTTAAAATCTACCTTTACGGCAAAACTGTTAAAAAACTCGTAGCCCAATAAACCGTGGATTGGGATACCCGCATAATTCGACAGGCTAAATTGGTCTTTTTTTAATATTGCCGCGGGAATATTGTTACCCGTAATACCGGGCAAACTGAGGTTTACGGATGGCGTTACATACGCTTCGTAGTCTTCGCCACCGCCGAGGCCGGTGATTTTTATGAGGCGTTTGGTGGTAATATCCAGCGAGTCAATGAGCTTTGGGTCGGTAATGATAACAAGGCCCACCCCGGTATCGAGCACAAAATTATATGGACCTTTGTTGTTGATTTTTATTTGCACCACAACCATATTGCGTATGAACCTGAATGGGATATTAACGCGTTTGTGGTTATTGTTGATGTTAAAAAAAGTTTGGGCATTTGCTGTAAAAGCGGCAAAAACCAAGCAGGCGCCAAAAAGGGCGCAATAATATTTTAAACGCTTGATCAATTTGCTCGACACTTTATAACTGGTTTATATAAAGTTACGAACAATGATTGCAAAAAAGTAACAACCTTTAACTATTTATTAACCTAATTACCTGGCTTTGACATGCTTGGTTAAATCGGGGACCTGGCTCGGCAGCGCATCAACAACGCATTCAACTTCTGTTTGTACAATACTTACCGCATATTCGGAGGGTTCTATTCGCTCGCCTTTATAGTCGGTGTAAACCTGTGTAAACTCGGCACCCAGGTATAGTAGGGCCGAGGTATAATAAATCCACACAAATATAACGATGATAGAGCCGGCCGCTCCATAAGTTGACGCCAGCTTTGCAGATGAGATATAAATGCCGATGAGGTACTTACCGAGCATGAACAACACTGCCGTAAAAAAAGCGCCTACCCTCACGTTTCGCCAATGTATTTTGGCGTCGGGCAGATACTTGAATATGATGGCGAACAACGTTGTTATCACTAAAAAAGTGATGCCGAGGTTTATCATATAAAAAACGCTGACCGTAAAATCGTGAAAGTACTGGCTCAGCTTGTCGCTCAGGGCATCAACAAGGGTATTGGCGATGAGCGATACCAACAACAGAAAGCCCAGGCTTACTACTAACGAAAAGGACAGCAGCCTGTTGGTAAGCATTTTTACCCAACCCCGTTTTGGTTTGGCCTTTACCTTCCATATCATGTTTAGTGAATCCTGCATATCGAGCAGCACCCCGGCAGCACCCATAACAATGGTAATTACGCCGATGGCTATGGTAGTAGGCGATTTGCCCAACCGGATGCTTTTGATCATGTTTTGTACTTGCAATGCCGCATCGGCACCTAAAAAGCCCTTTAATTGGGGATAGATTTCTCCGCTAAAGGCGGTTCGGCCGAAATAAATACTCACGATAAAGACAAACATCATCATCAAAGGAGCGAGGGAAAATACGGTGTAATAGGCCAAAGAAGCACTGAACTTTAGGCCATTATCATCATTAAAGGCGTTAAAAGTAGCCGAGATGAGTTGCCAGGGTGTTTCAAACCACTTTTTAAAAAAAATACGCATAGCCGTTGTTTGTATGATAACATAACCATCATCCTACAAAATAGTTCTGCCCGGCGACTGGTAGTTTAACGGTGCGAAACGATGAGTAGGTCGAGGTCTTTACAGGGGATGCCAAAACGCTCGGCAATATGTTTGTTGGTTAAATTGCCCTGGTACATATAAACCGCGTTGCGCACACCCATTTTTTCCCAGATGACATTTTTAAGGCCGCCGTGTTCGCCAATGTCCAATAGTATGGGGGTAAAGATATTGGTAAGCGCATAGGTTGCCGTTCGTGCCACACGCGAGGCTATGTTTGGCACGCAATAATGTATCACATCGTACTTGCGGAAAACCGGATGCGTATGGTTGGTAATTTCGGATGTTTCAAAACAACCGCCCTGGTCAATGCTTACGTCAATGATGACCGAGTTGGGTTTCATACGACTAACCGTAGCTTCCGACACGATTTGGGGGCTCCGGCCCGATTCGGCACGCATGGCGCCGATGGCTACATCGCAGGTGGTAATAGCTTTTTCGAGTACGATGGGCTGCACTACCGAAGTAAATACCCTTACCCCGATGTTGTTTTGCAAGCGGCGCAGTTTATAAATGGAGGGGTCGAAAACTTTGACTTGGGCCCCTAAGGATATGGCGGTGCGCGCGGCATATTCGCCAACGGTGCCCGCGCCCAATATTACAATTTCGGTTGGGGGTACGCCGGTTATGCCGCCGAGCATGAGGCCCTTGCCTTCGAACACGTTACTCAGGTATTCGCCGGCTATAAGTATGGATGTAGCCCCCACAATTTCACTCATGGCGCGCACAACGGTTAGCGAGCCGCCCTCATCAAGCAAATCTTCAAAACAAAGGGCGGTTATTTTTTTGTTGTGTAGGGCGTGTATATATTCGGGGGTGATGGTAGTTATCTGCAGCGCGGAAATGAGTGTTTGGCCGGGCTTCATCATCTCTATTTCCTGCAAGGTGGGCGGGCAAATTTTGATGATGATATCGGCTTCGTAAACCGATTTGCTGTCGTAGGTGATGCGGGCGCCTTGTTCGCTGTAATCTTTATCGTTAAAATTGGCAGCTTTGCCGGCATTGGTTTCGATAACCACATCGTGCCCGTTATGGATAAGCAAGGCTACCGAAAGCGGCGTTAAGGCGATACGGTTTTCCTGGAACGATACCTCGCGCGGTATGCCGATATAAAGTTTGTTTTTTTTGTTCTTTACTTCCAGCATCGATTCCTGCGGCTGCATCATGGCCTGCCTTGCGATGTCGGAAAACCCGCTTAATTTCCCTGAACTCATAGTGTATCTGTTTCCGGATGATGAAGGTACAAAAATTTTTACTTTTTATCGATGCGAATTTCGCGACGGTTGTTTGACAACACGCTTAAGCTGATGTCTACACAATTTATTGGCAACAGGTCGGGTATCATTTCGGGCCATTCGATAAAACAATAGTCGCCGCTATAAAAATACTCTTCGCAACCCATGTCCATGGCCTCGGTTTGGTTTTTAAGACGGTAAAAGTCGAAATGATATATTTTACCTTTTGGGATATGGTACTCATTTACAATGGAAAACGTTGGGCTGGTGATGCTTTCATCAACACCGAGCTGTTTGCATAGTGCTTTGATAAGAGTGGTTTTGCCCGCACCCATTTCGCCATGGAATAAAAACACTTTACGTGTTCCGGCCTCGGTTAAAACGGATTTGGCGGCTATCGCTATATCTTTCAGGTTGTATCCCACGGCGTCAAAAATACAGATTTTCGGATTGTTTGTTGTGTCAAAAAAACATATCGCCCATCGCTTTAAACAAGGTTGTGAACATTTTTTGGGGCGAAAAAGTATCAAATGGGCCAAAAGACAAAAACTGTGCGGAACTTTTCATTTGAAACTTTCAGAAACTTTTGAAAGCTTAAATTGGCCTTATTATATTTGAGGATGATGGAATTAGCCGAGGCAAAACAGAAATTTATCGATTCGTGGGGTACATTGGGCCAGGAGTGGGGCATTAACCGCACCATGGCACAGGTGCACGCACTGTTGCTTGTTACGCCCGAAGCATTGAGCACCGAAGACGTGATGGAAACACTCGGCATTTCGCGCGGAAACGCTAATATGACCCTGCGCGAGCTGATGGGTTGGGGACTGGTTGATAAACAGCTTAAAAAAGGCGAACGACGGGAGTATTTTGGGCAGATAAAAATGTTTGGAACATAGCGCGCCATGTGGCACGTGAGCGCCGTAAGCGTGAGCTGGACCCCATGATTAAACTGTTGGACCAGTTAGCCCAGGTAAAAGGCGACATAAATGACCCGGCATTTAAAACCTTTAACAAAGCAGTTAACGACATCAACAAACAGGCAAAAAACATTGATAAAACGCTCGATGTGGTATTGCGTGCCGAGGAAACCTGGTTTTGGGGCTCGGTAAAATATTTGAACAGTGTTTTGAATACGGAGTGATTTGGCTTGCTAAACATTTAACATTTGCCCTATTGCATTTACAAAACCATCGCGGTAATTTTATAAAGTAAATACCTATGGTATGATAAAAGCCTACTGTTTCACTTTGATTGTTACTGCCGGTTTTGCCTTTAGCGTAAACGCACAGGTTTTAAAACAACGACCAAAACTGTTGAATGCAGATACTTTGCATAACGCCGATTCCGCATTGCTTTCGCATTACCTAAAGCACAACCCCAATCTTTTTAAGGCGCAGCCCATGGTTACTGTTACTGCAAATATCAATAGGTTAATGGTTTATAGCACGATGCCGGTAGCCCAAATTGGCCAAAGTACAGACCGTATGCCGGTAGCCCACCTGAGCAGCAGCGATAAAATGCCCGTTAAAAAAGTAGAAGTGCAGCGCCCTTTTATTAAGCTGACCCCATAAATTTTTTCCGGATAATCTTAATTCCTCCTTCAGGCTTACTTCGGTCCGTAGATAGCTATGGGTATAATCATCTCCTCGAGGGATATGCCGCCGTGCTGGAAAGTCTCGTTATAAAAGTTTACAAAGTGGTTGTAGTTGTTGGGGTACACAAAGTAATTATC
>NZ_CAITNG010000092.1 GCF_903893715.1 uncultured Mucilaginibacter sp.
ATGTGGAAAAAAAGAGTTAAATATTTGTTAAAAAATTAGTCTGCTAATTCTATAGAGTATATCTTTGTGCAATTGTTAGTTTATCAGTTATAAACCAATCGTTCTTTATGATAAATAATGAGGTCAGTTAATGTTTAAAAAAGAGGGGGCTTCGCGGCGCTCTCTTTTTTTTTGACTTGTTTTAACAAACATTAACAATAAAATGTGTTACACGGCATACGTTTTGTGAACTGCAATTGATAAACTTGCATTTGATTGTTCAACATTACGATGAAACGTAGCCTGTTTTTTTTTATTACATTGTTGTTTAACTGCACAGCTGTTTACGCGCAACTGCCCCTTACTGGTAAGGTTTATGAGTTAGATACTCATGTAATATTGCCCTCTGTCAAAGTGCAAAACATGCGGACAAAAGATAATACCTTGACCAACAATGCGGGTTTATTTACCATTCAAGCCAAAGCGGGTGATTTATTGGTGCTGACAGATTTTGCTTATCAACCTGATACAGTTGTTGTAACCAACTCCCGCTTAATCGAGATTTATCTTACCCCGCAAAGCCGAGCCCTTAAAGAAGTTACTATACAAAATACAAGCACAAAATTGGGTAATCTTAAAGACCCCAACCTACAAAATCAGGCTTTAAGGTATCAAACCGATGCTAACGGGAACCCGATAGGGGGTATTGCCATCAGGTTTGGTTACGGGAAAAGTGCCCAGAACAAGAAAAATGCTCAGGTTGCATACGAAGAAAATGCTACGCAACAAATAGACAAAGCATTTAGTCCTGAAAATGTAAGCAAATATGTGCCGCTCAAAGGGAACGATCTGAAGCAATTTATAGGGCTTTATCGTCCAATGATAAGCGATTTTAAGGCTCCCGGGTTCGATTTGACCTTATACCTGAACGACTGCTATGAGAAGTTCATGCTGCTACCACCTGATCAGCGCAAAATACAATCGCTGAAACCCGATACGGCAAAAAAACAATAGTTTCAATACTTGCCAACTATTACCTTGGTCATCTTATCGAAGTCGAGGTATTGATTAGCTATTCTCAATATTTCAACGGGTTGTATATCGTGAACTATGCTGGTATAATAGTCGTAGTACCCAAAATCGAGCCCTGAAAAATAGATGCTCTTAAACTTATCCGCGTGCGACATTACGTTCTCCAAACTACCCAATAGCGAACCGAGCATATAATTTTTTACCAGCGAAAGTTCCTCATCGCTTATGTGTTCTGTTTTGAGGATATTGATTTCTTTTTCAATCTCGGTCATGGTACTGCGGGTTACATCGGCACCCACTTCGGTAGCAATGAACAAAGAGCCAAAACCTTTAAAGGATACCATACCCGAGCCTATGCCATAGGTATAACCTTTTTCTTCGCGGATATTTGCCATCAAACGGGAACCAAAATAGCCCCCTAATATCGTATTAACCACTTGTAAAGCCGGATAGTCGGCATGAAGGCGATCGATCGTAGCGGTACCCAAACGAATGGCGGATTGCAGCGCCTCGGGCTTTTCGATTAGGGTAAACAATTGCCCCGACGGCATTGGTGCAGGCTGATCAACATTGGCAATCCCATTATTGGTCCAATTCTTATCAAATAAATTTGTAATGGTTTTTAAAATAGCGTCATCCACTTTACCGGCAACCAATATGGTGCAATTGGCCGGCTGATACATTTGTTTAAAATGAGCCAACAAATCGGCCTGCGACAAATTATTATAATCGCTTGGCTCGGGCTTCAAACCATATATGGTATTCCCAAAAACATTGCGGTTAAATTCCCTTCGGGCAACAAAATCGTTTTTTTGCAGGCTTACCTGCAGCTTTTGCTGCTGGTTACGTATGTAAGTTTGCAATTCCCTTTCCGGGAAAACAGAGTCCCTCAAAATATCGTAAACAACAGGCAATGTACTATGCAGGTGCTTATTCAAAGTAAATAAGGTTACCTGCGACTGCTCAAACCCGTAATCTATCTGCAAAAATGCACCGTAATAATCGATTGCGTCAGCAATCTGTGCGGCAGTCATTTTGTTTGTACCATCGTTTAACAACGTGTTTACCGCTGTGTTCAACAAGGGTTTTTCAGCATCAAAACTCAGGTTTCTGAAAATCCATTCAATGCGTACCAATTCCTGCTCGCCTGAGTTGAACCAAAATAAATTGCAACCATTATCCAGCTTTACATGCCCCGGGTTAATCAGGCTGATGTGTTCAATTGGTTTAAACTCCGGTGGGTTAGTTCTGTTCAACATTATTCGGCTAAGTATAAAAGTGTGGATGAGTTTTCTTTAACAAACATGGCCTGGGCCTGGTGCTGTACCTGTTGGGCTGTTATGCCCAGATAGCGGGCAATCTCTGCATTCAGCAATTCAGCATCTCCCAATAATTCGTACCAGGCAATATTCATGGCTGTATCCAGCAACGACATTTCGGAAAACACCATTGTCGATTCCGTTTTGTTTTTTACTTTGGTCAGTTCATCAATTGAAACGGATTCTGTCTTTAGTTTTTCCAGCTCTTCCCATATCGCAGCTTCTGCTGTTTCTATCGCTATACCAGGCAAAGGTTTGCCATCGACAACAAACATACCGGTATCTATACTACCCGTCATATAGGCATGAACTTCGCTAAACAGTTGTTTGTCCTTTATCAATGCTTTGTATAAGCGAGATGAATTGCCACGGGACAGCATATCGCCGACCAGGTCAGTAACATAGTAGGCTTCATTCATCCTTTCCGACATCTGAAAAGCTATATAAATGCTGTTCATTGGCACCTTGGCTGTGATGGTCAGGCGGCGCTCATCGTGCTGGGGTGCCTCCTGGGGTAGGTTACGGTGGTACTTTTGCCCTGCTGGTATTGGACCAAACCATTTTTCGGCCAATTGTTTTACTTGTTCGGTATCAACATCGCCGCCAACTACCATAATGGCATTTTGTGGGTTGTAGTGCTTTTTAAAGAATGCCTTTACATCGGCCATCTGAGCATTTTCGATGTGCGATAACTCTTTACCTATGGTTGCCCATCGATACGGATGCATTTTATAAACCAAAGGCCGCAAATGTAACCAAACATCGCCATAAGGCTGATTGAGGTAACGTTGTTTAAACTCCTCCATCACCACGTTACGCTGAACCTCAAGGCTCTTTTCGCTAAAAGCAAGGCTAAGCATGCGGTCGCTCTCGAGCCAAAACGCAGTTTCGAGGTTTACAGCAGGCAAGGTGATGTAATAATTGGTAATATCGTTGCTTGTAAAGGCATTGTTTTCGCCACCAACACGTTGCAGGGGTTCATCGTAATTGGGTATATTAACGGAACCACCAAACATCAGGTGTTCGAACAAATGTGCAAAGCCGGTTTGCTCCGGGTTTTCGTCGCGGGCGCCAACATCGTATAAAATATTCAGCACCGCCATTGGGGTGGTTTTATCCTGATGGACAATAACCCGCAGGCCATTATCAAGTGTAAAACGGTCGAATTTAACCATGTAGTCCTAAAAAAATCGGTACAACAAAAAACAGGTTGCAAAGGTATAGTTTTTAACCATGTTCGAAATAATAATGATCAATTGAAAGCAAGAAGAATAACAACTTTAGCGAAAAAAAATTTCTTCAATTTAAAAACAATACAACCAGCATTGCTGTTCTCTTGATAGCAGTCGGTAATATCGCTGCATCAGCTTAAGCTGGCCAACAGATTTTTTTTCTACCAATTAATAATTTATCAAATGAAAAACATCCTGGTATTGATCGATCTATCACCCCGATCGGCAAAAATTGCTCAACTCGCTTTAAAGCTGGCCAAGCAAATCAATGCCAATTTATTATTGTGCGACGTTTTGAATGCGCCGCTCAACAAAGTAATACTATTTGAAGACAATGAATATTGGCCATTTGAAGATGAATATTACCCCAATGCCGAGGCATTGGTTAACCAGTTAAAACAAAACCAGGATAACGCCCCTATTGGCCGCACATTTATTGATTGTGCCAGTATCAGCGATTTTAATACCGATAAAATAAAGGACCTGGTGGTTGAAAAGGAAATTTGTATGATGATAGTGGGAGTACAGCATTTAACAGATTTAAAAGCCAGTAATGCGGATAATTATGCCAGGCAAATAATAGACCACGCCAATTGCCCGGTGTTGGTAATTCCGGAGCACACCAGAGTGAAAGAAATTGACCGGATAGCCTACCTAACTGATTTACGCTATTGCGAAATGCAAGTGGTAAATTTTTTAAAAGCATTTAACGCTTACATTTTTGTTACCCATATATCCGCAAGTGGGATACCCGATATGGAAGATGGTTATGCGCAGTCACTTTTATCGGATGCTTTTGCGGCGCAGGTAGGTTACAATAAATTGTTTTTAAGAAATATAAAAGGGGAAAACAGGAAGAACGACCTTGAAACTATAGTAAGTACAGCCGATATAAAGGTTATTGCTTTAGTAAACAAAAAGCACCAGATGCTCGACAGGTTTATCCAAACCGAACCAGGTAAAAAAAGGGACTACCATAATTTGCCGCTATTGGTTATACCCTATATGAACAGGTATAGCTGGTAACCTATCTTCATCCTGATCATTGGTTTTTTTGATTGGTTGATTTTTCGATTCTTAGATTTCCTTCTAAAATATATCATTTGAGAAAGCTAATTTTACCGTTGGAAACTTGGAGAGGAAAATACTACCTCAGCTATAGGTTAAATCAAACTAAACGGGAATGTGGTATAACAATATACTTGAAACCATTGGCCAAACGCCATTGGTAAAACTCAATAAAATAGTAAAAGATATACCTGCAATGGTATTGGCAAAGGTGGAAACCACCAACCCCGGTAATTCCATTAAAGACCGTATGGCCCTTAAGATGATTGAGGACGCAGAAAAAAGCGGGTTGCTAAAACCCGGAGGTACGATTATAGAAGGCACATC
Source organism: uncultured Mucilaginibacter sp. (assembly GCF_903893715.1). GTDB lineage: Bacteria > Bacteroidota > Bacteroidia > Sphingobacteriales > Sphingobacteriaceae > Mucilaginibacter. Next base: position 4,958 of record NZ_CAITNG010000092.1, read on the forward strand.
GGGCAATACAGGCATGGGCCTGGCCATGGCTGCCATTATTAAAGGCTATAAATGCATTTTCACCACTACCGATAAACAGTCGAAAGAAAAAGTGGACGCTTTGCGTGCCTTTGGGGCTGAGGTGATTGTATGCCCAACCAACGTGGATCCCGAGGATGCCCGCTCGTACTACTCGGTATCATCGCGATTGGTAAGGGAAACGCCGAACTCGTGGAAGCCGAACCAATATGATAATCTATCCAACTCGCAGGCGCATTATGAGCAAACCGGTCCGGAGATTTGGGAACAAACCGAAGGCAAAATAACCCATTTGATTTGTGGCGTAGGCACCGGCGGCACGATAAGCGGCACGGCCAAATATTTGAAAGAGAAAAACTCAAACATCAAGGTTTTAGGTATTGATACCTATGGTTCAGTATTTAAAAAGTATAAGGAAACGGGCATTTTTGATAAGAACGAGATATACCCCTACATTACCGAAGGCATTGGCGAAGATTTTTTGCCAGCTAACGTTGATTTTAATCTGATAGACCATTTTGAGAAAGTAACAGATAAGGACGCAGCATTGATGACGCGCGATATATCCTTAAAAGAAGGGATTTTTGTGGGCAACTCTTCAGGTTCAGCAATTGCAGGTTTGTTACAGATGAAAGATATGTTTAAAGAGGGCGATGTGGTAGTGGTGATCTTCCCCGACCATGGCTCGCGCTATATGGGCAAAATGTTTAACGAGGACTGGCTGCGCGAGCGCGGCTTTTTGACTGACGCCAAACTAACGGCCCGTAGCATTATCGCTAAAAAAGAGAAATCGGAGATTGTTACTATCGATTGCGAAAAATCGATTATGGAGGCTATAGGCACCATTAAATCATTGAATATTTCGCAGATACCTGTTACACAAAAAGGAATGGTAATAGGTAAGATAACCGAAAGCGGTATACTGGATGCGTTACTCGAAAATCCATCGCTCCGCTCGGCAACGGTGAAAAGCATTGCCACCGGTTCATTCCCCTTTGTTGATTTGAATACCAGCATCGACAAAATTTCGTCGCTCATCAACAAAGACAATACGGCTGTTTTGGTGGAAGATGAACAAGGGCAAATCAACATTATTACGCAGTACGATATTATCAATGCAATAAGCGGGTAAGCCGCTTAACCCTCTGAAGCAGGAATAAAAGTTTACGGTTTTAAAGAACTATAGATGCTTAAAAAAGGAGAACACATAGAAGGCACACCTGTAGAATTGCAGGTTTTGCTTGACAAAGATGCAGAAGCAAATGCCTTTTTCCAAGGCCTCTCAAAAGGCTACAAACAGGGCTATTGCGATTGGGTTGGCTCGGCCAAACAAGAAGACACGCGCAAGATTAGGGCTGATAAGGCGATGATCATGCTGCGGAACAAGCAAAAGACGTTAAAAACGTAAGAGTTCATGGACCATGGTCGATGGTCCATGGTAAACGGAAATAAATTTCAATAATAGCTATGATCTGTGGACTATCGACCATGGGCTGCATGGTTAATACTCCAACGGCACAGTAGGTTCCTTCTTACTGGTACTCATGATCATCATGGTTTGGAAGGTTTTTACAACGGTTATTTTGCTGATTTTCTCCATAATAAGTTGTTCGTAGGCTTTGATATCGCGAACGTAAACTTTTAGCAGAAAGTCGCATTGGCCGGTTACGTGGTGGCATTCGGTAACTTCTTTGATGGCTTTTATCTCGTCGACAAAAACCTGTATGGTGTTGTTCTTGTGGAAATCGAGCGATACCTGGATAAAGGTTTTGATACCCAAACCGAGTTTTTCCTCATCAACCAAAGCATGATAGCTCTTAATAAAGCCCGAATTTTCCAGTTTGCGCACTCGCTCCAAAGTTGGCGCCGGAGAAAGTCCAATTTCGGTTGAAAGCTGCAGGTTGGTAATCCTTCCATTCTCTTGCAAGGTTTTAAGGATGGTTAGGTCTATTTTGTCGATATCGGTAGTTGCCATAATGGTTACAAATATATATTTTCCCTTTAAACAAAATAAAATTTTTTAAAATCATATCAAAACAAAATAAATTCATTGCGATAATTTTTTAGACTTATCTAAAAAAATGATTAGATTTGTTGAAATGAACTCGTATACCGAAGAAAATTATCTCAAATCCATTTATCACCTTTCGCTCAGTAACGAGGAAAGCGTGAGTACCAACAGTATTGCAGCCGCGCTGAATACCAAAGCGGCTTCGGTAACGGACATGCTGAAAAAACTGGCCGATAAGAAGCTCATCAACTATACTAAATACCAGGGAGTCACTTTAACCGAAGAAGGAAACGGCATTGCAATCAATATTGTACGTAAACACCGGTTGTGGGAGTATTTTTTGGTGGAGAAGCTCAATTTCAAGTGGGATGAGGTACATGAACTGGCAGAGGAGCTGGAACATATTACGTCGGCAGAGTTAGTTGACAGACTGGATAAGTTCCTCAATTTCCCGAAATACGACCCACATGGCGACCCTATTCCAGATAATACCGGCCGCATCAAAAAACACGAACTGATACCTATATCAGCTTTAAAAGATGGCGATAAAGGCATCATCATGGGCGTGCGCGAACATACCCCGGTATTTTTGCAATACCTCGAAAAAATGAACCTCACCATCGGCAAACATATCCAACTGATAGAAGTTGTAGCTTTCGACGCGTCGGTGATATTAAAAGTAAATAAAGAAACCGTCAGCCTGAGCAGGGACGCGGCTAAAAATATTCTGGTAACAGTATGAGCGGACAACAAGGCGAATCGTTAGGGAATGTACATGGGTCGGTAAATACCGAAAACAAATTGGGCTGGCGGAAAATTATGGCCTTTTTGGGTCCCGCCTATTTGGTGAGCGTAGGTTATATGGATCCTGGCAACTGGGCAACCGACATTGCCGGGGGCAGCGAGTTTGGCTACCGCCTCATTTGGATACTGTTTGTATCGAACCTGCTGGCACTGCTCTTACAATCGTTAAGTGCCCGGCTGGGTATTGTCCGCGGGCTGGACCTGGCCCAGGTATCAAAAAACACCTATACCCGCTTTGTAAATATCTGCCTTTATATACTGGCACAAATAGCCATTGTTGCCTGCGATTTGGCCGAAGTAATAGGTATGGCTATTGGTTTACAGTTGCTTTTTCACCTGCCTATGCTTTGGGGCATATCGCTTACCGTTTCTGATACCTTACTCCTATTGTTCCTCATGAATAAAGGTATGCGCAAACTGGAGGGCTTTATCATCTCGATGATATTCATTATAGGGCTGGCATTCCTTATCGAGATGTTTATTGTGAAGCCGGATGTAGTTGACATTGCCAAAGGCTTTTTACCGCACAACCTTTCGGGCAGCGAACTGTATATCGCCATAGGCATTATAGGCGCCACGGTAATGCCGCATAACCTTTACCTGCATTCTTCGCTGGTGCAAACCCGCAAAATTGAACGTACCGATGCCGGCATCAAACAGGCGTTAAAGTTTAATCTGTTTGATACCACCATTGCCTTAAACCTGGCCTTTTTAGTCAACGCGGCCATTTTGATTCTGGCTGCAAGCGCGTTCTTCCGCAATGGATATTTCCAGGTTGCCGAAATTAAGGATGCCTATAAGCTGCTTAACCATATTTTTGGCTCGCTGGCGCCGATGCTGTTTGCGATTGCCTTGATAGCATCAGGCCAAAGCTCGACCATTACCGGTACGTTGGCAGGGCAAATTATTATGGAGGGCCATATTAACCTGCGCATACAACCCTGGTTAAGGCGATTGCTTACACGCTTATTGGCCATTATACCGGCTGTGCTCACCATTGTTTATTTTGGTGAAGAGTCGCTCACAAGCCTCATTATTTTGAGTCAGGTAGTATTGAGCTTGCAGTTGGGCTTCGCGGTGATACCGCTGATACATTTTACATCCGACAAGGCGTACATGGGGAAATTTGCCATTGGCTGGAAGATAAAGGTACTGGCATGGCTAAGCGCGGCGCTTATTGTAGTGCTGAACGCCAAACTGATTGTTGAACAGATTTGCGACTGGATAAAAGACTACCCTTCCATAACCCCATGGATGTATGGACTCATTATCCCGCTTACCATTGGGATTGCCTTTCTGTTGGTATACGTGTTTTTAAAGCCTATTTACTTTAAACACCATACCGCGCCCGGTACCACTGTTCCGCACGGCGAAGCTACTACCATTGGCAGCATGGCGCCCATTTTGTACAAACGCATCGCGGTGACCATCGACTTCTCGGGAAAAGACCGGGACTCTATCCGCAATGCCCTGATGCAGGGTGGTAAAGATGCCGAATACACCCTGATGCATATTGTGGAGACCGCGGCAGCAGGTTATTTAGGTACCGAAGCTCTCGACCACGAAACCCAGAGCGATAGAGAGAACCTTGACAAATACATTGCCGAACTGCGCGCCATGCATTACCATGCGCATGGCATAATTGGTTATGGCAAGGCATCGAACGCTATTGCCAAAATTGTGAACGATGAAGGTATCGACTTCATTGTGATGGGCGGGCATGGGCACAAAGCGCTCAAGGACATTATTTTTGGCACTACGGTTGACGCGGTTCGGCATAGGGTGAATGTTCCTATACTGATTGTCAAGCCGGATAAACAATAGTTCTCGTGAGTGTCGGCACTTAAATCCGAAATCATACTATCTTTGCAGCACTATGACCCAGGACCTATACATCAAAAACAAAAAAGCCTATTTTGAATACCATATACTGGATAAGTATGTGGCAGGGCTAAAGCTGTTGGGTACCGAGATCAAATCTATACGCGATGGCAAGGCTAACCTGAACGATGCCTTTTGCACCTTTATCGACAATCAACTATACGTGCGTAACCTGCACATTGCCGAGTATTCGCACGGCTCATTCTATAACCATGAGCAAAAGCGCGACCGGGTGCTGCTGCTCCAAAAAAAGGAACTCCGCAAACTGCAAACCCGTACCGAAGAAAAAGGCTTTACGATAGTTCCGCTAGCCTTATTCATTAGCGAGCGCGGTTTTGCCAAGCTTGAGATAGGCTTAGCGCAAGGTAAGAAGACCTTTGATAAACGCGAGACGTTAAAAGAACGGGATAGTAAAATTGAGATGGATAGGGCTTTGAAAAGATAGAATCGGGATGCAAGAATCAAGAGCCGAGACAATAAGTTTAACTTCAAAAATCTTGATTCCTGATTCTAAATTCTTGATTCTCACCTACCAGGCCCTATCGCCTACCAGCGGCACAAACCTGAAGGTATCCAACACCACTTTTTCATAGTCCGTATCGCTTACTTTTAGAATGGTTACCATTTTCTGGCTCTGCTCATCGCCCACCGGGATAACCAATATGCCACCAACGGCCAGTTGTTGCAACATGTCTTCGGGAACAAAAGGCGCGCCTGCCGTTACGATGATCTTATTGAATGGCGCGTATTTAGGCATACCTTTCGAGCCGTCACCACAAAAAAAGTTGGCTTTGTAGCCAATATGCGGCAATACCTGCTTGGTGCGGATATACAGCTTTTCCTGCCTTTCGATAGTATACACCTTCGCGCCAAGCTCCAGCAAGATACAGGTTTGATAACCGCATCCGGTGCCTATTTCCAGCACGGTATCGCCTTTGCGGATATGCAACAGCTCCGTTTGATAAGCTACTGTATAGGGCTGCGAGATGGTTTGCCCCTCACCTATCGGGAAGGCGATGTCTTTATAAGCCTGGTTCCAAAAGGTCTCATCGAAAAAGTAGTGGCGGGGTACTTTGCCAATGGCCGCGAGAACCTGCTCGTCGGCTATACCTTTTTTCCTCAACAGTTCAACCAGTTGTTTGCGCCCGCCCTGCTCGCGGTAGTTATCGATATACTTATAGGCCATTGCGTGCGAAGTTAAAACAAAGCCAAATAAGGATATCCACAAAAGTGAAATGTGAAGAAAAAGATAGCAGGGATTACTCTACCACGTTTATCTTGATCACGAGTTTTTTATCGTGCTCAGCACCATCTACTTTGATGTTCACACGGTGCGCATCGGATGGAAAAAACAAGAAGAAAACCCCTTGGTTAGCAGTGTATTGCGTTCCTTCAACATCGTAATGAGCCACATCTTTGGCATCGTTATAAGGGTCGGTTACTTTGGCTGATGCAAGCGGCGCTACGGCCATACCTTCGGCGCCCTGTATCACGTACTGAAAGTCGATGTATTTGCGGTGCGATTCCCAAACGGTTTGGGCATAAGGTTTGGTAGGGTTATCGGTAACTGAGGCAAAAGCATTGGTACCATCAATGGGGTATTTACCAACCGGGAGCGAGTCGAGGTTGGTATGCTGCAAAAAATCGTGCACCTTCTCCCATACAGCTTTGTTGAGCCTATATTGTTTGGCAAATTCAGCCGTATTGGTCGACGGTGCCAACACAACCTTTACCCCGTGTATATATTGTGGTTGGGCAAACCATTTATCCACATCGGCTTTTGTTTGTGCTTTAGCAGACGTACCTGCAACTAATAAAACGGCGAAAAACAGCCCAAAGGCTAAAAGTGGCTTTTTCATAGATATAGTAAAATTGGTGAGGTAAATATATTGATTACCTCACCAATGGCAAAATATGCCTTATTGATTCGTTGGCTTAACCGGGTCAGCTTTTTGGTTAGGGTTTTGTTGGTCCACAGGTGGCGGCGGCAACTTTTTGGGCTGTGGCTTGGGCTGCGGTTGTTGCTGCGGCTGCGGTTTCTGTTGATTAGCCGGTGGCTGCTGCGCAGGCTGTTGTACAGGCCGTGTTATTGGTGCCCTTGCCGGATCGTATGTATTGCCCGGTGCCGGCCTTTGTTGTTGCGGCTGATTTGCCGGCGGTTGATTAGTGGCCGGGGTTGTTGTAGCAGGCTGTTGTTGTTGGTTGCCCTGATTATTGCGCTGAGGCCTTTGATAATTAGGGTTGCCATTATTGCCCTGCTGCGGCTGCGCGGCCGGCTGTGTAACCGGTGGCGTTACCGTTTGCTGCGGAGCAGGTTGCGTAGCCGGTGCCTGTTGATTACCCTGATTATTACGCTGCGGACGTTGGTAGTTCGGGTTACCGTTATTACCCTGCTGGGGCTGTACGGCAGGCTGGGTAACGGGTTGTGTTACCGCGGGCTGGGCAACCGGCTGCTGGTTTGTTGGCCTTTGGTAAGTTGGGTTGCTGCCATTGCCTTGTTGCGTGGGTTGCGTTACCGGTTGTTGCTGGTTACCTTGGTTATTCCTTTCGGGCCGCTGATAATTTGGATTGCCGCCATTGCCTTGTTGCTGACTCGGTTGCGCAACCGGCTGTTGATTTGTAGGGCGCTGGTAGTTAGGGTTGCCGCCATTGCCTTGCTGATTATCCTGCCTAACCGGCCCTTGGATAACCTGTGGCGCAGGTTTTACAGCCGCGTTGGGGGCAGTTTGCCTGATGTTAGGGCGATAAACGGTCAAGCCGCCACCACCCAATACCTCGCCGGGGCGGTTATTTTCGTGAATCACAACAGGTTGAACCCTGGCATGGGTATAGTTTTCTACTTCTACCGCCTGTGGACCCCTGTTATAAACCACCTTGCTATTTGGGTTATTACGGTTAACGTTATTGATAATGACTACATTATTGATTACAGTAGTGTTGTTATAAACAACATAAGTGGACACATTCGGACGGTTGATATGCTCAACCGGCACAAAGTTCCAGTAATTGCCCGGAGGAGTCCAGCCTACGTTTACGCTAAAGTTAACGCGTGGCGCTATGGGTGCCCAAGCGTAATAGTTACCGCTGCGGCCCCAGGTTACCCATGCGGGTGCCCACTCGTGTCCGGGTGCCCACATCCAGCCGTAGCCGTCCTCGTAAAACCACCGACCATAGTGAAATGCTGCCCAACCCCAGTTATAGTTGGAGGCCCAGGTCCAGCCGTAATCGCTGTACACCCATTGGCCGTTGGTGGCATAAGGGCGAAAATCGTAGCCGACATTAGGCTGCCATACATAGCCGTAGTTAGGGTTGTCAACCCAGTTACCGTAAGGGGCAAGGTCGTCATAAAAAGTTTGATAGTCCGACTCGGGGGGTGCTGCATATACCGGCTGCTGTACCACAGGTGGCGGCTCAACCGCAACGGGCCTCCTCTCGGTCATGTATATTTGTGGTGCGCATCCTGCCAAAAACAGGGCGGCTATAATTAATGTGCTTAGCTTTTTCATTGTATAATAATTAGGGTATTATATTGTTATGACGATTCTTCTTGTAAAAGGTTTCGCTGGTAAATATAAGAAGTATAATTTATTTGTTTCGCCACCGGCTCACGACCCTCGTCATCGCAAACCCTAATCTATATCATTTATATAATTGTAATTTATTTTCAAAACTTAAATATCGGTATTGATTGTCGTTTTTCAACTGAATACATTTATCATCTTATCCAATTTATAACTTATTCATTCGTTGAACCGAAACAGTTTTTTGGTTTTTACAACATTTCATTGATGCCTCCTCCGTCCGGCCTTTTATATAAAGGGCCATTTTAGGCAAAGCCATTAAAGTTCGTTCAACGCTATACTTTTCTAGTATTCCGCAGCGCTGCCCGGGTGGCGTTCTTATCTATTAAGTCGTCGTTTAAAAACGTTGCTGTTTATGGGTTAAAGCTTCAAGTGGGTTCATGTTTTTTGAGTTTGGTTTGAAATTTAATTGATGTCTTTGGAAGCATTATTTTATTGAAAATAATTCAATAGTTAATTATAAAAGCCCATTTCTAATTAAGAGATGGGCCGTAGGGTGGGATATTTTTTGTAATATCAAACCTAAACAACGCCGAATTTGCGTAATAAGTAAGCAGTCGCAATCAATAAGGCTAATAGAATAACGAGTGCGACCTGCCAGGTATAGTTGGCACTTGCCGTAACTGCTTTGTTTTTTAGCACGGTATCGGTTTGCTTTTGTTCCGTCAAACTATCAGCCAATATGTTTCGTGTTGTTTCGCCCTTGTTTTCCTGCGTCGCGGCATTAATGGCCGTTTGGTTGTCCGTTGTTTTTTTAAAAACAATGCTTTTGGCTTTGCCCATATAGCTAAAGTTTTGCCCGGCGTCAATTTTAACTATTTCAACGGCTCCGCTATCGGATATAACGGTTACCGTTGCCGAATCCTTTACAACGGTCAGGGTTTTGGTTTCGGTGCGCACCTTGCCGGTATCAACCCTTGTGGAATCTTTGTTAACGATACTGGTCATATGGGCAAAGGTATTGGCATGGCTTTGGGCGATGTCGACATGTCGTGTTTTGCAGCACGAAAACAGCATCGTAATGGCCCATAATAGGGTAATGGTCTTTTTCATCTTTCAGTGCTTTTAAGTAGTGTATTTAAATTTTTGTCTTCCTGTATCAGGTCGGTATTGCGTGTTTTGGTCTCTATGTTGCCAAGCCGCGTGTCCAAACCGCTTACTTGTTCTTTCAATACCTCTATTTTTGTGTTCAATTCCTGGTTTTGGCTTTTTAAACTGAACCAACTTCCCGGGTTGTCAGTTACATTGTCGGTTTTGATGTATATGCTTTTGCCGGATAAGGCGCTTAACTGGTCGTTAGTTAACGCGGGCAGGCTGATAGTCAGGTTGCTACTGCTCCAGGCTATGGCGCAAATCTCGTAGTCGATGGTGTGCATATACTGAAAAACGATAGGGTTAAACAGTGCCGACCAGCGGGAGGCCTGGTTTGTTGATGGGTCGGATAAGAGGATTGACATTTTATGATGAGTTATGTAAATCGTCAGCTGAAAGTGGACCGATAGGGTGCTAAGCTTGTGGAGTGTTTCCAAAGATTAATTAACTTTAAGACAATGGAAACCAAGAAGAAACAAACAGCAGAAAACTATATCAAAGAGATTCGCAGTAAGACCA
>NZ_CAITNG010000093.1 GCF_903893715.1 uncultured Mucilaginibacter sp.
CAGATATTTGCCAAAGGTGCTAAAGAAGCAGGTGATCAGATCTGGGTTGCCCGTTATTTGTTAGAAAGAATAGGCGAAACCTATGGTGTATCTATCAACTGGCATTGCAAACCATTGGGTCAATTAGACTGGAATGGTTCGGGCATGCACGCTAACTTCTCAAACACTACTTTGAGGACCGCAGGAGATAAAGAAGTTTACACTAAGATATTGGAAGCTTTCCGTCCTGTTGTTGCCGAGCATATCGCAGTTTACGGTGCCGATAACGATCAGCGTTTAACCGGTAAACACGAAACCGCTTCAATCCACGATTACAGCTACGGTGTATCCGATCGCGGTGCTTCTATCCGCATCCCGCTGTACACTGTACAAAAAGGCTGGAAAGGTTATTTGGAAGATCGTCGCCCTAACTCGGCTGCCGATCCGTACAAAGTTGCCGCTGTTATCATCAAAACTGTAAAATCAGCTAAACTTTAATACAATTTATTAAGTATGAAATCCCTTGAGCGCAAGTTCAGGGGATTTTTTTTGCAATTAACTTTCCGTTATCAAACAATACATATGCTTATCCGTACATAGGTTTAGCTTATATTTGCTTTACCTAAATAATCTATTCACTGAACTGGCATCATGGATAAACAACAGATAATAAAATACTTACAAGAACATAACATACATAAAATAAAGTTCGCTTTCGCGGATATTGACGGTATTTTGCGCGGCAAAATCATTCATCAGCAAAAATTTATCGATGGGCTCGAGGCCGGTTATGGCTTTTGCGATGTAGTGTTCGGTTGGGACAGTAACGATAATTGTTATGACAATGTGGACCTTACAGGCTGGCATACAGGCTATCCCGACAGGCCTTGCCGTATCGATATTTCCACCATGCGGAATATACCCTGGCAAGACGATACCCCATTCTTCCTGGCGGATTTTAGTAAAGCCAACGGCGACGATTTGCATGCCTGCCCGCGCAGCTTGCTAAAGCGCATCACCAAACAAAGCGAAGGCATGGGGTACTACCCGGAGTTTGCACAGGAGTTTGAATGGTTCAATTTTAAAGAAACGCCGCAAACTTTACAGGATAAAAGCTTTGCCAACATCCAACCTTTAACACCGGGTATGTTTGGCTATTCAGTTTTGCGCACCTCGCAGCAAAGCGCATTTTATTACGACCTGTTTAATTTGCTCGAAAAATTTAACATCCCGCTCGAAGGCCTGCATACCGAAACCGGCCCCGGCGTGTATGAAGCCGCCATCCTGCACGACCATGTTTTGGCTGCTGCCGATAAAGCCGTATTGTTTAAAAACGCCGTAAAAGAGATTGCGTCTATGCACGGCATCACGGCATCATTTATGGCCAAATGGAGCGAAGAGCTGCCGGGCTGTAGCGGCCACATCCACCAAAGCCTGTGGGGCATGGATAAGAAGAGCAACCTGTTTTACAGTAAAGATGATGCGCACAACATGAGCGAGGTAATGCAACAATACCTTGCCGGGCAGTTATATTGCCTCCCGCATTTGCTGCCCATGTATGCGCCAACCATCAACAGCTATAAACGCCTGGTAGAAGGGGCCTGGGCGCCAACCACCGTTACCTGGGGTTTTGATAATCGTACCGCCGCCCTGCGCGTGCTGCACCCCTCAAAAAACTATACCCGTTTAGAAACCCGCATCCCGGGTTCCGATAGTAACCCATACCTTGCCATGTCGGCAGCGCTGGCATCAGGTTTGTACGGCATAAAACATAAATTAAAGCTGGATACCGAACCGACAGTTGGCAACGGTTACCAGAATACCAAAAGCGGCAAACTGCAATCCAATTTATACCAGGCTACCGTTGATATGCAAAACTCGGCTATAGCCAAAGAATTGTTCGGCGAAGGTTTTGTTGACCACTTTACGCAAACCCGCTTATGGGAATGTAAACAATACGCCAAACACGTAACCGATTGGGAATTGAAGCGTTATTTTGAAATTATTTGAGCCTTTGTTTAACCACAGAGGAAACAGAGAAAAAAAAACACAGAGTTACACAGAGTGCAAGTATGACTGATAATGAAATTTCGGGGACTATAATTGGAGCGTCTATTGATGTTCATAAGGTTTTAGGGCCGGGTTTGTTAGAAAGTGCTTACAAAGAATGTCTGTATTATAAACTTGTTCAATGCGGCTTATATGTGGAAAAGGAACGGGCAATGCCCTTGATTTTTGAAGAGGTTAGATTAGATTGCGGTTATCGGATTGACATTTTAGTTGAAAATAGAATAGTTATCGAAGTTAAAAGTGTTGAAGCATTGAATGATATTCACATGTCTCAAACTTTGACCTATATGAAGCTTGGAAATTACAAATTAGGGTTATTGATCAACTTCAATGTTTTGATGTTGAAAGATGGAATTAAACGAGTAATAAACGGATATTAGCTCTGTGCCTGTCTGTGCAAACCTCTGTTAACTCTGTGGTTAAAAGAATTAAACAACAATGAACTATCCTTCCATCATAAAAAAAGCCTGGCTGGGTTACGATGCCTCAAAGCATATCCGCAGTATTGAAGATATCAGCGCAATGGTGTCTACTAACCATGTGTTCCAGATTACTTTCGAGGATGATGATATCATTATCGCCAAACTATCCACATACGGCAAATACGAGCATTTTAAAGAAGATCACCGTATCATCCACGCCCTGTCGAACAACCTGCTTTATCCTTTCGAAAATCTGGTGGCCAAATCGCTGCTAAAGAATAACAGGGTTTATACCTATCGCTACAAATGGCGTAAAAACGATGCCTGGGTGGTGTTTTATAACCCGGTGCGCATCGATCAGCGCTTACCGCGCAGGTTAGATGATCAACATATCCGTACCTTAGCCAAACAATTCGCTAAATTTCATAAAGCCTGTTTTCGTATAAAAAACGTGATACCCAAATCCTCAAAAACATTGGGTACTGATATCCGCATATTACTGGAACAACTCGAAACTACTCCCGAAAAGTTTGGCACGGAAGAAGAGATCGCAATGATAAAACAACACTGCGAAGTGTTCTTAAAAAACCGGGCAAAGTACAACGCCATCGGCTCATTAGGTACCATACCCGTATTTATCGACTGGAATATCGGCAATTTTTCGGTGAACGATAAGATACAATTGTACTCCCGCTGGGACTACGATTGGTTCAGGATGAGCAGCCGCATGATGGACTTTTATTTCTTCAGCAGGGTAGTATCCGATGCCGGTGACCGTACCGTTTTTAGTTATCGGATAGACACGATGATGGAAGACCGCTTTATGCTATTTTTAGAAGAATATCATAAAACATATCCCTTAACAGCACACGAGATACATTTTTTGAAAGATGCCTACCGTTTTTTTATACTCAACTATGTGATAAAAGACGGCCGCCATTTTTTTAACGAACAATATGCCACCAAACTGCAACGGGAAGCATTGGATATTTACCTGCCTTCGATCAACACAGATTTTAATGCCGATAAAATAATCGATGCCCTTGGTATCGCCACTCACGAACCCGATTTTAGCAAATAACCCTGTTTATTAGTACCTTGCAGATTAAATGACCGAACTCCAAAATTTTAAAGAGGTAATAGACCAATACAAGGTCATATTTTTTGATTCGTTCGGCGTCATCAAAAACTATATGGGCCTGGTCCCGGGCGTAAAAGAAACCTTTGCCTATCTGGAAGAACAAAACAAGCAATATTATATTGTTACCAACGATGCCTCGCGCAGCCCCCTGCAATTGGCCGAAGGCTTTCATAAAATGGGCCTTACGGAGATACAGGAAGATCATGTCATCTCATCGGGCATGCTGGCGAAAGAGTACCTCGACCTGAAGGTACACGATGGCATCGTGGCCTACCTCGGCACCATCGATTCGGCACACTATATTGAATCATCCGGCCTGCACACTTTGCCGGTAAACAGCATCAACGAAAGCAATATCGATCAGGTTAACGCCCTGGTTTTACTTGATGACGAAGGCTTTAACTGGTTTAGCGACCTGAACAAGACCGTGAATATTTTACGCCGCCGCAATATCCCTACCATTGTGGCCAATACCGATGGATCGTACCCCTTAAACGTAAACGAAGTATCCATCGCCATTGGGGGCATCGCCAGTATGTTGGAAAGCATTGTGGGCAAACGCTTTATCCGCTTTGGCAAGCCCGACTCACAAATGTTCATGTTCGCTTACGATTTGGTGCGCGAGCGTACGCCCACCATTAGCAAAAGCGATGTGCTGATGATAGGGGATACCCTGGGCACCGATATATTAGGAGGCAACAAATTCGGTTTAGATACCATGCTGGTATTTACGGGCAACACACTACAGCACGATGCTGAAATACGCATTAACTCGTTGGGGATAGTCCCAACCTATATTTGCGCCTCTGCCGCCGTTTAATGAGAATTAATTTGTTTTTTTATAAATCCATTTTACTTCATCTGTCCTGAACGGCAATGCCGGCAGTCCTGCTGCGTTTACCAGATTAGGGTTAGCGGTTTCCGTCCACGCAAAGCGTGCATTGGTTGGACTGGCAACACCATTTGCCGACAGTATAATCGTATTTCCTTTTATTTCGGCATTCGCGTCAACGTAATTACCATCGGTGCCTGCAATGCTAAAAAAGTTTAAGGGTTTACCGTCGCTGCTTTTAAGGCCTTGCGCGTTGTTGAAGTACAAGAAAAGCTTGTCGCCCTTAACTTCCATGCTTTTGTAGCGCGGGCCGCTGTAAACGGTGTTTTTATAACCATAATCCTTGGCTAATGCAACCAAGGCCATCCTGCGTCCAACTTCCCATTTATATGAGGGATGTATGTTCCTCAAATCATCCACAAGGTCGGTAACGGTGATGATATCGGTGTAAGGGATGCTAAGCGACTCAATTTGCTGTTCCCAAAACTCCGGGAGCGTTTGGTCGGTATGCGGCACATGGTCTTTGCGTTTGGTATAATAATAAGGTGCAATCAGTACCGAATAGAACGGTGCTTTGGGGTTGTCAAACTCTTTTCGCCAATTGTCTATCAGTGCCTGCATTTTGTCGGCATAACGTCCCGGTTTTTCGTTTATCATACAATTCGATTCGCCCTGGTACCATAAAAACCCGTGCAACGCGTATGGCGCAATAGGGTGTACCATGCTTTTGTACATTTTACCCGTAGCCGAACTATCAATGTTCGTGGCGTTTTCGCCCTTAAAAGCAGGCTCGGCGGCATAAGCATCGGGCGATGTCCAGGGCTCAATGCGGCTACCGCCCCAAGCCGCCTGTATTATGCCGATAGGGATATGCAGCTTGTTATAAATATTTTTTGCAAAGTAGTACCCCACTGCCGAAAACTGCTCCAGTGCCGTACCGCCCGATTCATTCCACCCCTTGGAGGTAACATCGGGCAGGCTGTAAACCTTTTCTACTTTAAATAAACGGATATTTGGGGCCGTTACGGCCAGTTCCAACGCTGCACTGTCAATTCCCTTGGCCGGTTTTACATAACCTGTGCCCAATTTCATTTGATACTCCATATTCGATTGCCCGGAGCAAAACCAAACTTCGCCGATAACAATATTGCCCAGTTTAATGATGCTCGTATCCGAAGTAATGAGCATTTGCTGCCCCTGGTCGTTAGCACCCATTTTGTTGAGCGTAACTTTCCAATAACCATTAGCATCGGCAATAACTGTTTTCTGCTGACCTGCAAAGCTCACTTTTACCGTATTGCCTGCTTTTGCCCAACCCCAAATGGGTACTGGGGCATTACGCTGTAAAACCATATTATTTCCAATAATTTTAGGCAACGTGATCTGCGCGTTAGCCGTAATAGTAAAAAACACAAGGGATAAGAAAGCTAAAAAATTCTTTAGTTTTTGATAGGCCATATTTAAAAAATGAAGGTTTATATTGAAGCGTAAATATACTATTTTAGACCATTGGGAGTTAATATTATCGTTATAGCGACATCCTTATAAAAGGTAAAAATTAATGCTTTACGATTAAATTTATTACTTTTGAAATTTACTGATTAAGCCATTTGATTAAATGCAAACCCATGTTTAGCCCTAAAATTTTTATAATAGGGATGTTTTTATTGTTATGCACCGGCATCGCTAAAGCTCAATGCCCGCAAAACATTGGATTTGACTTTGGCGATTTTACCAATTGGCAGGGTGCAACAGGTGGTATAGCAGCTGATGGTACTATTGCGATGACTTCACAAGGTATAGTATCCGGTCGGCATACCATTTTTTATGCTAAAGACAAACAAATTGATCCATACGGAAAGTTTCTCATCGCAAGCCCCAATGGTAGTAGTTGTTGCGTGAGGCTCGGCAATACTAATGCGAACAAACAAGCCGAACAATTAACATACACTTTTACTGTACCGGCAAACGACCCCGATTATAGCCTGATCTATTATTACGCGTGTGTGTTGCAAAACCCCGGCCATTTACCCTACCAGGAACCCCGGTTTACCGCCAACGTATTTGATGTTACCGATAACCAATACATCAGTTGTGGCGGTTATTTGTTTGAGGCGAGTTCCAATTTGCCCGGGTTTAAAACTTCATCTGTTAGTAACACGGTTTTATATAAAGATTGGTCGGCTGTTACGGTAAACTTGTTAGGATATTCAGGGAAAACGTTAAGGCTTGAGTTTACTACTAACGCTTGCAGTTTAGGTGCACATTTTGGTTACGCATATTTGGATATTAACCAAAACTGTACCTCCCCGGTTTCGGGCAATGTATATTGCGGTAATACGACAGGGTCCGCAACTTTGATCGCCCCCGCAGGCTTTCAGGCTTACTATTGGTATAAGGGTACCGATTATTCCAACATCATAGGGCAAAATAATGTACTGATCGTTAATCCCGCCCCCACGGTAGGTACTACCTATTCGGTACGTATTGTGCCTTATCCCGGTATTGGTTGCGAGGATACCATACATACAACCATTCAGCAAACGGAACCCCTTATTTTAAAATTAAAAGACACAATTACCCAATGTAAGCTGCCAAGCGTCGACCTGACTGATACCAGCATCGTATCGGGCAGCACGTCCGATTTCACCTATACCTATTATACCGATTCGTTGGCGGTAAACAGCCTCATCGGCCCGCAGGCCGTCACCAAAAGCGGCACATATTATATCCAGGGTACAACGCCGGGCGGGTGTTCAGTAATAAAACCCATCGTATTGCTCATCGGTCAGGCAAACTTAAACATTACCAACCCGCCACCCGTCTGTGTCCCATCCACTGTCGATCTTACCGCATCCGCCGTAACAGCCGGCAGCGGTGCCGGCACGCTTACCTATTGGCTGGATACATTAGCTACAAATAGCTTGGCCAACCCTAAAGCAGTCACGGCATCCGGAACGTATTATATCAAATTGATCAGTCCCGAAGGCTGTACGGCTATTAAAGCGGTCAAAACTATCATCAACAGTTTTCCAACCTTGGCCATCACTAACCCGGCCCAAAATTGCGGCATTACCGATATTACGGCTCCGGCAATAACAAAGGGCAGCAGCACCGGCGCGACTTATACCTACTATACCGATTCACTTTGCACGGCACCCATAGCCAACCCTACCAATGTTACCATAAGCGGTAAGGTCTATATAAAAGCTTCGGTACCAGGCGGTTGTTATACCGTTGCACCCATTATGATAACCCCTCCCGAAACGCTTAACCTCGTTGTGCCCGATTCGGTTACAGTATGTGTTATACCCGGCCTCGATTTGACAAAACCAGCCATAACAGCCGGTAGCAATACCGATTTTACCTACAGCTATTTTAGCGACCCCTCCGGAACTACCCCTTTACCTAACCCAAAGGACATTAACGCAAGCGGTACCTATTATATTAAAGCTACAACGCCGCTTGGCTGCTCGGTGATAAAGCCTGTTAAGGTAATCGCGCTTGCGGTCGGCAATTTTACCATAACCGATCCTCCGCAGGTTTGTGAGCCCGTCACGGTCGATATTACCAAAGCCATCAACTATAGTGCTAATTTTACCGGTACTATCGGTTACTGGAAAGATGCCGCCGCTACCATCGCTTTAAACAATCCAACCGCGGTCGACTCAACAGGCACCTATTATGTACAATCGTTAAACAGCAATGGTTGCCCTAATACCCAGCCCGTACATGTAATCGTCAACAAATTGCCCGTGGTAAACATAACCGATCAGTCCGGCTGTTATTTTGTTGATATTACCAATGCGAGGGCAACAGCCGGGAGTAGTACAGGTCTTAACTTTACTTACTGGCTCGATGCCGCAGCAACCCGGCCTTTACTGGCACCACAGGCTATTCCAACATCAGGCACGTATTATATCAGCGGGACAACGGCTGCGGGCTGTACGGTTACAAAACCAATAAATGTTAATGTTTACTCATCGCCCGCAATTATTACCATTACAAACCCACCTCCGGTGGTTTATCCCGAGGTGGTTGACCTTAGGACTTCGTTTACGCCTCAAAAAGATATTTTCTATACATTTTGGACAGATTCGGCACTAACCAAACTGTTAACATCGCCGCTGGTTACCAAAGGCGGTAAATACTATATTAAAGCCACTAATTCAAATGGCTGCTATAATCAATATACTGTTGTGGTAACCGTTAACAAACCACCCGATATTGATTTTACCACTAACGTGTTTACGCCCAATGGCGATGGTGTGAATGACGGCTTCAAATTTAAGGTGCCTTTTTATGTAAATCTTAAATCGTTTAAGATTTACAACAAACTGGGCCAGTTACTTTTCCAAACATCCGACCCTAATAAGTATTGGGACGGTAAAGTTGCAGGCCAATTTGTGCCGGTGGCTACCTATTATTGGATATTTGAGGCTTACGATAATTATAGCCAGGTTGAAATAAAGAAAGCCGGCAGTATCAGCGTGGTGAGGTAGCATCCTTTTAAACCTTTTACAAAGCAATAACATTCTTTTTTATAAACTTGCAGTGCAAAAGGATTTGCGCAACTGTTGCTTTATGAACCCAGATTTTTATCATCATATTTTTAAAAAACAACAGCTGGTTGAGGCTGTGCCATCCAATACCGAAATAGCGGGTTGGGCGCAACGGGTTATCCATTTGCTATTCCCTGAACAGGCGAAACAGGTTTTTGATTCGGCGCAGCAAATTGAGGCTGAGTTTTTGGCGCTCGAAAAAGAATTGTCGAACATAATGGATGCCACGCAGGCATGCAGCAATTGCAATAATGATAAGGTTGCCAAAGCATTTTTTAACCAAATGCCACAGCTTTACGCGCTTTTAAATACCGATATACAAGCCATATTTAATGGAGACCCGGCAGCTGTTACTGAGTTTGAAGTGATCAGGACCTATCCGGGCTTTTATGCCATCTTATTTTACAGGCTGGCGCACGCACTGCACCTGCTCAACGTGCCTTTGATACCACGTATATTGACCGAATACGCCCATTCGCACACCGGTATCGATATCCATCCGGCAGCAAAAATAGGAGAGTACTTCTATATCGACCATGGTACAGGTATCGTTATTGGCGAAACGGCAGAAATTGGAAAAAATGTGAAGTTGTACCAGGGCGTTACCTTGGGCGCATTAAGTGTTGATAAGAATATGGCTAATACCAAGCGCCACCCAACGGTTGAGGATGGTGTGGTCATCTATTCGGGCGCCACTATTTTGGGTGGTAAAACTGTTATCGGGCACAATAGCGTGATTGGCGGCAACGTTTGGCTCACCAAAAGTGTACCATCCGGATCCACAGTTTATCATACACCCGAAATTACAGTATTAGTTAATAACGAATAAAATGGCAGGTATTATCGATTTGGTAGGCAACACGCCTATGGCGGAACTAAAAAGGCTCAATCCAAACCCAAACGTTAAAATATACGCTAAACTGGAAGGCAATAACCCTGGCGGTAGCGTAAAGGACCGCCCCGCACTCAACATGATACGCAGCGCCATTGAACGCGGCGATTTAAAACCGGGTATGAAACTGGTTGAAGCCACCAGCGGCAATACAGGCATTGCATTAGCTATGATGGCCAGCCTTTTTGGTATTGAGATAGAACTGGTTATGCCCGACAATTCAACCCGTGAACGTACCTTGACCATGGAGGCGTTTGGCGCGAAGGTTACGCTGCTGGATGGGATAGAAAAATGCCGCGATTACGCCGACGAAAAAGGCGCTACTGATGGATATTTACTATTGAACCAATTTGCCAACCCCGATAATTATATGGCCCATTATAAAACCACCGGGCCTGAGCTATGGCGCGATACCGAGGGCCGGATTACCCATTTTGTGAGCTCGATGGGTACTACAGGTACCATCATGGGATGTTCTCGTTATCTAAAGGAAAAAAATCCGGCAATACAAATCGTAGGCTGCCAGCCTGTGGAAGGGTCGTCGATACCCGGCATACGCCGCTGGCCCGAAGCTTATCTTCCCAAAATATTCGATGCCAGCCGGGTAGACCGCACCATGGATATATCGGAAGAAGAAGCAACTTTAATGGCTCGTAAATTAGCGCGCGAAGAAGGTGTTTTTGCCGGTATGAGTAGCGGTGGCGCTTGCGCTGCAGCGCTAAAAATAGCCTCGGAACTTGAAAGCGGTATCATCGTTTTCATCGCTTGCGACCGTGGCGACCGCTACCTGAGCAGCACTTTGTTTGGATAAATGCCCGGATAAATTATTTCAATAGCATTAAGTAATAAACAATAAATCTCTTCGTTATTTTGTTGTAATTTAATTATTTACCCTTTGGTTAGTTTTAAATAACTAAAGGGCATGGTTAAATCAGGATACAGGTTGGCATAAAACAATTTTGCTTAAACACCCGTATAACTGGCACAAAAAAGCTTTAAAGCGTATGAGAAAAGGATGTTCGGGGCTGATGTGTGCCTTATTACTATTATCATTTATCATCATCAGTTGGACCGCAAAGACAGGCATTGCCACGGAGACGACTGAAAAAAAAGATTCATTAGTTAGCGCCGGTTCATCGGCACCTGTCCAACAGTTTAGCAAATATATTGCCGACATATTTGAAACAGCGCGCCTAAGTGCTTCGGGTTTGGATATGGGTGTTTTTCAGAAAGCGGTTATTGGTTATTGCAACTTGAAGTTGGCCGGTAAGCTCCCGCAAAGCAGTTCGGTGATTACTGTTGTCGATTTTAATAAATCGAGTTGCAGCAAGCGCATGTGGATTATTGACCTTCAAAAAAAGATTTTACTGTTAAACACCTGGGTAGCCCACGGCAATGGCAGTGGCGATGATGTTCCAAGCTATTTTTCGAACGAGCAAAACTCATTTGCAAGCAGTTTAGGTTTTTATGTAACGGATAACGTTTACAATGGCAAGCATGGCAAGTCCTTACGTTTAGATGGTATGGACGAAGGTTTTAACGATCAGGCACTAAAACGCGATATTGTTGTACATGCCGCTCCATATGTATGCGAAGGTTCTATTAATCAATTAGGGCGTCTGGGCCGCAGCGAAGGCTGTCCGGCTGTATCACCCAAAGTGGTTAACAAAGTAATTGATGCCATTAAAGGCAAAACAGTGTTATTTATCAATGCTGATGATAGTAACTACAACTCCAAATATCTTGATGAAAACCTTGCTGCCAACTTTACTTTTGGTAATTCATCAAACCAAAGTACATTAACAGCTTCTTTATAAACAGGATTGAAAATTTTTAAGCGTTGGCAATTTTAAATTGCCAACGCTTTTTTTTGTGATCAGGCCGAAAAATAACGTTGCATGTGGGCATACAGTACAATATCGAGCGCGTAAATATCATGACGGAATTGTATTGTTCCGTTATCGTCTGCCCAACAGGTAATGTAAGTAAAGTAAACCGGTACTTTTTTCGGCAGGTTCAGCTCGGTAGGGTTAACCTTATCTTCTTGCATGTCTTTGGCAATGGTATCGTACTTGGGTCCGTCGCCAAATAGGGCGTGGGCAAAATCCAATGGCTTTTCTAAGCGTACGCAACCATGACTAACATCACGCATTTCTTTTTTAAAGGGCAATTGTGCAGGCGTATCGTGCAGGTAAACATTGGTTTTGTTGGGGAACAGGAACTTGATTTTTCCCAATGAATTGTCAGCCCCCGGCTGCTGTTTAAATGAATAATCATCCGGATTTCTTTTTACTTCGGCCCAGTTGATGGTTTCGCTGTCTTCAATTTTATGACCATTTTTATATACATCAATGTTTTTATTTGACAGATAATAGCGGTCTTTTTCGGCCTCAACAATAATCTCTTTATTAGCTATACTTTCCGGGATATTCCAAACCGGGTTTACTTCGGCCACATAAATAAGACTATTGAGCTGCGGTGTTTCGTGCGAAAAGGGCCGGTCAATTTTATCACTCTCGTCATAATCAACCAAGGTATTCACGTGGTCTTTGTTGCGTCCTTCGCCAACACAAACTTTCATGTTTAACGTCGATTTGCCTTTTTCAATCAAATTCAATTCAAAATTTGGGATGTTTACAATGACGT
This sequence comes from uncultured Mucilaginibacter sp., assembly GCF_903893715.1. Lineage (GTDB taxonomy): Bacteria > Bacteroidota > Bacteroidia > Sphingobacteriales > Sphingobacteriaceae > Mucilaginibacter. The sequence continues at coordinate 12,545 of NZ_CAITNG010000093.1, forward strand.
ACCTGTTCTCGGTTGGCTTGTTTTTCCAGCGTAAACGTTCGAGGTTTACCACCAGAATGCGCTGCGTTTCTTCTTTCGACAGGCCGGGTGCGCTCTCGCCACTCTTTAATGCTTTTTGCAATGCAATATACTGAGGGTCTTTTGGTTGTATGCTGTCGAGGTAGCTTTTCATGTCTGTTATGCCGAAAATTCGCGTCATCGATAAACTATCGGGATGTTGTGTTGCTGTAAAATAATTGGCGTATACCTTGCGTGGGTTCATCACCCCAAACTGCAACGCGTTCGAATAATTTATCATGGTGTTGGCTACCAGTATTTCGAGCGTTGCCATATCCTGGTAGGCCTCGGTAGTGGTTTTGATCGCATTTTTGTCGCAAATTGTATTTAATAAAAACCTGATTTTGTTAGCCTGAAAGATTCTGGAATCAAGACCATGCGCTGTTGAGTTATCCAGATAGTCGCATAACGCTTTCAAATTGTTATTGGGTAAATGGTTCATCACAAATATCGGGTCGTTATCGTGCTGACTGTACCAGGCAGTAATTATTTTTGAATTGGAAAGTTTTGGATTTTCATCGGCCAAAACCTTTTGAAAGACAGGGGCGAAGCCCTCCGGTGTAATATCTTTAAACACTTTGTTTTGTGTTTTATCGAACAGGATTTTTCCCATATCCGACCGCGGTTTCTTTTTACAACTTTGAAAGGTTAGAGCTGTAATACAAATAAGAACAGTTAATAAAGGCCAAATTGATTTTTTGATATCAGGGTAGGTCATAGGTATTTGTTAGCGATTTATATACACTATGCAATAGCCATACCAATGTTCAGATTTTATTTTTCTCCAATATCAGTACGGAATGGCGGCGCGGGTAAATTACCTCCGTTATACAAACTGGTAGGAGGGTTGTTGCCCCAGCCATACCTTACCGCAACGGGTTTCGCAATATCAGGGCTCGAAACCACAACGGTATTACCCTCAATTTTTGCTGTGCCCCAAACAAATTTTTTGTCTTCTCCTGCAATGGCAAAACCTTCCAGTTTACCGTTACGGGTAATCAGGCCACCGTCGGTATATTTAAAATGCAGGCGTATGCTATTGCCCTCAACTTCCATCTTATCATACATAGGGCCTGAATACGGGGTATTGATATGGTATGTTATGGCTTCGGCAGCTAAAGCCAGCCGATGGCCTATCAGCTGTTTGTTTTTGCAATGCACATTGTTCATGTTGTTAGGGTCGGCATCATCAATAGCGCAAACCATAGCCGTATTAGGCACTGATAGATTAAGCATTTGCGCCTCGCGTTTTACGGCTTCCTGGCCACCCTTGGCCGGAACCTCTTCTATTGTTTTGCCGATATTAGCCAACTGCACGTAGATGAACGGAAAATCGCCCTGACCCCATTGTTTGCGCCAGTCGGTTATCATGGTTTCGTTTATATCCCTGAATATATTCGCAGTCGGGCTGTTTGATTCGCCCTGGTACCATATTTCGCCCTTAATAGCATAGGGGATAAGTGGTGCAACCATCCCGTTCCATAATACGGTAGCGTTATGTTGGTCGAATACAGGATTAGGGTTTTTTGGCCCGCGCACTTCATCTTTTCCTTCGGCCTTGGCTTTTGCGGCGGCTATTTTCCATTTTTCGCGTGCGGCCTCATAAGCAAGCCTTCCGGCTGTGTCGGCTTGATATTTGGCTAATTTGGCCTCAAAATTATCCACTAAATATTTTAATTTAGGATTTGCCACCAGCGCCTCTTTGCTCGTCCACGCTTCGGCTGTACTCGCACCAAATGCGGTAGTGATGAGACCAATTGGTATTTTGATGCGCTTTTGTAAGTCTCGGGCAAAAAAATATGCCGCGGCCGATACATGCCCTACTGTTTTTGGCGATATCACTTCCCATTTTCCGGGTACTTCGGTTAAAGGTATAGCACTGGGTACGAAATCCGTATCAAATACCCTTATCAATGGATAGTTAGCGCTTTCAACTTCTTGTTTTTCGTTAAATACCCCGCACCAATAACGGTCTTCACGGGCTACCGTCATATCCATATTCGATTGGCCTGAGCATAGCCAAACATCGCCGACATAAACATCGGTGAGCACAATTTTATTGTTCCCCCCCGTAACCGACAATGTAAAAGGGCCGCCTGGTTTTAATTTACTGAGTTTAACCATCCATTTGCCATCGGCACCTGCAACAACGGTTTTAGCCTGCTTGTCAAACTTAACCACAACTTTTTCGCCCGGTATAGCTGTGCCCCAAA
>NZ_CAITNG010000094.1 GCF_903893715.1 uncultured Mucilaginibacter sp.
AATGGTGTAACCGGTGCTACTGGTGCTACTGGTATACAAGGTATAACAGGTGCTACCGGCGCTACCGGTCTGGCAGGTGTTACTGGTGCCACTGGAGCTACAGGTGCAACCGGTGCTCAAGGTATACAAGGTACACAAGGTTTGGCGGGTGCAAACGGCGCAACAGGGGCCACTGGTGCCACAGGCGCAACTGGAGCTCAAGGTATTCAAGGTTTAGCAGGCGCAACAGGTTCGACAGGTGCCACAGGCACAACTGGTGCTCAAGGTATTCAAGGTTTAGCGGGCGCAACAGGTTCGACAGGTGCCACAGGTGCAACGGGTTCTATAGGTGCGACAGGTTTGGCAGGCGCCACAGGTTCGACAGGTGCCACGGGTTCTACAGGAGCGACAGGCTTAGCAGGAGCGACCGGAGCAACAGGTGCTACCGGTTCTAACGGTGCAACCGGTGCGCAAGGTATTACAGGTTCTACCCGTGCAACAGGAGCTACTGGTGCAACAGGAGCTACTGGACCAAACTTTACCTTAACCACAACAGGCTCAAGTGGGGCGGCAACTTATAGCAGTGGTACTTTAAATATCCCACAATATGGCGGTGGCATACCTTATACCGGTGCTACAGGTGCGGTAAATTTAGGCGCTTACGACCTTACCGTGCATGGCGTAACCGTTGGTTTAGGCGCAGGGGCGCAGACAAACAACGTAGCACTCGGCGTACAAGCGCTTGGCAGCAACAGCAGCGGTTTTTTAAGTACCGCTGTCGGGTCTTCCACTTTATCATTTAATACAACCGGGGCCCGTAATACAGCAATTGGAGCAAGTACGTTAAGTGCAAATACAACCGGGGCCTTTAATACAGCGGTCGGAACCACTGCGTTAAATTCAAATACAACAGCCAGTTTCAACACTGCCACAGGCTTTGGGGCACTGGCGGCAAACACCACAGGAAGCAGCAACGTTGCTACCGGTGGTACCGCATTGGCTAGTAACACCATAGGTAATAACAACACAGCCAGTGGACAAGGCTCGATGAATTCAAACACAACGGGTAATACCAATACAGCGAGTGGCGTAAATTCATTGGTTGCAAACACAACCGGGAGCGACAATACCGGTATTGGCAACTCAGCTTTATATTCAAATACAACCGGCTCCCAAAATACAGCAATAGGGGCGAGCGCCAATGTTGGAACTAGTAATTTATCTAATGCCACGGCAATTGGTTTTGGGGCCACCGTTAACGCAACCAATACCATACAATTAGGTAATGGATTTGTAACTAACGTAAAAACGAGCGGTACAGTTACTGCAGGCGCGGTTACCTATCCAAATACGGATGGTACCAGCGGCCAGGTGTTAACTACCAACGGCAGCGGTACGCCTACATGGCAACCGGTAGTAGCCACCGGCGTACCTTACACCGGTGCTACCGGCGCGGTCAATTTAGGTGCTCACGATTTGACGGTGAATGGTTTAACAATAGGATTGGGCAATGGCCAAAACGCTCAAAATACAGCCCTCGGTTCTTTTGTTTTGTCAAATAATTTAACAGGTGGTGCCAATACCGCAGCCGGATTCCAGGCGTTGTATTCAAATACAACCGGGCAATATAACACAGCAATCGGTAATGGCGTAATGAGTTCAAACACAACCGGCGGTTTTAATACTGCGTTTGGGTCCCAAGCGTTACAAACAAATACTACAGGGGGCTTTAATACGGCATTGGGCACCTTAGCCGATGTGGCAACAAGTGCATTAAGCAACGCCACCGCAATTGGTTACGGTGCCAAAGTAGCGGCAAACAATACCATACAATTGGGTAATACATCGGTAACCAATGTTAGCACCAGCGGTACCATAACCGCGGGCGCGGTTACTTACCCAAATACAGATGGCACCAGCGGCCAGGTTTTAACTACCAATGGCAGCGGTACGCCCACATGGGCACCAACGCAAAGCAACACCAACCTTACTATGGGCACTATTACTACCGCTGGCGCAATTTCAGCCGGAGCTACTATGCAAGTTTACAACGTTACCGATGGCGTTAACGTGACTCTTCCATTAGCAGTTGCCAGTACAAAAGGCCAAGTCATTTATCTGTTCGATGGTTCTACCACTTTAGCTGGTGGTATCGGCATATCAAGACAAGGCAGTGATAAGATAAATGATACGATTACGGGCAACTTTGGACAAACTTCGGAGACCGGACTTATCTTCTTTAAACTAATGAGCGATGGCGCGGGGCATTGGTTCAGGTTCTAAATGGTACAGCCTGTGGTCGGTGTTATCCGCACCACAGGCTTTTTGTATCCCCCGCTGTTCGATTCCCCCTGTCTCGTCCTAAAAAAGTTTACAGTTTTTAGATTAATCCTGTAATAGGTTTACAGGTTGATTTGTGTCCTGAAATACGTTTACAATTTTACGGTTTTTATCATAATAGTTTTTCCATAGTTTATCTGTTTTTAGATTGTTTTCGTGAACGGCTGTAGGGGTTAACATTCCAATACTTAAATGAGGCCTTTGATCATTATATAAAGCGACAGCTCTGTCTAATTTCGTTTTGGCTTCTTTAATATCATTGACCTGATAGTGTTTTAGATATTCGTTTTTAAGGATTCCGTTGACTTTTTCGGCTACTGCATTTTCTAACGGATCGCCATTCTCGGTCATGCTGATCTGGATGCTTTTATCCTGCAATAGCTTTACATAATCAGCGGCACAATATTGCACACCCCGGTCTGAGTGATGGATCAATGGTTTGAGGTTCTTTCCGGCTACACCTTTTAATGCCATTTTTAAAGCTTTTATGGTTTCTATACTTTCCAATGTTTCAGCAACATGATAGCCTACGATCTTATGTGAATAGACATCAGTAATAAAACTAACATAGGCGTGTCGCCCACCAATCTTCCAATAAGTTATATCGCTTACCCATAACTCGTTTACATTATTAAACTCTTTCTCCCTGATCAGATTGGGCCATTTCTTTAGCCAGTGATTTGAAAAAGTGGTGACCGCATACCTGCGTCTTTTCTTAATAAGCAAGCCGTTTGCAGCTAACAGGTCAAATAATGCGTCTCTACCCATCTTGATCCCGTGTTCGAGTAAAAAGGGCTGGAGCAATTCGTATAGTTTCCTGCCACCCATGCATCGGTGTTGTTTACGAATTTGCAATACCTGCGCTATAACAAGGCGTTCTTCTAAGTTCACAGCTTCCTGATGCCAAAAGTGCTGATAATAGGCCTGACGCGTGATACCAAGTAACCGACAGAGCCGAACAAGGCTTACCTTGCCGTAACTGTCTTTCATCTCATGGATTACCTGGTAACCTACTTTTTTCTGATAGGTATGTTCAGTTCCTTTTCAGCAATATCGATCATCCTTTTATAGGCATCTGAACGTAATTGTTCATCTTCCAGTAAGCGTTCTAATTCCTTTACACGGCTTTCGAGCGTTTGGTCTGATGGTGATATTCTTTTAGTGGTTTTCTTTGTAGCCAAAGTGAATTGGTTTTTGATATCCAAATATGCCACTTTCTGGTAAATATCCACATAGCCTAATTGCTTTAGCCAAGTTTGAATCGCACTGCGATATTTGATATTATACTTCGCCAATAAACTGGTTTTGGCCACACCTGTACGTAAATATTCATCACATACTTTTCGCTTAAAAGCCTCATTAAAAATTTGTGCAGGGAGGCGCCCAGGTTTTGTCTTTGTTTCTTTCATTTTAGTTTACTTTACGTAAACCTATTTTAGGACAAGACACTACCTCAAATCCAACTTCACATCAGTCATCAACCTGCCCACCGGGTAGCGGTTACCCTCCTTCTCGTGGTAGGGCGAGTTTTGGTAAATAAACTCCAGTTGCGCGTTGGCGCTTTTAATAAAGTTGGGGTCTTTGGCGCTTTGCTCGTCCATTTTCTTTTTCAGTTCCGGGTCTTTTTTCAGCAGGTCCGCGGCAATATCCTCAAACACATAGTCCGAAAAATGCTCCTTCTCCGTTAACATCGAATCAAAAAAGTTCCACGCAAAAAACGAGTCCACGCCCTGCGGTTCCAGCGTCTCCACAATATAGCGGTTAATGGCCTGGTTGGTGTACACCACGTAATCGCCGGCGTAAAATTTAATGGGCATATCGGTAGGTTTTAGCTGCACGTTGCTATGCAGGTAATGGCCTTCGTAAGGGCGTGTGGGCGTGCGCATATCGCCGATATAATACATCTGCAGGTTCAGCGTGGTATCGTGGCTTAGCTGTTTCATGGCCACCTTGTTCAGCTTAAACAGCTCAATCACCTTGCTCCAGGCCTGTGGTATCACATAGGCCACCGGTTTATCTGCCGTAGCGCTAACCACGTAATTGTTATAATAGCGGATGGTATGTGTGTAGGGCTTGCTGCGGTCGTAATACAAACGGGGCAGGCCGCTCACTTCGCTGGGCTTATGCGCGGCGGCAAAACCTTTAAAGGTGATGGTATCAAAAGTCGTCGGGTCAAGCCGCCAGTTCAGCGCGAAAGTTTTCTGTTGTTTTACCTGCTCATCGGCATCATGCTGCAGGTTGCGGATAAGCGCCGCGTCGCGCTCGCAAATATCAAAAAGGTTTTGCATAAAGTCGTAAGTGGCATACACCCGCGGGGCAAAAGGTTTTAACATATGCGTTTCGGTAACATAGCTGATGATGTTATGCTGAACCGTATACCCGGTGGAGTAGCGCGGCGTTTCCAAATACCCCACAATGCCCGAATCCAAACTGCCGCCGCGCATGCTTTCTACATAAGGCGTCATTTCATACCCGCTCTTTTTCATGCGTTTGTACAGCTCAGGGCTTAGCGTATTGCTGGTATATTTAGCCAGTATAGGGTTTTGTTTATCCTTTTGGGTCTCGATGAGCGTCATCACATATTGGTAATCGGCACCGTCGCTGGTATGGTTGTCCACAAAAACCTGCGGCTGCCAGGTATTGAGTATCTGCATAAAAGCAAGGGCATTGCGGCTGTCGGCCTTAATAAAATCGCGGTTCAAATCCAGATTGCGGTAATTCCCGCGGAAGCCATAAGCCTCGGGCCCGTTTTGCGTAATGCGCGAAAGGCCGCGGTTCATACAACCATCAATATTATAAACCGCCACCATACAAATGACTAAGTTTTTCGGCAGACTGTTCTTTTTCAGCATATCGCGCACCAGCATCATACTGGCATCAATACCTTCCGGCTCGCCCGGGTGTATGCCGTTATTGATGAGCACAACCGTTTTATGCTGCTTTTTGATCTGCTCCGGATTAAACACCTTATCCCGCGAAAGCACAATGAGGGTAAGCGGTTTGCCGATATCCGTCATGCCGTAGTTAATGAGCTTCACCTGATCCTTCCCTTTCACCAGTTTTTGGTAATAGCTGATGACTTCGGCATAAGTAGCCGTATAGTTTTTGTCTTTATGTAGTTCGAATGGCGTAAGTTGCGCAAAGGCGGTTTGTATGCCAAAGCATAGCAGCAAAAAGGCGGTTATTTTTTTCATGTGATTGGAGGGCAGTTTTTACAAATATAAGTTTTTCAACCATTCCTTGTCATTTCGAACGATAGAGAGAAATCTTCGCAAAGCGGACTCCGCAAGCTGGTGTAGTCCGCGAAGTTTTCTCCTCGTACCTCGTTCGAAATGACAGTTTTTAATGTGAAAATGTGTGAAATCCCCCTATATTTGGCGCAAATTTAACACCATGAGTTTTAGGACCGAACACGATACCATGGGCGAGGTACAGGTACCTGCCGACAAGTACTGGGGCGCGCAAACAGAACGCTCGCGCAATAACTTTAAAATTGGCCCCGAGGCATCCATGCCAAAGGAGATCATCGCCGCTTTTGCTTATTTAAAGAAAGCCGCCGCCTACACCAATACCGATTGCGGTGTACTCCCCGCCGAAAAACGCGACCAGATTGCCGCCGTTTGCGATGAGATACTGGCAGGTGGCTTGGCATCCGAGTTCCCCCTGGTGATATGGCAAACCGGTTCGGGCACACAATCAAACATGAACGTGAACGAGGTAATTGCCAACCGCGCACACGTGGTAGCGGGCAATAAACTGGGCGAAGGTAAAACCTTTATCCACCCGAACGATGACGTGAACAAATCGCAATCATCCAACGATACTTACCCAACGGCCATGCACATCGCGGCCTACAAAATGGTGGTGGAAACAACCATCCCCGGCATCGAAAAACTGCGCGATACACTAAAAGCAAAGTCCGAAGCGTTTAAATCGGTAGTAAAAATCGGCCGTACCCACCTGATGGACGCCACACCTTTAACACTCGGACAAGAGTTCTCCGGCTATGTATCCCAACTCGACCATGGTTTAAAAGCTTTAAGAAATACCCTCGACCACCTAAGCGAGCTTGCCCTTGGCGGGACGGCTGTAGGTACCGGCATCAATACCCCCAAAGGTTACGATGTAAAGGTAGCCGAGTACATTGCCAAATTTACCGGCATCCCTTTCCGCACTGCGGATAACAAATTTGAGGCCCTGGCCGCGCACGATGCCATCGTAGAAACACATGGCGCGCTAAAACAGATCGCGGTGTCCTTAATGAAAATAGCTAACGATATCCGCATGCTGGCCTCAGGTCCGCGCTCGGGCATCGGCGAAATACATATTCCGGATAATGAGCCTGGTTCGTCCATCATGCCGGGCAAGGTTAACCCTACCCAAAACGAAGCCGTAACCATGGTTGCCGCGCAGGTAATGGGTAATGATGTTACCATCTCTATCGCCGGTTCCAACGGCCACTACGAGCTGAACGTGTTCAAACCGGTAATGGCCGCCAACTTTTTACAATCGGCCCGCCTGATAGGTGACGCTTGCGTATCCTTTAACGACCATTGCGCCGTTGGCATCGAGCCCAACTACGAAGGCATCAAAAAACACCTCGAAAACTCGCTGATGCTGGTAACCGCGCTTAACCCGCATATCGGTTATGAAAACGCCGCCAAAATCGCCAAAAAGGCCCTGAAGGAAAACCTTTCCCTACGCCAGGCAGCAGTAGGCTTAGGCCTCCTCACCAATGAGCAGTTCGACGAGTGGGTAAAACCCGAAGATATGATAGGCGGTTTGAAATAAGGGCCCCAACACAACTAACCAGCCCCTCCCAACCCTCCCCGGAAGGGAGGGCTTTTGATTACCGTAATGCAGAAACTTTTTACACTTTTAGTGATGAATTTTAAAAAAGCTTTCTGCTTTAAGCTTTCCGCTTTAAGCTTCCAAAAAGCTTTCTGCTTTTTGCTTTTAGCTTTATGCTCCTTTTCCTGTTCCTTCAACCCATCCCTGCAAGGCAAAGGCGAAGCCGCCATACAAGGCACCTGGCAGCAGGACTCGCTCGCCAACAGCAAACAACTCGTCAATTATGCGCTGTACGGTTTCCGTTTCAGCTGCGATTCTGTTTTTATCCGTATGGAGAACTTTAGCAAAGTAAATTACGGTGCCGATACCTGTATGCGCAATGGCCACTGGTTCGAATATGCCCGCGCCACCTACACGCAAAGTCACGATACCCTGCGCATTAACGGCTACTATTGCAACGCCGACTATACCTTGAAAGTTACTGCAGGTTGTTTTAACACAGGCCCCTATGCCGAGAGTTTCAAGATCAGCCCCAAAGGCGATTCTGTATTGCAACTACAGCCGCTGTCGGGCACTTTGCCGTTTAAACTAAAATTGATAAAAAGAACAAGCTGTGTACCCAAACCCTTATAAGTTTTTATGAAGATACTCATGGTTTGCCTTGGCAATATATGCCGCTCGCCGCTGGCGCACGGGGTAATGGAACAATTGGTAAAAGAGCGCGGCCTCGATTGGCAGGTCGACTCGGCCGGTACCGGTAACTGGCACATCGGTCAGGGTCCCGACCGCCGCTCCACCCGCGAAGCCCTGAAACATGGTATCGATATCAGCAATCAAATATGCCGCCAGTTCCGCATTCGCGATTTTGATGATTTCGACCTCATCGTGGTGATGGACCGCAGCAACCGCACCGACGTATTAAACCTTGCCCGCAACGAGCAGGACAAAGCCAAAGTAATCATGCTCCTCGGCGACAAAGAAGTCCCCGACCCATATCACGATGATACCCAGTTCGCGCCGGTGTTTAATTTGGTGGAGCAGGGATGTAAAGACCTGTTGGCTAAATATATCGGTAGTTAAGCTTTTCAGGATTTATAGTATTCCTCCCGCGTCAGCTTAAAAAATGACAACTCCTGGTCATGCCTGAAAACATGCTCGCCCTGCACCAGCCCGGCTTTCAACAACACATTTTGCGAAGGGGTATTACGATGTGTAGTTACCGCGAATATTTCGGCAAGGCCTGCCTTTTCAAAACCATATACCACCAAAGCTTTTGATAGTTCTGTGGCAATGCCCTTTCCGTGATGCGCCAGGTGCAGCACATAGCCCAATTCGGCTTTATGCGGCTCGTCGGCAACATATTTTAAAAGCGCCAGGCCTATAAAATCCCCGTTAAGGGCATCAACAATGGCCCAGCGTGTCAGCTTGATGCCTTGCAAATAATCGGCAATGGTTTCGCGGAACACTTCGCGCATTTGGTCCACGGTACGTTTGGGCAGGTCGGCGTTAATGCGTTGGTCGGTCAACAGGCCAATCAACAATTCCTCTTCTTCCGGTAAAAATTCGCGGATAATAACGCGTGGGGTGCTGGTAATAACGGGCATATTTCAAAAATACGCAAATAATCGCTATATTTGCGCTCCCCAAAGTTGAATGTTTTGTTACGTATACTGTCTATCATATTAGGTTCAATTCTCGGCGGCTTCATGCTGTTTAACGGCACGTATGAGTTGCTGACCGGCGAATACTTCGGCTCATTTATACCTCGGCCCTGGGTTGATATGGTAAGCAGCTTTGGTATTAGCGCATTTGCGCTCGGTCCGTTTTTTCTGGTTTATGGTGGCGCATGGCTATACTTTGTATCTTTATTATGGAAAAGGGAACCCAGTGCATTTCTCATTGGCTTAGCCGTTTGCGTACTCACGCTATGGTATTTTCCATTTGGTACTTCCATAGCTTTTATTGTTTTTTGCCTGCTCATGAGCAATAAAAAGCCAAGCGGCTTATTGCATTCATCCAAATACTAGTAAATACTTACCTTTGCCGAATGGCATCCATCAAACCATCCACCCCGCGGGGAACACGTGATTTTTCGCCCACCGAAATGGCGAAGCGCAATTATATTTTCGATACCATAAAAGGGGTATTCCGCAAATACGGCTACCAGCAAATTGAAACGCCGGCTATGGAAAACCTGTCCACCCTGATGGGCAAATATGGCGATGAAGGCGATAAACTGATATTTAAGATACTAAACAGCGGCGATTACTTATCCGGCATAAGCGAAGAAAAACTCGCAACCCGCAACCCGCAACTCATCACTCAAGAGATCTCCGAAAAAGCACTCCGCTACGACCTCACCGTGCCCTTCGCGCGCTACGTGGTGATGCACCAAAACGAAATTACCTTCCCCTTCAAACGCTTCCAGGTACAGCCCGTATGGCGCGCCGACAGGCCGCAAAAAGGCCGTTACCGCGAGTTTTACCAATGCGATGCCGATGTAGTTGGTTCCGATTCGTTACTAAACGAGGCCGAGTTTGTATTGATTTACGATGAAGCGTTGAGTGCCCTCGGATTGGATGATTTTACCATAAAAATCAATAATAGAAAAATACTATCCGGAATTGCAGAAGTTATAGACAAAGCTGATGACATCATCGACCTCACCGTAGCTATTGATAAGCTGGACAAAATTGGCTTGGATGGTGTGATAAAAGAACTGCTTGAAAAAGGCTTTACCGAACACGATATTGAGAAATTGCGCCCGGTTATTTTACTGCAAGGCAGCAACGAAGAAAAGTTGGATAGCCTTCGCAAAGCTTTGAAACATTCGGAAATTGGCTTGAAGGGTTGCGATGAAATTGAAGAAATTTTCAACTACCTGAAACACCTGCACGAAACAAAAGCTACCCTCGAACTGGATATTACCCTGGCCCGCGGACTCAATTATTATACAGGCGCTATATTCGAAGTGAAGACCAACCAGGCAGCCATGGGCAGTATTGGCGGCGGCGGGCGTTACGACGACCTCACCGGCATGTTCGGGCTAAAAGGCATTACAGGTTGCGGTATTTCCTTCGGTGCCGACAGGATATACGACGTACTGGAAGAACTGAAACTATTCCCCGAAACAGCGGTGCAAACCACCCAGGTGTTGATTTGCTGCTTCGACAAACATGGTGAAAAATATGCCCTGCCCTTTTTGCAGGAACTGCGCGGCCGCAACATCAGTGCCGAGCTTTACCCCGCAGGTGCCAAAATGAAAAAGCAACTGGATTACGCCAATAACAAGCAAATACCTTACGTAGTAGTAATTGGCAGCGATGAAATGGAAAGCGGACTGCTCACCCTCAAAAACATGCACACCGGCGATCAGGAGAAACTATCTACCGAGATGATTGTGGCCATGTTGGTTGCGTAAAAAGTCAAAAGTCTCAAACAAAAAACCCCGACAATATTTGCCGGGGTTTTTTATTGGTAAATGCTTTACCTTATTATTTTACGGCTATGCCGCCATATACGTTATTAAAGGTTCCGCCTTGTGGGTCGATGCCCGATATGCGCAGGTTACCGTCTTTTGTTTTGGCAATAGCGCCGTCAATATCGGCCGAGCTGTTAACGGCTACATAATTGATGCTGGTAATCACCGAACCGGTTTCTATGCCCAGTTCATCAAACATTTTACCTGCACGCACCTGCGTAACCACCACGCCCGATTTTACACCGAACTTGGCTTTTTGGCTGGCGCTCAATGGCTGGAAGCTGGCGCCTAATTTATTGTATATCTCTTCGGCGGTTTTGGTACTTACCAAAGCTTTTGGAGCGCTCTCACCTTTTAAAGTTACTTCGTAATTTTTCTCGCTTCCGCCACGCAATACGGTCAGGTTGATTTTGTCGCCGGGGGTTAACCTACCCACAGTTTCCTGCAGATCCGACGATTCGGTGATGGTCTTACCGTTCACTTTGGTGATAATGTCGCCTTGTTTAATACCGGCTTGTTCGGCGCCACCGCCTTCAACCAATTGGTCAACATATAAACCATTGGTATTGGCATCAATTTTTAATTCTTGCGCCAAATCCGGGTTCAGTTCGCGGAAGCTAACACCTACAAAAGCGCGTTTTACGGTTCCGTATTTTTGAATATCGTTCAACACCTTTTTAGCCAGATTAACCGGGATGGCAAAGCCATAACCTTCGTACGAACCTGTTTGCGATGCGATGGCTGCATTAATGCCGATCAGCTCGCCTTTGGTGTTTACCAATGCACCACCGCTGTTACCGGGGTTAATAGCCGCGTCAGTTTGTATAAACGATTCTATAGCTTTATTGGCTATTGGCGCTGTTTGTTGTTGCTGCCTGCGCATATTGCCAAAAGGACTTGCATCGCCGCTGTCATCGTTGTTTTCGCTGCCGATAATGCCGATTTGACGACCTTTGGCGCTGATGATACCGGCTGTTACGGTTGATGTTAAGTTAAAAGGGTTACCTACGGCCAATACCCATTCGCCAACACGGGCGTTATCGCTGTTGCCCAATTTTACAATAGGCAGGTTAGTGGCGTTGATTTTGATGAGGGCCAAATCCGTATTAGGGTCGGTGCCGATTACCTTGGCCAGGTAAGTGTGCTTGTCGTTGGTGGTGATTTCGATTTTGTCGGCTTTGTCCACTACGTGGTTATTGGTTACAATATAACCATCGGGCGAAATGATCACTCCCGAACCCGACGCGCGTTGCGGGCCTTGCGGGCGCATACGCTGACCGAACATTTGGCCAAACATTTGCTCCATTTGGTCTTGCTGGCCGTTATCGGCTGCGGCATAAGTGGTACGGATGTACACTACAGCCGGGGTTACAATAGCCGCGGCTTCGGTAAAGTCGAGGTCGCCTGTGCTCGATGCCATTACGGGCGGCAAGTGGTTACTGGCGAAATACACTTTCTGCTGGTCTTCGAACGACATGGGGTTTACGTTCTTTTCAAAAATTTTATAACCGCCAATGGCTATTGCGCCACCGATAATCGCGGTCAATACGGTCAATCCAAAATTTTTCATATTCATAGTCTTTTTCTCCTGTTCTTTTGCTATCTCAAAAATAATACCATATAGACGAATTTGTCAATACTTAATTACCCCGGGTTTTGTTAAAAAATGTTAAAATGTTAAAAACTGCCTTTTTGCAGCCTATGCGCATTGACTCACCCCAACTGCGCTACGCTGGTTGACCCTCTCTCCGTTTCGCGGAAAGAGGGTACGAAAATGGGCTTAACCCTCTTTCCGCCGCAGGCGAAGAGAGGGTGGTCAAGCGTAGCGAAGACCGGGTGAGTCGATATTTTACCCTTAAATTACGGCATTTAACATTAAAGATACTAATATTGCAGCGTGAAAACAAAGTTTTACAAATACCAGGGCGCGGGCAACGATTTTGTGTTGGTGGATAACCGTCCCGATAGCTATCGGGACTATTTCGACCATCAAAACCCCGACCGCATAGCCAAAATATGCGACCGCCGCTTTGGCGTGGGTGCCGATGGCATGATGTTTTTGCAAAGCCACGAAGGCTTTGATTTCGAAATGGTATACTACAACGCCGATGGCCGCCCCAGCAGCATGTGCGGCAATGGCGGGCGCTGTATAGTTGCTTTCGCGAAGATGTTAGGCGTGATTGACACCGAAACTAACTTTTTGGCGGTTGATGGTCCGCATTATGCCAAAATTGCAGAAAGCGGCGACTGGGTAAGCCTGCAGATGATAAACGTTGACCACATTACCCGCGACGGCGAGGCCTACGTACTCAACACCGGCTCGCCGCATTACGTAGCCCTCACTACCGGCCTTGCCAATAAAGACGTATACCACGATGGCCATGCCATACGCAATAACCCCACTTATAAAGCCCAAGGCATCAACGTAAACTTTGTGGAACCCGATGCCGACGGCTATTTTGTGCGCACCTTTGAGCGCGGGGTCGAAAACGAAACCTACGCCTGCGGGACCGGCGTTACCGCCGTAGCCCTCGCCATGGCGCAACATAACCAACAAACAGGGCATATAGTTACACCGATAAATGTATTAGGCGGCAACCTGTCCATCTGCTTCAACTACGATGGTGCCCGGTTTACCGATATCTATCTGGAAGGCCCGGCTGTGAAGGTGTTTGAGGGGGTTTTGGAGGTCTGAGGGGGTGATTATTTAAAATATTCAACATAGTCTTTAAATACATATAACTTGCCTCTTTGGGCTCCGGTTACTTCTACAAGTATTTCAAGTGCTTCTAAATCTCCTAAAAGTTTATAACCTGTTGCAGTAGACAGCCCTGTAATCTCAGCTATTTTTTGTCCCTGAATTACAGGTCTTTGGTATAAATGATGCATTATTTTTTGAGCATTTACAGCCCTGCTACCCAATAATTGAAGTTTAGTATCAACTTGTTTTTGCAATTGAAGAATACCATCAAATGTTTTAATACTGCTTTTTGCTGTTTCAATAACTCCCACCAAAAAAAACTTAAACCATTGATTTAAATTTCCTTTTTCTCTTACCAACATTAAGTTATCATAATAAAGGCTTCTATTTCTTTCTAAAAAGTCTGAAAGGTATAGAATGGGTTTTTTCAAAATATTTTTACTTACCAAATAAAGCGTTATCATTAATCTTCCTACCCGGCCGTTCCCATCTAAAAAGGGGTGTACCGTTTCGAATTGATAATGAAGCAGAGCAATTTTTAGTAGTTCAGGAAAT
The DNA here is from genome assembly GCF_903893715.1 of uncultured Mucilaginibacter sp. Lineage (GTDB taxonomy): Bacteria > Bacteroidota > Bacteroidia > Sphingobacteriales > Sphingobacteriaceae > Mucilaginibacter. The sequence goes on from NZ_CAITNG010000094.1 coordinate 13,848, forward strand.
TTGTTTAACTCATCGTTTGCAAATTTCTCCATGTCCGACATCAATTCGGGTATCGATGTGTGAACAGGTGGGATAAAAGTCGCATCACTTATAGATGCACCGCCGATCCAATTTTGGCTCGTCCTAAAGTTTCCTGGCTGTTTATGCTCCCCCCGTACTCCTTGTAGCAGTATTTTATGGGTCTCTCTTATTAGTCGTGAGGAAAAAGGAAGATCGTCAAGTAGAGAGATCGCCGTATTCATTGCTTGAATATAGTTTTGTACTTCTTCCCAATCGTCTCTCTTCTCTTGCGAAATTTCCTCTCTGTCTAAAAATGCTTCTTCAACGTTAGTATGAGTCCCTTCTATCTTACTGGATTGTGTGGCTTCTTTAGCGATGTGCATACTAATGAAAAGTTCAATATTGGGTATATACTCTGAATACATATCAAGTCTGCCCAGTTGTCTATCAGCCTGACCTAACAGGTTTATCACTTCCATATCATCAAGCTGCCACTCCTTATTAATAAAGTTTGGCTGAAAACTTTTGTAGTAACCCTGATTAATATAAACACCCGATTTAAATGTTTTCATGTGGTTATAATTAAAACAAAGGTAATGCTTATTTTAGATTTTTGCTAAAAACTAAAATAGTGGGCATTATTATTTTAGATTTTTGCTAAAAACTAAAATAAGAGAGCGGCTAATTTTAATTTTCAAATTTAGTTTTGAAATATTTGAAGCCCGCTATTTGTAGCTTTGTATATGGCAGATGTACACAGCAAGGCGGTTAGAAGTTACAACATGTCGCGGATTAAGGGTAAGAATACCAAACCCGAAATGCTGGTGCGCAGGTTTCTGCACATTCTAAAAGTTCACCTATATCCGATTGACTAATCTATTTAAGTCCAATATCTTTATTGGATGTCGGACAATCTACTCATATTCATTATGTCGGAACAGCCGACCCAATGCCCCATTTGCCTCACCCGCACAGATTTAGTTGCTGATTTTGCGCATACGAATTTTAAAGGAAAGATAGAAGAATGTTTAAATTGGGAGTGCAAATACCTATTTATTGAGCAAGAAGACTTAGATTAGTGTTTCTAAACCCAACGAATGAAAGAAGGCCAAACCCTATGGACTAAAGAGCAGTGCATTTTAGCAGTTAATCTGTACTCCAAAATACCATTTGGGAAAATGCACAGTACAAATCCAGATGTTATCGAACTTGCGGTTTTAATTGGCAGAACGCCGGGTGCAGTGGTTCGCAAATTGGGCAACCTTGCAAGTTTTGACGAGAATTTAAGAAAGAGAGGTGTTGGCGGACTTCCTAATCATAGCAAAATTGACAAAGAAGTTTGGGATGAGTATATGCAAGATTGGGATGGACAATTTATTGAAAGTGAAAAATTGCTTGCTCAAAAAAAGAACACTACTGTTGAGCGATTATACAATGCAGATTTAGATAACATTGCGGAAACCGAGGGCAGGCAAACGCAGCGCTAAGTGAATGTTAGATTAAATCAATCCATTTTCAGAAAATTGGTACTCACAAATTTTGACAGCAAATGTTGTATAACGGGCATTAACGTTGCCGAGCTTTTAGTAGCAAGCCATATTTTACCGTGGAGTAAAAGCAAGGATAATCAACTAAATCCTAAAAATGGATTGGCGTTAAATGCTCTACACGATAAAGCTTTTGACAGAGGATTAATTACTGTTACCGAAGATTATAGAATCAAGATTTCGCCCATCTTGCTCAAGCAAAAAGCTATTGAGAGTATCAAGCGTAATTTTATTGATTTTGATGGGAATGAACTGATAACGCCTAAAAAGTTCTCGCCTGATATTGAGTTCCTAAAAATTCATAATCAAGAGTGCTTTAAATCCTAAAGTTCACTTATATCCGATTGACAAAATTTTCCACCCACGTACTTTTGCTTACTCAAACCAAAATGCGTGAAAAACCTTATCGACTTTTCGAAACCGATATTAAATGCAGAAGAGAGTACAAAGTTTGTTTATCAGCGCAAACGCGAAGTGAAATTTTTGGGCATACTGTCGGAATGTTTCGAGGTTAAGTTGAGGAATCTTGAGTCACATTTGCCCGAACTGCTTGCATTTACTCTGTACTATCAATATCAAACAGGCATGTCAAAAGTTTCGGAACTCTTGAAGGTTTTAAAGGAAATCAACCCGCACAACTTTGATTTAAGTCACGGGCATTTATTTTACGAAAGCAGATTGATTAGGCTTTTTACGGCGTTGCTTTCTGGAATGAAAACTCATACAATTTGGAATGGTAACGACTACATGGCTTTTTATCTTAAAGGCCATCATGAGTTTTTAATGAACAATACCTTATTCGATTTACTTCCCGTCGAAAAAAACGATTACTATCTGATACTCCCGCTCCAAATAAGCTTTTCCCCCAATGCCCAACATCAAATTTAGCTACCTCTATCGTGATAGCGGCAATTACAAAACTTTTGGTGAGGTGGTTTTTGACAATCCCGGCCATTTAGAATTAGCGGAAGTTGAAGCACTTATCCGGTCTAAACTGATTGATGAAAACTATTTTTACGTGAAAGATTTTGGTATGCCGAGCCTGATACCCGCCACCTTTGATGATGACCTTGACCCCACCTGGCACGAGTTTGAAAGTGTAGCCGAAACTTGCGCTTTTGCGGGATTTTCGTTATCTTTATGGTTGTGGTTTTAGTATTGGCTTTTGTAATTTGTAAGGTTGGAACAGTTTATCAAGATACCCATATTTACCCATAGGCTATGATGTAAGATGGAAAATGTTTTGAAGAACACCCTTATTTATCCATATGTTGGTGCCCTGCGGAAACAAACCGACGTGTATCCTGCGTATGTTATCAATGGTGTTAAGAAGTCGTTACAGCAAGTAGAAAGCGGGGATTTAATGCCATATAAAGGAGCAAGAGAGATGTTGGGTATTGGTAACAAATAGATTTTTTTTTGAAGAACACCCATATTTACCAATATTTTTAAAAATGTCATTGCGAGGTACGAAGCAATCTCAGAGAAAGGTCTCGAACCGCGCATGTCAGCTACCTATCCTTTGAGATTGCCGCGCTGCGCTCGCAATGACAAAAAATATAACACCCATAAATACCCATAGCGTTCAGGTTACCTGTTCACCATGGTCATGCCGGCGGGGGTGTAGCGTGGGCCGGTGTTGGGGTAGCGGGCCAATAGGGCGTCGATGTCGGCGAGGTCGGTTGGTGTTAGGTTGATGTTGGCGGCGGCCACGTCTTCGCGCAGGTAGTGCTGCCTTTTGGTGCCGGGGATGGGTATCATGTCTTCGCCTTGTGCCAGCACCCAAGCCAGTGCCAGTTGGGCGGCGGTGTAGCCTTTATCGGCTGCCAATTGGGCCAGCGCGGCGGCAAGGGCTACGTTGTTTTGGTAGTATTCGCCCTGAAAACGGGGTATGGTAAGGCGGAAGTCGTGCTCGGCAAAGGTAATGGGCGTATTGGCAAACAGGCCGCGCGATAGCGGGCTGAAAGGGATAAAGCCGATGCCCAGTTCACGGCAGGTTTCGAGGATAGGGCCTTCCGGGTCGCGGGTGATGAGCGAGTACTCGCTTTGCAGGGCGGCAATGGGGTGTACGGTGCAGGCGCGCCTAAGGCTCTGTGCCGATGCTTCGGACAGGCCGAGGTAACGTACCTTGCCTTCTTTAACCAGTTGGGCCATGCCGCCTACCATTTCTTCCACGGGTACGTTCGGGTCGATGCGGTGGGCGTAGTAAAGGTCGATATGGTCGGTATTGAGGCGCTTAAGGCTGGCTTCGATGGCTTTTTTTGCATAGGCGGGCGAACCGTCGAACCCGCGGGTGTTTACCCCCAGGTGCTGAAAGCCAAACTTGGTGGCCAGGAATATCTTATCACGGTTGGGCGCCAACACTTTTGATACGAGCAACTCGTTGGTTTGCGGGCCGTAAATATCGGCGGTGTCCCAAAAGTTGATGCCGAGGTCGAGCGAGAGGTGCAGGGTTTTGATGGACTCCACATCGTCGTACCCACCATAGCCGTGCGACATGGTCATGCAGCCCAGGCCAATGGCCGAAAGCTGTTCGCCGGTATTGCCTAATTGCCTGTACTTCATGGTAGCGGTAATGGGGTATTAAAGGATTTCGAACTTGGACAGTTTGACAAACTCGCCGATACGGGCCGACACATCCTGAGGGGTTAGGTTGAGCAAACGCTCGGTGCCAAACTTCTCCACACAGAACGATGCCAGTGCCGAGCCGTAAATGATGGCGTTCTTCATATTGTTGAAGTTGATGGTGCCCACCTTGGCCAGGTAACCGATAAAGCCGCCCGCAAAGGTATCGCCGGCACCTGTCGGGTCGAACACTTCGGCCAACGGCAATGCCGGTGCCGAGAAGATTTGCCCATTGCTGAACAGCAGCGCGCCGTGTTCGCCTTTTTTGATGATGAGGTATTTTGGGCCCATGGTCAAAATTTTGTCGGCAGCCTTTACCAGCGAGTATTCGCCGGATAGTTGGCGGGCCTCGCTGTCGTTAATGGCCAGCACGTCCACCATTTTAAGGGTCTGGAGCAGGTCGTCCATGGCAATGTCCATCCAAAAGTTCATGGTGTCCATCACGATGAGTTTAGGGCGCTTGTGCATGCGGTTGATGACCGTTTGCTGTATTTTGGGTGTGAGGTTGCCCAGCATGAGGTATTCGCAGTCCTGATACGATTCGGGTATGATGGGGTCGAAATCGGCCAATACGTTGAGTTCGGTTACCAAAGTATCGCGGCTGTTCATGTCGTTATGGTACTTACCGGCCCAAAAGAAGGACTTTTCGCCCTGCTTTATCTGCAGGCCTTCGGTATTGATGTGGTGGTTGTTGAGGTTCCTGATTTCGGCCTGCGGGAAATCGTCGCCAACAACGGCGACTATTTTTACCTCGTCGTAAAAGTAAGAAGCGGCCAAACTGGCGTAGGTGGCGGCACCGCCTACTATCTTATCAGTTTTACCAAAAGGGGTCTCAATGGCATCAAAAGCAACGGTTCCAATAACAACTAAACTCATAAAATATGTCTTAAAAAAATTTCTTGGCAAATATTGTGAATTTAGCTGGATAATCATACTTTTGCACACTCCAAACCGGAAAACACTCCTGAGTAGCTCAGCCGGCCCCGATAGCTATCGGGGGAGCATCTGACTGTTAATCAGAAGGTCGCTGCGAAACTTATCTATCTTCGATTTCATAATCAATGACTTTTTATGTTTACATACTATACTCGCCAACCTCCGGCAAATATTATGTCGGGCAAACCGGGAATTTGGATCAGCGTTTGGAAAAGCACAATTCAGCAACATTTGCCAATTCGGCAACAAAGGCCGGAATACCCTGGGAAATATACTATGTTATTGAATGCATTAGCAGGAAGCAAGCGGTTAATATAGAATCGCATCTTAAAAAAATGAGGTCGACAAAATATTATCGGTCGTTAAACGAATACCCGGAAATAACAGAAAAACTTCGAATTAGATACCCCGGTTAGGATAAAATAACCTTATAGAACAATCATTGTCAATGTTTTATGAAAATTTTAAAACAAACGTTGCGAAATAAACACAAAAGTCATACTTTTGCACACTCCAAACCGGAAAACACTCCTGAGTAGCTCAGCCGGTTAGAGCATCTGACTGTTAATCAGAGGGTCGCTGGTTCGAGCCCAGCCTCAGGAGCACTTAAAAAGCCACTTAGAAATTTCTGAGTGGCTTTTTTGTTGATTGGAGATGAGGGTTAGTGAGCTATCGACGTCAGTTGTAGCGGGTATAGCGTGCACTATTGTCGCGTACTGCCTGATACATCTGACAAAGTAATGTGTAATAAAGCATACGCCACCTGCTGCTGTAGAGGCCTGCGTGTACTTTATAAACATTCCTCAGGCCGTCATAATAACCTTTAACGCTCTTTCTTTAGCCGCGTTCCCAAAAGTTTCGTAAGCTTCCATTACCTGATCTAACCTGAAATGGTGGGTGATCAGGTTATTGGGCTCTATTTTTTTGGACTGCACAGTTTTCAACAGCAATGGAGTAGTCACCGTATCCACCAAACGCGTGGTAATAGTTACGTTTTGCGACCACAAGGTTTCCAAATGCAACGTTACACTTTTGCCGTGTACACCTATATTGGCTATGTGGCCACCCGGAGCAATAATGGATTGGCACATGTCAAAAGTAGCCGGAATACCTACAGCTTCAATGGCTACGTCAACGCCTTTGCCATCGGTGAGTACCATTACGGTTTCCACGCCGTTTACCGTAGCACTGTTCACGGTTTTTGTAGCGCCAAACTTTTTGGCTACTTCCAACCGGTTGTCGTCCTGATCAATCATGATGATTTCGGCAGGCGAGTAAAATTGCGCGGTTAGCAAAGCGGCCAAACCAACAGGGCCTGCGCCAACAATAGCAACAACGTCGCCGGGTTTTACCTGACCATTCAACACGCCACATTCATAGCCGGTAGGTAAAATATCGCTCAGCATTACCAGTGCTTCTTCATCGGCACCGGCGGGTATTGGGTACAAGCTGTTGTCGGCATGTGGTATGCGCACATACTCAGCCTGGGTACCATCTATGGTATTGCCCAATATCCATCCGCCATCAGTACAGTGCGAGTACATACCCCTTTTGCAATACTCGCATTTGCCGCACGATGTGATGCACGAAATGATGACATGGTCGCCATTTTTAAAGTTTGTAACACCACTTCCCACCTGGTCAATAATACCCACACCTTCGTGGCCTATAATTCGTCCGTCGGTAACTGTTGGTACATCGCCCTTCATAATATGCAGGTCGGTGCCGCAAATCGTCGTTTTTAATATCTTAACAATAGCGTCCGTTGGTGCTTTAATGGTCGGGATAGGTTTATCTTCAAACGATTTTTTCCCCGGCCCGTGAAATACAAGGGCCTTCATTGTCCCTAAAGCAGGTAAATTCTTTTCCGGGATGGTTTCACCCGGGTGCACTAATGTTTCCATAATTTTTGGTTTTTAATAGGAGATAATTTAGATAGAGTAAAGGTGCGATGATAAATCCACCCGATAAATGACGGTCGTCATTATTAAAAATGATAGTTTACCTAATCCAATAAATCTACAAGCTTTCAAAAAACTAAAAACTATGCGCTAAATATTAACGCTCCCTAAACGCTGAACTGCATGATGAACTCTGTCCCTTCGCCGAGCTTACTATCAATCCGTATCGTTCCGCCCAAAGCCTCCACCTGGGTTTTCACCATAAACAAACCCATGCCCTTGCCTTCTACGGTAGTATCAAAACGTTTGTAAAGGCCAAACAGGTTATGCCCGTTCTTTTGTAAATCTATCCCTTTACCATTGTCTTTAAAACGCAACTCGATTTTGTTCTGTAACTTAAAACTTTTTATGGTGATAAAAGGGGCCGTACCCGGAATGCAATACTTTATACTGTTGGTAACCAGGTTATAAAATATACTGTACATATAGCTCCTGATGGTATAGATGTCGCCAACTTCTTCAAACGAGCAAATTATCTGCACTTTTTCCCTGCGTATAACATCCGAGATGCTTTGCTTGATATCGGTGCAAATGTCTTCAAAAACAACACTTTCCTTTACTTCGCGCCCTGGTTTGCGAGCCTGTAGAATGTGGTTCAAATCGCTGATCACTGCATCAACACTCTTAATCGATAGCGATATACGTTGGGCAATTTCGTGCTTCATTTCAGCGTCCAATACGGGTTCGCTCAATATTTCGGTAAGCCCGATGATATTAGCAACCGGTGCCCGCAGGTTGTGCGAAATGATATATGTAAACTGCTCCAGGTCTTTGTTGTGTTGTATCAGGTCGGTTGTAATGCGTTCCCGTTCAAGCGCGGCCAGTTTAGCTTCCGTTATGTCCTTATTAGACAATATATACCCGCAGTGTTGGCCTTCGTTGTTTTTTACAATAAGCCACCTAACGTTGTGCCATTTTACAGTGCCATCGCTTTTTGTAAACGTGAGCTCATAATCAGCTATTCCGTCGCGCTTTACTTTTTCAAGTATCTCCAATATATACGGCAGCCTTTCGGGCAAAAAATAATCCCTTACCGATTGGTTTATTACCAGATCTTTCCCGTTTTGGGCCTGCGAATACTTTTGGGCCAAACCATTAAACGAAAGGATGGTCATATCATCGTTGATCAGCACATACGAGGTATCGGTATTATCGAATATGGTACGCAGGTTGGCTTCCGATTTCCGCAACGACTCCTCATCCAGTCTTTGTTGGGTAATATCGGTTATCATGGCCAATGCGCCTTTGTATTGTCCGTTATCATCCAAAATGGGGTTGGCCGATAAATTGGTCAAAACTTCCTTCCCGTTTTTTGCCACATAAATGGCGTCGGTAATGGCTTTATGGCCCTGCTTTCTCTCGCCAATACGTACCTTGGCCCGGGCTTGTTCTGCCGGGCTCATAAAATCATAGGGAGTTTTACCTATAATCTCGTCCACGGTGTATCCTAAAATATCCGCCAACTTCTGGTTCACAAAAGTGGTAATATCATTTTCGTTCATTATCCAGATACCCTCTTGCGCTATCTCAACTATCCGGCGGTAAAACGAGTCGCTTTGCACGTGTTTTTCATCCGACTCTTTGCGATTGGTGATATCCCTTACTATGCCATCGGTACGTATCAGCTTACCGGCCTCGTCCAACGTGGGTACTATCTTCCGCTCAACCCATCGCACGGTTCCATCTTTACGGATAATGCGTAATTGGTTGACTACCTGATTGCCTTGCTTTAATCTTTCATCCTCGCCCGCCACAATATGCCGGTCATCGGGGTGTATCAGCTCCAACCACAGCCCGTCGTTGGCAAAAAAGTCGGCAGCTTTGTAACCGTACAGTATTTCGCAGCCGTGCGATACCTGTATGAGTTTCGTATTTACCCAATCGTACGAAAAGAAAACCTCGTCCATCGCATCAAAAAACTTCATCCATTCCTGGTTGGTTGTGTGTTGTTGCTCGCCGTTTTCGGAATATTGGTTTGAAGGCATTTTACCTTTTTTTGGAATGGGTGGTATAAAAATAATAGTAATAATAGTGTTTACTAAACCAGACAAATGTAAATATAGAAATATTAAAAAGTAAATTATCTCCTATTTGATACAAGTTACGATCCTGGCTTAGCAACATCGGATGAGCATTATTGTTTTTGGCCGGATAATACACTAAATTCGTTCTATCATGACAGCTAATAACCGAAGGACATTCATCAAACAGGCCGCGGTGCTTACCGGCGCCTTTAGTGCTACCAGTTTGTTTAACCAGGCCCATGCCGAAGAATGGCGCATCGCCGAAAAACGCATCGCCCACCTCACCCCCGCACAGGCCGCAATGGACGAAGACTTTTGGGCTACCATACAACGCTCATATACCGTTAACCCCGATATCATCATCCTCAACAACGGCGGCGTATCGCCATCGCCATTGGTAGTGCAACAGGCGGTTGAGCGCTATAACCAATTGAGCAACCAGGGGCCGAGCTACTACATGTGGCGTATACTCGACCAGGGCCGCGAGCCCCTGCGCGAAAAACTCGCCTTGCTCGCCGGCGCCCTGCCCGACGAAATCGCCGTCGACCGTAACGCCACCGAAGCCCTCAACACCATCATCTACGGCCTGCCGCTAAAAGCCGGCGATGAGGTGATTGGCACCAAACAAGACTACCCCCACATGATGCAGGCTTACAAGCAGCGTGCCCTGCGCGAAGGCGTAGTATACAAGCAAATCAGCTTCGACTTCCCCATTGAAGACGACGAGATGATTGTTAAAGCTTATCGCGATGCCATTACGCCAAAAACCAAACTCATCCACGTTACCCATGTCATCAATTGGGTAGGGCAAATTATGCCGGTACGCAAAATTGCCGATATGGCCCACGCCCGGGGCATCGAGGTGATATGCGACGGCGCCCACAGCTTTGGCCTGCTCGACTATAACATACCCGACCTGGGCTGCGACTACTTTGGCACCAGCCTGCACAAGTTCCTTTCGGCACCTATTGGCAGCGGTATGCTCTGGATAAAAAAGGAGCACATCAGCAAAGTAATGCCACTGTTGTGCGACGATAACCCGCAGGGCCCCGATATCCGCAAGTTCGAGAACATAGGCACCCGTAGTTTCCCTATTGAGCAAGGCATTGGGGAAGCCGTTAACTTCCAGCTGGCTATAGGCAGTAAACGCAAAGAAGAGCGCATCCGCTACCTCAAAAACTACTGGGCCGAAAAGGTACAGCACATCCCCAAAGTTAAGCTCCACACCTCGCTAAAACCCGAGTACAGCTGCGCCATTTGTGGCGTGAGCATTGATGGTATGACGCCCGGCGAAGTAGATGGTGCATTGTTTAACCAATACAAGATACATACAGTCGGAATCGTCATTGAAAACATCAGCTGCGTGCGCATTACCCCGCACGTATACACCACCCTGCCCGACCTCGACAAACTCGTCCGCGCCATCACCGAAATTGCCGCCAAGGCCAAGTAACAGGGGTGGGGTGGAAGTAAGAACAATTTCAAAGTACGAGCCATCCTGCTGCCTTTAATGTTTTACATTTTCGGTGATATGCATTATATGGAATTTTGGCAGGATTGACAAGAAAACAAGAGTGGATAATATTTATCTTATACTGGTGTCCGTAGACAGAGTGTACGGACGGATATGAGTATAGTCTGCACCTGCAGCAAGCATAATTGCACTCCCCACTAAGGTCTTTATATCTCCGGATTTGCGCTATACTCCGCCCAAAGCTCGTCAACGTTCTTACCGGTAAGTTGTTGCCATAGTTCTGACGTGTAGATGCCCTGCCTCATGGCACCGTCCAGCGTGTCTACCAGGCCGGGGTTTTTATGTTTTTCGGCCCAAACCAAAAAGTGGGCGGTAATGCGGTAGGCATTGGTATAGCTTTGGGTGGGTTTAAAGTCGGTCAGTTTCCAGCCCGACGCATCATTGTTTATGCCAAATTTATAGCGCACATAATCGGCAATGCCCTCGGTAAGCCAGCCCGGCACATGGTTGTCGCCATAGCTTTGTACAATATGCATTACTTCATGGGTTACCACGTCAATATCTTCGGGATGCTTTTTAAACCAATCGGGGTTAAAGCGTACAATATGCCCCGACGTAGCCGCCACCCCATGGTAGCCCGTGTCGATAACAAATACCACCGTTGCCGATGCCTGCATGTTAAAGCGCTTGCGCTCGGCCGGGTAAACGGTAAAAAAAGCATCAATAAGGTGTTGTTTTACCTGCGGGTCGAAATTTTCGGAGTTATCATAATAAAACAAGGTCAGCCCGTCCTTTTGCAAGGTCTGTTTGTTGCTTATCATCGAGGTATCGTCCCACCACCTCCTGCTTTGAGCGAAGGTATGCGAGGCGGCTACTAACAATAACAACAAGGTTGCAGGTTTTAATATACTGGCCAGGTTCATATTGATTTTGTATTGTTTCTGTAAAGATAAAATATCCCCGCCATGAAACATCAACAATGAACGATCATTCCTGCATCTTCGTCAGATCAATAATATCGCGGGTAACCATATCCAGTTCATTGGAGGATATTTCCAAAAACTCGATGAGCTCTGTTACTTCGGGGCTGATGTTTTTGTAGTTCCTCATAATGGATGTGAGCCCCATAATGCGAACCAGGGGAGCGCGTACCATGTGGCTTTGGGTCCAGGCTATCTCGCGGAGGTTAAAGTTTTGTTCCTCAACCAGGCTCACATACTTCAGTTTTTCGGTAATGTCGGTAAGCTGAGCTATAATTACCGCTTTACCATGATAGTCAACCTGTCGGCCGGTAACATCCATAAACATCATTTCGCCGGTTTTTTTGAGTTGGCGCCAGGCCTTCTTAAAAACCTTAACGCCGGCTTCGACGTTTTGAAAAGCGGTGGCCATTTTGGCTATGTCTTCGGCGGGCCGCAGGTTGGCAATAGTGAGGGTCAGGAACTCGGCTCTTGAATAACCGAATTTTTTTTCGGCTTCCTCATTGCTGTCTAATATGCTGAGGGTTTCGATATCCCAAATCAGCATGGGGCTCGGGCTGTTCTGGAACAGGAACTTGTATTTTTCTTCGCTTTCGCGGATGGCGCTGTTGAGCCGTTTGCGCTCGATGTTAAATACAATGCTTTTGTATAGCAGCGTGGCGTTCACGTCGTCTTTCAGCAGGTAGTCGGCTATGCCCAACGATACCGAGCGTATGCTGAACTCCATGTTGGCGTAATCGGTTAGTATAATAACGGCTGCATTGTTGGCAAATGCTACAACTTCCTTTATCAGGTCTTCGGCACCGAGGTCGGGTAAAACAAGGTCGAGCACGATGGCATCAAAGCGGGTACTTAAAATTTTGGTGTTGGTTTTTGCATCCTGAAAATCTGTGAGATGATAGACGCTTGGCCCCAACATTTTCACGTTGAGGTATTGTTCGATCAGCTTATAATCCGATTCGCTTTTCCCAATAACCAATACATAATACTTAAGCTTATCGCGATACATAGTCTACTAATTACGGGGATTAAAGCGTTTAAAGCCATTTCAAGACATATTAAACGCTGTTGCAAAATTGATAAAATTTGAGTGCCAACTATGTATTATTTATCCACAAAAGCCGCTAAAGTGTTTATAGTTTGGTATGGAAGGCTTTGATCAACCGACAAGCCTCATTGGCAAAGCCGAAATCAAAAAGCTTCGCCCAGGCCTATGTAAAAGCCACTTTGGCGTGGTTCGCCGGGGCGCTGCTCGCCAAAGGCATAATCCATGCGTACGTCCAGGCCTTTTTCCACATCAAAAAAGTAGCGAAGGCCGCCACCGTAATTGGGTTTCAGCTCGTTGAAGGTGAATACGTCGTGGAAGACCGTACCCGTGCCGCCAAAAAAGTTGAGGCCTACGCGTTGGGTAATGCGGTAGCGCAGTTCGGCCTGACAGGCCACGTAGTTTTTATCGCGGTAGCGGCCATTATAATAGCCGCGCATCAGCTCGTCGCTGCCTAAAGCAGGCAGCAGGTAAAAAGGCTCCTGTGTGCCGATGAGGTTGGTATCGTATACATCAAAGGCCAGGTTTAATTTTTTACTCAGCCGGTTATACTGCATCATTTCAATTGCGAACAGCCCGCCGTCATAACCGTTGTTGCCAAATATGCCTTTGTAAAAAGCATAGCTGCTTAACAACTGGAAGCCTGTGTTGGTATAGGTATTGTTGTCGCGGCTGTCAAAAATAAAGCTCGGGCCTATAAACAGGTTATCGCCGCCTTCGCGGTTTTGTATCAGGGGGTCGGTTTCAAAAATGCCGTTGGTTTCCTCGCTGCTGCTGCGGTAAGTGAGCGCGCCCACTACGAAGCCAACATAGATATCTTTGGTTACCAGCTTTTCGGCACCAAAGTTTAGTTTGACCCGCTTTTCGCCTATCCGTTCGGCGTCGGCAAGGTGTGTGGCATTGCCAATGCCGTAAAAATCCGAGGGGAAGTTGATATACCCCAACGACGCTGAGTAATGATAAAGGTTTTGCGATAGCCAGCGGCTGGTGCTTAAACCAAAGCGGTTTTGCCCTTTGGTGGTGATGGTTGCAAAAGCAAAGGCGTTAGATACATGGGTATCGCGATGGATGGTGTCGGTATAAAAGGAGTACAGTATGGACCCGCCAAACTCGATACCTGTTTCGGGCGCCGAGTTTAAAACGGGTAAGGGGATGATACTTGCCGCGCGGCTGCTGTCGGTTTCAAACAGCATTTTACGCATAAACTTAGGCAGGTATTTTGCCTGGCCAAAACCGGTTTGTACGTCCGATAAACAAATAAATAATATAAAAAGTAAACGTTTTAGCATAATAAGGAATTGACAAATATAATGTAAATGTGCAAATGTGTAGATTTGTATATGTGCAAATGAGAATTATGGCGACATCATAGTATTTGCGCATCCGCACATTTGCTCATTCGCACATTTACGTATTTTCCTTACTTTTGCCCCACAAAATCAACACAGACATGAGCGTTACCCGGGGACCAATATCACAGTTTATCGAAAAAAATTACCTGCACTTTAATGCCGCGGCTTTAATGGATGCCGCTAAAGGGTATGAAACCCACCTGCTGGAGGGCGGCAAAATGATGGTTACCCTTGCCGGTGCCATGAGCACTGCCGAACTGGGCATAAGTTTGGCCGAAATGATACGCCAGGGCAAAATCGATATCATCAGCTGCACAGGTGCCAATCTCGAAGAAGACATTATGAACCTGGTAGCACACTCACACTATAAACGCGTACCGCATTACCGCGACCTGAGCCCGCAGGACGAGTGGGACCTGTTGGAAAACCACTACAACCGCGTTACCGATACCTGTATCCCCGAAGAAGAAGCTTTCCGTCGCTTGCAAAAACACATCCATAAAATATGGAAAGATGCCGACGAAAAAGGCGAACGTTATTTTCCGCATGAGTATATGTACAAAATGCTGCTGAGCGGTGTATTAGAACAGTACTATGAAATTGACCCCAAAAACTCGTGGATGCTGGCTGCGGCCGAGCGGAACCTGCCTATTGTAGTACCGGGTTGGGAAGACAGCACCATGGGCAACATCTTTGCCTCATACGTTATTAAAGGCCAAATAAAAGCATCCACCATGAAAAGCGGTATAGAATACATGGCCTGGCTGGCCGATTGGTACCCTAAAAATTCGGGTGGCAAAGGTGTTGGCTTTTTCCAAATAGGTGGGGGCATAGCCGGGGACTTCCCAATATGCGTGGTGCCGATGCTTTATCAGGATATGGAAATGCCGGAAATACCCTTTTGGAGTTATTTCTGTCAGATCTCCGATTCCACTACCTCTTACGGTTCCTATTCGGGCGCGGTACCTAACGAGAAGATTACCTGGGGTAAATTAGATATCCATACGCCTAAGTTCATCGTTGAGTCCGACGCTACCATCGTGGTGCCGTTGATATTCGCATGGTTGCTAAAACAATAATCAACTTGCAAATTTGGCCGCATAAATTTTTGTGCCAGTTTGCACAAATATGACGAAAATCACAATCGCCGTTCAAAAAAAAGCCTGTTAACAATAAAATAAAGGCATTTTTAATGATAGTTTAGAATGATTATAAATTATAGATTGCTGTCATTAAATTGTCAGCGGTTGTCTAATAAATTATACTTTTGTGGACTGTAATAGCGCGATTGTTGTCAATTTCGCAATTATTGATATCGGTTAACTAAACATTATTCAGCATACATATACTTTATGAGAAATATCTCATTCATTTTAAAACAATTTTCCAGGTCTGTACTACTTGCTATAGGGTTTGCATTGCTTGGTTCTGCAGTTTATGCACAAACTGATGCCGCGAAAGGCGAAGCGCTGTTTAAAGCCAATTGTACAGCTTGCCATAAGGTAGATCAGAAATTGGTGGGGCCTGCATTAGGACCTGTGGTTACTGCCGAAACTGACGACAAGTGGTTGTACAAATGGGTGCAAAACAATCAGGCATTGATGGCAACTAAAGATGCCAAAGCGATGAAGGTGTTTAACGACAATGGCCAACAAGCCATGACGGTTTTTGCCAGCTTGAGCGATGCCGACGTAGGTAATATTTTAACTTATGTACGCGCCGAATGGAAGAAAGACCAAACGCCCGTTGCATCAGTTGCTGGTGGAACTGCTGCTGAATCGGGCCCAAGCAATCTGGTAATTTTTGGTTTGATAGCCGTTATCATCATCGCGTTTCTGGTTATCCTGATATTGAATAAGGTGATAGGCACTTTAGAGCGCCTGTTATTGAACCGGAAAGATATTCCGGCTGAAGAAGTTGAGCCATCAGAAGATAAATCGGCAGCCCGCAAAGCCGAATTTAAAAAGCTGCTTAAAAACAAGCGTTTGGTAGGTTTCTTTGTGGTTTGTGCCGTTTTATGCGGCGGTACATGGCAATGGGTTACCTTGTGGAACACCAATGTTCACCAAGGCTATCAGCCGGTGCAACCTATCAAGTTCCCGCATGATTTGCATGCCGGTGTAATGAAGATACAATGCCAATATTGCCACGCGGGTGCATACAAGTCTAAAAATGCTACCATCCCTTCGTTAAACGTTTGTATGAACTGCCACAAAGCGGTCGACAGGCGTTTGGGCGCGAAAGAGCCATCGACTGAAATCGCTAAGATTTACACCGCATTGGGTTACGATCCGCAAACTTCAAAATACGACAGCACCAAGGCAACACCTATACAATGGGTACGCGTTCACAACCTGCCCGATCTGGCTTTTTTCCCGCACTCGCAACACGTAAAGGTTGCCGGCATAAAATGCCAAACCTGCCACGGTCCGGTTGAAACCATGAGCGAAGTTTATCAATACTCTCCGCTTACCATGAAATGGTGTATCCAGTGCCACAAACGCACCGAGGTTAACTACAAAGGCAACGCTTATTACGACAATATGATTGTTGTACACGATAAGATAAAACGCGGCGAAAAAGTTACTGCGGCATCATTGGGCGGTATCGAGTGCGGTAAGTGCCACTATTAATAATAAGAATTTAAAACACGATCACAGTTAGATAGCTTAAATGGAAAGCAACAAAAAATACTGGAAAGGTTTAGAAGAGCTGAACAATAGCCCCGAATTTGTTGAATTAAACAAAAACGAATTTGCTGAGCCTATACCTATCGAAGAAATATTGAGCGGAACAGGTTTAATGACCAAAACACCGCGCCGTAATTTCTTAAAGGCATTAGGTTTTGGCGTGGGTGCCGTATCGCTGGCAGCATGCGAAAAAGTGCCGGTGCATAAATCTATCCCATACTTAATAAAACCTGAAGAAATTACCCCGGGCATAGCCAACTACTATACCTCGAGTTTTGACGGGCACGCCATTTTGGTGAAAACCCGCGAAGGTCGTCCTATTAAAGTAGAAGGTAACCCGACAGACATTTTAGCGGGTGGTGGTTTGACCGCGCAGGCGCAGGCATCCGTTTTGGAATTGTATGATGTTAACCGTCTACAAAACCCTGTAAAGGACGGTGAACAAACTTCTTGGGATGCCGTCGATTACTTTGTTAAATCGCAATTGGCAACCATAAAGGCAGCCGGCAAACAAATACGTATCGTATCTTCAACCGTTAACAGCCCTTCAACTTTGGCTGTTATTGCCGATTTTATAAAGGCTTATCCTACAGCTAAACATTTTAACTACGATGCCGTATCGTATACCGGTATCATACAGGCCAACCAAAACAGTTTTGGTAAAGCAGTATTGCCGCACTACCGTTTTGATAAAGCCGATGTAATTGTAAGTTTTGGTGCCGACTTTTTAGGCTCATGGATATCGCAAGCCGAGTTTATGAAACAATATGTTTCAAACCGTAACTCAAAATCGCTGGCAGGCAAAAAAATGTCGCGACATATACAGTTTGAAACAGGTATGAGCGTAACAGGCTCAAACGCTGACGTACGTATTCCTATCAAACCATCCGAAGAAGGTATCGCGCTTATCGCTTTATATAATGCCATATCGGGCACAACCTTACCGGGCACCCAAAAACTGAATAACGACGTAGCTGAGAAATCGATTATGATTGCAGCTAAAGAGTTACAGGCAGCAAAAGGAAAAGCCCTGGTGGTTGCCGGTTCAAACGATGTTGCTACACAAGTATTAGTTAATGCTATCAACTCGCTTTTAGGCAGCTATGGCACTACTATCGATCTGGATAACACTTCGAACCAATTTGCAGGTAACGACCATGAAATGGCCGACCTGGTTACCGAAATGAAGAGCGGCGCTGTTGATGCCATCTTCTTCTTAAACGCTAACCCGGCTTATGATTATTATTTAGCTAAAGATTTTAAAGATGCTTTGGCAAAAGTAAAATTGAAAGTTTCCTTCTCCGACCACGGTAACAACGGCGAAGGTGTGAGCACATTAGGAGATGAAACATCTTCATTGTGTAACGTTATCGCTCCAAACCATCACTACCTCGAATCGTGGGGTGATGAAAACGTACTGGAAGGTTACTATACCATTGTACAACCCGCCATTAACCCGGTTTATAATACCCGCCAGGCCGAGCAAAGCTTATTGATTTGGAGCGATGCACCGGTTAAAGATTACTATACCTACGTGCGCAATGTATGGGATAAGGAATTATTGGCAAAAGGTGGTTTATCAGGCCAAAAGGGTTGGGAAACTTTGTTACAAACCGGTTCTGTTAAAGCCGCAGAGAAAACAGCATCAAGCTATACCTTTAGCAAAGACCTGACTGCCGTAGTTCAAAAAGTATTAGACCATAGCAAAGAAGTTACCGCCGATGGCGATAAAGTGGAGTTGCAGGTTTACCAAAGCTCGGTAATGCGCGATGGTAAAAAAGCAAATAACCCCTGGTTGCAGGAACTGCCTGACCCGGTATCGAAAGTTACCTGGGAAAACTACGCAGCCATCGCACCAAAATTTGGCGAGAAATTAGGTTATAAAGAAGGTGATGTATTAAAGGTTACTGTTAATGGTTACTCGGTTACATTGCCTATATTGTTCCAGCCGGGACAGGCTCAAGGTACTGTTTCGGTAGCTGTGGGTTATGGCCGCACATTGGCTGGTCCGGTAGGTAACGGCGCGGGTCAAAACGCATTCCCTTTCTATTCGTACCGTAACGGCACTATGCAAACTGCCGCTGTTGCTTCGATAGAAAAAACAGGCGACGTTTATACGCTCGCTCAAACACAAACGCACCACTCATACGAAGGCCGTACTGTTATACAGGAAACTACTTTCGATAAATATGTGAAAGACGCTTCATCGGGCAACCGAAGCGAACGCGAGCATAAAACTTATACCTTATGGGATGAGTACGAACGCCCGCAATACAACTGGGTAATGGCTATCGACCTGAACGCCTGTACCGGTTGCGGTGCCTGCGTGGTTGCTTGTAACGCCGAAAACAACGTGCCTGTTGTAGGTAAAGACGAAGTTCGTCGCCGCCGCGAAATGCACTGGATACGTATTGACCGTTACTACAGCTTTAACGAGAACGTAACTAAGGAAAAGGAAATCGATAAATTAGATAACCTTGACCATGTATCGGTTGTTTACCAACCCATGCTGTGCCAACATTGCGACCATGCACCTTGCGAAACTGTTTGCCCGGTATTGGCAACCGTTCACTCGAGCGAAGGTATCAACCACATGGCCTATAACCGTTGCGTAGGTACACGTTACTGCGCTAACAACTGCCCGTACAAAGTGCGCCGTTTTAACTGGTTCAACTACTGGAACGACAGTCGCTTTGACAACTACCTGAACAACGAGCATACACAATTGGTATTAAACCCGGATGTGGTAACACGTTTCCGTGGGGTAATGGAAAAATGCTCTATGTGTATCCAACGTATACAAGCCGGCAAATTGAAAGCTAAAATTGAAAAACGCCCCGTTAAGGATGGCGACATCAAAATGGCTTGCCAGCAAACCTGCCCAACAAACGCTATCGTGTTTGGTAACCTGAACGATGAAACATCGGAAGTTGCCCGTGCATTGAAGAGCGAAAGGACTTATTACGTATTGGAAGAACTAAACGTACAGCCGGGTATTGGTTACCAGGTTAAGGTAAGGAATACCAAAGAAACTGAAGCTTAATTTATACATCAATACAAAGAGATAAATATATATGGCATCTCATAGCGAATCGATAATCAGGGAACCGTTAATTACCGGCACAGATATAACCTATGCCAAGATAACTGACGATGTATTGGCCCCGGTTGAAAATACACCTACCAAAGCCTGGTGGATTGGCTTTATCATCTCATCAATAGCAGCATCGCTGTGGGTGTTTGCTGTAAGCTGGACATTTTGGTTCGGTATCGGCGAATGGGGTTTGAACAAAACAGTAGGCTGGGCCTGGGATATCACCGGTTTCGTGTGGTGGGTAGGTATCGGCCACGCCGGAACCTTGATTTCGGCCGTGTTATTGCTCTTCCGTCAAAACTGGCGTAACTCCATTAACCGCTCGGCCGAGGCGATGACCATCTTCGCGGTTATTTGCGCGGCTACTTATATCGTAGCGCACATGGGCCGCCCGTGGATGGCTGTTTATTCGTTACCATTGCCCAACCAATATGGTTCGCTTTGGGTAAACTTTAACTCACCATTGATTTGGGACGTATTCGCTATCTCGACATACTTCTCTGTATCATTAGTATTCTGGTACACCGGTTTATTGCCAGATATCGCTACCATCCGCGACCGTGCAAAAGGCTGGCGCCAAAAAATTTATTCTACCTTGTCTTTCGGTTGGACAGGTTCGGTAAAAACATGGCAACGTTTCGAAACCGTGTCGTTGATTTTGGCCGGTATATCAACACCGCTTGTACTTTCTGTTCACACTATTGTATCGATGGACTTTGCCACATCGTTGGAGCCGGGCTGGCATACCACTATTTTCCCGCCATACTTCGTTGCGGGTGCTATCTTTTCGGGTTTTGCCATGGTGCAAACGCTGTTATTGGTAACACGTAAAGTATTAGGATTAGAAAACTATATCACCATGTTCCACATCGAGTCGATGAACAAGATCATCATCCTGACCGGTTCGATAGTAGGTGTGGCTTATTTAACAGAGTTCTTCATCGCCTGGTATTCGGGTGTGGAATATGAGCAATACGCGTTCATCAACCGTGCTACGGGTCCGTACTGGTGGGCATACTGGAGTATGATGAGCTGTAACGTGATATCGCCGCAGTTGTTCTGGGTAAAAAAATGGCGTACCAGCATTCCGTTCTCGTGGGTATTATCTATCGTGGTAAACATTGGTATGTGGTTCGAGCGTTTCGTAATTATCGTAACCTCGCTGCACCGCGATTATATCCCATCGAGCTGGGCAATGTTCCATCCAACATGGGTTGAGGTAAGTATTTTCATCGGTTCTATCGGTGTGTTCTTTACCTTGTTCCTGTTGTTTATCCGTGTGCTGCCCTCTGTAGCTATGGCTGAAGTTAAATTGCTGCTCAAATCATCGAGCGAGCAAGCCAAAAAGAAAATCCTGACCGATGGGCACCAGGACGCTGAACAGGTTCAATTTTACAAAGAATCGTTAGAGAAGTTTGATAGTGTGGAAATGGCAGATTACCAAAAAGTATAAGCATGAGTAGTACAAAATTTATATTAGGCCTTTTTGATGATCCCGACGAAATGATGAACGGGATCCATAAATTACAGGAAAACAGCGTCCCTATTTACGATGTTTATACGCCAATGCCTATCCACGGTATCGACGCTAAATTGGGTATCAAAGACTCGCGTTTAGGTTATGCGGCATTTATGTTTGGCTGTACCGGCGGTACGGTAGCTTTCAGTATGTTGTATTACATGCTGGTGCACGATTGGCCTCAAAACATCGGCGGTAAGCCACACTTCGCTATTCCGGATTTTGTTCCAATCACTTTCGAGTGGACCGTATTGTTTACCGCCTTTGGTATGGTGGCCACGTTTTTTTACGCAACGCACCTGTTCCCGGGCCGCACGCCGAGGGTAATGGACCTAAGGGCAACCAACGACAGGTTTGTGATTGCGATAGATGCTAAAGGAAACATCCCCCACGAGGATATTACGAATATATTAAAAGAAGCAGGTGCTGTAGAAGTTAAGCACAACGACAGAAAATATGTTAGCTATGAATAAAATTAAAATATTGGGTGCAGCGGTCATTACTGTTACCGTTTCGTTGTTTGTTACCTCGTGTAAAGATAAACGGAGCACGGGATGGGAATATGCCCCTAATATGTATGAACACATTGCATACGACCCTGACCAAAAAAATCCAAACTTTAAGGATGGTAAAACCGCGCAATTGCCGCCGGCTGGTACAACCCCAGTTGGTTTTGTAAGGTTTGATTACCCGAATACCAAAGATGGGTACGAGTTGGCCGGCACCGAGGTTAAAAGCCCATTGCCGCAAACCGCGCAAAATTTTGCCGATGGTAAAGAGTTGTTCATTACATTTTGTTCACCTTGCCACGGCGAGAACGGACAAGGCGATGGTATAGTAACACAACATGGCTTTCCGCCGCCGCCATCGTATTCAAAAGGTATGTCATCGCGTGGTGGTGCTATGAAAGACCTTACCGATGGGAAAATTTACCATACAGTTACTTATGGTGTTAATGCAATGGGGTCGTACGCTTCGCAGCTAAACCCCGACGAGCGTTGGAAAGTGATCATGTATGTTCATCATTTACAAACTTTATAAGATTATTTATATTAATGGGAACTCATCATAGTAGTTTTGACGAAAAGTTCGAATTTGGAGGCAGGGCCAAAAACTTGAGCTTAATAGGTATTGCCATAGGCATTGTTGCCATAGCTTATGGTTTTTTCATGGGACATACCGAACGTACGTTTTCCAACCTGTTATTAATGGGTTATTACTTTGCCTGCGTTTGTATGGCCGGCGTGTTCTTTTGCGCTGTACAGTATGTTGCGCAGGCCGGTTGGTCGGCATCGTTGTTGCGTGTTCCGCAGGCATTTGCCAAGGTATTGCCTATAGCGGCTTTGGTATTGATATTGATAGCCGCCGCAGGTTTATATTTTACCCATCCTTTTGTTAACGAAGAAGGCAAAACGGTTATCGTGCCATACCTATATAAAATATGGGCTGCAAAAGGGGTAACAGATCCGCACAGCGAGGTTTACGATAAAATTATTGCCGGTAAATCATCGTTCTTAAATATCCCTTTCTTTTTTGGTCGTTTAATAGTATTTCTGGGCGTATATAGCATTTTTGGTTGGTTGCTGGTAAAATACTCGAACAACGAAGACACGTTGGGCGGTATGTTTAACTACAACAAGAGCTTTAAAATGGCTTGTATATTTTTGGTGATATTTGGTTTTACCACCCCGATTTTCGCTTTTGATACCATTATGTCGTTAGAAGCGCGTTGGTTCTCTACCATGTTTGGCTGGTATAACTTTGCGGCCATGTGGGTGAGCGGTTTGTGCGCCATAACCTTGGTGCTCATCTTGTTAAAACAAAAGGGCTACTTTAGCTGGGTAAGCGAAGACCATATCCACAACTTAGGCCAATTGATATTCGGTTTCTCTATCTTCTGGACGTACGTATGGTTCGCGCAGTTCCTGTTGATTTACTACGCCAACTTACCCGAAGAAGCTGTTTATTTTTACAAACGCTGGGAGCCTGAGTTTAAACCATGGTTCTGGTTAAATATTATCATCAACTTCCTGGCCCCGATATTATTGTTGATGGCAAGGGATTACAAACGCATGATACCGCGTGTAAAATATGTTTGTATATTGCTGTTGTGCGGTCACTGGTTAGATTATTATATGATGATTATGCCGGGTACAGTAGGTGCCCAGGGCCGTAGCTTTGGTGTAGAAGAAATCGGAATCGCATTGGGCTTCGCTGGTTTGTTCACCTTCCTGATGTTGAACGCGCTGAGCAAGTTCCAATCAACTATACCCAAAAAGCACCCTTTTTTACAAGAGAGTCTTCATCACCACATTTAATTAAAGGTTATACATATCAGGATACCAAAAAAACGATAGAATGGCATTCAAAAATATATTCAGGTTTAAAACATTATCAGCTGCAGCTGCAATGCTTTTGTTTGGTACAGCTACCGCGATGGCACAAACTGCGCCTGCCGCTCCCGCCGCAGCAGATGGCGACAGTGCCATGTGGATTGGTGTAGGTTACTATGTGCTGCTTTTTGTACTGGTAGCCATTATTGTTGGCATTGTAGGTAAAATACTGCGTGTTTACGATTTAACATCACAAATACAAGGTAAAAAGCCGATCAACTGGAACAATATAATGGGCATCCTGTTCATAGTGTTCCTGATAGCAGGGCTTTATGGTGCATATTGGGAGTTTACCGTACAAGGCACCATGACATTGCCCGAAGCAGCATCTAAACACGGTGTTGATATCGATAACATGTTTATGGTAACCTTTGGTATTACGGTAATCGTTTTTGTACTTACCCAGATATGTCTGTTCGGTTTTGCTTTCATTTACCGCGGGTCGGATAAACGTAAAGCCTACTTTTACCCCCATAACAACACCATCGAAAAAATATGGACCGTTATACCGGCCATCGTTTTGACCGTGTTGGTGATTACCGGCTTTTTTACCTGGAAAACCATTACCAACAGCAATGATGTAAAAGGTGATATGCCCGCCATGAACATTGATATTACCGGCCATCAGTTTGCATGGGAAATACGTTATCCCGGCAAGGATGGCAAATTGGGTGCAAAGGATTACAAACTTACTACAGCCACGAACAAAATTGGTGTTGATTTTAAAGATCAGGCCAGCTTTGACGATTTGGTTGCCGATACCATTGTATTGCCCGTTAACAGGCCGGTAAGGTTAAACATTATTGCGCAGGATGTGATACATAGCGTGTACATGCCGCACTTCCGCGTGCAGATCAACGCGGTACCGGGCTTGCCTACCTACTTTAAATTTACACCAACCATTACCACAATGGATATGCGCAGCAGGTTAGATGACGGTAAATTTGAGTACCTTTTATATTGCAACAAAATTTGCGGAGGCGCCCACTATAACATGCAAAAAATTGTGCGTGTGGTTACCGAGTCGGAATACGAAGCGTGGCTTGCCCATCAAAAACCTTATTTGAACGATGCTTTGAAAAAGGAACTAAAGATGGTGGATGCAAACCAACCACAAGCACCGGCCCAAAACAGATTAGCATTAAATAATTAATATACTAAGATAGCGATTATGTCAACATTAGCAGTTCACGATCATGGGGTTGAAAGTCATGATCACGATCACGAACATCATCACCACGATACTTTTTTAACTAAATACGTATTTAGTCAGGATCATAAAATGATCGCCAAACAATTCCTGATTACAGGGATTACCATGGCGTTTATTGCGATGACATTGTCTATCCTCTTCCGTATACAGTTGGCTTATCCCGATAAAACATTCCCTTTATTGCACACCCTGTTGGGGCGTTTTGCTCCGGAAGGCCGCATCGACCCTAACTTTTACATGTCGCTGGTTACCATACACGGTACCATCATGGTGTTCTTTGTATTAACGGCCGGTTTGAGCGGTACTTTTAGTAACCTGCTCATCCCATTGCAATTAGGCGCAAGGGATATGGCATCGCCATTTTTAAACATGCTTTCGTACTGGGCGTTCTTTTTGGCCAGTGTGATCATGCTATCCTCATTCTTTGTACAAAAAGGTCCTGCAAGCGGTGGCTGGACTATTTATCCTCCCTTATCAGCATTGCCAAAAGCTATGCCGGGTTCGGGCGAAGGTATGACCCTATGGCTCATCAGTATGGTATTGTTCGTAGCATCATCGCTAATGGGTGGTATCAACTATGTAAGTACTGTATTGAACATGCGTACCAAAGGCATGGACCTTTGGAAAATGCCATTGACCATCTGGGCGTTCTTTTTAACAGCTATATTAGGAGTATTGTCTTTCCCGGTATTGGTTGCTGGTGTAGTATTGCTGATATTCGACCGTAGTTTTGGTACAAGTTTCTACCTGTCCGAAATTGTTGTTCAAGGGCAGGTAATGCCTTTCGAAGGTGGTAGTCCGATATTGTTCGAACACTTATTCTGGTTCCTGGGCCACCCCGAAGTATACATCGTAATTATGCCTGCATTGGGTATATCATCCGAAATTATCTCGACCAACTCGCGTAAGCCGATTTTTGGTTATCATGCCATGGTTTACTCGTTGATCGGTATATCGGTTCTATCGTTCATAGTATGGGGGCACCACATGTTTGTTACGGGTATGAACCCGTTCCTGGGCGGTGTGTTCATGATAACGACCCTGATCATCGCGGTACCATCGGCTGTAAAAACATTCAACTATTTGGCTACCCTGTGGCGCGGTAACATCAGGTTTACGCCTGCCATGCTATTCGCAATCGGTTTGGTGTCATTCTTTATATCCGGTGGTTTAACCGGTCTGTTTTTAGGTAACGCCGCTTTGGACATTAACCTGCACGATACTTACTTTGTGGTTGCCCACTTCCACCTGGTAATGGGTTCGGCTGCTATATTTGGTATGTTGGCCGGTGTTTACCATTGGTTCCCTAAAATGTTTGGTCGTTTAATGGACGAAAAATTGGGATACCTGCACTTCTGGTTAACCTTTATAGGTGCTTACCTGGTGTTCTTCCCGATGCACTTTATGGGCCTTGATGGCGTGCCACGTAGATATTATGCCTTTACGGAGTTCCCGTCGATGGCACGCTGGTTGTCGGTTAACGTATTTATCACATGGGCAGCAATCATGTCGGGAGTGGCACAAATAGCTTTCCTGTTCAACTTTGTTTATTCGATATTCTGGGGTAAAAAAACAACGCAAAACCCATGGGGTTCGAATACTTTGGAATGGACAGCCCCTGTAGAGCATTTACATGGGAACTGGCCGGGCGAAATACCAACCGTTTACCGTTGGCCTTACGATTACAGCAAGCCGGGACATCATGAAGATTTTATCCCTCAAACCGTACCCTATTCGGAAACAATGAGTTCGAATTTGTCGCACGATTTTGAGGATAACGAGGCCGGTCTGGAGGCATTCAAAAAATGGCAAATAGCCAATCCGCCCCGCGAAGAAGTAAAATAACATAACAATAATCTGATTTTTTGGGGTATCTGGCCAAGGATGTATTTCCTGAACAGGTACCCCAAATTTTTAGAAAGGACCTGATGAATATATCGCCCGAGAAAAAGAGGTTTCAAAAAGTCAATCTGCTCACTATTTTATCGCTGTTTGTATTGATACTTGCAGGCGGTGTAGTACGAAGTACAGGTTCGGGAATGGGCTGCCCCGATTGGCCGAAGTGCTTTGACCAATACGTACCACCAACCGATGCATCGCAAATACCCAAAGATTACAAGGAGAAATACGTAGCAAAAAGGGTAGCTAAAAACCTGCGTTTTGCGCATACGCTCGATGTATTTGGCTTTACCGATTTGGCCCTTCGTATCCGTAACGACAAATCAATTTTAGTACCCGAAGATTTTAACGCTGCCCGCACCTGGACCGAGTACATCAACCGCTTGATGGGCGTAACATCGGGTATATTTTTATTGCTTACGGCCTATTTCTCGTTCACATATTTTAAACAAAAAAAACGCATCGTTTTTGCCAGCGTCGGCAATATCTTCCTTGTTGGTTTTCAGGGATGGCTGGGTGGTATCGTGGTATCTACCAACTTGGTGGAGTGGATAGTTACCGTGCATATGCTGCTTGCTTTGGCTATACTGGCTTTAAGCATATACACCTACTATGCCGCAAACATTGCGGGTAACAGTGTGCCTGTTAAAACTCAAGGTATAGTACGTTTTGTGGCAGTGATCGTGTTGCTATTAAGCATTGTGCAAATCACCATCGGCACGGGTGTGCGCGAGGTAATTGATACTGTTTCGGGCAGGCTGCAAGGTCAGGGTCGCGATACCTGGATAACCGAAGCCGGAAATATTTTTAACAACCACCGCAATTTGGCCATTTGGGTAATGATAGCCAATGTGGTGTTGTATGCTTTGATACGCCGGGGTTTTAGTCGCCATTCGGTGCAGCAACAGGTAATGAGTTTCAGCTTTTTAGCTATTATGTTGCAAATTGTATCGGGTGTTGTTTTGGAGCACCTCAGTTTGCCGCCCGCTGCGCAAGCCATACATATTATTTTGGCAAGCTTGCTTTTTGGGGCGCAGTTTTACCTGTTGCTTAATTTATGGCGCAGCGCTAAAGTTTGGGGGGAACCGGCATGAAGTTGAGCGATTTTTCTAAACTCATTAAATTCCGGTTGACCTTTTTGGTGGTCTTTTCGGCATCTATATCCTTTTTGATAGGAAGCAAAGTAAACGGCGTTATCGAATGGAAAAGCTGGGGTATGTTGATTGCCGGAGGTTTTTTGGTTACAGCCGCTGCCAATTGTTTTAACGAGATGATAGAAAAAGACCTCGACAAGCTGATGAAACGCACCGCCGACAGGCCCCTCCCTTCCGGCCGCATGATGACCGGGCAGGCATTGGTCTTAGGTTTGCTGATGGGTATATCTGGCACGGCAATGTTGTTCAACCTCAACCCAACCGCAGGGTACTTGGCTATCTTTTCGATATTTTTATATGCCTTTGCTTATACCCCTTTAAAACGTAAATCGCCTATCGCAGTGTTTGTTGGCGCAATACCCGGCGCATTACCGCCACTAATTGGTTATGTTGCCGCCCATCCAAAAATTGATGAGATAGCACTGGTATTGTTCGGTATACAGTTTGTATGGCAGTTCCCGCATTTTTGGGCTATTGCCTGGGTGCTGGACGATGATTATAAACTGGCCGGGTTCAGGTTGTTGCCAACAGGTAAAAGAAACCTGGTGAGCGCTATAATAACTTTTATAATTACCGTAATTTTGGTGCCGGTAAGCCTGTTGCCAACGTTCATGGGATTCGGCGGTTATGTAATAGGCGGTGTTTCGCTGATAAGCAGTTTGCTATTTTTATACCTCGCGTTTAATTTAATGCGCACTTTGGAAATCCAATCGGCAAAAAAACTGATGTACGGTTCATTCTTCTATTTACCGTTGGTACAACTGGTTTTACTGTTCGATTTTATGGGGAAAATTAAATCATGATTATGGCTCAAATACAACAAGAAGACAAGCTTGACCTTGCGCCCAAAAAATTTAACATGTGGTTATTCATCTTCACCTCATTTATGTTTTTTGCGGCCTTAACCAGCGGCTTTATCGTTTACTCGGGCGGGTCGGGCAAGGGGATCAAAATTATCCTGCCTCATGCCTTTATGTATAGCACCGCCGTCATCATTATCAGCAGTGTTACGTTGTTCATTGCATCGCGGGCAGCCAAACAATTGCAGTTTGAAAAGCAACGGCTCTTTTTATGGCTAACGGCTATATTGGGCATCGCTTTTTTGGCCATACAGATATACGCATGGGTTCTTTTGGTGAATATGAAGGTATACCTGGTAAACAGCAATGCCTCGCAAAGCTTTATTTACATGTTTACAGGGATGCACCTTTTGCATGTTATTGCAGGCCTTGGTTTGTTGTTTCGTGCCCTTTCGGGGAGTTATAAGAACATTCCGCAGGTTAAAAATCTGTTCCGCATGGAGTTTGCCGGTATTTTTTGGCATTTTATTGATATTATATGGATTTATCTCTATGTTTTTTTACTTTTGAACCAATACTAAAAATTACAAACTAATTGCAATGAGTACAGCAGTTTCAGAAATCGACGAAGTTAAAACAACTCCATGGGCCGGCGGACATTCTCCGTTTAACGTGGAATACGGAAAGATCATGATGTGGTTTTTCCTGTTATCAGATGCCTTTACCTTTTCGTCGCTATTAATAGCATACGGTGCGCTACGTTTCAGTTCGAACGCGTGGCCTGCTGCCGATAAAATTTTCCAATCTGTACCTTTTGTAGTTGACAAAGGCTATCCGCTGGTTTTTGTTGGTATCATGACGTTTATCCTCATCATGAGCTCGGTAACCATGGTATTAGCCGTTGAAGCCGGCCACCGTAATGCCAAGAAAGAAGTAGCCTGGTGGATGGTGGCAACCATCATTGGTGGTTTTATGTTTCTGGGGTGCCAGGCTGCCGAATGGACGCACCTACATGGCGAAGGGTTTTGGTGGGGAAGTATCCCTAATATGGAAAAACTGAAAGAGTTTTTTGAAGGGCAGGCGGTTGTTTCTACTGCTTATTCGCAACAATTTGCAAACTTATTCTTCACCATCACAGGTTTCCATGGTTTCCACGTATTTAGCGGGGTTATCATCAATATCGTTATCCTTATCAATGTGTTAAAAGGCACATATGAAAAACGCGGGAGCTACTTGATGGTCGAAAAAGTGGGCTTGTACTGGCACTTTGTAGATCTTGTTTGGGTATTCGTATTTACATTCTTCTATTTAGTTTAATTTATTAATCTGATTTTATTTATGTCATCAGAAGCAGCACATACACACGCCGAGGGCGAAGTTCACGAAGAAACAATGACCAAATCAAAAATTTGGAATGTATTCTTCATCTTATTGGGTATTACGGCGGTAGAGTTTATCATCGCTTTGTACCTGGTGCCGCACGGTATTTTTACATACCATGCCGCTAACCCTATCTATATTGTTTTAACATTAGCTAAAGCGTTTTTTATTGTAGCCTACTTTATGCACTTAAAATTCGAAAAAGTAGCGCTCATCTATACCATCATCGTACCGATACTGTTCATTATCGGTTTGATTTTGGTATTGACCAACGAAAGCCATCATTGGATAGACGTTTGGAGGCCATAATTGGTTAATCAATGAAACCATCGCGGGCAATTGCTGCGCTAAAAAAGATTATAGTCCTGGTATTGATATTAGCAGTACCGGCATTTTTATATTATTTACTCACCGTTAAAGGTAAAAACCGCTATAAACCGCTGCCTGTTTACGGGCCAAAAGCGGTGGCTAAAACCTTTCACAAATTTCACGGGCAGGTAATATACGATACCATTTACCACACCATTCCTGATTTTACGCTGACAGACCAAAACGGTAAAAAGGTTAACTTTGAAACTCTGAAAGGTAAGATACTTGTGGTGAGCTTTTTTTATACGCATGGCCCGCAGATGTGTGATAATGTGAACCGGAACATCGATTCACTGACAAAGGATTACGCGAAAAACAAATTGCTGCGCTTTGTATCCATCACCATCGACCCGCTACGCGATGGTGTGCCGGTAATCAGTAATTACGCCACCCGTTTAAAAGCCGACCCGGAGCATTGGAAGTTTTTAACCGGCGATACAACACAGGTTTATAACCTGGCACGCAACGGTTTATTAGTGAATGAATTTAAAACGGGCGACGATTTTATATATAGCGATAAAGTGGTGTTAGTTGATGCCGACAGACGGATTAGAGGTTATTATTCGGGCACATCGATAACCGACATGCTGCGGCTCAGCGACGAAATAAAAGTGCAAATAGCCGAAGAGTTGCGGAAGGTGAAAGCCCCCGAAATGTAATAGACACGTTTACAATTTTTTTATGACAGATAAATTTATTTTTCGTTTTGTGGCGGGCATATCCGTCTTCGTTTTTTTAGTGGTTTTAATATTGAACCGTAAAATCATCCCCGCACCGGCGGTGTTGCCTTCGTTTACCTACTTTTTGCCCAAACTCAATGCCATATTGAATGGTACCTGCAGTATTTTATTGCTGATATCGCTCTATTTTATCATGCAGAAAAACATTGCCATGCACAAACGGGTAAATATATTGGCTTTTATCTTGTCGTCGTTGTTTCTGGTATCGTACATTCTTTTCCATTACCTGGCCCCCGAAACCAGATATGGTGACCTGGACGGTGATGGCGTGTTATCGGCCTCCGAGATTGATGCGGCAGGGTTTATGCGATATTTTTATTATGTTATCCTCATTTCACACATCATACTGGCTGCCGCCGTATTGCCTTTGATTTTACTGAGCTTTTATCGCGGTCTGCAAATGCAGGTAGAAAAGCATAAAAAGCTGGTGCATTGGGCATATCCCATTTGGTTGTATGTTACCGTAACTGGTGTAATTGTGTATCTGATGATATCACCCTATTATCATTTTTAACTTTAATTTGAGTAAATTTGCCCTATGAAATTGCTAAGGATATTGGTGCTTTTTGTAGTATTCGCCATTGTGGTATCGGGCGCTTTACCTGCAATGGCGCAGTGTTCGGTATGCTCAACCAATGTGGCTACCAACGCTCATAGCGGCGCTAACACAACTAAAGGCTTAAACAATGGTATTGTTTACCTGCTTGCGGCACCTTACCTTGCAGTAGGTGCTATTGGCTTTTTATGGTACAAAAAATACCGCCGTAAAAATGTGAGCCTTAACATGCGCAACGACAAGATACATCTGAATTAAAACATCCCGGTATACCCCGGACAGTAATACATATAAAATGCCCCAAACTCCGAAATCATGGGCTATGCTCCATTGCAAATGCCCCCGCTGCCGCCGCGGCGATATGTTTAAGGGCGGCATGTACAGTTTCGGCACCAATAAAATAAACGAGAACTGCCCGCATTGCAACATGAAGTTCGAGATTGAGCCGGGCTATTTTTACGCAGCTATGTATGTAAGCTACGCGCTGAATGTAATGTATGCCGGAATATTATGGACGCTTACCTACCAGATAACCCATAACACCACTTCGCCCTGGTTGTACATCGGTGTAATTTTGGGTGGATGTTTTATATTGGCCCCTGTTTCGTTCAGGTATTCGCGGGTGTTTTTGTTATACTGGCTATCGCCCAAAGTGCACTATAACCCAAGTTTAGATACCGATGATTCAATCAGCCACACTTGATTTTTTAAAAGATCTGGCCGAGAATAATAACCGCGAGTGGTTTGCCGATAATAAAGCCCGGTTTGATAAAGCCAAAGACAATGTTGTTGACTTTACAGCCGAGCTGATCAAAGAACTAAAAGCGATCAATCCGGCTTTATCTACAGACATCGACCCCAAAAAATGTGTGATGCGGATATACCGCGACATCCGGTTCAGTCTCGATAAAACACCCTACAAAAACAACTTCGGGATAGGCAAACTTCAACCGGGCAATAAAAGCGAAAACATCGGCTTTTATGTACAAGTACAACCCGGCCGCTGCCTGGCTGGTGGTGGATATTGGATGCCGGAAGCTGCCGATCTCAAAGCCATCAGGCAGGAAATTGATTATAATGCCGAAGAGCTAAAAAAAATAATCGATGCGCCCGCGTTTAAAAAACTGTTTGGTGAGTTTCGCGATCAGGAGCAGTTAAAGACCTTGCCCCGTGACTATGATGCCGATAACGAAAATATCAGCCTGCTAAAATTAAAAAGCTTTGCAGCATTACATATAATTTCGGATGAAGATATGATGAAAAAGGATTCGCCAAAGCTGGTGGCTGGCGTGTTAGCTAATATTTATCCGCTAACGGTGTTTTTAAATAGTGCAATTGTTTAACTTTAGTGTCAACTAAAACCATCGCCGCCTAAAGATGTTAATTTTTAAACGGCACACAATATTAACAGTATATGAAATTTAAACACGTATTACTTTTAGCGCTCCTCTGCGCCACTTTACACTCTTGCCAGATACTATCCAACAAAAAATATAAAGCGCTGCTTGCCACACAAGATTCGCTGCGTAACCGCACCGTTTCCTTAGAAGACCAGGTGGCAAAACTACAGGCCGACACCGCCAGGCTACACCGGCAGATAGCTGACCTGAAAGGCAATATTGATGCGCTGAACGGAAAGATAGCCGACCAAAATGCCAAATACGCCGACTTAGACAAAAAATACACCGATCTGAACAGCACCTATAATACTACCACCAGCAAAGTGAGTCAGCTATCCAGCGACCTGCAAAAGCGCGAAGCCCGTTTAAAGGAAGTGGAAGAGATTTTGCGTAAACGCGATGAGGCGACCAATGCGTTAAAAGAAAAACTACAGGCAGCCTTGTTAGGCTTCCAGGAAAAAGGCTTAACGGTGGATATCCGTAACGGAAAGGTGTATGTTTCGTTGACCGATAAGCTGTTGTTCCCATCAGGTAGTATAACCATCGACGAGAAAGGCAAAGCCGCACTCAAACAACTGGCTGTGGTGCTCAATAAGGAAACTGACATCAATATTTCGGTAGAGGGGCATACCGACAATAAAAAGGTGGTGAGCCTTGGTCAGATAAAAGATAACTGGGATTTGAGCGTATTGCGCGCTACCTCAGTAACACGTTACCTAACCGAGGTGGAGAATGTCGCCCCCGAGCGTTTAACCGCAACGGGCAAAGGGCAGTATCAGCCAATAGATACCGGAACCACGGCAGATGCCCTTGCCAAAAACCGGAGGATAGAGATTGTGCTCTCGCCAAAGCTCGACGAGTTGTATAACCTCATTTCAAAATAAATTTAAGAGCTCCCCGAGAACTATCGGGGAGCTCTTTTGTTATTGAGATATTTAATGCTGATATGAAAACCTACGCTGTCATTTCGGATATACATGGCAATTTGCTGGCACTGCTTGCGGTATTAAAAGATATCAAGTCGCGCGGGATAGACATCGTTATTAACCTGGGCGACCATCTTTTTGGAGCGCTGGAGCCCGAAGGTGTTGCCGAGATCATTCGCGAAAACCCGATGCTGTGTATTAGCGGCAATACCGACCGGGAGATTTTGGAAAGCCTTGGGCAAATATCCCAAAAGGAAAATATGGAAAGGGTTAAAAGCCAGTTGTGTGACGAGACTATTGAATGGCTGAGAAATCTGCCCCAAACACTAACTGTTGACGACTTTTTTTTTGTTTGCCACGGCACACCCGAAAGCGATAATGAGTACCTGTTGGAAAAGGTTACCCCACATGGTGTATTTGTGCATAATGATGAGGAACTGGTTAAGAAGACTCGTCATATTGCAGAGCGCGTTATTTTGTGCGGGCACTCGCATGTAAACAGGGTGGTTTACCTATCGAACGATAAGATCATCCTTAATCCGGGCAGTGTAGGCTTGCCGGCCTATTTGGACAAAGGCGAATACAGCTTTGCCATGGAATCGAACACGCCACACGCCAAATACGCCATTGTAACTGCGGAAAGCAGCCACATTAATATTGAGCAGGTATTGGTTACTTACGACTGGCATGCCGCATCGGCAGCAGCTAAAAGCAATGGCAGCGATAACTGGGCAAAATACTTATTGTACGGCCGTATGCCTAAAGATTTACGGGTTGCTTAGTACGGGCTCACAAAATCTTTAAAATCGGGTAATACCTCATCTTTTGGCGAGAGGATAATATTCTTAGCCGAATCGGGCCAAACAAAGCCAAATGACGGGTCGGTTATCTTGGCTCCAATTTCCGATTCTTTATTATAAAAGTTGGTAATCTTGTAGGCAAAAACGGTATCATCTTCCAGCGTAAAAAAACCGTGTAAAAAACCTTCAGGTATCCAAAACTGCAGGTGGTTTTTGGCACTCAGTTCAACGGCGTAATGCTGCCCGTATGTTGGCGAGCCTTTGCGGATATCAACCGCCACATCGATCAC
Organism: uncultured Mucilaginibacter sp.; assembly: GCF_903893715.1. Classification (GTDB taxonomy): domain Bacteria; phylum Bacteroidota; class Bacteroidia; order Sphingobacteriales; family Sphingobacteriaceae; genus Mucilaginibacter. The sequence goes on from NZ_CAITNG010000094.1 coordinate 49,015, forward strand.
GCTGCCTTGTGTTACCCGTACCAATTTGCCTTGCCCGTATGGCGGCGCTTGCGCGTGCAGGCCACGCATGGTGCCTTTTGACGACATGGATTGGTTGTCCTGAACAAATGTTACATTAATACCGGCATCGCGGTATTTTTTTTCGCTATAGCTCTCGTAAAAGTAGCCGCGGTCGTCGGGGAAAATACGTGGTTCTATCAATAATAGCCCTTCAATGGGCAGTGTGGTTACTTTCATGTTAGTCTATGGTTTGCATAACGCTTTCAAACGCCACAAATTTATTCTCAAACTTTTTAAAATGGATATTTTTTAAATGTACCGAATGTTTGGCTTCAAAAGCCTGGTAGTGTTCCATGGTATTGGCCGTGTATTGTACGCAGTACGTAATCCCTTCGTTTGGCGAACTTAAAATATGTAATATTCTGTAATCGCTAAAGTGTCCCGTAGCCAAAACCGCCGGGATGTGCACGGTTTTCATCCAGTTAAGCCATTCATCGTTTATACTTTCGTCGATAATGATGGTTTCGTTAAAAATGATCATGCGGCAAAAGTACCGATTTATTTAAGATGACGGCTTCAAATCGCCCCGTAAAGTTCTAAAACGTTTACGCGCTTCGTTTATCCACAAGCTCGAAGCGTAATCGGTAATTATTTTCTCGTAGTAAGTTTGGGCTTGCTTTTTATCGTCCAGGTGTTTTTCGTAAATATCGCCCAACATAAACACGGCATCATCGGCCCAAAGGTCAAATTTACCATCCTCGGCAATTTTCTTTAAGGCGATAACAGCCCCCGCGTAGTCATTTTTTTGGATCATGATGCGGGCCTTGGCCATCAATATGTCGTTCACCATATTGTTGCCGGGGTATACCCTGTCAATACTATCGAGAGTAATCATAGCTTTATCAGGCTCCTCTTTAAATATCAGCAAATCGGCACGGGCATACATTTTCAGCGGATTGCCCACACTATCTTTCGCGGTATGGTCGAAAATCAATAGCGACAGGTTTAATGCATCGTTAGCTATCAGTTCAGATGTTGCCGCTTTCAATACATCCAGCTGACCTTTGGCCCAAACAAAATCGCCGGTATAGTAAGCCATTTTTGCATTGCGGTACTGGGCATCGTTACCAATAGCGGTGCCAATATTGTCTTTTTCTACCTGGCTGTAAATCAAAGTAGCTTCCCATGGTTTATTGTTCATCATGTATACATCGCCCAGGTCAAGTTTGCATTCGGCCAATAAATTGGAACGAAGGCCCGGTATGTTGATGGTTTGCTCCAATAGTTTCTCCGCATCGTCCAATTTGTGGAGTTTAAATGCCTGCAACCTCGCCAGCTTTTCCATAGCAAAGGCTGTGCTTTCGTTACGACCAATTTCGTCCAGCAAGTCGGTATAGTTTTTTTCGAGCCCGACCAAATCAGCCTGATCATATTTACCCGAAGTAATCTTGAGTCCTTTGGTATCTATCAGCGCCATCTTGGCGGGAATGTACAGGTCCTGTTCTTTGCCTTTGTTTACAATATACTCGTAACCACGGATGGCCTCATCATAAGCCTGATTAGCCGTTAAGGTTTGGCACAGATCGTAAATGCTGTTGCCGCCATCATTTTGCCTGCGGCTCAATGCCAGGGCCTGGTTTAGAGCCATGTCGAACTGTTTTTGCTGTAAAAACTGCCAGGTAAGCAGGTCGGCAAATACGGTTAATTGCGGTTTTTGCTGTATTACTTTTAGCAAAGCCACTTTCAGCATATCGTAATCGTTGCCGTTTTCAAAAACAGTGGCTAATATTGATTTTGCCTGGAAAACATACTCCGGATTGGTTTGCAACAAGTTGAGGTATTCGTTTACCAAATTCACCTTGTCGTGTTTAAAACGATAAAGGCTGATGAGTTCGGAGCTGAAAACCTGATCGCTGTGCAGTGTTTTGCGGCCTTGCTCAAATACCTTTATGGCCAGGTCGAGGTTCTCCGATTGGTAAAACTGCGTGGCAATACTGCTGATTTCGCCTTGGTCGGGCGGCAGGTTTTTTAAAATGTCGTTGTAAATTTCCTCGGCTTTGTCCTTATCACCTTTTTCGGTATAAACATGGGCAAGGGCAATATTGTACTGGTACTCATGCGGGTGCTGCTTCACCATTTTTTTGCTGATGCTTTCGGCCTCATCAAATTTTTTAAGGTTGAGCAGGCTTTTTACATACAAACTGTAATAGGCCACGTTATTTTGCTTGTAAAGCTTTAAATAAATGTCAGCCGCTTTCTGGTACTCGCCGTTGGTGCAGAACTGTTGGGCAAGTTGGAGGTCTTCGGTTTGGGCGCTAACCGTTAAATGAAATAGTATCGCAAATAATATGGTGGCCGCTATTTTCATTTGTCACTCGTTGTTTTTTGTTAATTTGCGTTAAAAATCCTTATATGCCATTGAATCAGTTGCTCACCATCGATGAAGTAGCGCAAACTTTAAAGATAACAAGGCAAACATTATCTAAACTTATCAATAACAAAGATATTGTTGCCATCAAGATAAATAAAAGTTACCGTATACCAAGTGAGGCTTTGGAGAATTTTTTTAAACGAAACTCTTCGAAGCAAGACCTAAGCCATACTTATTTGAAAGAGACCCGTGGTTGCACGTTGACGTATCCCGACAAGGATGCCGAAGAGGAAATACTAAATACGGCTGCTAATGCGGCGTTAAAGCAAGTTGTTAATGCGCACAATGAACTGTACAATGCTGTTTATTTTGGCGATAACCTGGAAGTGACGCGCGCGCTGCTACCTGAACTAAAGGGCAAAGTTGACCTGATTTATATCGACCCGCCATTTGCTACCGGAAGGGATTTTAACAGTATCGACCAAAACCACGCTTACTCGGATAAATTATTGAACGGCGAGTTCTTAGAATTTATCCGGAAAAGGCTCATCATCCTGCGCGAACTTTTGTCGGACAAGGGCAGTATTTATCTCCATATTGATAAAAAAATAGGGCACTACGTTAAAATTATAATGGACGAGGTTTTTGGCTTCGATAATTTTATCAACGATATTACCCGTATAAAATGTAACCCTAAAAACTTTGCCCGCAATGCCTACGGCAACTATTCGGACATGATATTGTTTTACGCCAAGCAAAGGGACCAAAATATTTGGAACGATGTGAAAGACGATTTCACAAATAAAAAACGCGACGAACTATTCGCGAAAACACACCCTGTACACGGGCAATACACTACTCACCCCTTGCATGCCCCCGGTGTAACTTTAGATGGCGACACCGGGAAAGAATGGAACGGTATGTTGCCGCCGCCCGGCCGGCACTGGCGCTATAGTCGCGAGGAATTAACGAGATTAAATGAATCGGGATTCATCGAATGGTCTGACAAAGGTAACCCACGGAAAATTGTGTTGGCAAAAGAGCATAAAGGGATTAAAATACAGGACGTATGGGAGTTTAAAGATAAAGGGCTCTCCTTTGTGGACTATCCCACACAAAAAAACCACGATTTGTTGAAGCGCATTATTCTTAATTCTTCAAACCCCGGTTCGCTGGTATTAGATTGCTTTGCCGGGTCGGGCAGTACTTTATACATCGCCAATGAGTTGGTCAGGAAATGGGTCGGTATTGATAATTCGCCGGCCTCATTAGCCGTTATCAAAGCTAACTTTGCCAAAAATGATATTAAATGCAATTTTTTTGAATGAGCTGTTTTCAATAATGCATCGATTTTTATAAATTTAAAGTGGAATTAACTGACCTAATGCTTTCGTTTATCATCAAGGGACTTGGTAAAATTGTAGTGACAATGCTGTTAATTACCTACGTTTTCATAATTTAACCTGATTCTACTTTACAAGGAGGGATTGTTGACCAAAGATGTTAAACCGGTTTAAAATTTTATTGTTTGCTGTTATGCTCGTCTCGGCACTTTCGTGCCATCGCAAGCAAGAACAAATACCTGTTGAAGCTTTTTTTAACGCGCAGGTTAGCAACTTTCACATCTCGCCAAACGGTAAATACATCTCTTATTTTAAAAGGGATAAAAAAAAGCAAACCCTCATCTTAAGGAATATCGCTACCGGTGTCGAAGACACGTCGGTTATTGACCAGGGCAGTCGCGGCGATCACTTTTGGACCTACAATAACCAAATCGTCATCACAAAATACTCGCGCAAACGCGGGGGTTTTCAACTATCTGCCATTGATGCGGCCACTTTGAAAACGCGCACACTACTTTCCATTGATAATGAACGGGTAAGTTTTAGGCTATTGGGCCGTAGTGTTAAACATCCCGATATTTTGACGTTCATTATGAATCAGCGCGATTCGACCATCCTCGATGTTTACCGCTTGAATATCACCACCGGCGAGTTGAAAATGTATATCAAGAATCCCGGTAACGTAACCCAGTTTTATACCGACCCGGACGGTGGCATACGGCTCGAAAAATCATCAGATGGGGTGAATGAAACCATTTTGTACAGGCAGAACGACAATAGTGATTTTAAACCTATTTTAAGTAATAATTTTAAGAACCTGGTTGAGCCGATAGCTTTTACAGGTGTCGGCAATTATTTCTACGCTAAATCAAACGTTAACCGTGATAAAATAGCCCTGGTGGATATCAATGCCGATAACGCGAAAGAGGAAAAAGTGATATTCTCGAGCGACAAGGCCGATATTGATGAGGTGAGCTATTCGAAATACAAACAGCGACTCGAAATGGTTACCTGGCAGGAGGCCAAACCTAAAAGGCATATTTTAGATGCCCGGATGAACGCCATCTACGCGGACCTGGAACAGCAATTGCCCGGCGATGAGATCAGGATATCCGACAGGGATACAACCGAACAAAATTTCCTGATCAATACCTCGAGCGACCGTAATCCGGGGTCGACTTATCTTTATACCGCCGGCTCCAAAAAATTGGTAAAACTGGCCGATATGAACCCGGGCATTAACCAGGGCGACCTGTGCGAAATGAAGCCTATATCGTTTAAGGCCGGCGACGGAACGTTGATTAATGGGTATTTGACTTATCCAAAAAACACCGACTCCGTAAACTTGCCGGTGGTGGTAATGCCGCACAGCGATTTTTGGAACCGCAACAAATGGGGTTATAATGCAGAGGTGCAATTTTTGGCCAACCGAGGGTATGCCGTTTTCCAGGTAAACTATCGCGGCTCTACCGGGTATGGTAAAGAATTTTATAGCGCCGGATTTAAACAGGTAGGAGGTAAAATGCAGGATGACATTACCGACGGCGTAGAATGGCTTATTGCCCAAAAAATAGCCAATCCTAAAAAAATAGCCATTTTTGGTTCACGCTTTGGCGGATTTTCGGCATTGTATGGCGCATCTTTCCACCAAAGCTTGTATGCTTGCGTTGCGGTACAATCGCCTTTGCTTAATATGTTCACTTATTTTAGCGATGTGCCGCCTTTTTTGAAACCCAAGTTGAGCATGCTTTACGAAATGGTGGGCAATCCCGAAACGGATGCCGATCAGTTTAGGGCCATATCCCCCATTTTTAATGCCAATAAAATCAAGGTTCCGCTTATCGTTTTTCCGGGCCCGCGAGAGCTTAACGCCAATGAATTGGCTACCTTTATCAGCGAAGTGAAAAAGAATGGTGTGCATGTAACCGATATAAGCGGCAAAAAAAATAATGACAGCAACTTTTTACCCCGCGAACACCGGCTTGATATGTATAAGGACCTAGAAAAATTCCTCGAAACCAACTTGGGCCAAAAGTGAGGCATATTGCTGAATGACCAAGCAAAAATATATATACCGCAAAAACCTTCTACTGATTATTGCATTCATTGTGCTATTGTCGGGTATTTTGGCTGCGGCCTTACTCATTACCTTTGGGCTTACCCGTAAATTTGTAGAAAGTGAATTTTCTACCCGCACCATCGCCGTAATGGAGCGCACTATGCGACCATATGATGACCTGTTTAGAAATAAAATACCCGAAATCAATAACTACCGAGGTTTTTTTACAAAAAAATCAGCTTCCGAGTATGCTGATTCCGTGTTCAGCGATTACCCTTTTGTTAAACGCGTCGACTTTTATCATTTCACTATCAGTAACCACACCAACGGCCATTCAGCAAAAGCGGAAGGGAAGGATATCGCGATAAGCTCGGCTTATCATTTTAGCCCTGATAGCGGTGGTAAGATAAAAAGCAGTCCGAATGTAGAAGCGAAAAGCAGCGACGATTTTAAATTGATGAAGGCGAAAGTGGGTGGTTTTATCAAAACTGCGGATACCTCAAGGTTGTACTCGGTCGAAGAAACCTACGGGATATCGTACGATATCAAACCCGGTAAAATAAGCTATCTCAACATACCGCGGCTCGAAGAATTGAAGGACCTGCTATCAAATACATCTACATTGTCTGTTTACCAGCACGATATGATGACCTTTTACCTGGATCCCAATAAACTGGTTATCAGAAATACCCGCCCCGAGCTTTACCAAAAAATCAGTATCAAGCAAATCATTTACGACCCCCTGCAGGACGACAATGACCAAAACTTATTCCGTGAAATTCCCTTGCCCGGTGCATTCTCAGAGTATAAGCTGTATTTTCAATCGTCGAAAGCTTTTATTACCGCCGAGGTAATACGTAACTTTTTGCCCATCGGGGCAGCCGTGCTGGTGGTATATTTGTTTATAGTTTGCATCGGCTGGCTTATTTACCGTAACCTGAACGTAAACCATAAACTGTTTAAGTTGCAGTACGATTTCATTAATAACTTTACACACGAGTTTAAGACGCCCGTGAGCGTGATAAAAATTGCCGGGTCCAATTTGCGCAATGCCGAAACTGCTATTACCGAAAGGCAGCAAAGGCATTACGGCAAAATACTGGATGAAGAGGCTGATAAGCTGAACGACTTGATGAACCGCCTGCTCTCGTTTACACAACTCGAAAACAAATCGATACAAATAAAAAAGGAAGAAATTGTGTTGGATGAATTTGTTCAGAAATATATCGATACCTTTAAAATTAAGTATCCGAAGTTTAAATTGACTTGCAGGATAAAAAATGTAGGTTCGTTCGAGTCGGACCCAGTGCTATTGGGCAGTATTTTTCAGAACATGATCGAGAATGCCTATAAATATTCGCCGCCCGACAGGAAAGAACTGAACATCGATATTGAGGGTACGAAAAAAGACATCGTTTTTTTGTTTACCGATAAAGGCATCGGCATTCCGAAAAATGAGATAGATAACATATTTAAAAAGTTTTACAGGATAGAAAGCCAATATAACCAGAATGGCAGCGTGGGATTGGGTTTGGCTTTTTGCAAAGAACTGGTTAATTTTATGAATGGCGAGATCAGTGTTAAGAGCAAACTGAACCAGGGCTCCGAATTTAAGATAGTATTACCATATTAATTGATACCGATTATGAACAAAGAAATTAAAATAGCCTTAGTTGAAGATGACGAAAACCTGCGGTTTTTAGTTGCCGAACGGTTAGAACTGGAAGGTTACAAAGTATTGGAAGCATCGAACGGCGAAGACGCCGAAAAAATGATACTCGACGAAAAACCCGATATTGTTTTGTTGGATTGGATGCTGCCCGGCAAGCAGGGATCGGAAGTATGTACTGCCATCCGCGATAAAGGCTTTGATAAACTGGTGATTATGATGACCGCCAAGGCACAGGACATCGATAAAATTGAGGCCTACCAGTTCGGCGTGTCCGACTATATCACCAAACCTTTTAATATGGATGTGCTGGTGGCGATGATAGACAATAAGATAAAATTTACTCTCAACAGCGAAAAGCCAGAATCATACAAATTTGCCAATATGGAGCATCACCCAAATACCCACACGCTGTTGCGCGATGGCAAAAGGGTAGAGCTGACCATTTTGGAGAACCGTATTTTGTTGTACTTCCTTAAAAACGAGAACAAGGTAATTAACCGAGACGAACTGATGATGGAAGTTTGGGGTTATAATGCCGATGTAAATACCCGCACGCTGGATATGCACATTGTGCGCCTGCGTAAAAAGATAGAAGTAAATCCCGATTCGCCTTTGTACCTGCAAACCGTAAGGGGGGTTGGTTATAAGTTTACCAGCAGCTAAAAATCAGAAGCAAGAATCAAGAGGCAAGACTTTTGATATTCGGTAGAGATTATAAAATCAGCGAAAAATGTTTTCGCTGATTTTTTTTTGTACCCCTTGCCGTTGAATTGCGCTTCGATGTTGGGCATGGTGGTGGTTTCTATCCTGCAAAGGAGCTTAAAGAAAATGTACATGGTTTTGAGCAATGCGCGTTGCCACAATGCTCCCGTTATTTGAAAATCGCTACAGAGCCATATCCCATCGGTTTTAAGCAAGCTATTAATGTGATTGAATACGGTCTGAAGCGTTTTCTCGGTAAAATTATCGAACAAAAACGGCGTTATCACTACATCAAAAGATAGACTGAAGGGTACATTTTCAACCGCCTCATTAATAAAGGTTACCCGGTTATTACCGTGGTTTTTCTTTTTTGCGATGGCCATCATCTTAGCAGATATCTCCACGTAAGTAATGTTTAAACCGCTTGGGTATATTTTGGCAATCTCTTCCAATAAGCGGCCGGTGCCACCGCCGACAATGAGTATAGTTGCATTGGAGGGGATAAATTGCAGCAAATAAACCTGCGAACTAATCAAAGCATTACCATACACTACGCGCGATAGGCCATCATAGAACCATGCTGAATTATCGTAGTTCGAGGCCATGCGATCAGGGTATGAATTTAAAGGCCAACAAAATGACATATTGCAATATCAATATGCCATCCATGTAAAAAAAGTAATAGTACTCATCCTTTTCCCATTCCGATTTAAAGATGAGCCAGCCGGTCAGGATGGTGGTGAGCCCCAGTGCGAAGAAATCGGGACTAAAGCCGTTGCCCCTGAACAAAAACAACAGCACCATGTAAATAGCCAATAAGGCCTGGCAAAAAAGGTAGGCTTTTTTCTCTCCAAAAATAACCGGGATTGTTTTTACGCCTTCAATGCTGTCCTGAAAGAGGTCGCGGATATCGAAGGGGATGGTCAACGCGAAAATGAAGACGAATCGTTTGGCGAACAAGATGGCTTCATCTGAAAATGACAGACGGACCAATTGCGCCCGTTCGGCTTCAAATATGGGCAACAGCACGCCGCTTACGGTCCAAACCAGGGCAATCATCAACGATTTGATGCCGGGCACACTACGTAAGCCGAACTTTTTACCACGGATGGAAAATATGGGTAAACCATACCCTATGGACAAAACAGAAAGGAATACCAGCAATATTTGTGAAACCGGCGATAGCAGGAAAAACAAAGGCATCAACACAATGCCCGAGATGATGGTGATAAGCACCATAACTTTGTTGTGTTTAAAAAACCATCGCACACGCAAAAAAGGCGATGCTTGGGGCTCTTTCGGCTTGCCCGCAAAAACATTGAGATTGTAAGTAAAAATGGTGGATACAAAGAGGAGCACAAAAAGTGGATAAGTGGTGGGCCGCGCACCGATAAGCTGTAAAGTTACCAGGGCCTGTGCCACCGCGCACAGTGCCATAAACAGATTGCTGAACAGCAAAGAATCGAAAAATGGCTTAAAAAACGTTTTCATAGCGGCAAATTAAAGCCCTTGCCCACTATGTAGATTATGAAATGATATTCTTAAGCGCAGGATCGGCTGAGGCTTTGAGTGTAAATATCGTTATTTCGGGCAATATTCCAACCCGGCCGGGATAACCTAAAAAGCCGTATCCGGTATTTACATATAACTGCTGATTTCCTTCGCGATAAAAACCGGCCCATTCTTTATACACATATTGTATAGGGCTCCATTGAAAGTATTTGGTTTGTACGCCAAACTGCATGCCATGGGTATGCCCGGCAAACATCACATCGATATCCTTATGGTCCAGCACCTGCGCGCGCCAATGCGATGGGTCATGCGAGAGTAGCAGTTTTACAGGCAGGCCATCCGTTCCTTTTTCGGCCAGGTCTATCCGTCCGTATTTTGGGAAACGGCTTAAACTCCCCCAGTTTTCCACGCCTAATATGCCTATTTCTTCATTGTCCACTTTTAAACGGCGGCTGTCGTTCAATAGTAAATCCCAACCCATATTTTTATGGGTAGCCTTTAAATCATCCAGATTTCTCTTTTTAGCTTCGAGGCTATCCCAATGCGCATAATCGCCATAATCATGGTTGCCCAACGATGAATATACGCCCAGCGGAGCTTTCACCTTGGCAAAGATGTCCTGGTATTCGCGCATCTCACTGGCCATGTCGTTTACCAGGTCTCCGGTAAAGAAAATGAAGTCTGGCTTTTCCCGTAACAACATTTCTACACCACCTGCTACCGCTTTCTTATTATAAAAACTGCCCGAATGTATGTCGGATAGTTGCCCGAGTTTTATCCCGTCAAAGGCTTTGGGTAGGTTTGGCAGGTACAGCACACGATGTTTGACCCGATAATCGTAAACGCCGGATATAACGCCGTAGCCCATAGTTACCAAGGGTAATGAACCTGCCAGTAAACCGGCTTTCATTAAGAACTCGGAACGGGGTATACTGTCGGGCTTGGGGTGGCTGGCCGGAAATTCGGGTTCTGCGGTTTTGTTCTTTCTCGCCCTAAATAAAATTAGCCTGCGTATATCGTCGACAACGATAAAGGGCAAAAACAGCACCTTAGCCATTAATACTAAAAAGAACACCAATAAAAACGCAGCTTTAACGCCAACGCCAAACTTAAGGTAGATACTCGCTAAAACACCAGCTATCAAAAATATCGATACGCCCCAATACCACCTTGTAAACGACTTTTTTTTAGGAAATTTCCATTTTTTTGAAATTCCCTTTATGCCACTGATGATATATACGTCGGCTATCAATAAGCCGATACAAACGATTAATATGGTTACAATCTGTCCCAAAATAAAAAATTAGTAACGGTCGTCGTCCATGTCCTCGTCGGGTTCCATGTTGAACAAACTGTTGAACATATCCGAGAACGCGAAACCGTTGTTTAAAAATCCTTTATTCAACTGCGAAAACTCTGCCAAACCGTGCAGTACAAATTCCATCAGTAATAATTGCTGGTTTTCTGCCAGTTTAGGATGGAAAGTTTTTACCAGCGCTTTAAGCCCCGTTACCGAATTGAGTACCTTTTTATAATCGGGCAAAGGCAGGTCGTCAATCACCGATAAAGTGTTCCCATTGCCAAACCACTCAATAATTTCGGCATACGGGTTGGCTTTTTTCGATTTTTTTGCTTTCTCCGGATCGGGGAAATATTGCAGCAATAAAGTCTTGATAGCCTTGCCGATGAGGATGTTTGCCACTTTGGCAGGCCCTTCCAGTTCGCCCTCGTAAACCAGCTCAATTTTGCCTGTTATGGCCGGGATAACGCCCAGAAAATCGGAAATGCGTACAAAAGTGTTCTTTTCACGGTTGATGATCATGCGGCGCTCGGCATTGCTGATCAGATTCTCGTAAGCCGAAATGGTGAGCCTTGCCGATACACCCGATTTTTTGTCTATATACTCGGAGTTGCGCGCCTCGAAAGCGATCTGCTCCACCAGGTTCTTCACCAAACCATCTGCTTCGATGGTCGCCTTTTGCGAAGCCGTTAATGATGCTTCCTGCTGGGTAATCTTCCTTGAAATTTCTACAGAGTGCGGGTAGTGTGTCAGTATCTGGCTCTCGATACGATCCTTCAATGGTGTTACGATGGAGCCACGGTTGGTATAATCCTCGGGGTTGGCAGTAAATACAAACTGGAGATCCAAAGGCAAGCGTAATTTAAAACCGCGGATTTGGATATCTTTTTCCTGCAGGATATTAAAGAGTGCAACCTGTATGCGCGCCTGCAAATCGGGCAGTTCGTTGATGACGAAGATACCCCTGTGCGCGCGTGGTATCAAACCAAAATGCAGTACCCGCTCATCCGAATAGGTCAGCTTGAGCGTAGCGGCTTTGATGGGGTCCACATCGCCTATCAGGTCGGCAACGGTAACATCGGGTGTGGCCAGTTTTTCGGTATAGCGTTCGGAGCGGTGCAGCCAGGCAATCAGTGTGTCATCACCTTTGGTCAATACTTCGTTATGCCCGAACCAGGATATCGGGTTGAAGGGATCGTCATATAATTCCGAACCTTCGATATAAGGAATGTACTCATCCAGCAAATTAACCAGCAGCCTGGCGATACGGGTTTTTGCCTGTCCGCGTAAGCCCAACAACAAAATGTTGTGGCGCGACAGGATAGCGGTTTGCAGGTCGGGTATTACGGTATCCTCGTAACCAATGATGCCTTCAAAACCGCCTTCATGTTTCTGTAATTGCTCAATTAAATTGCCGCGCAGCTCGTCTTTTACCGACCGGCTTACGTAGCCGCTTTGTTTTAACTGGCCTAATGTTTTTATGTTTGGTATGCTCATGCTAAGTTCTTGGTCCGGAGTTTTTAGTTCAGAGTCCGGATAGTTTGTTAATATTGTTATTTTTTCTTGACTCCCGACTTAGGACTCGCGACTCAAGACTTATCTCACCGTCCTTCTCCGGTTCCTGATGTAATCTTCAAAAATATATTCACCTAAACCGTTCAGTGAGCTGTAAAATGCTTTGCCGCCGTTGGTTTCGGTAAAGGTGCGCACAAACTGCTGCAGGTAAGGGTCCTTCGCTATCATAAACGTGGTGATGGGTATTTTCAACCGCTTGCATTGCGCAGCCATGTTCAATGTTTTGTTCACCACCTTTCTATCCAAACCGATGCTGTTTTTATAATATTTTGTACCTTCTTTCAGGCAGGTTGGCTTGCCGTCGGTAATCATAAATATCTGCTTGTTATGCGTTTTACGGCGGCGCAGCAGGTCGGTAGCCAGTTCCAGGCCGGCATATGTATTGGTATGATACGGGCCAACTTGTAAGTATGGCAGGTCCTTCAGTGTGATAGGCCAGGCATCATTACCAAACACCACAATATCCAAAGTATCTTTGGGATATTTGGTTTTGATGAGTTCGGCTAAAGCCATAGCTACTTTTTTGGCCGGGGTTATCCGGTCTTCGCCATACAAGATCATGGAGTGCGATATATCGATCATCAGCACGGTTGAGGTGAGGGTTTTAAAGTCCATTTCCTCTACTTCCAGGTCTCGCTCGGTGAGGTGGAAATCATCAATACCATGATTGATCTGCGCGTTGTGCACGCTTTGCGTCATGTCGATACGGTCGAGGCTGTCGCCAAACTCAAACTCGCGGCGCTCTGAGTTTTTCTCTTCGCCCTGCCCGCTTTTTGGCGAACGGTGGTTGCCCTTGCCTGATTTTTTGAGTTTGCCGAATATCTCTTCCAATGCCGACTGGCGTATGCCCTGTTCCGTTTTGGCGGTGATGTTAAATTCGCCGCTTTGCTCGTCTTCGCCCAGGTAGCCTTTTTGTTTCAGTTCGTCTATAAAATCGCCGATGCCGTATTCGTCGTTGGTGAGTTTGTATTGTTTATCGAGTTCGTTGAGCCATTGCAGCGCTTCACCGGCATCGCCGGCGGTATAGTTGAGCAATTCCATAAACAGTTTCAACAATTCGTCGAAACTGCCTTTTGTAAATTGCTGTGGAGTAAATTTTGAGAAGCCAAAACCGCGCATAATATCCTTTCGTGCTAAACTAACGCCGAATTTAAGACATTAGTTTTAAACATGCCTGTACGCCAAAGGCATTTTAGCTTTTTATGACGCGATATTTACAACGCTTGTTGATAAGGTTGCGAATCGCCGATGCCTACGCTTTTTTCTTTTTCCAGTTACCGCCCTTGCCGCCACCACCTTTGCGGCGATTGAATCCGCCACCACCTCCGCCGCTATGGGCGCTTACCGGTTTGAATACCGGTTTTTCGCCGAACTCCTCAGGTAGTTCGGTTTCGGGTACGGGGCGGCCTATCATGGCCTCGATGGCCAGCAGCTTGCGCTGGTCGCGCTCATTCACCAAAGTAATGGCCGTGCCGGTAGTTGCGGCACGGGCTGTACGGCCTATGCGGTGGATATAATCTTCGGGGTCGCCGGGTACATCGTAATTCATTACCAGGTCAATCCCTTCCACATCAATACCCCGCGAAAGCACATCGGTACCAACCAAAACCTGTAGTTTGCGGTTTTTAAAATCGAGCAAAATATCTTCGCGTTCCGATTGTTTCAGGTCGGAGTGGAAGGCCATGACCGAAAATTTCATTCCTTTCAGCACTTTGAACACCTCTTTCACCTTTTCCTTCATCCCGCAAAAGATGATGACGCTGGTATAGTTGGAATCTTTTAGCAGGGACTGTATCAAAGGTGTTTTCTGACTATCGAAAACTTTATATATCTGCTGGTCTATCCCAACAGCAGGCTGAGAAATCGCTAAGCTGATCTGTTCTGGCTCATGCAAAATAGATTTGGCCAATTTAAGTATGCGCCCCGGCATGGTGGCTGAAAACAGCAGGGTTTGCCTTTTTTCGGGCAGAAAGCTGATGATGCGCATAATGTCGTCCATAAAGCCCATGTCGAGCATACGGTCGGCTTCGTCCAATACCAGGTGTTTAAGATCATCCAGCTTTACTTTACCGCTCGATAGGTGGGCCAATAAGCGGCCAGGGGTTGCAATGAGGATATTGGCGCCATGCTCAATGCCTTTGCGTTGTTGTTCGTAAACCATACCATCGCCGCCGCCAAATATGGCAATGCTGGTAACGCCGGTAAAATAGCCCAGGCCTTGTATCTGCTGGTCTATCTGTTGAGCAAGTTCGCGGGTAGGGGCCAGTATCAGGGTATTGATTTTGGGGTTCTCCAGCTTGCTGATGTGCTCGATAACGGGCAGCAGGTAAGCGGCGGTTTTACCGGTCCCGGTTTGCGCGCAGGCGATGATATCGCGACCGGATAATATGATAGGGATGGCCTCAGCCTGAACGGGCGTGGGCGTATCAAACCCCATGCTTGTTATACCCTCAAATAAGTGTTCGTTGAAATTAAAATCTGCGAAAGTCAAATTGTAGATGCTGTTAAATAGCGCAAGGTAGCTTTTTTAAGCGAGAGTTAAAAGTTTTGTGCCGGGTGAGCCGGTATTAAGGATATAAATACCTTTTCCATGGAATAAGTTGGCCATATCGGTTTGGAAAGTAACGATTTTTAATCTCACCGGTATTTCTGTATATTTAGCCATTAACGCACCTCATAAAAATGAAAAAAATCGTACTCACCCTGTTTTGCGGACTCACCATGTCTGCAATATATGCCCAAACCACCTCCAAAGCCGAAGTAGCCAAACGCGCCGACGCCATCGAAAAAAAGATCATCGCCTGGCGCGAGGATTTCCATGAGCACCCCGAACTGGGCAACCACGAGTTCCGCTCGGCGGATATTATCGCCAGGCACCTGCGTTCCTTAGGTATCGAAGTAAAAACCGGCGTAGCAACAACAGGCGTAGTAGGTTTATTGGTGGGAGGGAAGCCTGGCCCGGTGGTGGCCCTGCGTGCCGATATGGATGCCTTGCCCGTTATCGAGCGTACCCCCGTGCCTTTCGCGTCGAAAGTTACCACCACCTATATGGGCAATACCGTTGGCGTGATGCATGCCTGCGGGCACGATTCGCACATGGCCATCCTGATGGGCGTTGCCGAGGTGTTGGCCTCGATGAAAGCCGATATTCATGGCACCGTTAAATTCATCTTCCAGCCAGCCGAAGAAGGTCTGCCTCCCGGCGAAAAAGGCGGCGCCGAAGAAATGGTGAAAGAAGGCGTAATGGAAAACCCCAAGGTGGATGCTGTTTTTGGCCTGCACATACAATCGTACCAGCCCGTGGGCACCATCACCTACCGTGCCGGCGGCGATATGGCCTCAGTTAACGATATGCAGATCATCGTAAAAGGCCGCTCATCGCACGGGGCCTACCCATGGTCCAGCGTGGACCCGATCGTTACCTCCGCCGAAATTGTAAGCGCCCTGCAAACCGTAGTGAGCCGCAACCTGCACATTACCGATAACCCTGCCGTGGTAACCGTTGGCGCCATCAACGGCGGCAACCGCTCCAATATCATCCCCGAACAGGTAACCATGCTCGGCACTATCCGCACCTTTAGCGATGGCGACGAAAAAATGATCATCGACAGGGTAAAAACCATCGCTACCAAAATAGCGGAAGCCAACGGCGCCACGGCCGAAGTGAAGATACCTTACAGCAGTCATTACCCCGTAACCTATAACGACCCTGCCCTGGTAGCCAAAATGCTGCCCACGCTACAAGCCACAGCCAGTGCCGATAACATCATTATGCGCCACGCCGAAACCGGCGCCGAAGATTTTAGCTTTTACGAGCAAAAAGCGCCGGGTATATTTATCCACCTCGGCGGCCTGCCCAAAGGCGGCGACCCGCTAACAGCACCCGCCCACCATACCCCCGATTTTTTTATCGATGAAAGCGGGTTTACATTGGGCGTGAAAGCGCTTTGCAATTTGGCTTTGGATTATATGGCGATGCAGACTAAGAAATAATGTGCAAATGATTTGAATTACAAACATTTAGACGACAATGAAAAAGTAAGATAGGCAAGTTTGCCCGGTAGGGGCATATTTAAAAGTTCATTATGAGATATTTAACATTAGTTATCGTTTCATTTTTTGCAGCATGTAATTCGCCAAAGAAAGGCTCGAAAATTGAATATATAGATCCAAACAGTATTACTATAAATGGTGTATTGAAGTTTCATGAGAGCTATAGTAATGTCGCAGCTAATTTAGGAGTTGTTGATAGCATGGCATATTCTGTTCTTCCACAATATCAGGTTATCAAATCAAATAATTGTTATTTCAAAAATTTGGCTTTTATAAAGCGAGGCGACTCTCTTTATTTCAATAATGCTTTATTTAGGAACACAAAGATCAATTATTTGCAAAGTCCTAAAATGAGATTTGACGGTTCGACGAAGATCGACGACGTTGAAAAAATGTTTGATACAGAAGAATCAACACGCGGAACTGATATGGATATCAGAACAACTTTGTTTATTAAAATCGAACATACCGATACAGACAAACCCAATGACGGGCACTGGATGCTTGACTTTGATACCAATACAGGTAGGTTATATCGAATGACAATCCTTGGCGCTCAAAAAGATTAGCTGAATCCCCCTTGCCCCACCTCCTCTTCATCTGTAGCAAAAACCAATGGCGCAGCCCTACGGCTGTGTTGTTGTAAATAATGTTTGTTATTAGTAAATTTGAATATGAGTACGGCAGAAATTAAATTGGAAATACAACAGGTACTTGATAGGGTACCGGAAGATGCCTTAGTTTATATTTTAAATCAAGTAAAAGAGATTGAAGCGAATACAGCAGATAGGTCTAAGCTGGAAAAAAATATAGACAAGATCTTTTCGGAAAACAAAGGCTTATTGGAAAGATTGGCCCAATGATCAGCTTGGCAAATGCCCTAAGAGTTCATGAGAGGTCTATAGAACAATTTGGAGGAGGTATGGGCATTCGCGACATTGGGGCCTTGCAAGCGGCCATTGCCCGCCCCTATGCAACTTTCGGAGATATCGATCTTTATCCGACAGCCATTGAAAAAGCCGCTTCCATACTCGAAAGTATTTTGATCAATCATCCGTTTATTGATGGTAACAAGCGTACTGGTTATGTATTAATGGAGTTGATGATAATTGAAGAGGACAAGATGATTTTTGCTACGGAGGATGAAAAATATGCACTGGTAATTTCGGCCAGCACAGGTGAGTTTCGTTTCGACGAGATCAAACAGTGGTTGACTACTCACATAAAATAGCCCTTGCCCAACATCCTCTTCATCTGTAGTAAAAACCAATGGCGCAGCCCAACGGCAGAGTTGTTGTTTAAAAACCACCCAAACCATACCGCCCGCTCTGCCGGCACCGGCGACAAGGCCCGCGTTAAGGTCAACGAAAAACTGCTGGCCTGGGCCGATGTCATCTTTGTGATGGAACGCAAACACCGGGATATGTTAAAGCAACGTTTCACATCGACTATTGCCGGAAAAGAAATGGTGGTACTGGATATTGAAGACCACTATCAATTTAACGACCCGGAACTTGTGGTCATTTTGCAGGTGGCTTTAGCCAAATATCTCTGAAATTTCTGGTAAAATATCCTCTACCCGGCCTGCTCACTCGCGGCTAAACGGCTGGTGCTGCGGTACACAAACTCGTTGTAAATATGCCTGCGGGCAAACCTACCCGGCGAATCGGCATTTACCAGTTTAACATAAACGGCTTTGGGCACATCAAAGTACTCGTAGGTATTGCCATCGGTAAACTGTATGGTAAGGGTTTGCTGCTTAAATTCAAAATCCAAAATAGCAGCGGTAGTAGTAGTAGTGATATAGTCGGGCAACGAAGCCGCAATGGTTTCAGGCGCTATGCTTACCAAAAAGTGGTAGGCCTCAATAATGTACTTGCTTTTGTGTTCGGCATCTAATTTCAGCTCATGGTCGTCGTTAAACTTATCGGGGTGCCAGGTTTTCATGAGGCTGCGGTATACGCTTTTTAATTCTTGCAATGGGGCAGTTTCGGTTACGCCCAAAAACTTACGGTAGTCAACAATTTTCTTCATTGGCGCAAAAATGCCTGTAATTTTTGGATTTACAGGCATTTATATTTTTTTTAACAATATGATAACTTTCAATCCGGCTTACTTTTCCAGCAGGGTTTTCAAGTTGTCCAAACTGGTCTGCATATCCTTGCCCAGCATTTTATCCAAATTGAACAGAACGTGCATCACCTTCATCGGGTATTTTTTATGACCGCTAAAGCTCCATTTTACAGCCGTTTCGGTGGGGTTGATGGCTTCTGTTTTAAAGGTAGCGTACGATGTGCCGTTCCAGGGTTTCAAAAAGCGGATCTCATTGTCTATCTGTTCACCATCAATCAATTTAATAATTTCCTGCTCGCCATGGCCCACCTGTTTATTTTCGCTTTGCCAGGCGTAAACAAAGCCAACGGTGCCATCGGTGCCTTTAAACTGTTTGGTCATGGCCGGGTCGGTCATCACCCACTTGTTATAGTAATCCTGGTTTTTGATGGTTTTTAAATAGTCGTAAACCTGTTGGTTAGGCTGGTGAACGATCACTTCTTTTGCTATCGTAAAATCAGCGGGGATAAATATCGCCATTACAAACGGGATGGCGATAATGGCGAGTATGATGTAGAGGACAGTCATAACCTTGGTTTTTAGGGGTTTTCAAAAATTATCAATAAAGGTATATATCTGTTTTTTGATTTTACAAGGTCAGCTAAAATTTTTGATCGGGTAAATCCCTGTCAAACTTCTGTTATATTTTTTCGTTGCATTAGGCAATAACATCTTTAAAGCATTTATTTACGTAATTACAGCAAAATTATGTACTTTTATAAGCCGTCCGGCTATATATAAACTTAAGGCTGTTGTTGTTTTTATTTTGGGTTTTACACTGTTGTGCTGATCGATAGATTATTGTTTATGAAGCTTTTTTTGTTTGTACTGCTTATTTCCTTTTTTCCTTTGTTCGGCTTTTCGCAGTCTGAGAGCCTCGACGAATTAAAAGCCGAACTCAATAAAAAAGCAGATTACGATAAAGACAAAGAGAATAAGATACTTCACTTAAAAGCAGCACTCGCGGGCACTTCCGATATCAACAAGCAATTTAACTTATCCGTTAAACTGTATGACGAGTATAAATCATACCAGTTCGATTCGGCTTATGTGTTCGCCGTAAAACTGCAGGACCAAAGCAGGCTGTTGAACGACAGGCCAAAAGCGTACTTCAGTAAAATAAAAATGGCCTTTATCCTGCTTTCATCGGGCATGTTTAAAGAGACCTTTGAAAGTTTAAAAGGTATAGATGTACGTGAACTGGATGCCAATACCAAACTCGAATACTACTCATTGCTTACACGCGCTTATTACGATGTGGCCAGTTACGATAATGATAAATACTACGCCCCCTATTACAATAAACTCGCCAACCAGTACATCGATTCGGCCATAGCCCTAAGCCCCGCCGACTCTTACGACAAAATATACCTTACCGGCTTTAAAAAGCTCAACAACGGTAAAAAAGACGAAGCCGCTGTCGATTTCCTCGACCTGCTTAACCATCACCAGCTCACCACGCACCAGTATGCTATCGTTGCTTCAACGCTCAGTAATATTTATACCAACAGTGCCAAACGTATCGATCTGTTGGCCAAAGCTGCCATCAGCGATATCAAATCCTCCACCAAAGAAACCGTGGCTTTGTTATGGCTTTCACAACTGTTGTATAAAGAAGGCGATAACGAAAACGTGTACCTGTTTTTGCAGGAAGCCCTAAAAGATGCAGAGTTTTACGGCGCACGTCAGCGTAAAATACAGATAAACACCCTGTTGCCCATTGTGGCGTCCGAAAAGGTAAATTATATAGAGCGCGAGAATACCCGTTTCCAAATATTCCTGGCAGCCATATTGGTGTTAACCGGTTTAGTTGTTTGGTTTGCCATCGCGCTATCCAAACAGCTTAAAAACTTAAAGGCTAAGGAAGTCATCATTGATGAAAAGAATGTGCAACTGGAGCGTATCAACGAAAAGTTGTTGGAAGGCACCAAGATTAAAGAGGAGTACATCGGCTATTTCTTTAACGTGATATCAGGTTATATCCTGCAACTCGAAAAACTCAAGCGCTCTATCGATACCAAACTGTCCATCAAAAAGTATGATGATATCCACCTCATCATCGATAAGATAAACATCAAAGAAGACAGGGATAAGCTGTTTTACACCTTCGATCACGTGTTTATCAAAATATTCCCCAACTTTATCGACGAGTTCAATTCCCTGTTTAACAAGGAAGATCAGATATGGCCCAAAGAGCATGAAGTGCTCACAACCGACCTCCGCATTTTCGCACTCATACGCATGGGCGTAAGCGATACCGAAACCATCGCCAAGATCCTCGAGTACTCCGAAAAAACAATTTACGTATACAAAATGCGTATCAAAGCCAAAGCCCTCATCCCCGGCGATCAGTTCGACCACCGTATTATGGAAATCAAGGCCGTCGATCTGCAAAGCAAATCATCGTAACAACTTCTTGTTTTTGTAACCATTGGTTACAAAAGGCCTTTATTTATGATCCTAAACACTTTTTTATTTAAAAAAGCGCTAAAAAGCATTATATTTTTTTGCACTACTAACTTAGCAAGTAATTGAAAATCAAATAGTTGATTTTTAAAAACACGATATTTTTTTAAATTCTTTTTAAAGAAATAGGGTATGGTAAATATCCTGCTTTACTTTGTATTGTCGCAAGAATGTGACACTTGTAAAAACCAATTAGTACCGATTCGTAATCTCTTTTTAATGTAACAGCTTTTTGTTGATGCGCAGTTTTTGTGCAACAATAAATTGTGGCACATCATTTTTTAGGGATAAATTTTTAGGATACACACGCTAAACCAATTTATGAACATATGAAGACATTTTACCCAACGTAAACTTCGCGCAAGGTAACTACTCGTTACAACCGCCTCCTTAATTGTTTAACAACTTAATAAGCTTTCTTAAAAATCTTAACATACCAATTATAACATAATGAAAGTTTTTTATTCCCAAATCTTAAATTATATGAGAAATAATTATTTAAAAAAATTCATGCTGTTATGTTCATTGTTCATTATATCAACAATGGCATTTGCACAAACAGGCAGCATCAGCGGTAAAGTGGTCGACGAGACCAACCAACCCCTCCCTTCGGCCACTGTACAGATACAGGGCACACAAAAGGTTACAAATACCGACATTAACGGTAACTACAAACTCACAGGCCTTGTAAACGGCAAAGTAACGCTCGAAATTCGTTTCGTAGGTTACCAAACTTTAACTCAGGTTGTAAACGTGGCCGGAAGCACTGTTGTAAATGTTGGCCTTAAACTCGCTTCATCCGCTTTGAACGAAGTTGTGGTGATTGGTTACGGTACAACAAACAAAAAGGACCTTACCGGTTCTGTAGCAACAGTAACATCAAAGGATTTTAACACCGGCGCAGTAACTTCTCCCGAGCAATTGATTCAGGGTAAGGTTGCCGGTGTTTCTATCACATCAAACAGCGGTGCGCCTGGTTCGGGTAGTACCATCCGTATCCGCGGTGGTGCTTCTATCAACGGTAGCAACGCACCATTGATTATCATCGATGGTGTGCCTTTGAGCCCTGATGGTATCGGTGGTGTTGCAAGCCCTCTGGATATGATTAACCCGAATGATGTAGAATCTTTCTCGATATTGAAAGACGCGTCAGCTGCTGCCATTTATGGTAACAGGGCTTCAAACGGCGTAATCATTATCACTACTAAAAAAGGTCAGGCGGGTAAACCTGTCGTTAACTTTACCACCCAGCTTTCGGTATCAAACTTGCCAAAAGAAGCTCCGGTATTGAGTGCTGATCAGTTCCGCGCTTACGTTAATGCAAACGATACTACCAAAGCAGGCAAATACAAAGCCCTGATGGGAACGGCCAGTACCGATTGGCAAAACGAAATTTACCAAACATCTGTAAGCACCGATAATAACATCAGTGTGTCGGGTACAGCCGGTAAATTACCTTATCGCGTTTCTTTAGGTTATACCGATCAAAATGGTATTTTAAAAACAACATCGTTACAACGTTACTCGGGTGGTGTAAACTTAAACCCAAGTTTATTTACCGATCACCTGAAAATCAACTTTAGCTTTAAAGGTTCACAGGTTCAACAAAGGTTTGCGAACGAAGGTGGAGTTATCGGCTCTGCTGTCGATTTTAACCCTACCGTTCCCGTTACTTCAGCAGCGTCAACTTATGCGCCGTACGGTGGTTACTGGCAATGGACCGACCCTGCAAATACTCCAAGCGGCCTTAAAGCACTTGCGCCTTTAAACCCGGTTGGTATTTTAAATCAAACCAACAATACCAGTACAGTATACAGGGCTATTACCAGCCTTGCATTGGATTACAGGGTTCACTTTTTCCCCGACCTGCATGTTAATGTGAACATGGCATACGATGCTTCTAAAGATTCGGGTGGTACTACCATACCATCAAACGCCGCTACCAATATTGACGTTTTGCAAAATGGTCAATACTACAGCGGTAGCTACAGCCCTTATAACGGTAATCAGCAAAACAAACTTTTTGAAGGCTTTTTAAGCTACAGTAAAGATATAAGAAGTATCAAGAGTCATTTTGATGCCGTAGCCGGTTATTCTTATCAGGATTTTGTGAATACAGCCTCAAACGGATTGTTCTCTTCGGGCGGGTTGTATTATAGTTCACAGTTCTCTAACGGTACAGTAAACACCGCTTCAGCAAACAATTACAACAACTACGAGTACCTTTCCAATGAATATCTCCTTGCGTCAGTTTACGGAAGGTTCAATTATAATTTCGATCAGCGTTATTATTTAACAGCGTCTATTCGTAGCGATAACTCAACCAAGTTTGCACCGGGCACACGAACCGGCACATTCCCTTCAGCAGCGTTAGCATGGAAGATTAACAATGAAAGCTTTTTGAAAGATAACAAAGTGTTGTCGAACTTGAAACTACGTCTCGAATACGGTGTTACAGGCAACCAGGACGGTATCGGCGATTATGACTATTTATCGCAATACAGCTTGAGTAACAGTAATGCCCAATACGCGTTTGGTAATACCTATTACAACTTGTATCGTCCGGGTGCTTACTACCCTGGCCGTACCTGGGAAACAACAAACGCCGCTAACGCAGGTTTGGATTTTGGTTTCCTGAATAATCGCATCACAGGTACAGTTGATTATTACTATAACAAAACCAAAAACTTGTTGGTAACCATTCAACAACCGGCTGGTACTAACTTTAGCAATACCATTGTCGGCAACGTTGGTAACATGGAAAACGACGGTGTGGAAGTTAGTCTTACCGGTAACATCATCGATACCAAAAAAATCGGCTGGACTGCCAACTTCAATGTAACCTTCGCCCATAACCAAATCACTAATTTAACCGCCATTCCTACCTCGAGCTTCCCGGGCATCGCTGTAGGCGGCATTTCTGGTGGTACAGGTAACAATATCCAAATCGACCAACCAGGTTACGCCCGTAACACCTTCTATGTTTACCAACAGGTATATGGTGCAAACGGTTTACCAATTGATGGTGCTTTTGTTGATAGAAAATCAGATGGTATTACAAACAACCAGGATTTGTACCAGGATCATGATCCCGCTCCGAAAGAATTTTTCGGATTCAGCTCTGATTTCAGGTACCAAAAATGGAACGTAGGTTTTGTGGCCCGTGCCAGCTTAGGCAACTACGTGTATAACAACGTAGCTTCAAGCACAGGTATTCAACGTAATATACTTAACCCCATTGGTACCATTAACAACGGCTCAACCGATGTGTTGGCAAGTGGTTTAACCGGTAACGGAAGTAACGATTTGTTGTCGGATTATTATATCCAAAACGCTTCCTTCTTAAGGATGGACAACGTCCACCTGGGATACAACTTTGGCAGCTTGTTTAATGGTAAAGCTAATTTGGCTATTACAGCAAACGTTCAAAACGTATTCATCATCACAAAATATACAGGTGTAGATCCTGAAGTATCGAGCGGTATAGATAATAATTTTTACCCACGACCAAGGACTTACTCTATAGGCTTAAACCTGAACTTAAAGTAATTAGGAATTGATTATTACAGAAAGGAATAATATGAAAAGAAATTCAATTAAAACATTAGTAATTACAGCGATATTAAGCACCGGTTTAATGTCTTGCGAGAAGAATACCATTCTTGCACCAAATTACGAAGTTACATCGCAACAGGTGTATAGTACACCTTTGGGATACACAGAAGCAATGGCCAAAGTTTACGGTGCCTTTGCGTTAACCGGTAATCAGGGCCCTGCGGGTAGCGGCGATATCGCCGGTATTGACGAAGGTACCTCCGACTTTTTCAGGTTATACTGGTACGCGCAAGAATTGCCTACCGACGAAGCCGTAATAGCATGGGGCGACCCGGGCGTGCCTGATTTGCACCAAATGAACTGGTCATCATCAAACGTTATCCTAACGGGTTTGTACGAACGTTGCTTATACCAAATCACCTTGGCTAACGATTTCATCCGCCAGTCGAGCGATGCTAATCTATCGGCCCGTGGTATTTCAGGGGCTGATGCGACCAAAATTCGATACTATCAGGCTGAAGCCCGTTTTTTACGCGCTTATCAGTACTCAGTGTTAATGGACCTGTTTGCTCAACCGCCTTTTATAACCGATGCTAACGCTGTTGGTTCTATTATCCCTCCGCAAACAACCCGCGCTGCATTGTTCAGCTATGTTGAAAGCGAATTGAAAGCGATAGACCCCTTAATGGTAGCACCTCAACAAAACCAATATGGCCGCGCCGATCAGGCCGCAGTTTGGGCATTGTTGGCACGTATTTACTTAAATGCACAGGTTTATACCGGCACAGCACGCTATACCGATGCCATTACCTATGCATCCAAAGTAATTGGCGCTGGTTATACGCTGATTCCTAAATATGATAACCTGTTTTTGGCCGACAATAACTTAAATACAAGCGAGAATATCTTTTCTATTGAGTACGATGGTAACAACATACAAGGTTATGGCGGTACAACGTTTATGACACACGCGCCTGTTGGCGGTTCAATGCCTTCATCTTCCTTCGGTATATCCGGTGGTTGGGCAGGTGTCCGTACAACAAGTAGTTTGGTAAACCTTTTCCCGGCCAATACCAACACTACTTTCCCTGAAAACGGCAACCCTGATTATCGTGCTGAGTTTTACACCGTTGGCCAAAACCTTACCATTAACGATGTGACCAGCTTTACCGATGGATACGCCGTAAACAAATGGAGGAACGTAACCAGTACCGGCGCCCAGGGCCAAAGCAACAGCTTTTCGGATGTTGACGAACCTTTGTTCCGTTTACCCGAAATGTACCTGATTTATGCTGAAGCCGTATTACGTGGTGGCTCAGGTGGCACAGCCGCTCAGGCATTAATCTATATCAATAACATCAGGACACGCGCTTATAATGGCAGCTTGGCAGGCAACATTACAGCAGGCCAATTAACAACCCAATTTATTTTAGATGAGCGTGCACGCGAATTGTATTGGGAAGGCTTCCGTCGTACCGATTTGATACGTTACGGATTGTTTACCAGCAGCAGTTATCTGTGGCCATTTAAAGGTGGCGTAAAAGCCGGCGCAGGTGTGCCCGATTTCCGCAACCTGTTCCCAATACCTGATGCAGATCGGTCGGTTAACCCGAATCTGGCTCAAAACCCGGGATACTAAAAAAATAAATAGCAGCAGGGGGTTCTGCCCCTCGCTGTTACATTATAAAAACAGCTTTTATAAAACTTAAAAAAAATTATAATGAAAAACTTGATCACTAAAATGCTAACGTTCGGCGGCCTTTCGCTGCTGGCGCTCGCGTCATGTAAAAAGGATGGGGTTTTAACAACCGCCAACCTGACCAGTAGTTCGGCAAGCACACTTACTGTTTCGGCACCAACCGCTACCCTAAGCCCTTCCAAACTAACCGACCCGACAATTGTCGAAACTTTCTCCTTTACCGCACCATCTTTTGGTTATGCGGCCGCGGTGGTTAACATCCTCCAATTGGACGCACCCGGCGATAACTGGGCTCACCCTTATTCGGTTACCATGAGTACCAATGTGCTTAGCCAAGGCTATAACACCAGCGATTTTAACACCATTTTATTAAAAATGGGCTTAAAAGGTGGTACAGCCGCAACTATTAACGCCCGTATCCAAAGCACTATTGGTGTTAACACATCAGTATATTCGGCTGTAGTGCCAATTACTGTTACGCCGTTCAACTTAAAATCGTGGTTATACGTTGCCGGCGCTTACGAAGGCTGGGCTAACCCAGGTCCGCAGGAAGATAGCTTATACTCAGCTACAAGCAATGGTATTTATATAGGTATTATCAATTTTACGGCCGGTAACAACCAGTTTTTGGTTTTGCCAGCTAAAAACTGGAACAATAAATACGCGACAAACGACCCTACAGGTTCAACAAGCTCAACGGTTACCTACAATGCTAACAACAACTTTTACGCGCCAAGCACTGCAGGCCAGTATTTGGTAACCCTGAACCTAAACCTGAATACCATATCCTTCCAGGCCGTAAATTATTACAGCTTGATTGGTAGCGCGCCTCCGGGCACTGCATGGTCTACAGACAGCGACATGAAATACCTCAACGATGGTACGAGCACATGGGTTGCTACCGTACCGATGATAGTTGGCCAGTTCAAGGTTCGTCAAAATCATGATTGGACTTATAGCTGGGGCGATATTTCTCCCGCTGATGGGGTAGATGCGACTGACAATAATGGTGGTAACATCAACATCACAACAGCCAAAACTTATACTATAGGCTTTACTATCCCTATAACTGCTGTAGGTGTTACGCCGTCGGTTACAGCTACCTACTCAATACACTAAATACTATTGACTGACTTCAATTTAACCAACCTGCAAAATAATTGCAGGTTGGTTTTACAAAAGCTATAGCTTAATTTAAGCCAATAAATACATGTTGACAATGGTTTTTTCCATTGCCTGGATGCTAACACACTAATATGAACATCAAACACACCTGTTTATTATTATTTATACTGTTTTTGGGCCATACCACTTTGCAGGCCCAGGTAAAAGGTATCGGCAATGTCAACAGCGTTGATGTACAGGGCCAGCAGGTTAATGTAGTTACCGATAATGCCTTTGCCCAAATTACTGTTTATACCCCCGGGGTAATCAGGGTGAGGATAGATAAAAAGAAACTGGGCGACGATTTTTCATACGCCATCATCGCTACCCCACAAAAAACCAATACAAACATCACCCAAAACGCCCAGGAAGTAACCATCCTTACCGACTCGCTCAAAGCCGTCATCAAAAAAAGCCCGTTCTCTTTAAGCTTTTATAATAAGGACGGCGCGTTAATAAGTGAGGATGAAACCGGTTTAACCACCTCATGGGTAAACGAATCGGTTACCACCTACAAAAAAATGCAAGACGGCGAGCGCTTCATCGGCCTCGGCGAAAAAACCGGTAACCTCGACCGCAGGGGAACAGGTTATACCAACTGGAATACGGATGCCTTTGGTTACTCAGATACCCAGGACCCTATTTATTCCACCATACCGTTTTACATCGGTATACACCACAACATCAACTACGGTATATTTTTAGACAATACCTATCAAACCGACTTCAACTTTGGTGCAAGTAATAACCGCTTCTCATCATTCGGCGCACGTGGCGGCGAAATGAACTATTACTTCATCTACAACAAACATATAGCCGATATTATCACGGCCTACACCGCCCTTACAGGCCGCATGAAAATGCCGCCACTATGGAGTTTGGGATATCAGCAAAACCGCTACAGCTATTATCCCGAAACCGAGGTGTTCCGCATAGCGCAAACCTTACGGGAGAAAAAGATACCTGCCGATGGTATCACCCTCGACATCCACTACATGGATAAATACAAGGTGTTTACCTGGGACAAAACACGTTTCCCCGACCCTAAAGCCATGACGGCTAAACTAAAGGACATGGGCTTTAAACTAACCGTGATTGTTGACCCCGGCGTTAAAGTGGAACCCGGATACGGCGTTTACGACCGCGGAGTGAAAGCCAACATCTTCGCCAAATATCCCGATAGCACCAACTACCAGGGCGAAGTTTGGCCCGGCTGGTGTAACTTCCCCGATTTTACAAACCCCAAAGGTCGTGCCTGGTGGGGAAATGAGATAAAGAAGTATGGCGATGATGGCATCAGCGGGCTATGGAACGATATGAACGAGATTGCCACCTGGGGCCAAAAAATGCCCGATAACATCATTTTTGATTATGAAGGCCACAAGGCATCGCACCTGCAAACCCGCGATGTATACGCCATGCAAATGGCCCGCGCCAGCTACGAAGGTGCCAAGGCCGCCTTCGGCAAACGCCCTTTTATATTGACCAGGGCAGGATATGCGGGATTTCAACGCTACTCGGCCATCTGGACAGGCGATAACCGCGCCGAAGATAGCCACATGCTGCTCGGCGTTCGTTTGTTGAATAGCTTAGGCCTAAGCGGTGTTGCCTTTACGGGAATGGACATTGGTGGTTTTGCGGGCAACGGTACACCCGCGCTTTTTGGCCGCTGGATGCAGATTGGCGCCTTTAACCCATATTTCCGCAACCATACCGCTGTTAATACCAAATCGGCCGAGCCCTGGACCTTTGGCGAAGAGGTGCTCGAAACATCGCGCAATTACGTTAACCTGCGCTATATGCTGATGCCTTACCTGTATTCCGCATTTTATCAAGCCACACAAAACGGTCAGCCCTTAATGCGTTCGCTGGCTATCGATTATACATTCGACCCCAATATTTATAACACCCAATTCCAAACCCAATATCTGTTTGGCAGCGCGTTTCTGGTTGCTCCTTTCGACGGCACGGCAGGTTTTGGCAAAGTGTATTTCCCGCAAGGTAAATGGTATGATATGTACACCGGTGAGGTACAATCCGGAGGCCAATCAAAAATCATCGAGCTATCAGCTCACAAGTTACCGGTTTATGTAAAAGAAAGCAGCATTATCCCGATGCAATCGCTGGTGCAAACTACCGCTCAACTACCTACCGATACCCTGGTGGTGCATATCTACAATGGTGCTGTAAACAACCAATATGTGTATTATGAGGATGATGGTGAGAGCTTTGGTTATGAAAACGGAGCTTACTTTAAACGAGCCATTAGTTATGATGCCGCTAACCGAAGCATCACTTTCGGAAGTGTTGAGGGTTCCTTCAAATCAAAATTCAATACCATTAAATTGGTGATGCATGGTTTCGATGGCAATGCCTCATTTAAAATAAACAACAAGGCAGCTGCTTTCAACAACGACTTTGTATCGTACCTAACCCCCGTGTCAAAATTCGACCCGCAGGGTAACAGCCACAATGTAGAAGGCGACCGTGTAAAGAGCGCCTTTGTTAAAAACGATAACACGCAGTTTTCAATCACTTACTAAGCATGTTAAAAATGAAAATTAGAATATACATCATTACCTGTTTGCTGCTTTTATCGGCAACCGTTTTTGCGCAGGTACCGGCTTTGGAACGTGTTGAGCCAATGTTTTGGTGGGTAGGTATGAAGAATACCAAACTGCAGCTTATTGTGCATGGTAACAACATTGCCGGCCGCACGGTTAAAATGAACTACGCCGGTGTAAAATTGGTACAGGTGCACAAGGTGGAAAACCCGAATTATCTGTTCCTTGATCTGGATATTTCACACGCTGCCAAACCCGGTTCCTTCGCTATCAGCTTTATAAAAGCAGGTGATAAAAACCTGACCTATACCTATAACCTTTTAAAACGCGACCATGCCATTCGCGCACAGGGTGTAACGGATAAAGACTTTATTTACCTCATCATGCCCGACCGTTTCTCTAACGGCGACCCAAGTAACGATTCTTTCGCAAACATGCGCGAAACCCGCGTTAACCGCGATTCGATGTACTCCCGCCACGGTGGCGATATACAAGGTTTGATGAACCATTTGGATTACCTGAAAGACCTGGGCGTTACCACCATTTGGATGACGCCTGAAATTGAGAACGACGAACCACATGCTTCATATCATGGTTACGCCGTTACCGACCATTATAAAACCGACCCACGCTATGGTACCAACGAATTGTACAAACAATACGTTGAAAAATGCCATGCCATGGGCTTAAAAGTGATTAAAGATTTGGTGCACAACCACGTAGGCACCGAGCATTGGTTCATCCGCGATATGCCCATGAAAAGCTGGGTGCACCAATGGCCAAAATATACCAACTCCAACTTCAGGTACGGTGCCGTTACGGACCCGCATGCTGCAGCATCCGATACCAAGCAAATGCTCGACGGCTGGTTCGACCGCCATATGGCCGATATGAACCAGAACAACCCCTACGTTCAAAATTATCTTACCCAAAATCACATCTGGTGGATCGAATACGCCGGTGTAGATGGTTTCCGTCTGGATACCTACCCGTACAACGATGCCCCTTACATGGCCGATTGGGCTCAAAAAGTAAAAGCCGAATATCCTCATTTCTCCATTTTTGGCGAAGTATTGGATCAGGCACCGGTGAATGAAGCCTATTTTGAAGAGGGCAATACGGTTAACCGCGGTTTTGATACCCATTTGCCCGGCATTACCGATGCGGCCGTTAAAGACGCCATTGCCGAGGCCTTGAATGGTAAAGACGGTTGGGATGGCGGTGTAAATCGTTTGTACGGTATTTTGGCCCAGGATTTTGTGTATCACGACCCGACCAAAAACGTGGTGTTTTTAGATAACCACGATATGGACAGGTTCTTCTCGGTGGTCGATGAAGATTTCAACAAATACAAGGTTGGCATGACCATGCTGCTCACGCTGCGTGGCATACCGCAAACCTACTACGGCGATGAGATACTGATGAAAAACCGCTCACGCCCCGATGGCTTGGTACGCTCCGATTTCCCCGGCGGTTTCCCCGGCGATAAGGTAGACAAGTTTACTGCCGCGGGTAGAACTGACAGGGAAAACGAAGCCTTTAACTATGTACGCACGCTGGCAAATTACCGCAAAAATACCACCGCCTTGCAAACCGGTAAAATGATGGAGTACATACCCCAAAAAGGCATATTCGTTTATTTTAGGTACGATGCCAAAAGCACCGTAATGGTAATTTATAACAGCGGCGATAAAGATGCTACCCTAACTACCGACAGGTTTGTTGAGCGCATGGCCGGGTTTACAAAAGCAAAAAATGTGATGACGGGCGAGCAATTGCCGGCCATAACAAACATAAATATAAACAGCAAAGGTGCCCTGGTGCTCGAGCTGGCCAAATAAATAGACTAAATATGACGATGAGAAAAGTTGTAGAAAGGCCCAGGCTAACCTTCTGGCAAATTTTTAACATGAGCTTCGGCTTCCTGGGCATCCAGTTTGGTTTTGCTTTACAAAACGGCAATGCATCGCGCATACTGCAAACTTTCGGTGCCGATGTCGAGCATCTTTCGCTTTTTTGGTTGGCAGCCCCTATAACGGGCATGATTATTCAACCGCTCATCGGGCATTACAGCGACCATACCTGGAACCGTTTAGGCCGTCGTAAACCTTATTTTTTGGCAGGTGGTATCTTGTCTGGTATCGCGTTGCTTTTTATGCCCAATGCTTCTGTTTTGTTGTTTTTGCCACCGGTAATGATAGGAGCGGGTATCCTGATGATTATGGATGCCTCGTTCAATGTAGCCATGGAGCCTTTTCGCGCGCTCATCGCCGATAATTTGCCCGATAGCCAACGTAGCCTGGGATTCTCTATTCAAACTGCGCTGATAGGTGTTGGTGCTGTTGCCGGTTCGGTTTTCCCCTGGGTGCTTACGCATTTTATGGCCCCCGAAAAAGCTGTTGCCGGTCATGTACAGCATAACGTAATCTACTCGTTCTATGTAGGTGCTGTCGTAATGATTGCCTGCTTGTTATGGACGATATTCAAAACCAAAGAATACTCTCCCGAAGAAAACGCCAAATTTCATCCTGAAGAAGAAGAAACACAGCAAAAGGAGAGCGTGATGGTGATATTCAAGGACTTTGCTAAAATGCCCGCAACAATGCGTCAGTTAGGCTTGGTTCAGTTCTTTTCATGGTTTGCCTTATTTTCCATGTGGGTATTTGCTTTTCCTGCAATTTCGCAACACGTATACCATGTTCGCGCCGGCGATACAACCTCCGTAAATTTTGCAAAAGCGGGCGATTGGGTTACGCTGATGTTTGGGGTATACAATGGCGTATCTGCCATATACGCGGCTTTCTTTTTGCCTGCTCTGGCGCGTGCAATCGGTCGTAAAATGGCTCATGCTATTTCATTGTCTATTGGTGGAGTTGGCTTGGTTTCCATATTCTTTATCCAAAACCCAACGATGCTTATCCTGTCAATGATAGGGGTAGGCTTAGCCTGGGCGAGTATTTTGGCCATGCCCTACGCTATCTTATCAGGCTCCATCCCCGCCAAAAAAATGGGCGTGTACATGGGAATTTTCAACTTCTTTATCACTTTCCCGCAAATTATTAACGGCTTTTTTGGTGGCTGGATAGTGAAAAACATCTTTGGTGGCGAAGCCATTTACGCCATTGTGTTGGCGGGCATATTTATGCTTTGCGGCGCGGTTTCTGTACTTTACGTGCAGGACAATAAGGATATAAAATTTTTACCCGTAGAAACCGTTGAATCTGACCATACTGAATCATTTGAACCGGCCAAAAACATTGAACATCATACTATCTAAATAAAAACATAATGAAAAGGACATATTTATTACTGATTGCAGCCGCGTTATTAGTGAGCTTGGGTTGCAGCAAAAAAAGCGTCGACCCCGGTACAGGTGGTGGAGGCGTGCCGTTCCCAAATGGTAAAGACCTCCCGGCTGGTGTTGCCGATGGCGTTACCATACTTAACTCAGGCACTTCTGTTATATTCGACCTCACCGCGCCCGGCAAAAGCTCGGTAAGCATTATAGGCGAATTTAATAACTGGCAGCCTGCCGCCATGACCCCAACACCCGATGGCACACATTGGTGGATACAGATTGACGGCTTGACCCCCACTACAGAATACGCCTATCAATACCTAATCGATGGTACCATCAAGGTGGCCGACCCCTATACCGAAAAGGTGCTCGACCCGGCAAACGACCCCGGCATACCGGCCAGCGTTTATCCCAATCTGAAAGCTTACCCGGCAGGGCAAACAGGTATAGTAAGCATTGTACAACCCGTACAACCGGCTTATACCTGGACAACCACTAACTTTACCCGCGCCGCCCCCAAAAACCTGGTAGTATATGAGTTGCTGGTGCGCGATTTTGTAGCCACACACAGCTACAGCACTTTGAAGGATACCATAAGCTATCTTGCCAACCTTGGCGTTAACGCCATCGAACTGATGCCCGTAAACGAGTTTGAAGGCAACGACTCATGGGGTTATAATACCAACTTCGGTATGGCGTTGGATAAATATTACGGCACAAAAAATGCCTATAAAGCTTTTATTGATGCCTGCCACGCAAAAGGTATAGCTGTTATACAGGATTTTGTATTGGAAGACCAGTTCGGCTCATCGCCGATGGTGCGGATGTATTGCGACGCAAATGGTGTGCCGACGGCCGATAATCCCTGGTTTGATGTCGCCAATATGCACCCTGATGCAGTTGGCTATCAGCTCAACCACCAGAGTGCCTATACGCAGTATTATACCGAAAGAGTAATGAAGTACTGGATGCAGGAGTACCATATTGATGGTTACAGGTTCGATGAGGCTAAAGGTTATACCCAAACCTACTCTGCCGACGAAGCCAGTTGGGCCAATTATGATGCCGGCAGGGTTGCTACATGGAAAGCATATAACAGTTATATGAAAGGCATCGACCCTAATTTTTATGTGATATTGGAATATTTTGCCGGTAACCAGGAAGAATCGGAATTGGCAAACCAAGGCATGATGATGTGGAACAACTTAAGTGGCAGCAGCGAGCAGGCTACTATGGGTTATGCTACCAATCCATCCTGGGATATATCCGGGCTATTTTATAACCAGTTCAGTTTTACCGCACCTTACGCGCTTATATCATACTTTGAAAGCCACGACGAAGAACGGCTCATGTATAAAAACGAACAATTTGGTAACAGTTCGGGCTCGTACACCACAAAAGACATCCCAACCGGTTTAAAACGTAACGAAATGGGTGCCGTATTCATGTTCTCGTCCCCCGGGCCTAAAATGCTGTGGCAATTTGGCGAGTTGGGTTACGATTATAGTGTAAACTATAATGGCCGCCTGGGCGATAAACCTATCGTTTGGAATTACACATCCGATGTTAACCGCAAACACCTGCAAACCATTTACAGCAAAATGATAAAATGGAAGATCAATAATCCGGTTTTTGCCACCACCAACTTTAGTTATAGTCTGGCTGGTCCGGTTAAATGGATACAGTTGTTAGACCCATCAACCAATGTAGAGGTAGTCGGTAATTTCGATGTGGTTTCGCAGCCAACCAGTATCAACTTCCCGGCGGCGGGCACGTATTATGATAACATTACCGGCACCAGCATTACCGTGCCGTCATCAACATCGTACGCCATCACATTGGCACCCGGCGAATACCATGTATACAGCACAACAGCATTAAAATAACAGCCGGTTAAAACCTGTGGTTTATAAAAGTATCGGCATAACATGACGAGAGCAGTATTGATTTTAGCGTTCCTCAACTTCTTTATCGGGCCTTTTCGCCAAATGCCCGTTGCCAATGAAGTGCCCGTTTACGCGGGCAAAGACCTCGGAGTTACCTATGCCCCGAAGGCGACGACGTTTAAAGTATGGGCACCAGGCGCTGCCGAGGTAAGGCTCAGGCTATACGATGCCGGCGATGGTGGGCAACCCGCTTTTACCAAAAGCATGATGCCAAAGGATAATGGCCTGTGGGCAATAGGTGTTGTAGGCAACATCAAAAACAAATACTATACCTTCCAGGTTAACCGGGATGGTAAATGGCCTGACGAAGCGCCCGATATTTATGCTAAAGCGGTAGGGGTAAACGGGCACCGCGGTATGGTGGTCGACCTGAAAGCCACCAACCCACTAAACTGGGCATCAGATAAGCGCCCGCCGCTGAAAAACTTCACCGACATCGTCATTTACGAAACCCACATCCGGGATATTTCTGTGAGCCCCAATTCGGGCATCCAACATAAAGGCAAGTTTTTAGGCCTGGCCGAGACGGGTACTAAAAATCCCGACGGGCAGTCAACCGGCCTCGACCATATTAAAGAGCTCGGCATCACCCATGTGCACATCTTGCCTTCATTCGATTTTAACAGTGTTGATGAGACCAAACGATCTGGCACCCAATACAACTGGGGATACGACCCACTCAACTATAACGTACCCGAAGGCAGTTACTCCACCAACCCTCACGATGGCAACGTGCGCATCAGAGAATTTAAACAGATGGTGCAAGCCCTCCATAAAAACGGGTTAAGGGTAATATTGGATGTAGTCTACAACCATACCAGCGATATCCAACACTCCAACTTTAACCAGTTTGTACCGGGCTACTTTTACCGTACCAATACCGATGGCACCTACAGCAATGGCACAGGTTGCGGCAACGAGGTCGCTTCCGAACGTACCATGGTCCGTAAGTTTATGATAGAATCGGTTGTGTACTGGGCGAAGGAATATCATCTGGACGGTTTTCGGTTCGACCTGATGGGTGTGCACGATATAGCGACCATGAACGCTATCAGCGATACCCTGCATAAAATTGACCCTACCATATTTATCTACGGAGAAGGCTGGACGGCAGGCTCAACCCCGCTGCCCGAAAACCAGCGCGCCATAAAAAAGAATGTGCCCCGGCTCAACAAAATTGCCGCCTTTAGCGACGACCTGCGCGATGCTCTAAAAGGTGGTTGGAGTGACGTGAAAGCCAAAGGCTTTGTAAGCGGTGCACCCGGCATGGCCGAATCAATAAAGTTTGGTATTGTAGCATCAACCCAACATCCGCAAGTTAATTATGCCATGGTAAATTACTCCAAAGTACCTTGGGCGGCACAGCCTTATCAAACCATTAGCTATGTATCCTGCCACGACGATAATACCCTGTTCGATCGCCTAAAAATAAGCAACCCCGATGCCACCGAAGCTCAGCTGATACAAATGGATAAGTTGAGCAACGCGGTGGTACTCACATCGCAGGGCGTGTCGTTCCTGCACTCGGGCGTCGAACTGTTGCGCACCAAACATGGAGTCGCCAATTCTTACGTATCGCCCGATAGTATCAATGAGATAGACTGGAGCCGCAAAACAAAATATGAGGCCGTATTTAACTATTATAAATCTTTGGTTTGGCTGCGTCGCAATCACCCCGCTTTCAGGATGCCCTCAACGCAGATGATAAGCAGCCATTTGGAGTTTATGGATACCGCGAATCCCAACCTAATTATGTACCGGCTGAAAGAACATGCCAATGGCGATGCCTGGAAGGATATCCTTGTCATCATCAATGGCAATACCACAGCCCAAACGGTTAAGCTGCCACCGGGTAACTGGGATTTGGTAGCCAATGAAAATAAGGTGCAGCAAAAGCCGTTAAATAAAGGGATTACGACAGGGCTTACTATCCCGGCAACGGCGCTTTATATCTTACACAATTAAGCCCTATATTTGAACCACCAAACCAATTATAACCATGACGAAGTTTAGATATATCAGCCTGCTGGCTGCATTGTTTGTGGTAACAGCTTGCAGCAAGGGCGGCTCAACGGGCGACAATGGTTCAACCAATACAACTACCACTATTGGCTTGCCCGCAAGTTTTGCCAAAGGGGCCGACATCAGTTGGGTTACCCAAATGGAATCGGCAGGATATAAGTTTTACAATAACTCGGGTGCGGTTGAAGACTGTTTTCAACTGATGAAAGATAAAGGTATGAATGCCATCCGCTTGCGTGTATGGGTAAACCCATCCGATGGTTGGTGCAACAAAGCCGACCTGCTTGCCAAAGCCATCCGCGCCAATAATCTGGGTATGAAAATCATGATCGACTTTCATTACAGCGATGTTTGGGCCGACCCGGCCCATCAAACCAAACCCGCAGCCTGGGTTGGGCAAAATATCGCCACACTGCAAACCTCGGTTTATAATCACACGGTCGATGTATTGTCTACCCTGAAGACCAACGGCATAACACCTGTTTGGGTACAGGTTGGCAACGAAACCAACGATGGTATGCTTTGGGAAGATGGCCGTGCATCCACCAATATGGCAAACTTCGCGCTGCTGGTCAATGCGGGCTACAATGCGGTAAAGTTTGTCAATTCTTCCATAAAAGTAATCGTCCATATTTCGAATGGTTACGATAACAGTTTGTTTCGATGGATGTTCGATGGTTTAAAGGCTAACAACGCCAATTACGATATTATCGGGATGTCTTTATATCCATCAACATCAAACTGGGCAACCTTGGATGGCCAATGCCTCACCAACATGAACGATATGGTGAGCCGTTACGGCAAACCCGTTATGATATGCGAAATAGGCATGGATGTCAACTCGCCGGCCATTACCAATTCCTTTATTACCGATATAATCACCAAGGTAAATTCTGTCCCCAATGGCAATGGCCTGGGCGTGTTTTATTGGGAGCCCGAAGCGTATAACTGGCAAAGTTATTCTATGGGGGCGTTTGATAATTCCGGCCGTCCCACAACTGCAATGGACGCTTTTTCAATCAATTAGGCATAAATTTCCATCCAATTTTTGTAAGCAAATAAAAATACATTTATTTAAATTTGTTCATAAACTTTGACTTATGAGAAACATCTTCCTGATCCTGTCGCTGGTCATGCTGTCAGCTATGGCCTTTAGCCAAACAAAGCCGGCAAAAAAAGTAAAGAAACAAGACACCCTCACCGTTGCCGATAAATCGGTAAGGCAGCCAATCGTCGTAAGGTTTTTCTCTGTTTTTAAGGAAGAAGAAAATGGCGACATAGTGGCTTTATACCCTTTCAAAATAAAATATTATACCATCAATAAGGGCGCGGCGTTTCCAATCGATGGTTCAATAGGCGGCGTAAGGCTTGATGATATAAAAGGCCACGACCTGCTCGTCGATACGGTACAAGGCGCGGTAATTTATAAAGGGGTGTTCCATTAACAAACCTATTTAAACGCCTCCCACCATTTATTGGTATAACCCTTGCCGTTAAACGTATAGGTCTCGCCTGGTGCAGGCAGCAAAAGTTCTACGCCCTTTTCCGTGGCCACTTCCATCACCCTTTCAACCGGCTGTGTCCACGCGTGGAAAGCCAGGTTAAACGTACCCCAATGTATCGGCATCAATACCGCGCTCTTCAACATCAGCTGCGCTTCGATGGCGCGGTCCGGGCCCATATGTATGTCTTTCCATAACTCGTCCGAAGCGCCAATCTCCAGCATCGTGATGTCAAACGGTCCGAGCCTTTCCGCTATCTCCGCAAACAAAGGGTGCAAGCCCGAGTCAGCGCCATAATAAACATTGTGTACAGGTCCTTTTATGGCAAATGAAGCCCAAAGCGTTTGCATACGGTTAAACAGGCTACGCCCCGAAAAATGCCTGGCAGGTGCTGAGGTAAGCGTAAAGCCATCACCCAAATCAACCGATTGCCACCAGTCCAGTTCCTTTATTTGTGTTGCCGGGATGCCCCATTTGTTCAATATCGCGCCCACGCCAGGCGAAGTATATATCGGCGTCCCTTTTTTGGCCAGGGCGACGATGGTTTTATCGTCCAGGTGGTCATAGTGGTCGTGCGAGATGATAATGGCATCCAGCTCCGGCATTTCCTCAACCGAAACAGGGGTTGGGAAGAACCGCTTGGGTCCCATAAACTGAACAGGCGAAGCCCTCCTGAAAACCGGGTCGGTCAATATTCGCTTGCCGTCAATTTCTATAATTAAGCCCGAGTGTCCCAGCCAGGTAACACGCAAGGTGTCTTTTGGCAGTTTGTTCAGTTTTTCAAAGTCTGCCTTAAAAGGCCCCGGCGTTTTGGCCGGTGTCCGGTTAGGATGTTTTTTAAATAGTTGGGCAATCAGCTTGCCTTTATTACCATCTCCGCCAACTTGTGTGGGTATGGGGTTGATATATATTTTTCCGTTATAATTTGATGTCGACATGTGCTTTAGATGCGCGTTTGCCCGCGATGTTTCGAAAATAAAGTAATAAAATTGACATACGCGGTCACTTTAGTCATCCCAAAGTATTTATTCAAACTATCAAACATAAACATCCAAAATAGTGTTAAAATTGAGCAATAATTAGCCTTAAACACATGTCCAACTTATTCAGTCCCTTAACCATAAAGGGCATCGAGTTAAAAAACCGTATCGCCGTATCGCCCATGTGCCAGTACTCCAGTATGGATGGTTTTGCCAACCCATGGCATACCGTACACCTGGGCAGCTTTGCCGTTGGCGGTGCAGCGTTAGTGATGACCGAAGCTACCGCCGTATCGCCCGAGGGCCGCATTACCGCATCCGACCTCGGCATCTGGAAAGACGAACACATCGACCAGCTTAAGCAAATAACCACCTTCATCGAAAAACAAGGTGCAATTCCCGGCATACAACTGGCGCACGCCGGCCGCAAAGGCAGCCACAGCGAACCATGGAATGGCGGCACACAAGTACCCGTTTCGGCCGAAGGCGGCTGGCTCACCGTAGCCCCCAGCGCCATCCCTTTTAAGGAAGAGACCGAAGCACCCGAAGCACTGGATGCCGCGGGCATAAGCAAATTGACCGGCAACTTTGAACAGGCCACCTTGCGCGCCCTGAAAGCCGGCTTTAAAGTGATCGAGATCCATGCTGCCCACGGGTACCTGCTCCATGAGTTTTTATCGCCTTTAAGTAATCACCGTACAGATGAATACGGAGGTACTTTCGAAAACCGTATACGCCTGCTGCTCCAAATTACCGATGCCGTTCGTTCGGTATTGCCCGATGAAAACCCGCTCTTCGTCCGCATATCGGCTACCGACTGGACCGAAGGTGGTTGGGATGCCGAACAGGCCATAAAATTATCCGCCATACTCAAACAGCATGGCGTGGACCTCGTCGATTGCTCATCAGGCGGTAATGTGCCGCACGCCAAAATACCCGTTGGCCCCGGCTACCAGGTGCAATTTGCCGAAAGCATCCGCAAGGAGACTGGCGTGCTCACCGGGGCAGTTGGCATGATAACCGAGCCGCAACAAGCAGACGACATCATTAAAAACGGTAAGGCCGATATCGTTTCGCTTGCGCGCGAGTTGCTGCGCGACCCGCATTTCCCGCTTCGCGCGGCTCATGCGCTCGGTGTCGATATCAAATGGCCGCTGCAATACGAGCGGGCCAAATGGTCATGATAACAAACAAAAATCATCCTATATTGTACTCATTAAAACATCATCACAAAAACCATGAAACGTACCGCAAAAGCCCATTGGACCGGCACTTTAAAAGACGGCCAGGGAACAATCTCGACCCAAAGCACCGTATTGAACAACACCCAGTACTCATTTAAAACCCGTTTTGCCGACGGCATTGGCACCAACCCCGAAGAACTGATAGCCGCCGCCCATGCCGGCTGCTTTACCATGGCCGTTGGCGCTACACTTACCCAGGCAGGCTTTACCCCCGGCGACCTGGAAACCGAAGCCATTTTAGACCTTGATATGGTTGCCCTGAGCATCACAGGCATCCATCTGGAACTAAAAGCATCGGCCATCGAAGGTGTTTCCGAAGAAAAATTTCAGGAAATAGCCGCGGGTGCAAAAGCAGGCTGTATCATATCAAAGGCCCTCAACGTGCCTATCACCATGACTGCTACTTACGGCGCCTAATAAATACATTTGCCGCCTTTCAAAATAGCGATGGGTTTTAAACCCATCGCTATTTATTTACCTTTGGGCACCTATGTCAATCTTTAACCAGCTTATGATAGGTTCCGGCGTATGCTGGACCATTACTTACCTGCTTATCCTCAGGCGCGGCATACTCGATCTTACCTATGGCATGCCCGCCGCGGCCTTGTTTGCCAACCTGGCCTGGGAGATTATCTATTCCTTCATCCACCCGCATACCATGCCCCAATTGGCGGTCGACCGCATTTGGTTAACGTTCGATTTCCTGCTGCTGTTGCAGTACCTGCGCTTCGGCCCCTCGGTGCGTAAAGTACGCATCAACATTACCTTTTACCTCGAGTTTTTGCTTTCCTTCAGCGTAACCTTTATCCTTATTCTGTTGGTGAGCGATGCCCTGCACGATGATAACGGCGCCTATGTTGCCTTCGGCCAAAACCTCATGATGTCGGCCCTGTTCATTGCCATCCTGCGCGACCGTAAATCCGCCTCGGGGCAAAGCATTTACATCGCATTGTTCAAGCTTGCCGGCACACTGTTGGCCTCAGTTGCCTTCTACACCCAAACCAAAACCTACAGCCATTCGCCGCTCATGCAGTTCCTTTTTGTTGCCATTTTAGCTTACGATGTGGTTTACGTTTTCATGCTCGCCAACCAACTCAAACGCCAGCGTATCAAAGTTTTCGGGCGTTTTTGAGATTGCACTAATTGATATTCGATTTCACCGATTTGCTGTCAATTTCAAAAAAAGTCGTCGAACCATATGAGTATTTATGGGTGTTGTACCAATGCATAAATGCGCCTATGTGCAAATTAAAAATGACCCAATGACCAATGACCTAATGACAAACTATATGGGTAATTATGGGTACAATTTCAAAGAACTTTTTCTTCCGCTTTGCGCTCAGCTCTACGCGCTCTGCCATGCATATGGGTAAATATGGGTATATGAAATTATCTGTTCATCCCACCTTGCCAATCCATACAATATAAGAAAAATTGTTGAGATTTGGAGAAAATATAGCTATGGATTGCGATTTATGCAAGGTCGGCACAACTACAAAAGGGGTTGTTTTGGTTACCTTAGAAAAGGGCAATTCCATTATCCTGATCAAGGATGTACCCGCAGATGTTTGCAGTAATTGCGGACATTATTACCTGTCGGAAGAAATTACCGCCGAAGTGCTTCAAAAAGGCAATGAAGCCGTTGCCAATGGTGCTGAATTAGAGGTCATTAAATTGAAGGTAGCTTCCTGACACTTGGCCGATCCGTCAGTTTTTATTTAGATCTGAGAATAAGCGAACACCGCCTGTAATTGCGTCTCGGTAAGATTTGGATAACTGTCAAACAACATTTGTTCAGTCCAACCAGTCGACAATAATTCCAGTATCAATTCTACCGACAAGCGCGTGCCTTTGATGGTTGGCTTAGCCAATAAAATGTTTTTATCCGAAACAATGTAATCTTGCCAATTCATATCTCAAATTTACAAAATATATGTATAAATGCCATGTCAACAAAAAAGCCTGCGAAATCCGCAGGCTCAAATACTTTTTCAAAAGTCTCCCCTACCGGGGGAGATTTAGAGGGGGCTTAACACCCTCTTCCAACTCACCATATCCCCAATAATCTTTTCCAATTGGTCGGCGGCAACACGCTCCTGGGCCATGCTGTCGCGGTGGCGTATGGTTACGGTATTGTCCTCCAAAGTTTGGTGGTCAACGGTGATACATATCGGTGTACCTATGGCATCCTGGCGGCGGTAACGTTTGCCGATGGTATCTTTTTCTTCGTATTGGATGTTGAAGTCGAACTTCAGTTTGTCCATTATTTCGCGTGCCTTTTCCGGCAGACCGTCTTTCTTCGTCAGCGGGAAAATAGCGGCCTTAACAGGCGCCAACGCCGGCGGGAAATGCAACACCACGCGACTGTCTTCGCGCTCCTCGGTGCTCAGGTCTTCTTCTTCGTAGGCGTTCATCATCGTGAGCAGGAACATCCTGTCCAAACCGATAGAAGTTTCTATCACGTAAGGGATATAATTGCCGTAAGGTTTGCCATCCTCGCCCAGTTCTGGGTCAAAGTATTGCATTTTTTTGCCTGAAAATTTTTGGTGCTGGCTCAAATCAAAATCGGTGCGGCTGTGTATACCTTCCACCTCCTTAAATCCGAACGGAAACTCATATTCAATATCCACCGCAGCGTTGGCATAATGCGCCAGCTTGGTATGGTCGTGGTAGCGGTATTTATCGGCGCTGGTACCCAGGCCCAAATGCCATTTCAGGCGGGCTTCTTTCCAGTATTTGTACCATTCCATTTCGGTGCCGGGGCGCACAAAAAATTGCATCTCC
Organism: uncultured Mucilaginibacter sp.; assembly: GCF_903893715.1. Taxonomy (GTDB): domain Bacteria; phylum Bacteroidota; class Bacteroidia; order Sphingobacteriales; family Sphingobacteriaceae; genus Mucilaginibacter. Next base: position 92,938 of record NZ_CAITNG010000094.1, read on the forward strand.
ATCTGCTCAAACTCGCGCATACGGATGATAAACTGGCGGGCAATTACTTCGTTACGGAAAGCCTTGCCAATTTGCGCTATCCCGAAAGGTATCTTCATCCTGCCCGATTTCTGCACGTTCAAAAAGTTCACAAAAATGCCTTGGGCTGTTTCCGGCCTCAAATATATCTCGCTGCTTTCCTCCGCCATCGCGCCCATCTGTGTGCTGAACATCAGGTTAAACTGGCGCACATCCGTCCAGTTGGCAGTTTTCGATATCGGGCAAACTATTTTAGCATCAATGATGATCTCTTTCAAACGTTGCAGGTCCTCGCTCTTCAGCGCTGCATCCATATCGGCCTGTAGGGTTTCAGCCTCATCGGTTTTGCCTTCGGCATCCAAAGCGGCTATTTTATCTTCAATCAGCTGGTCGGCACGGTAGCGTTTTTGCGAATCCTTATTATCGATCATCGGGTCGCTAAAGCCATCCACGTGGCCGCTGGCTTTCCATATTTTTGGGTGCATAAATATGGCGCTGTCAATGCCCACAATATTATCGTGCAGTTGCACCATGCTTTTCCACCAATAGGTTTTGATGTTGTTCTTCAGTTCGGCACCATTCTGACCGTAGTCGTACACAGCGCTCAAACCATCATATATTTCGCTCGAAGGGAACACAAAACCATATTCCTTGGCATGCGATATCACATTCTTAAACAGCTCGTCGGTATTTTTACTCATAACAGGGGCAAAGATAATTTTTTTAAGATGCAAGATAGATGATATACGACGGAAATTGTAGATTTTATAGGAGACACCTGTTTGTTGGCGGGCAGCACCTACGGCGCTGGGGACGTTCACAATATTTTACTACAAACAGGTAATCCCTACGAGGTATTAAAAAAAAACAATCAGCCATTAGAAATAAATGCCCTATCGGGGTTACCCATTATCAAACATTTTCCGCGTGTTATACAACTTCTGCTAAATTTGCGTTTATTTACATTTTCCATCTTACATTTTCCGTCTTCCATTTCGATGAGCATCCAGGTAACCGACTTAACCAAACTTTACGGCAAACAAAAAGCTATCGATGCCATTTCGTTCAGCACGCAGCCGGGCAAGGTAACCGGCTTTTTGGGCCCCAACGGCGCGGGCAAATCCACCACCATGAAGATACTCACCGGCTTTATCCCCCAAACATCGGGTACGGCTACGGTTTGCGGGTTCGATGTGGTAACGCAATCGCAGGAGGTAAAGCGCAGCGTAGGCTACCTGCCCGAAACCAATCCGCAATACCTGGAGATGTATGTAAAAGAATCGCTGGCCTTTATTGCCGAAATACACAAACTGCACAACCCCGCCAAACGCATTGCCGAAGTGATAGAACAAACCGGCCTTGGCCCCGAGCAGCACAAAAAAATAGGTCAATTATCTAAAGGCTACCGCCAGCGTGTAGGCCTTGCCCAGGCTATCATCCACGATCCGCAGGTACTTATTTTGGACGAACCCACCTCCGGCCTCGACCCGAACCAACTTGTAGGTATCCGCCAGCTCATCCGGGAATTGGGCCAAACAAAAACCATCATCCTCAGCACGCACATCATGCAGGAAGTTGATGCCGTTTGCGATGACGTCATCATCATTAACCAGGGTAAAATTGTAGCAAGCGACACTTTGCAGGGCATAAAAGATGGCCACAAGGGCAAAACTATGGAGCAGATATTTATCAGCCTCACATCGTCGTCCGTGTAATCCGTCACATTCCCATCTATTCAGCCCGAAATTCATTCTGTGGTCGCATAATTGATATATCATATCAACTATGAAGACCCTCAACAGAATAAATATCATCATTATATTACTGGTGGCTATAGGTTTTAAAGCAACCGCGCAATTAGCCGTACCCGCCAATTACGGCAGTTCAATCAGCTACGGCCTCGAAACCAATATGGCCGTAGGCCCTGTTACACAGGATTTTAAAACAGGCCCCGCTTTGGTTGTAAGGGGCGAATACCACATGACCGGGTGTTTTAATTTGACAGGGTCGGTAGGCTTATTGACCCTGTTGCCTACAAGTACCTATGCCTTCTATCTTAAATACAATCATGTGGGTTACAAAACCGATAATTTTATACCCTTAAAAGTTGGCGGCAAGTATTACCTCACCGAAAACTGGTATACCGAAGCCGAAACGGGGGCAGTATTGTATACTTCACACTACACAATGCCCGCCTTCGCCCTTGGTGCAGGTACCGGAGTCTCTTATATCATGGATAATTACCGCGCCATCGATTTTGGTATCCATTTCGAAAACTGGACCCGCCAAACCGTGATTGGTGAAAACAACGTGAGCCAGCTTATCGGTTTGCGGGTGGCCTACAAGTTCGGGCTATAAGCTATCTTAAGTCATTCATATCGATGGGCTTTAAACCCATCGCTATCCGAAAGGCAAATTCCCCCGCGATAAATTTTAGCTTTGCCAATAATGTTGTAATTTCGACGTTTATTAGGTGATTTTCCCGCACGTGCTCACTATCCTCAAAAAAGAAATAACAGCGTATTTAAGCTCCATGGTGGCCTATATCACCATCGGGGCGTTCCTGTTGGTATTGGGCCTGTTTTTATGGGTGTTCCCCGAGTCGAGCATACTCGAGTACGGCTATTCCGGCCTCGATAGCCTCTTCAGCACTGCGCCCTACCTGTTCATGTTCCTCATCCCGGCCGTCACCATGCGCTCCCTGGCCGAAGAACGCAAGGAAGGTACCTTCGAGCTTTTAGCCACACGCCCGCTCACAGATTGGCAAATCATCATCGGCAAATACCTGGCCTGCCTGCTCATCGTGTTGTTCGCGCTGTTGCCCACGCTCATTTACTACTATACCGTTTATACTTTGGGCAACCCTGTCGGCAATATCGATACCGGCGCGGTTATCGGCTCTTACATCGGCCTGTTTTTGTTGGGTGGGGCTTTTGTCGCGATAGGCATATTCGCCTCATCCATCACCAATAACCAAATCATCGCGTTTACCATTGCCGTGTTCCTGTGCTTTTTCGCTTTCAGCGGGTTCGATTCCCTCAGCCAAATGCTCAGCCTGCAAAGCTACGGCCTCGAAAACTTTGGCATAAACGAACATTACCAATCCATCAGCCGCGGCGTGCTGGATACCCGCGACTTGCTCTACTTCCTCAGCTTTATCGCCGTGTTTGTAGCCACTACTAAAACTATTTTGGGAGGGCGCAAATGGTAGGCTCACAAAAAAAACGCGACCTGATTACGCTCGCCATTGTACTGGTGGGTATTGTTCTGTTGAATTTACTCTCGGATAAAGTATTTACCCGTTTCGATTTTACCAAGGAGAAACGCTACACCCTGTCGCCCATCAGTAAGTTGTTGATGAATGGCTTGCCGCAGGAAGTAAAAATAACCGTTTACCTCGAGGGCAGCGACCTGCCGCCCGGCTTTAAACGCCTGCAAAGCGCCACCCACGACATGCTGATAGATTTGGAAGCCTACTCACATGGCAGCAGCATTCAATACGAGTTTATCAATCCCCTTGCGGGAGTTGCCGAACAGCAACAAAATGATGTAATAAAAGACCTGCAGGGCCAGGGCATTGATGCCACCAACCTGAGCATAAAAACAGATAACGGTCTAACGCAAAAAATCATCTTCCCATCGGCCATGGTAAGCGCCAACGGCAAGCAGATAGCCGTAAAGTTGCTGCAAACCCGCACAGGTCTCTCATCCGACGAAGTATTGAACAACTCCATTCAAAACCTGGAGTATGCTTTTGTATCGGCCATCAAAAAAGTTTGTGCCGATGGCAAACCCGAAATAGGCTTTACCGAAGGCCACAACGAACTGAGCGACCTGCAACTGAACGATGCCATGAAGTCCTTATCCGATGGTTTTTTGGTAGGACGCGTCGACCTCAGCACCATTTCAATGGCATCCCTGCAAAAGGTTAAAATGCTGGTCATCCCCAAACCTGATAAACCCTTTACCGAAGCCGAAAAATTCAAACTCGACCAATACATTATGCACGGCGGCAGGGTAGTGTGGAGCATCGACCAGGTAAGCGCCGAACTCGATAGCCTGCATGGCCATCAGCAATTAGCTTTTAACAAGCAGCTCAACCTCGACGACCAGTTGTTTACCTACGGCATCCGCATCAATTACGATATGATAGCCGATATGAGTTCGGCTCAAATCCCCCTCACCACCGGCGATATCAGCGGGCAGCCCCAAATACAAATGGTGCCCTGGTTGTTTTACCCCATTTTTATGCCGCTGTCAAAAAACCCCATCGTAAAAAACCTCGATGGCATCCGCAGCGAATTTGCCAGCACCATCGATACGCTCGGCACCAAAGGCACACAAAAAACGGTGATACTCGCGTCGTCGCCCTATAACCGCAAACTGGGTGCTCCGCACATGCTATCCCTGCAAATGGTGGAAGAAGTGCCTGATCCCAAAACCTTCCGCAGCGCGCCAAAAACGGTAGGCGTATTGCTCGAAGGGACTTTCAAGTCTGATTTCGCTAACCGCCCCATACCGCCCGGCATCACCGAAAAGGTAAACCAGGCCGATGAAAGCATACCCACAAAAATGATTGTGTTCAGCGATGGCGACCTGTTTAAAAACCAGGTAGCCAGCGATGGTTCGCCATATCCCTTAGGTTTCGACCATTTCACCCGGGAAAGCTACGGCAACAAAAATCTGTTGCTCAATATTGCCGATTACATGACCGACGACTCGGGCCTCATCAGCCTGCGCAACAAAGAAATACAGCTCCGCCTGCTCGACCGCACCCGCATCCGCAGCGAAAAAATGTTCTGGCAGTTAATAAATAATGTAATTCCCATTGCTTTAGTGTTAATATTTGCTATTTTTCAACATTATATGCGCAAACGAAAGTATGCGCACTAATTTTTTATATTTTTGATTGATAATTACTGAAGAGAGATATGAGATTTATAGTTTCGACATCAACATTGCTAAAGCAGTTGCAGGCAGTTAGCGGCGCGCTGAGCAGCAGCACTGTATTGCCCATACTCGAAAACTTTTTGTTCGAAATTAAGGATGGTAACCTCACCATTTCGGCAACCGACCTGCAAACCAGCATGACGACTTCTTTAACCGTCGAGGCTAAAGAAAACGGCCGTGTGGCTATACCATCGCGCATTTTGCTCGATACCTTAAAATCGTTGCCCGAGCAGCCCATTGCTTTTTCGGTTGATGACAAAACATTCGCTATCGAAATAAACGCCGGCGACGGTAAATACAAACTGAGCGGCGAAAACGGCGACGATTTCCCTAAGATTCCGGTTGTAGAAAACGCGTCTTCGGTAAATTTACCGGCATCAGTACTGGCCGAAGCCATCAGCAAAACCATATTCGCGGTAAGCAACGATGAGCTGCGCCCTGCCATGACGGGTGTTTTCTGCCAGCTGACCACCACATCCATCACCTTTGTAGCTACCGACGCGCATAAACTGGTACGCTATCGCCGCACCGATGCAAAAGCTGCCGGTACAGCATCGTTCATTCTGCCAAAAAAAGCATTGAACCTTCTAAAGTCTTCGCTACCGTCGGATGATGTGAACGTAGCCATCGAGTACAACAGCACCAGCGCGTTCTTTAAATTTGGCAACATCAATTTGGTTTGCCGTTTAATTGACGAGCGTTACCCGGATTACGAAGCCGTTATCCCGCAAAGCAACCCCAACAAATTACTGATAGACCGTCAGGCATTTTTAGGTTCGTTGAGCCGCGTTGCCATATACGCTAACAAAACCACCCACCAGGTAAGGTTAAAAATAAACGGAAGTGAGTTGAATATCTCATCCGAGGATATCGACTTCTCTAACGAAGCGCACGAGCGTTTAAGCTGCCAATATGAAGGCGAAGATATGGAGATTGGCTTTAACGCCCGTTTCCTCATCGAGATGCTGAAAAACCTAAGCAGTGCCGAAGTATCACTGGAAATGTCGACACCAAACCGCGCCGGTTTGTTGCTGCCCCAAGGCGGCGACGAGCACGAAGATGTACTGATGCTGGTGATGCCGGTAATGTTGAATAGCTACGCATAAATAACTTTCGCTCCATAAAAAATAGCGATGGGTTTCAAACCCATCGCTATTTTTGTTTCTATGTACTTACCGGTCGTACTTAACCAGGAGTGTTTTTAGGAAATTTGCGGGGATGCGAAAGTCTGTAGCGGCAATCTTCTCAAAATATGGTTTAAGAGAATGTATAATACCTTGTTTTTTTGCTGAAATCAGCACCCCAATGGTGCCGGTATATGCCAAATTGAACGATTCGGCAAGATTACGGCCTTTTAGGTCATCAAGAATTAATAACGGCGAAACGACTTCTATTGCCAATGCTATAGCACTGGCCTCGCCCAATGCAACAATTGCTGAGTAAGTATTAAGCAAGGCTAAATTTTCTACAGATTTAACAATTACCCATTCAGGTAACGATTTCCCATATTCCTTTGCAATTTCAGGTGTGGTAACTACCCGCAGATAAAGTCTTTGGAGTACATCAAGGCAACCTATGTTGTCAAATAAAATAAAACAACTGGCATCGGTAATAATGGTATTAACTTTTGGAGATTCTTGCAACATCAGCCATTACATCTTCTGCACTATACTGAAAATAATCTACGCCAAATTGGGCCAATACCTTTGGGAAATCCCATTTATCCATGCCGCACATTTCGGCCGCCTGCCCTAATGACAATTTACCCGCCTCGTATAATTTGGCTGCAATTAAACGAACAGTTTCATCATGGTCTTTTTCAAGATCATCAGGCACCTGTAATGTTATCGTAGTCATTGCTTTTTTAATTTTTTATTGTTAAAGTTAGTGATTATTGGCGAAAATCAAAACCCCCTACATCTTCTTCGCCAAAGCATCCTGCCCAAATTTCAGCAGGTCTGTGGCTTTAATGTAGCCCACGGTACCTAAAACGGGTTTACCTTGCGGGTTAAAAATAATGAGGGTTGGGTAAGCCTGCATCTGCCATTCGGCAGCCAATTTAGGCCCAACACCCTTTTCCATATCTATCGATATATTCACAAAATTCTTGTTGTAAAACGTAGCTACTTTGGCATCCTTAAAAGTTGTATTCTTCAGCATTTTGCATGGCCCGCACCAGCTGGCATAGGCGTCCACAAAAATGTACTTGTTTTGGGCGGCTGCCTGTTTTAAAGCTTCGCTCCATGCATCCTCAATAAAATGTATCTTATCGTTTGTTTTTGTGCCCTGCGCCGCAACTTTTGCGGCCGTGCTGAGGCATAGTGCCAGGCACAAACATATCTTAATAGTAAACAGTGTTTTTCTCATGGGTGATGTAATAAATTATCTCGATACAAGTTCATCAATTTTTATGGATACTTCGCCATAAAATTAAAAAAGCCCCGGATATTTTCGGGGCTTTTTTAATGTCAACGCCAACTACGGTCTGCGTTCTTCACGCTTGTCTTGTTGTGGCGGAGCCTGTTGTGGCGGTGCCTGTCTTTGCTGCTGCTGCTGAGGCGGTGCTTGCCTTTGCTGCTGCTGCTGACGTTGCTGCGCCTGTTGCTGTTGGGCTTGCTGCTGCTGACGTTGCTGCGCCTGCTGTTGTTGAGCTTGTTGTTGCT